>NZ_JAPMLL010000050.1 GCF_026410255.1 Xanthomarina sp. F1114
TTTTTTTTTTTTTTTATAAAAACAGATGTCCTTAGCCATAAAAACGAGGGTATTAAGAAAAGGGTATAAAAAACTTTTTAAGATAAGCGATTGATTTTAAAGCTCTAAACTGTTTTGTAAAAAAATAATTAAAATTAATTGGATTTTCGTTTGTTTGTGGATAAAAATAGGTTGTATATTTGCAGCCGCTAAAAACGGTATATCTGAGTATAGCGAAGTTCTTACAAAGTTATAGAGATTAGAAGATTGAAGAAACTCAAAAAAAGATTTCAAAAAGCTTTTTAGTAACAAAAAAGGTTGTATGTTTGCAGCCGCTAAAAACGGCAATGTTTTTGGTGATAGAAATAAGTTCATTTACA
>NZ_JAPMLL010000051.1 GCF_026410255.1 Xanthomarina sp. F1114
AATGCTGTAGGATGTGCCGAAGAAAGCTTTACAACTGAAGTTCTAATTCCAGCATGTACAAGTTTAGTCAGTCCGTTTAATGGGGAAACAGATGTCTTGGTCGATTCTGATATCACTTGGAATGCTATTGCAAACGCTACAGGGTATTTAATTACTATTGGAACAAGTTCGGGAGCTTCAGATCTTGCAAATGGAGTAGATGTAGGCAATACCACAACTTATAATCCACCCACTGACTTCCCTGAAAACACAGAGATTTTTGTGAGTATTACACCCTATAATACAGCAGGAAATGCTGTAGGATGTGCCGAAGAAAGCTTTACAACTGAAGTTCTAATTCCAGCATG
>NZ_JAPMLL010000052.1 GCF_026410255.1 Xanthomarina sp. F1114
ACCGTGCCGTTAGGTACAACATAACGGTAACAATAAAACATAGAGCACACATATTGTGCCTTTAGGCACGACATATTGGTAGATAACAACGTAAAGCATCCCACCGTGCCGTTAGGTACGACATATCGGTAACAATAAAGCATAGTATACAAACCGTGCCGTTAGGTACGGTATATTGGTAGATAACACCGTAAAACATCCCACCGTACCGTCAGGTACGGTATATTGGTAACAATAAAGCACAGAATATAAACCGTGCCGTTAGGTACAACATAACGGTAACAATAAAACATAGAGCACACATATTGTGCCTTTAGGCACGACATATTGGTAGATAACAACGTA
>NZ_JAPMLL010000053.1 GCF_026410255.1 Xanthomarina sp. F1114
TACTCCAATCATTTTTTCAAGAAGGCCTTATTTTTACAAACAGGGATTACCTTCAATTATTTTTCTACTTATTATATGAATGGTTACGATCCACTTATGGCAGAGTTCTACGTTCAAACAGATCGAAAGTTTGGTGGTTTTCCAAGATTTGATTTTTTTGTGAATGCAAAAATTCAGAGTGCTAGAATATATCTAAAAGCAGAGCACTTTAATGCAGCATGGACAGGTTACAATTATTATTCTGCTCCCAACCATCCCTACCGTGATTTTGCCTTTCGTTTTGGTATTGTTTGGAACTTTTTTTTATAGGTTTTTACTTTTCTACTTTATCTATGTGATTATTT
>NZ_JAPMLL010000054.1 GCF_026410255.1 Xanthomarina sp. F1114
ATTTGAGACCCAACTAATGGCGTTGTGTTTCCGTTTACTACTTCTTTTGTAAGCGATAAATCGGCTACTAGATCGGTAGGTGTAATTAACACGCTATCTTGATCGTCTTCAGTTTCATCACCGTTATTTGGTGTAGAATCTGGATCAGGCAAATCGGATGCTGTTACTTCTGCAATGTTCAGATAATCTCCTGTTTCATTTACTACCACATTTATAGTTAGAGTTTCAGTAGCTCCGTTTGTAATTGTTCCTGCAGTCCAAACTCCTGTTACATTATTATATGTTCCAGATGATGTACTGAAAGACACATAATCAAATCCTGATGGTAATAAATC
>NZ_JAPMLL010000055.1 GCF_026410255.1 Xanthomarina sp. F1114
GGAGCAGTAGGAGTTCCGTAATCTCCAGTAGCATTACAACCACCAGATACAGTAAATCCTTCTAACCAAGTATTAAAAGCAGCATCTACAGCAGCTTGATCTGCATAGTCGCAAGCATCAGTAGTCATAACAGCAGGAGCATTTGCAACTACGGCATCAGGCGCTGAAATTGTAAAAGTACTTTCTATAGTAGTTGGCTCACAAGTATCCGTAATAGTATAAGTTACCGTTGTTGTACCACCATCACATAAAAGTGGAGCAGTAGGAGTTCCGTAATCTCCAGTAGCATTACAACCACCAGATACAGTAAATCCTTCTAACCA
>NZ_JAPMLL010000056.1 GCF_026410255.1 Xanthomarina sp. F1114
CTGTAACTTATACTATTACTGATACTTGTGAGCCAACTACTATAGAAAGTACTTTTACAATTTCAGCGCCTGAGGCTGTTGTTGCAAATGCTCCTGCTACAATGACTACTGATGCCTGCGACTATGCAGATCAAGCTGCTGTAGATGCTGCTTTTAATACTTGGCTAGAAGGATTTACTGTATCTGGTGGTTGTAATGCTACTGGAGATTACGGAACTCCCACTGCTCCACTTTTATGTGATGGTGGTACAACAACTGTAACTTATACTATTACTGATACTTGTGAGCCAACTACTATAGAAAGTACTTTTACAAT
>NZ_JAPMLL010000057.1 GCF_026410255.1 Xanthomarina sp. F1114
AAAATCCATTGGTTTGCTGGAATTTCAATTGAAAAATCCATCGTTCTGCCTGTTAAAACAGTATTGTTTGGCCCCTTATAAACTATTCTTGTACACATAATTAATGGTTATTAAAATCTATGCAAAAGTTGAATTATTCAGTTTTTAATTTAACTGACTTGTAAAATGTTATTATTCATTGAGATAAATTATATACCAATAAATTTAAATGGTCCGGATGTTTTAAACTCTCCAGAAGTTTCACCTGAATAGGTTTTATTATTGGATAGGTCTAATTTTCTTACATTAGCATTTTCGCTGAAATCTATT
>NZ_JAPMLL010000058.1 GCF_026410255.1 Xanthomarina sp. F1114
TTTCCGTTTACTACTTCTTTTGTAAGCGATAAATCGGCTACTAGATCGGTAGGTGTAATTAACACGCTGTCTTGATCGTCTTCAGTTTCATCACCGTTATTTGGTGTAGAATCTGGATCAGGTAAATCGGATGCTGTTACTTCTGCAATGTTCAGATAATCTCCTGTTTCATTTACTACCACATTTATAGTTAGAGTTTCGGTAGCTCCGTTAGTAATTGTTCCTGCAGTCCAAACTCCTGTTACATTATTATATGTTCCAGATGATGTACTGAAAGACACATAATCAAATCCTGATGGTAATAAATC
>NZ_JAPMLL010000005.1 GCF_026410255.1 Xanthomarina sp. F1114
GAAACAACAGATAATTCAGATACTTGTAATATAACAATTACACGTACTTGGACCTTTACTGATGCTTGTGATAACAGTTCGTCTGTTTCTCAAACAATCACAATAATAGATACAACTGCTCCTGTAGCTCCAGAAGCTCCTGCAGATGTTACTTATGAATGTGGAACTGAAATCCCTGCTGCTGCTCAACTAACAGCTGTGGATAATTGTGGCGCTGAGATTGTTGGTACAGTTTCAGAAACAACGGATCATTCAGATGCTTGTAATATTGTAATCACGCGTACTTGGACATTTACTGATGCTTGTGAAAACAGTTCGTCTGTATCTCAAACTATATCAGTAATAGATACAACTGCTCCGGTGGTAACAAACGACTTATCTGATATTACAGTGAACTGTGATGTTGTTCCTAGTGCACCAACATTAATTTTTGATGATTGTTCAGATGATATAACCATCACACATTTTAACGAAGACAATTCTTATGATGGAACAAACAGTGATTACGAAATAATCTGGACTTGGGAGTTTAGTGACTCTTGTAATAATATTGGAACAGCTTCTCAAATTGTTTATGTAACCATGACAGATACTGTTATTACAGAAAATGACAGTAGATGTACAGAAGATGGGATTATTGACTTATTCGATTACTATTATGGAACTGACACTTCAGGAACTTGGATTGTTCTCTCAGGAGATGCAAACCTAGATGGTCAATACTTTGATCCATTAAATGTAGAACTTGGAGACTATGTATTTAGCTATACAGTTGCTAGTAACGGTTGTTTAAGTACTACGGAAGTTACCATTAATGTAAACGATGATTGTATTGTATTAGATTGTGGTTCGGAAGCTGTAGTAATCTCGAAAGCGGTTACCCCTAATGGTGACCAATGGAACGAGTACTTTGAAGTTACTGGTGTAGAGGCTTGTGGCTTTGTAATGGACCTGAAAATATTTAATCGTTGGGGAGCTATGATTTACGAATCAAATAACTACCAAAACAATTGGAATGGTGCAACATCTAAAGGCTCTGTAGGAGGTGCAGATAAAGTACCTAACGGAACATATTATTATATACTAAACTTAAAAAATAGTGGATTACAACCTTTTACAGGCTACATCTACCTAGGAACCAAATAATAAAACTATAACCTATGAAACCTATTAAACATTACATAGTTGCCTTGGCAGTATTGAGTTGTACGGTTGGAGTTGCACAACAATTACCACAGTTTACTCAGTACATGTATAACACAATTTCTATAAATCCGGCCTATGCTGGAAGCCGTGAGACTTTAAGTATCGTAGGCTTACACCGTAGCCAATGGGTTGGAATAGACGGTGGGCCGGTAACTCAAACCTTATCGGTAAACACGCCTTTGAGAAATGAAAAAATTGGATTGGGATTATCATTTATTAATGATAAGCTTGGAGACGAACGTTTTTCTTATCTATATGCAGATTTCTCTTATACCATTCAAACAGGTGATAACACGAAGCTTGCATTTGGAATAAAAGGTGGTTTTACAGGATATAGTTTAGATAGAGGCGCTATTGATCCCGACGGACAAGATCCAAATATTTATGGCGTAGAAGACCGTTGGAGTCCAAATGTTGGAGCTGGAATTTACTGGCATTCCCAAATGTGGTATTTAGGACTTTCTGCTCCAAGAATTCTGAATACAGATTATACCAAAGGCAAAAACAATCAGGACATTGCTGCACTAGAGCGTGTTAGTTATTACTTTACTGGAGGTTATGTTTTCACACTTAGTCAAAACACCAAATTAAAACCTGCCTTTTTAGTAAAAGCTACCAATGGTGCTCCATTATCATTCGATTTAACGGCTAACTTCTTATTCTACGAAAAACTATGGCTTGGTGGAGGGTATAGAATTAACGAGAATACCTCTGCCCTTGCCGGGATAGTAGATTTTCAGATTTCTAAAGAATTCCGAATTGGATACGCATACGAATATCCATTATCCGATCTAAACAGTTATACTGGAGGAACACATGAGATTCTAGTCATGTTCGAATTGTTTAAACCTAAAAGAATTAAATCACCTAGATACTTCTAAAAATATTTCAGCATGAAAACAAAATTCATATTCACAATACTCGTATTAACTAGTGCTTTCATTTTCGCTCAAGAAAAAGTAGCCGATAAGTTTTTTGATAACTATGCCTATTTAAAAGCAGCTGAGTTATATAAAGAAGCAGTAGATAACGGAAAAGATACCAAACATGTCCTTACTAGATTAGGAGATTGTTATTACAACAACTCCGACTCTGAACAAGCCGCTATATGGTATGGAAAAGCATTGGAACAATATTCTAGTGTGGAACCAGAATACATCTATAAGTATATTCAAACACAACGTAGTTTAAAAAACTATGAAGCAGCTGATACTTGGTTAGATAAGTTTAAATCTCTACAAAATAACGATAGTAGAGCTAGAAAAGCAGATGAGAACAATTTACATTTATACGAAAGATTAGCATCTACAAAAGGTACTTTAGCAAATGTAAAGAACCTTTCTATTAACTCTAATTATTCAGATTACGGTGCATTTGTTCACGATAGCACTATTTATTTTGCATCGTCTAGAAATACAGATAATAAAATTTATAAATGGAATAACGAGCCTTTCCTAGACTTATACCAAGCAACTATTAGTTCTACAGATGGGGAGCAAGAAATATCAGATGTTAAAAGAATAGAGTTCGAAGGTGTTCGTAGAAGCAATGTACATACAGCAGATGCTGTTTTAACTAACGATGGCCAAACTATGTATTTTTCTAGAATGAACGTTGGAAAAAGAAATAGAGCCAAAATGGATAAGCAAGGTACTGTACAATTAAAAATATACAGAGCCACTCTAGTGGATAGTGTTTGGTCTAATATTACCGAATTACCTTTTAATGACGACTCCTACTCTACTTATCATCCCGCTTTAAGTCCGGATAATGGAACCTTGTTTTTCTCTTCAGATCGTGAAGGTGGATACGGACAAACAGATATATATAAAGTAACCGTAAATGGTAACAACTCTTATGGTGAAGTAACCAATTTAGGTCCAACAGTAAATACAGAAGGTCGTGAAGGTTTTCCTTTTGTAGCTAAAGATAGTACGCTATACTTTTCTTCAGATGGATTTTTAAACTTAGGATTATTAGATATTTTTAAATCAGATTATATTAAAGACGAAAATGCCGAAACTGTTAATCTTGGTGCTCCATATAATAGCGGTTACGACGATTTTGCTTATTATATTGATTCAGATACTCAAGTAGGTTTCTTTTCTTCTAACAGATTAGACGGAAAAGGAAGTGATGACATTTATCAATTTAACGTATATGAATGTAAACAAAAAGTAGAAGGAATTGCTAGAAACAGCAAAACTTTAGAACCTCTACCTTTAACAACTGTTCAACTTATAGACGAATCTGGTAAAATTGTTGAAGAGGTAACTACAGACGAAATAGGACAATACTCTTATGAACTTGATTGCGACAAAACATATAAAATTCTTGGTAGTAAACCTGATTACAGAGATGCTTTAATTACTTTAGAAACAACCAACGAACACGAAAAAGTACATAATGGCGATTTATTCTTAATTCCATTAATTGACTATAACGAAATTGTAATTAACCCTATTTTCTTTAATTTTGATAAATGGGATATTAGAGCGGATGCAGCATACGAGCTAGAAAATATTGTATCTGTTATGCGCGAACACCCAAATATGGTTATTAAAATTGAATCGCATACAGACAGCCGTGGATCGGATAGTTATAATATGAAACTTTCGGATAGAAGAGCAAAATCTACAAGAGATTATTTATATTCTAGAAATATTGCTCAAGATAGAATAGAAAGTGCTATTGGATATGGCGAAAGCCAATTAGTGAACGAATGTTCTAACGGTGTGAAATGTTCTGAAGAGCAACATCAAGAAAATAGACGCTCCAAATTTATTATCATTTCTGATACAGAAGAATAATCTAAAGCTATTAAAATAATAAAAAACTTAAGTCTTCTATTATTTTAAGATTACACGGTAATAAGTTGGAATATTTTTAATATTTATAGCTTACATATTATATACCTTCCTAACAATAACTTATTACCCTAAAGCCACTCTTACTGAGTGGCTTTAAAATTTTATAACATTTTGTAATCTCTATAAAACAACTGTCATTCTAAACACATTTTACTTTTTTCTTGTTTATTAAAAACCCTAAATAAAACAAGTTTTAAAGTTCATGTCTTCTTTCCTCTTTTACCCAAAATTATGTTCTGCTTTTGTACTTATTAATTAAATATAAAGGGTGAACCTATAAATTAAATGACTTAAATTTTTAAAAGATAAAGTCTCTAGGCACTAGAAAACACTAAATTTGCAGAGTTAAAATTAAACATACCTCTTTATATGCCCCGTACGTCTATAACTATTATTTTCTTAACAATTTACGTTCTTGCAATTATTGTGGTTGGTTTATGGAATAGCAAAAGTACTTCTAGCGAAGACTATTTTTTAGCTTCTAGAAAACTTCCTGCTTGGTTATTGGCTATTACTTTTATTGCTTCTTGGTGGGGAGGTGGATCGGCAATAGATTTAGTAGACCACGCTCATAACAATGGTTTGAGCTCCTTTTGGATTTATGGTGTTCCGGTTTTAATTGCTACTGCTTTAATGTATCTATTTGCTAAAGGTATAAGAAATGTTGGAACAATCTCACAACCCGAGCTCATGAACCAGAGATACAATAACACGGTATCTTTAATGCTTACTATATTTATTATTATTTTTATGATTATTGCCTCGTCTGTTCAGGTAATTGTTATGGGCCGATTTTTTCATGCATTTTTTAATATGAGCTACGAATCTGGAGCCATTCTTGGCACTTTAATAGTACTAACCTATTCTATGTTTGGCGGATTTAGAGGTGTAGTACTTACAGATTTGTTACAGTTTGTATTTTTCCTTTTTACAGGCATATTTTTATTTTACTATACCTATTCGCACGCAGGTGGTTTAGAACAAGTTAAACTAATGGCTATTAATAATTCAAAAGTTGGTTATACTAACTTTTTCTCTAATGTATCAGATAATCTAGCCTATGTAATAACCTTTGGTACTTCTTGGATGATTCAGGCAAATATATGGCAACGTATTTCGGCAGCTAAAAAAACAACAGATGCTAAAAAAATGATGCTCTTTAGCTTCTTTGCTTTTATTCCTTTGTATTTAATGGTTACTTATACAGGTATGTTTTCTTCAGTAATGTACGATGTTGTTCCAACAGGTGGAATTGTTCCAGATATAATTAGTAAACTCTCCAATCCTATTCTAAGTTCAATTCTTTTTGTTGGTTTGTGTTCTGCAATAATGTCTACTATGGATTCTCTTATAAATACGGGAGCACTTTCTTTAACTGTAGATATTTACCAAAAATATATTAATCCGAAAACCACTCCAAAACACTCTGTGCTAATTGCTAGACTATCCACAATTTTTATGGCAGGTATTGCTCTACTAATTGCCTTAAAAATTCAATCTGTTTTAACTATTTCATGGATTGCATCAGATTTTCTTACAAGTGGTGCTTTTGTTCCATTAGTTTTAGGATTTATATGGGGTCGTGGAACATCTACTGCAGCAACCATTTCTATGGTTTTTGGCTTGATTTTTTCAACATATAACTTGTTGGTTGCTTTAGGTGTTGATTTACCAATTGCTTGGGAAATTGCATCGGCAAAACAAGCGCTTATTGGAATTTCTATTTCTTTTATATTATATGTTAGTGTTAGCTATTTAACAAAAAACGACTTAGAAAAAAGTACTCAGTTTATTAGAAAAGCAAATATCTTAAGCAAAAAATGACAACTTAAATAAGTTTGTTTTACTATCTGCTTTAAACTTTGTTTACATTTGATTAATAATAATCTATAAATGAAAACAACGATTTTAATAATAAGTAAGAATGCTTATTTACTTTTACTACTTCTAATATTTAAGTCTGGATTTTCGCAAGACATTGAACCTAGAAGATGGACCTCCATGCCTCTTGGAACTCAAGTAATTGGAGTTGGATTTAATCATGTTTTTGGAGAAATAGATTTTGATCCAATTTTGCAGGCAGAAAACGCTCAGGTATCTATAAATTCTATGGCCATACAATACGTTAGGCCGTTTAGAATTGGAACCAAACAAGCCCGTATAGATGTATTAATTCCTTTTAGTTCTGCTAATTGGGAAGGACTTTTAAAAGGAGAAGAAACATCTATAACTAGAACAGGATTTGCGGATCCCAGATTGCGACTTTCTGTTAACTTTATTGGTCCTGAAGCAATGACTATTAAAGAAATGCAAGAGTTTATGAAGGAAAATCCAGTATATACAACAGTTGGAGCTTCTTTAGCTGTTAGCTTTCCCTTTGGACAATATTATGGAGATAAATTATTAAATCTTGGTTCTAATACGTTTGTTTTTAGACCTCAATTGGGAATGACACATAAGTGGGGTCCTTGGTCTTACGAGTTATCTACTTCTGTTTTTATCTATACCAATAACAACAACTTTTATATAGGTAAAACAAAAGAACAGAAACCACTTTTTGCTGTGCAAACACATCTTACCAGACTATTTAAGCATCAAATCTGGACAACCCTTAGTTTTGGTTATGGTCTGGGAGGAAATTCTATTGTTAACAGACAACGTAAACACGATGAAAGAGGTAATTTTTTAGGTGGACTTTCTGCCGGAATGCCAATATTTAAAACACAAGCCATAAAAATAGCTTATGGTACAACGCTTACATTAAAAGATGTAGGTGCAAATACAAATGGTTTTGCTTTATCCTGGTCGATGATGTTCTAAGTAACAATTTTAATTTAGAAACTTTTTATTTCTCTTTCTTAATAGACTAAGCTTAATTAGTGGTACGTAATAAGAAACTAGCCTAACAAAACCCACAAGAATTCAAGTTAGACTAGCTTTTTCAATCCTCTTTTTATATAATTTCTAAAGCATCATTCCAGATGCTACAATTTTTTTATTTAAGTTATAATATCTCTTTTGTTTCGTGTTTTAAATACTTTCAACCTCGATTAGCACATAAAGTTCTCCCGTTTAGTGCAATGGACTTTGAGTACAAGGACAATTACTAATACCTTGTAAGAAGTCTAATCCTATAGTTATCATATGGGTTCCGGAGTTATACCCAGCCATATCGTTAATTGTAACTTGATATGCATAAGCAAAATAGAAATTAGATTTCTTTATTCCTGCCATAGGTCCAAGGTTTAAAGGATTCATAAATTGGTCGTTAAGGAAACGATAGGAAATTCCACCCCAAAAATAATCTTCATTTTTATTAAACTTTCTAACCTTGATATTTATATCTGTACTAGAACGGTTATCACTATCAAAATACTGGAAATATAGAGAAGGCTCTATTTCTAAACTTTTGTTGTTTTTATTTTGAATAATAAGTCCCGTATAAATCTGGTAGTTTAAAAGTAAATCAGGTTCAATACCTACATAATCGTCAATATCCTTTGGCAATAGGTTATTAGCATTTAAACTAAAGTAGAAGCCTTTATTTCTATATAAAACTCCCACATCAAAGTTATTATTAGAGTTAGCTCTGTCGTCTGTTACTCTTGGATCTATAATTGGTGTTTCGTAGGTTGGTTGAAATTTATCAATATCAATTCTAAAACTATTTAAATTATAAGATATACCAAAAGATAAATACTGCTTGGAATAATAATCTAATATTAAGTGATGAGCAAAAGACAGTTTTAATCCTTTTTGTAAGGTGTATCCATTTTTATCATTATATAGCGAAACTCCAACTCCCGAACGATCTGCAATTCTAAAATCGGCATAAAGAGATTGGTTATCTGGAGCTCCTTTTATTCCAACCCATTGGGTTAGTCCATTTGCTCTAATTTTCAGATTATCTCCTATTCCCGCATAAGTTGGGGAAATTACAAATGGGTTATCTGCTAAATATTGTGTAAAAACGGGTAGATTTAACTCTTGACTATAACTATGTGTTAAGACAAAAAACAGGGAAAATATAAGTAGCTTTTTCATTTTAATTCGTTTTTGTTTTTTAATAATCACTGTTTATGGTTATCTATATAAGGTGAAATGTCCAACAAAACTTCTATTATCTTTAGGATCATTCAGTCTAACCACATACCAGTAATCACCTGTTGGAAGTTCTTTCCCGTTATAGGTTCCATCCCAAGATTGACCTATTCTTAAAGTGGCAATTTTACGGCCATAGCGATCGAAAATATCGAAATCAAGATTTGGGTAATGGATTGTACATCCTGGTGCCCAACCATCTTGGTTTCCATCTCCATTTGGTGTAAAGTAATTTGGAATACATACATCTACAAATTCGAAATGTCTTGAAGCTGTAACTGTACATCCATTACTATCTGTAACTGTTACAGTGTAAGTTCCAGATTCTGAAATAACAAATACATTAGTACTTCCGTAGTCTACACCATCAAGAGTGTATTGATAACCGCCAGAACCTCCGGTAGCCACAGCAACTATTTCGTTTATTTCACCGTCGTTTAATACAAGTGTTAATGGGTCGTATCCCATAATATCAAATAATGGGGTTCTTTGTATACAACCATTTGTATGTCTAACATCTATAAAGTGTCCGTTTCCAGGAACCACATCTATAAATACATTACTTGGTTGGTACGGACCTCCATTTAATGAATAATCTAATTCACTTGGATCTGTAATACTATCGTCAACAATTACTGTTACTACATTCCCTTGGGCATTATTTACACAGGTGTAGTCAATTTCAACTAACGGATTGATTAATACAGATTCTGGGAATGTAATATTCCATTCAGATTCACATCCAAGACTATCACGTACATAAACAATATGATCTCCTCCACCTAAGTTCGTGAAATCAAACTGAGTTTGTCCTGCAGTTCCTGTTGTATAAGGTCCGTTGTAATCGTCTATACTTACGGAGTAAGGAGGTGTTCCTCCAGCGATATCAATACTAAACTCACCATCTAAATCGCCATCACAAACTTCTGGTAAAATTGATCCCGGTACTATTGAAATGATTACTGGAGTTGGTTCTGTTATAGTAAAATCGATTGTTACATAACAACCTAATTCATCTTGTACAATAACTTCGTAATCTCCAGGCTCTAAGTTTTCGAATACATTCGTATCAAAAAACTGATTCAATTGCGGAGAAATAGCGTATTTAATAATACCTGTTCCACCGGTAGCGTTTATAACTACAGTTCCATTATTGGCACCATAACAAGTAACATTTGTAACTGTAAATGGAGCATCTAAGGCCTCCATAGGTTCTGTTATTTCAAATGGAGCAGTTGTATTTTCACAATCTCCACTTTCCACATGTACTACATAAGTTCCTGCCGCTAATTCTGTAAAAACACCAGGGCTATTTTGCGTAGCAGGAATAATGTTTCCTGAACCGTCTTGTAATGTGTAAACATAGTTTCCTAGTCCACCTAAAGCCGTAGCAACAACAACTCCTGTTGTATCGCCCGCGCAGTTAATAAACCCATTGGTTACATCCAGATCCAGAGTTAAATCTGGTAACGGATCAATAATAATTTGATTAGATACAACAGCCACACATCCATTAGCATCCTGCACGTAGTATTCGTGTGTTCCAACAGGAACTGTAAACGTTACTGACGTTGAGAAAGTTCCTAGAATAGGTGTAAAGTTGCTATTGTTGCTATAGGTATATGTTCCTGTTCCCCCTGTTGCACTTAAAGTAAGCGTCGATTCTGTTAAACATGTTTGCGATGTCGCTTTTACCAAGCTAGCTTGCACCGGCGTAGGTTGTGTAATTACAATTTCAGGAGAAGTAAAACTACAGCTATAAGCATCTGTAATTACTACCTGATAAGTTCCTACTCCTAAGTTTTCAAAGACAGGAGAACTTTGAGGTCCTGACGTACTACTTGTAGGCGTAAGCATATTTAATGTATATAAGTAATTACTACCTAATCCACCTGTAATATTAGTTGCAGCAATTGTAGCGTCTGAGTCTCCAAAACAATTTAATAAAGTAGCACTAGCTGTAACTATGGCATCTATTGGATCAGGTATTACAAGTGTTACTGTATCTGAAGCAATACAGCCTTGAGCATCCATTACATTCACTGTATAAGTTCCTGCTGAAAGATTTTCGAAGGTTCCATTACTTGAGTAAGGAACGATAGCATCTCCTGTTAATTCATATTGATAAGTTCCCCAACCACCAGTTGCTGTTGCGTTAATAGTTCCTAAGTCGTTTGTACAAGTTACATTCGAAGTTTCTAATGCTACAACATCTAGAGCCTCTGTTGGAGAAGCAATAGTTACTACATTAGTAGTTGTTGCACAGAACGGACTATCTGTTTCGGTAACTTCAACAGTATAATTTCCAGCTTCTAATCCTGTAATTGCTTGTGGATTTGTACTTGTATTTGCTGTTATTGGACCTACAACAGAAGTCCCTGAGCTATCAAAAACCTCATAATTATAAGCTCCAGAATATCCGGTTACATCAATCTCTAATGCACCATTATTATCTCCAAAACAAGTTACTGCTGTGGTAGCTGTTGCACTAACATCAATTAAATTAAATGGAGCAACCGTATAAGCAGCTGTAGCTATATTACAACCTGTACCTAAATCCGTTACTAAGAAGTAGTAATCTCCAGGTACACTAACATCAAAAATATTAGAAGCCTGTGGTACTCCATCTGGTAACATTTCATATTCAAAGTTTCCAGATCCACCTGTAACAGTTATCTCTAAAGATCCTGTATTATTACAATCAATTGGAGTGGCTTCTGTAACCGTTGCTAAAGTTAAGGTTGGTAAAGGCAATATATTAACAGTATTAGTTGCAATACACCCGTTAGCATCTTTAACATAAATAGTTATGGTTTGTGCACTTCCGGTATCGATTATATCGAAAATATTAGAGTTAAAATAATTTGTTCCATTAATACTATATGTATAAGGTCCAGTTCCTCCTACTTCTGTAATTGTTAAAACCGATGTGTTTATTGAACCATCTGCTGCACACGCAAAATCGGTAGCAACTCCAGATACTTCTAATAAAGTAGGTTCTCCAATAACAACATTTTCTGTAGCCAAACATCCTCTTCCTGAATTTACTTGAACTGTATATGTTCCAGCCGCTAAACCTGTAAACAGATTCGAGTTTTGAGGTCCAACAACAATTGGTGCGGTAATTTCATAAGTGTAAATTGGGTTATCGTTTCCTGGATCTAAATTAACTGTTATAGCTCCTTCATTACTTCCATAACAACTAACATCTGTTACTGTAGTAGTGAAGCTAACTGGAGTTGCAGGATCTAATGTAATAGTAGCATCTTCTGTACAACCAGTAGTAGCATCTGTAATAGTTACAGTATATGTACCCGCTGGAACTCCAGAAAACACATTTCCTGTTAAGGTTATAGAACCTGGATTAGGAAGTATACTGTACGTATAAGTTCCTGTTCCACCTATAGCCGAAACTGTAATTTCTCCATCATCATCAGAACAAGTGGTTATTCCTGTAACTGTTGGTGTAATTCCTAATGGAGATTCAATATCAACACTTACCATGTTTCCACATCCATTAACATCTCTTACCTCAATAGTATGAGTTCCAGATGATAAGTTCTCAATAGTAAATGGAACCGTTTGTGTCTGGAAAGCTCCACCATTAACACTAAAAGTGTATGGAGGCATTCCCGCTGTTGCTAAAGTAACGTCGATTTCAAAGTTACCTTCGGCAGTATCACATTGATTACTAACAGAAGCAGCAACAACAGGTGATGGATCCATTGGTAGAACTAGAACTGGTGTTGATTTAATACATCCGTAGGCATCCATAACATGCACATAATAACTATTGGCATCCATATTAAATGTATTTGCAGAATCCCATAGTGGATCTGTTGCAAGTGGTGGCGTTGCCGAAGTTGTTATTTGATACACATAAGGTGCTGTTCCATTTGTAGCTACTGCATTAATAACACCAGAGTTTGCATTACAATTGGCATTCTGGTCTACAGTTGCACTTAAGTCCAATTCTATAGCAGATTCTGTAATATTAAAAGGTACAGTTACCACACTACATCCAGTATTTGGCCCTGTAGTTTCGCTAATTAGAACAAAATATTGTCCAAAAGGTAACGGCCCTAAATTGGTTATTGGTAAAGAACCATTTGCAGGAACTGTTCCTGTTCCATTAATTCCTGTTGAATTTAATGAAAGTGAATCGAATATCTCGTAGCTAACATCTGTTGATGTTCCATAAACACTGTTTATTGTAAACGATACATTTCCATCTGCACTTCCTGTACAAGTTATATTGTTGGCTGTAACAGCCGATGCTGTTAAGGTAGAATTTGTTGGAACAGGACTTGTAGCAGATTCGTAATAACTACAACCCGTGGAGTCATCATACACAATAAATGTATAGGTAACTCCTGGTAATAACCCAGTAAATGTAGTTGATTGACTTCCCGGTGCGTCTTCTGGTTGCCATGATCCTGGTGGATTTGGATATACAGAAATTGGTCCCTGGTAAATACTGAAGTAGAAAGGTCCTGAACTAATTAAAGTAGTTCCAATAGTTACAACAGCTTCTCCTCCTGAAAGACAATCTACAGTAGTATCTATATTGATATCTAAATCGTCCGGTGGAGATGCAACAAGGACATCTTGTATTAACACCGAACATCCATTAGCATCTACTACGTTAATTTGGTACAGTCCAAAATCAACGACATCAAAACTAACTGAAGTTGATCCTGAAGCGTTTAATTCTGAATTTGAATAACCATTAGTTCCAGTAACAAAATAGTTATATGGAGGAGTTCCTCCTGTTACTCCATCGACTATTACAGATCCTTGAGATTGACCACTAGCATCACAAGTAATATCTACAGAATGATAATCTACTACAATTTGATCTGGTTCTGCAATAATAATAGTTTCAGTATCTGTACAAGAATTCCCGTCGGTTAAGGTAATTATATAAGAACCTGAAGATAATCCTGAAGTTTGCGTACCATAATCTACTCCTGTAGTAGTATTAAACACATTAATCTCATAAACTGGTTCACCTACAGTTGTATTAATTACAATATCGATAGCCGCATTACTATCTCCAAAACATAAAATAGGTTTTATCTGCGTTACGGATGTAATTTCTGGTAAGGTTAACTCATCTATTGTGCTTACTCCTGAAGTAACCGTACAACCCTGAGCATCTGTTATCTGGAATTGATACGTTCCATCTGTTCCTGTTGAATAAGTAAATGGTGTACCTGTTGCTCCTAAAGCTGTAAAAGCACCTCCATTAATTGATACCTCATAGGTGTATGGCGCATATCCTCCAGAAATAGTTCCTGTAATTAAGGCATCAGGCGATACCGTACAATCTAAATCTTTAGTAATAACTGTACTTAAAGTTAATTGAGGCTCAATAGTTTCTGCTGGCAAGCTAAAAGTACATCCAAAAGCATCTCTTACTGTAATTGTATAAGTTCCTGGAACCAAGTTATTAAATATATTATTTGAAATATATGGCGATCCATTAATACTGTATTCGTAAGGGGCTTGTCCTCCAGAAACTGTTACTTCTAAAGTAGCTCCATTAGTACTATCGTAACAATAATCAGATGTTAAGCTTATTGTAGCAGTAGGACTTGATGGCACAACTAAATCGAAAGTAGTTGACTCCGAACATCCGTTAGTATCTGTAACAGTTGCAGTATATGTTCCAGTTTGAGATAAATTGACAAAAGTATTACTTGCCTGCGCTGGAGTTACAGTTCCATCAGGTAAAGTTATGGTGTAAGTATTTCCACCCCAACCTCCTGAAGCATCAATAACAACTTCACCATTACCATTACAAGTAATTGGTGCTATTGTAGTTGAAATACTTAAAGCTGAGTCTGGTCCTTCTACAGTTACAGTAGTAGTAGCCTCACAATTTGTAGTAGTATCTGTAACTACTATAGTGTAAGTTCCTTCGGTTAAATCTGTTAGATTTATTGGAGAAGTTCCTGTAATCGATGTTCCTCCATTTATAGTATATTCAAAACTTGTTGAGCCAGATACTGTAAATTGAGCCGTACCGTTAGCATCTCCAAAACAAGTGATATTACTTGTAGTTTGTCCCACTACTGATAAAGCTGGTAATGGCGCAATAGTATAAGATTCTGAATATGTACACTCATTTTCATCGCTTACCTGGAAAGTATATGTTCCTGGTGCTAAATCAGCAAATACATTTGAAGCTTGATAAGGAGTTGCAGCTGATGCAGGTGCAATTATTTGATATTCTAAAGTTCCAAAACCTCCCGTAGTTCCGGTAATAGTAACTGTTGAATTATTTAACGGACAGGTTAATGCCGAACTATCAAAAGTTAAATCTGTTGGAGGGTCTAATGCTTCAATTGTAATATCGTCTGCAATAAAAGTACAACCAGTATCATCTTGCACAGTTACAGTATATGTGCCATTAGATAAGTCTGTAAAAGTAGTTCCGCTCTGGAAATTTACTCCATCTATACTATAAGAATATGGAGGAGTTC
Organism: Xanthomarina sp. F1114; assembly: GCF_026410255.1. Classification (GTDB taxonomy): domain Bacteria; phylum Bacteroidota; class Bacteroidia; order Flavobacteriales; family Flavobacteriaceae; genus Xanthomarina. Next base: position 14,666 of record NZ_JAPMLL010000005.1, read on the forward strand.
CTCCTGATACATCGGATACTGTTATTACTCCCGAAGAAGTACAAGTATAAGGTGCTGTTAACGTTACAGTTCCTGTTAATGTATCTGTTTCTGTAATGGTAATAGTTTGAGGATTAGAAATACAAACATCTGGTCCAGTTGTATATTCTACAACCACTTCGTAATCTCCAGCAGAAAGTCCTGTAAAAACATTAGAATTTACAAAGGTAATTCCACCATCTATACTATACATTAAACTGTTTCCATTAGGATTGGTAACATTAACTGTAATTGTTCCGTTTTCAGAACCAGCACAAGAAATATTGGTCTGATCTACCGTATATTCTGGAGCTAATGAAGTTTCAACCGTAATAGTAGTTGTTGTCTCACAGTTATTAGAATCAACAACTAAAACATTATAAACTCCAGGAGTTGTTACTACTATTTCTGGTACTGTTTGGAAATCTGTATCTCCATTTACAAAGTAGAAATAAGGAGCTGTACCTCCATCCGCATAAATTGTAATTTCACCATCTGTACAAGTTAACGGACTCGTTAAAGCCGAAGTAGCAGTTAATAAAGACGGTTCTATAATGGTGATATCCTCGGTATATGTACAACCGTCTTCCGTCTCAACAAGAGTTGTATAAGTTCCTGGATTCAAGTTTGAAAAGGTATAATTATTATCTGAAATAGGTCCAACACTGTTAACCAAAGTTGCCCCGTTATAAATAGAAAAGAAGTACTGTGGAGGCACATCGTTTGCAGCTAGGCTTATACTTCCTTTATCTCCATAACATAGAGGTTGTGTTATAATGGTTGAAACCGTAAAATTTCTTTCTCTAATTTGTACATCAGGAACCGTAAAAATACATGGGTTTGATGTTACACCTACTTGTCTAATATATATTGTATAAGTATTTGCAACAGTAATTGTAAAAATATTACTCGTTTGATAGTTTACACCATCAATACTATACTCATAACCATTTGGTACTCCACCTACCGTAATCTGTCCTGGAGTATCACAAATTATATCATTACTTGTAACTGTTGGGTTTAGTACATTCTGATAAACATTAAAATAATACTGATTAAAACATCCACCTTCATAGTTCAAGGTAAGTCTAAATTGTCCTGCAATATTAGCGTTAAAGGATGGACCAGTATTTACTTGATTCCATGTACAAGATGCGTTTTCATTAGCACAATCTGTATTTCCAACAGGTGCGCAACTTCCTTCGTCTAGTTGTTCCCAAACAATTGAAGATGCATCTGTAATATTAGTTTCAATTAATCTAAAGTCGTTAGCTCCACATAAAAAGATATTAGGAAGTGGTTTTCCATTATTCGGACAAGTAACTACTTCATCGGCAAATGGAATCACTGGGTTTGTAACTGTAGCCCCACCAAAATTGGTGACTTCAAAAATTTGATCTATAGACTGACAAGGTGCCGTTGCTGTATTATGAACATAATAAGTTCCAACATCTGAAACTGTAATGCTTTGGGTTGTTCCTATAACAGGAACACCAGTTGGGCTAGTTGACCAGGAATAAGCATCATAACCATCGGCAGCTGTTAATTCAACTGTGTTTCCACAAAGAGTTTCATTTTCGGTAAAAATACAATCATTTAAATCTGCTAAAAAATTGGTAGCTTGAGGCTTAATTAAACAACCTGTATTTGTATTTATACTAGGATCATCTGAAATCTCAAAATCAGGGTTTTCAATCCCGCTATAAGTTGCAAAAGCTTGGTTGTTAATAATGTTCGAACAAGCGTCGTTTAACGCATTACATGACTCTACCACTTGTACATGAATTCGAATTTCAGTAACCGGATCGTCTTGTTCCACAATAGAGTTGTCCACACTAAATACTAATTCTCTTGTACCTGGATTATAACTTTGTACAGTAACTCCAGGGGGTAAAACTCCCAAATCGGTTGGGTGATTATAAATAACATTTACAGGAAGAATATCTCTAATAATTAAATTATTAGCATCATCGTTTCCTGTATTTTGAAAACCTATTATATAATTTAATGGCTGCCCCAAACCAATAGTTTGACCGCCAATATCATTTCCTAAATCGTCTTCAACAATTTTGGTAAGCACTATTTTGGGTTCGATAACATCTACTGCAAAAGCAAAGAAATATGCGAAATATTGGTCCTGATTACTTTCCATTCTAATAACAGCATCAGTATCTCCATTTCCTATCACAGTATTCCCAGGGTTTGGAACCACCATAACTCCAGTATCAAAACCTAAAGTGTTGGTACTATTTGGGTTTCTATTATTTACAGGTAAAGCGCTTAACTGTGTAACAGAAGAATTAAAGAAGTTATTTACTGAACGATCTGCAGTCGACATGGTGTAACCGTTTATTTTTAAACGATCTCCAGAAATAGGTTGATCACCTTCCAAAGCAGCAAAAGCAAAGTTGGCTCTTACAGGAATTGGAGGTGGCGGAGTTGTAAATCCGGATACTGGAACATTGACGTCATTAGAACTATTAATAGAGCTAAACCCATCAAAACTAGTCAGGTATTTTCCTGGCAACGTAGGGTCTTCAAAAACGACAAATAGAGACCAACCAGCTGAATGTCCAGTTCCATTATACGGGTCAAAAGTACTTGTCTGACCTTGACCAGTAGATACATTACCTACAGTATAAGTTCCTAGGTTATTAGGTAGACCAGAAACTATAGATGTTACATCTGCATAACATGAATATGGGTAACTACTACCTGTTTGAGTACCATTGGCTTCGTAAATTATTGACCCTGTAATATCATGATAACTCCCTGAAGGTCCTTTAAACTTAACCTCGGTCATTGGTGTATCCCCATTATTTACTGCTCCCCAGTATAAACCAGCATAAACAATCTCATAACAACCTGGATTCGGAATTTCTAAATCGGCACTACTAGAGTTAAAGGTTGTAGGATCTCCATCTACATCCACATAAATCATGTTTACTAAGTGATTATATTGACCACCGTTGTATGGAGCATTACTATAAGGACCCAGAATATTGTTTCCGATTAATCGAATATCTCCTTTTAGAGTTCGGTCAAATCTAGGGGTAAATGGCACGAAGTTTTGGGCGATAGATTGTAAACTCATCAATAAGATAGTCACAATGATGCCGATCTTAAAAAAAGTAGGTTTTTTCATGATATATTTATTTATAAACATTTAATCATCATTAGGGGCATAATGAAAACAAATGGTACTTTTAAATTAGTTCTTTTCTTTAATTTTCAATTTTTACTACAGACATATTCCCGTTATAAGGTTTATCTCCTTTTGTTTGTAATTTATTCATAGCTTCTTCTACATAATCGAACTTCTGGTAGTAAATAAAATATTTACTTGAATTAACATCGAAGAAAAAATTAATATTTTTTTGTCCAGTAGACACCACTTTTTCCAAGAAGGCGTCTCTATCTTTTGCGTTGTTATGAACAGCAATAATCATGTAAAATCCATTTTCCACATTTTGAACTCCTTTTAAGATTTGCACATTACTAGTTTGTTTTTCACCAAAATCAAAATCTTCTGCAGTCAAGGTCTCAGAACTTATTGGCGTACTTTCAATAATTCTTTCTAAGGCTGTTCTGTCTTTAATATATCTGTCTTTTTCATTATCGTATTGAGCACGTTTTATTCGTCGTTTTCTCTCAATTTCTGTTTGTACATTAATAGTTTCTAGGGTTGAAACAAGTCTAGCTTTTACTTTTTCAGACTGCTTTTGCTCCTCTCTTATTCCTTTAATAGTTTCTAAATAATACTTACTGGTAGCATCATTTTTATTTGATCCTTTTTGAATTCTCTGAATATAAAGCTCCTCCAATTCTTTAATAGTTTTACTTCTTTCTTCCATAGCTCTATCTAAATCGGCTCTTAAAGCTGCTAAAGCTCGGTTTTCTGCAGTAATACTCTTAAATGGCTTTGGTTCCAAATAAATACCTTGCTCACTTAAATCGTTTTCTTCTCTTAAATCTTTAAGGTCTTGATCTTTTATAGCGATTACATCATCAAACCTTTGTAATAATTCCTCCTGTTGTTCTTTAGATTCTTTAGTGCTTTCAGTTAAAGCAAACATCGATTTTGCCAATTCATCTTTTTGAGTTACTTGTACATCTGGTTGAACTGGTACAGCTTGTGCTATCGCTGCTGCTTCTGCTGCTAACCTTGCTTCTTCATTAGCCTGAGCCTGAGCAGCTGCTTCTGCTACTAATCTTGCTTCTTCTTCAGCCTGAGCTTGAGCGGCTGCTTCTGCTGCTAACCTTGCTTCTTCATCTGCCTGAGCTTGAGCGGCTGCTTCTGCTGCTAACCTTGCTTCTTCATCTGCCTGAGCCTGAGCAGCTGCTTCTGCTGCTAATCTCGCTTCTTCATTAGCCTGAGCCTGAGCAGCTGCTTCTGCTGCTAACCTTGCTTCTTCATTAGCCTGAGCCTGAGCGGCTGCTTCTGCTGCTAATCTTGCTTCTTCTTCAGCCTGAGCTTGAGCGGCTGCTTCAGCTACCAATCTCGCTTCTTCTTCAGCCTGCGCTTGAGCGGCTGCTTCTGCTGCTAATCTCGCTTCTTCATTAGCCTGAGCCTGAGCGGCTGCTTCTACTGCCAATCTTGCTTCTTCATTAGCCTGAGCTTGAGCGGCTGCTTCTGCTGCCAATCTTGCTTCTTCATTAGCTTGAGCCTCAGCTGCTTCTGCTTGAGTAGCTGCCACAGTTTGTGCTTCGGTTATGGCTTTAGCTTTTTCTTCACTATTAAGTTGAGCTGCTTCTTGAGCACTTTTTCTAGCTTGTGCTCTTTCTTCTGCTGCCAATCTTGCTTGTTCTTGAGCTGCTGCTCTTTCACGAGCTCTCTCTTCTGTTACTTGAGCTCTTTCTTCGGCACTCATTTTTGGTTTTGTAGAAATTCCTGGCTTACGTTTTTTATCTTTCATGAGCAAGGCTTCTTCCCTATCGTCTCCACTATAATAGTATTTATCTCTACTTTCAAACTTATAAGCTAAAGTAAATTCATGCGAAGCTCCAAAGGTTGATAGATCTCCTACTGCTTTTTCATAATTGTATTCTACAGCTATTTGTTTAGTAATATTAATACCAAGCCCACCAGTAAAACCATATACTGAATTATAACCAGCTTGCGCCCAAATTCCTTTAGGAACCATAAGCATAGCTATTCCTGAAAAAATAGTTTGATCTTTTTCAAATTCGGATTTTACGAGAGCAGAAAACTTACTTTCATCAAAAAAACCACGACTAGACATATACCCAGTATACATTAAGTGTGCTTGAATACTTTGTTGTGGATCCTTTTTTAGTAATTCTGAAGATTTAAAATTGTATTGAACCAGGTTATTAACCGACAAACCAAAGTCGAAAAATACTAGCCCATAATTAATACCAGGACTCACACTTAATACCATATTATTAGGTATATTATCTAAGGATGGGTCTGGCTGATTTACAACTACCTTTCCATCGTTGATGCTACTTTTATAAAACCCTATATTTAAACCAAAAGTTAAGTTACTATCTGTTTGTAATTGAGCATTATAAGCTAAGTTCACAAGTCCTCCAAAGGTGGTTAATACTCCGTGATTTTGTTGAAAAAGTCCAACTCCTACTCCAATATTTTCTTTAAATCTTCCCGAGTAGTTAATTAGATAAGTTTGTGGAGCATCATCAAATTGTCCCCATTCTCTTTTATTAGTAATATTAATATAGGTATTTTGCTCTCTTACAAAACTGAAGGTTGGGTTTATAATATAACGATTAAACTTTAGAGAACTCCTTACTGGAATAGCCAACGATACAACACCATCTTCTTGAGAGAAGCTGAATTGTATCGAACAGAAAAACAAGACTATTATAAGTAAAAGTGTTTTCATATTATTTTACAACGGTTATAGAACCTTTTTTGGTTTTATTATCTTGTGTTGTTATTACATAGTAATACACAGGATTTACACTAGTAAAACTTAATTCGTTTTGAGGCCAATTATTTTGGTAGTCGTTTGTGTTTAAAAGGACTTTTCCATAAGAATCCATAATAATAACTTGTGTGTTTGTGCCACTAACATATTGGTTTGGTATCACCCAAGTATCATTTATACCATCCCCATTTGGACTAATTAAATTTGGAATATCTGCCACATTTGGAAATGGATCTACTGTTTCTATAATTTCAAATTCTAATTCATTTGAAACTAAACATCCGGTTGTTTGATTTACTATAACTTTATAATTACCAACTTGGGTTGCTTGATAGGAGTTTCCTGTAGCTCCTGGAATTATTGTATTGTTTAAATACCACAAAAACTCTGGGTTTTCTGCTGTTGTATTTACAATCACCTCTAAAGAATTTCCAGGATCTATGGTGTTTTCTGTATCTACATTTAACGAGCTTGTAAACATGTCGCTAACTAGTTCTATACTTGCGGTTGAAATACATCCTCCTAAATCTACCGTTACAGAATAAGTTCCAGAAAATTCGGTATTATAAGTTTGTTCTGTGGCGCCAGGAATTGCTGTTCCATCTATATACCATTGATAACTAGTTCCTGCCGAGGTAGTTAAAGTTGTTGGACCCGAATCTGGACAAAAAGGATTGCCCAAACTAGATACAATATTAGTAGTAGAACCATTTGTAGATTCTGTAACAGTAACTCTGTTTGAGAAAGACTCTGATGTACAGGTACCATAATTAGTTTCTACAAAATAAGTTCCGTCTGTACTAACCGTTAGACTTTCTCCATCTGCAACAAACACAGATGTAGTTGGACCAGTTTCTTTATACCATTTAAAAGTTAAGGATGGGTAATTTAAAGGAGAATCGTTTAGACCTGTTCCAGGATTATCTATTGTTAAAAGGTAACTTCCTCCAGCACAATATGAAGCTGTAGGAACTAAGTGGTTAATTGTAAAAGGGCTGTCTTGAATTTTGTAATAAGCTGCAAATGATGGCGACCCAGTACTAGTTGCTGCCGGAGCTGTACTTTTAATTCTTATTCTATAAGTTTCTCCTGCTGTTTCTGTTGGAAAAGAAAAATTAATATTTGCTGGAGATGATGTAATCTCACCTGCATTTGAAGTATAAATAATATTTGGATCTGTACTAGAGAAACTCCCATCTGGAGCTGATAATTCGATTATAAATTGATTGCTAGGACTTAATGCGGCTTCTGGTGAAAAAACAAAACTTACATAAAAAGAATTAAATTCAGTATTAGCACAAGCCTGAGAAAAACCTAGATTTGGAGCACCAATAACTACCTGAGCTTTTAGGCTCTGGCTATGAACAAGAACTGAAAAACACAAAACAGCAAGTAGGTTTTTTACAAAAGTAGTTTTATCCATACACTTTAATAGTTAGTCTTCAATTCTAAATGAGAAGTTTCTTCAGAATAGCATGTTCTATGGGTATTATCATGTTTGATAATTCCTTACATATTAAAGAACTAGTTAGGTATAATTCTTTAGTCAGAATGCTCATGTAGATTTGGGGCAGTTGTTGTTTTAGTTTTTTGGGGTTATAATTAAATATTTTTGTTACTAATTAGTTTAATCTAAGCTAGATGCAATAATTTTATTAATACGCAATCTAAAGTCTGGTCTTTTTGAATTCTTTAAATCAATAAATGTTTCAGAATCCAATCCTTTAGAATACACATTAAAGAAGCTACTATTTCCATACCAACTTTCTAAATCTTCATTATTAGAGTTATACTCTATAAAGATGTTTCCCTTACAATTATTGAAATACATTTCTGTAAATCGGATTCTATCTAAATTTTCATTATTGATTTTAATTTTATTCTCGAATAAAACCGCTGGATTAAATCCAGAAACAACACTTTTACTCATATCTAAAGAAGCATATTCTCCAATATAAATAGCCTCTCTAACTAAGCCCATTTTAATTTCAGAATCTAAATTATCACTGGCGTTGATTAATGTTAAATTAGTTGCTGTAACTAAGGTTTGCTTTTTAGAGAAATCTATATCGCTTTTATCATCTTTATAAGTCATCACCTCCATAGCTCTAGACCCTTCAGGACTTGAGATATAAGAAGATCTTACAGCTAAAGAGTTATAAATATTACACTGTGTACCGTAATTAAAGTTATAATCAATTCGGTTGGCTTTATAGGAAACCACTTTACTTAAGTTAACCTGTCCGCCATACACGTCTAACGAGTTTCCTGCAGAATAACTAACCATCACATTTTCAATAATAGTCTGACTTCCAACACCAGCTAATAGCAAAGCATTAAAATTATCTTTACCCATTAATTTTTTTCCAGCAAATTCAATTCTCACAAATCTTAAAATTCCTGAATTACTTTCAATATTATCTCCTCCATAACTTATTTGATCGTAAGAGACAGATTTAAAGTTGTGATTTACAGAAGAACCATTTCCAAATTTATTAATTGGCGCATCGCCAAGAATAATAAGTCCTCCCCAATCACCAGCTTTTTTAACACTTCTATTAGAAGTAAAAACTATAGGATCTGTAAGTAGGCCATCTGCAATTATTGTAGCTCCTTTGGTAATGATTAAGGAACCATTAGTTTTAAAGTCACCAATAATTACCGTTCCCGGTTCGATTGTTAAAGTGGCGTTATCGGTAACAAAAACATTTCCTAATAACATGTAAACGTTTTTCTTAACCAATTTTGTGTCTGTAGAAATATTCCCGGTAAGAATTTCTGTAGCCTCACCGTACTCTACTTGTTCTGGATTAAATTCTGACCAAGAGTTTAGCCAGTTATTGGTACCAATGATGCCTTTTTCCTGTTGTGCATTGACGCTACAAAACACTAACAGAAAAAGAGTTAAGAGTTGGGGCAAATTTTTCATAGTTAAAATAGTTATTTATTAATCATAAATCTCTTTTATATATGTATCAAACATAGAAAATAATTCTATTAAATACAAATAAAAGCGACGAAATGCATAAATCGATTTGAAGTTAAGGTTTTTTCCTACAAATAAAATTTAGTATTTTTCATAAATATTAAAAAATCACATTTCTTAGCTTACTATTATATTTAATTCTGGGTCAAAAAATGCCTTACACAATTAGGATTTAGTAATTTCTTAAGACATCAAGTTTTATTGTTTTAAGTAGACTTCTTAAATTTCAATACTTATGAAGTATCCTTAACTAATTAAATTAGTTTATAAAACAAGAGACATGGATAATCTAAACTTAGAAATTAGAACCTATTGTTCTGGCTATATATATGTAATGATTTTAGAGTCTCTTCATAGAATAAAATGGCAGCAATTAAATTTGCTCTATCAGAATAGGGTAATATTTTATTCTGAAAATCCATAGTGCTCTGGAAATAACTTGTGGTAGCATTTATTTGATCATCTAAAGCTCTTCTGTTATCTTTTGTATCAGGAATTCCAAAAGTTGACATAGTTACTCCTGGTTTTGTAGCAAATGCTATATAAGGTAAAATTTTAACAATAATCTCTATACGTTCATTATAAAGATTAAGTAAAACACCTTTATTCATTGTTTCTAATTCTTTTCGGTCGTGATACTTAGCAATTCTTACATCCTGACTAATAATGCTTTTAGGTGCATTATTTTGGGCAAAGCCCATGCCAACCATTAATAAAAAAGTAAGGCAAAACAAAGTAATTTTAGGTTTCATAAGTAGATATTTTGGGTTTCTATAAAACAAATTTATGTAATTAATCGTAAAAACCAAGCGTTTTGTCGAATATTTGCAGCATTTTATTTTTATTGATTACAAATTATAAGATTTTCTTTTCTAACATGCAGAAAACAATGGGGTTATAAAATACTGCTTTTTAACCAGTATTTATTATTACCGTTTCATTGGCTGTAAAGACATAACTTACTCCAGATTCTCCATTCAAAAATAATGAAACTATAAGTCTCTATATTAATTGATAGGCTAAAACGAAATTTCTTCTCCGGTTTAGTTTGGTTTAGGGTGTAAAGGACGAATAGTCATTTCGTTTATCAACAAATTATCTGGAGTTTTCAAAACGTGCAAAACAGTTTCTGCAAGATCTTTTGGCTGCAGCATATTGGAGTGCGCTTCAATACCTGAACTTTTAAAAAAGGAAGTTTCTATAGAACCTGGGTTAATACAGGTTACTTTTATATTAAAAGGTCTTAATTCTTTAAACAATGCGTCGCTAAAACCCTGAACTCCAAATTTTGTTGCACAATAAGCTGTACCATCCGCTCGTCCTACAGCTCCAAGAATAGAACCTATATTAATAATATGTGTACTGGAAGTTTTATATTTCATTATTTTTGTAACTTCTGAAGTGATATAGAACAAGCCATTCAAATTTACATTTACCATTTTGTTCCAGCTACTATCAGTCATTTTATCTATAGGGGAAAATGAACCAACACCTGCGTTATTTATTAAAATGTCTGGACCAGGATTTTTAGAAAATGTTTTATCCACCCATTTTTTAACAGTCTCAAAATTTGAGATATCAAGATTTATAGGAATAAACTTGTCTCCTAATTTTTTTAGTAAATTCTTTAGTTTAATATCGTTTCTACCAATACCATAAACCACGGCTCCATGATCTATTAGACTTTTTGCTATAGCTGCCCCTAAACCACTGCTTGCTCCCGTTACTATAGCTGTTTTTGAAGAAATATGCATGACATTATTTATTATTATTAAATTAGTTTAAAAAACGTGCTCAAGAAAAACACGAGAACCACTTCTTTAACTAACTAAGAAATTATTTAATTTAAAAGCTACCATAATATGACAACAATAATTGTAGTTTATTATTTCATACTTACTAAGTTTAATTTTAAAAAGCTTCTTTTATTATAAGCTCTTTAGGAACATTCAAACTTTTTAACTGATTCTCTACAGCATCCATCATACCTGGAGGACCACATACATAAAAATAATTATTTAAGGAGAAAGCGTTTTCTTTTATAAAATCTTCGGTAATATACCCGTGAGCATATTCTTTATTTTTTTCTTCGGAAAGAATATTTATAAAATTATACTTGAGCATATCTTCAAACTCCGATTTAAGAATAATATCAGTTCTTCTTTTATTAGCAAAAATAAGTTTATTGCTTCCTAGTTTATTTTTTGCTCTTAAATCCCGAAGAATAGAAATAAATGGTGTTACTCCTGCTCCACCCGCAATAAAAGTACCTTCGCCTTTATAATTTATTGCTCCAAACACATCATTAATAATTAATTTATCTCCAGAATGTAAACTTCGTAATTGATTGGTAACTCCGTTATGAGAAGGATAAGTCTTTATATAAAATTCCAAATGTTTGTCCTTAGGAAGTCCTGTAAAAGTAAAAGGCCTTCCTTCGTTCTCCCAATTGTCTTTGTATAAAAAAATCTCTGTAGCTTGACCTGGAATAAAGTTTACACCATTAGGTCTCTCCGTAACTATATGTAAGACATCTGGAGTTGCATGCGTTATGGATGTAATTTTAACAAGTTCATTTTTCATAATTTTCAGGTATTAAATTAATAATTTCTAAAACAAGTATTTGTACCCTGTTAATACTAAAAAGCAGTTTTTAGTTTTTTAGTCAATTTGAAAATCAAATTTCAGGAAACAAAACTTCTATTCGTATTAAGTCTACTTTTATCTATAAGCCAAATAATGTTTAGGATTCAAATTCAGTACTTTTCTAAACTACAATCTAAATTCATTATATAATATGTATTCTAAGACTTGTGTTTATCCATTTCTTCCATGGCTATAGTAGCATGGGCATAAGCTGCTCCCGCTTGCATTTCGGCTGCTACCCAAATAGCCTCCATAACTTCTTCTTTGGTTGCTCCCTTTTTAAGTGCCTGGGGCGTATGGGCACGGATACAATAAGGACATTGGGTTACATGAGCTACTGCTACTGCAATAAGTTGCTTGATTTTTTCATCTAAAGCTCCGGCTTCAAAAACTGTTTTACTAAAATTACGCCAAGCTTCTATATTTTTTGGCGCGAGTGCTGCTTTTTTTGAAATTAAATCTGGGGTCGTTTTTGGAAACATTTCATTATCTTTCATAATAAGTAGTTTTAAAATTTAATAAATTCAGTTTAATCAAATAATTTAAACTAAGATAGACTCAATCCAATTTAACTAGTTGGTTAAGTCTTTATTAGAGAGGATGTTCATATTAAAAACAACTTAAAATAACTGTTATAACCTAGTTGGATTATGAACTTATATTTATTTCTAAAAGAATAAAGAATATTCCTCCTTCTTTAATTTACTGACTTCTTTTGTATACCAAGGCTACAAGCTTTCATGGTTAAGATTAAAGAATACAAATGCGTGGAGCTAAAATATTTAAATACCATATATCTACTCTCCGTTTAAAGGAAACTTCTATATATTACTTTCGTGTATATAAGATAAGAAATTAGATTTAATTATTGCGTATTTATTTAAACAAAAGAACCATAGAGCTCTTGGTTCCAATACATTATTAGATAAAAAACACCAAATGCAATAAACAAAATAACTAAAGCCCAAACCCAAGCAGGAATTGCTTTTGGCGTTTCAGACCCCTTAATTACGAAAAAGTCTTTATTCTCGCTTCCATAGGCATTAATTATCAGTGGCACATTGGTATCGACAGTTTCATTTTCTTTTAAACCAACTACGGAAATTGATGGTCCATTTCTAACTACAAATGGAATTTCTCGAATACCTTCAATACCATCTGAAGATTTGGCTACAATTTTTAAAATATGCTTCCCATCGGGAATCTTAGTAGTATCTAATACAACCTTTACGGGAGGTGCAAATGAAGCGAAGGGCTTTGGGTCTTCATCTAAAAAAACTTTTATAATTCTATGATCTTCCATAACTAAAATCCTTCATTTTTAACAATGTTCTTAATATGGTCTGAATTACTCTCTTTAGGCTTAATAAGATATTTTAAGCTTAAGATTAATGTTATTCCAACTATAATTGCAGACACCCAAATAATAATATAATCTATGGTTCCAGACGGTCCTGGACCATGAGTGACATCCTGTAGAATTTCAGGTTGGTTTTTTTTACATACATCGCAAGCTTTAACTACTTGTTGTCCAAATAGAAAAAGTAGGATGAAAATGGGGAGTATCTTTTTCATAGTTTATGGATTTAATTCTTTATTAATAAACTCTCTAATTTTCTTCACATCGTCTTCAGATACAGGAGGCGCATTATTACCCCAACTACTTCGTTCGTGGGATGCTATAGCTGCAATTTCTTCATCTGTAAGTTGTTCTCCAAATGGAGGCATTACTCCAAAATTTGGATTAGCATCGTACCCTTGAATGATAATTCGGATCAGAGTTTCGTGGTTTTCATCGTTTACAATTTTACTACCATCTAAAGGTGGAAATGCTCCTGGAATTCCTTTTCCATTGTCTTGATGACAAGCCACACACACTTGTTTGTATAAATTAGCACCATCTGGTCCGGATCTAGCATTTGAAGAATTGGATGTACCTCCAGATACTTCTTTTCTCTTTTTAGCAGGGATAAAGTCTTTTGAAATACCTGTTGGTAATTCGGTTTGTTTTAAAGATTTTAAATAATCTACTAATAAAAGTGCTTCTCTAGAGGCAACAAGAGCTATTCCAGGTTTATTAAAATAGGCCTCTGGCGCTACAACTTCTCTATCGTCTTTAGTTAGCATACTTTCCGGAACTTCTCGAAATAACCAAGGATAAGAAGGCATTACAGAAGCAGAAACTACTGCCCGTGGATTGTACAAATGAAGTAAATGCCAATCTTCACTAGGTTGACGTGATCCAATATCTGTCAAGTCTGGCCCGGTTCTTTCACTTCCTAAAACGGAAGGCGATTGTCTCCAAACGTCCAATCGTTTTTTACTATAAAAGTAATCTGAAGGAATGGATGGTCTAGACCCCCACATTTTATCCATTTCAATATTTCTAACTTGTTGTGTATGACAGGCCATACAGTTTTCTTTAACGTAAATGTGAAGCCCTTCTCTCTCGGCTTCTGTTAAGGGTTTCTCGTTAGGCAATGGCACTGTTTCCTGCATTTGAAAAGCTGGAAGTATGGCCACCATAACACTTAAAGCAACAAATACAAGGCCTGCCGTTAGCACCAAATTTTTATGATCTTTATGAAAGTTAAGCATCTTTTATTCTTATTTAACAGTTAATTTCTCTACGTTTTTTGTTGACGTTGAAGTTTTTATTTTTTGATAGTCTTTTACCATATAATAGAAATTATATGCAAAAACTAAGTGGGATATAAACATTAGCGAACCTCCAACAGCGCGCCATACCCAATACGGTTTCATTAAGATAACAGACTCTATAAAAGCTTCACCTTCTATCCAGCTTAAACCTTTGTAAGTTCCTCCAGCCATAAGTGAAATCATATAAGCGAACAGCCCAATAAATGCCATCCAGAAATGCGCTCCTACTAATACTTGAGGTGGTTCTTTTCCTGTAATTTTTGGTAAAATGGCATAGATACATGCCCATAACATAAAAGCAATAATACCATACATGGTCATGTGGGAATGCGCTACATTAAAGTCGGTGAAATGCCAAACATAATTTGTAAATCTAAAGGCTTGAATGCTTCCTTGAGAAGAACCCACAAAATAAAAGATAACTCCCACTAAAAAGAAAGGTAATACATAGCTTTTTGATATGTGGTTCCAGCTGCCTTTCATGGTCATTAAAAAGTTGGTAGTTCCAGCTATAACAGGAATAAACATTCCTGCACTAAACACAATGGCCACAGTTTGTAGCCACCATGGTAATGGACTAAATACAAAGTGATGCGTTCCAATCATTGTATAAAACAACATCTGAGTCCAAAAGGCTAAAACTCCTAAAGAATAGGAATAAATAGGTTTATTTAAAGAAGATGGGAGGTAGTAGTAAACCAAACCTAAGGTAAAGGTCATAAACCACATTCCTACACCTTGGTGCATATAATAACCCTGTATAACAGTTTCTCCTAAACCGTCTTGATAAAATGGTAAATATCCAATAGTAGTTAAAACAATTGTCCAAATTAAAGCGGCTAGAATAAACCAGTTGGATATATATATTTCCGATATTTTACGTGTAGCAACCGTTTTATAGAAATTCCAAAAGGTAAGGATTAGACCAATAGCAAACAGCAACATAATAGGCCAGATATATTCTCTATACTCTCCACCTCCATTATTAACTCCTAGCATTAAAGATAGACTTCCTAAAATTATGGTTGCATTAATCAGGCGCCAAGCATACCAAGCCCATTTGTAATTATAAATAGTTGTATTGGAAGTTCTTGCTATAACAAAATACCCTAAACCAATCATTGCCAGCGAAGACCATCCCCAAAAGACCATATTGGTATGAACGGGTCTTAAACGACCAAACGACAACCAAGCTTGATGGTCCATTTCTGGCCAGACGAATTTCATACCTAAATACTGCCCAATTAATGTTCCTAAAACTAACCAGAAAGCTGCTGCGCCAACATAATAGATTACTATTTTCTTAAGTTCGATTGGGGTTTCTATACTTAAGGTTGTCTTTTGTTTTTCGTCAAATAAAGCATTGCTAGGACTATTATCAATACGTTGAATAATCCCTTTTTCGTCAAAAGCTTCATGTTTTCCACCTAGTTCATTCCCTTTCAATTTATATTTTAGGGCTGCTTTTCTTTTTTCAAGGATATAATCTATATCCTCATCTTCCATGGCAATAAGTTCATCGTCGAAAGCCATTTTATGCTTTTCTCTCTGTTTGCCTTTCATGCCATCGATATAGGAGTTCACTTTTGCCAACAAAATAATGACAGCAATAATAAATACGATGGCTATTAAAACAAACGTTCCAATAATTCCAGGACTAGACACCCAATTCTCTGTACTAATTGGTTCGGTTTGAGAAAGTGCTATTTGCGGTATCCCTACTACTAGGCAAATGATATACCAAGTTGTTTTTTTCATAATTATGATATTCTTACCTTTTTATCAGGTATTTGTGTAATTTTTTTTTTTTATCGCTTTAAAAAAACAAGGCCTCCTTTTAATCCAAGAGCTAGTTCTTTTAAAGTAGTACTATCTAACATAACTTTTAAATCGTTTCTAATATCAACAAATTTGTGATGCATTGGACAGGGTTGATTTGCATCGCAAGTGTCAAATCCTAAAGCACAACCGGTATATAACGAGTCACCGTCGATGGCAGAAACTATATCACTAGCTTTTATTTTATCAATCTGTGTTTTAACGATAGTAAATCCTCCTTTGGGCCCTTTAGAGGAACTTAAAATATCTTTTTTAGCCAATTGATGTAATATTTTAGCCGTAAAGGCTTCAGGAGTATCAATATTAGTTGAAATCTCTCTTAAATTTACACGTTCGCCTTCTAAAGACTTCATCGCGATAAAAACACACGCCTTAATGGCATACTCACATGCTTTCGAAAACATTAATTATATATCAAAGTTATAGGCACAAAAGTAGTCAATTTTTAATTCTGACAAAACTATCTGAAATCAAATTTTTGAATAAAATTAAATATTTAATAAAAGACAAAATAGTCTTAAAATAAAGAATAGCGCGTGATTACAAGGGGTGCCATTATTTTTATGACACAAAATACCCACCCAATTTTTAAAAAATAAACATCAAAAATTACAGAATAAATTTAGCATGATTTCTTCAAAATCTGAACTAGGTTAACTTCCTAATTCAGATAACCAATAACTACTATTAAAATTGAACTCTCTGGATAGAATACCTTGGCAACTGTATGCCTAATTCTTATATTTATATTACAAATTGTTCAGGAAAAAGAAAAAAATGCTACTCTCCTATCATTTCACTCTTGCAGGTCTGTATTTTAGTTCTGAGCATTATAACTAGTGTAATCAAAAAATGGGCATTTATAAAAATTATAATATTTTATTTCCTACGAATTCCATCCATTTTAAATTTTAGTGTTATTTTCGGCATAATAAGTGTTATAGCTTAATTATATCAAACTTAAATATATGTTGAAGTATTTATTCGTTTTAAGTCTTTTGGTTTCATCCTTAAGTTTTGGACAAAATTCTGCATTTTCAGCTGGCGAAAAGCTAATATTTACAGCCTCTTACAACATGTCTGGAGTCTTAACCGAATTGGCACAAGTAAATATGGAAACTAGTGAGGTTAGAACGTCGAAAGCTACTCTATTAAGACTAAAATGCACGGCTACTACCTATAGTAAATGGGATAGTTTTTTTAAAATTAGAGATTTGTATGAAAGCTATGTAAGTCCAAAAAGTGTAAAACCTTATCTTTATAAAAGAGATATTAATGAAGGTGGTTACTCTAAATTTGTGCAGTATAAATATAGTCACTCTAAAGGAACCGTAACGAGTGTGATAAAAAAGAAAAAGAAAGGTGGAGGCACTTATGATCAAAATAACACATTAAAAATTTCAAACAATACCAAGGACATAGTTTCTACTATTTATTACTTAAGAACTTTAAATTTAAGTACTTATTCGCCAGGAAAAGTTATAACACTAACGGTACTATTTGACAATAAGCCTACAGAAATTGCGGTAACATATTTAAGCAAAGAAACCATTAGCACAAATATTGGAAATAAAGCCTGTTATAAACTAGCTATCTCAATTAAAAATAGCAATGTTCTAAAAGGAACCAACGATAACTTACTTTGGCTAAGTGCTGACGACAATAAGATACCTGTTTTTGCAAAGTTTAAAGTAGCTGTAGGTAATGGCGAATTAAAAATTAAATCTGCCACTGGCTTAAAAAATTAATTAGATGAGAAAATTACTTATTATTCTAGGAATTATCGCTGCAGTTTTAGCTATAGTCCTATCCGTTTTACCTTTATCTAATCTGGCTTATTTCCCTGCTATAGCGGCCTTATTATTTGGGTTGATTGCGTACTATATTTCTAACAAAAACAATCAACCTATAAAAACGATTCAACTAATATTTTTATTGACCATTATTGCTCTTTCAATTTCTATTTATAAATCTATTTTTCATACTGTAGAAATAGGAAATACTGAAGAATTGCAAATAAGAGAATTAAAGTCTGAAGAAAAAGCTATTGAAGATTTAGAGAGTTTAGATATTGATTTAAACGAAGAGGATTTAGATATAAATGAAGAAGATTTAGATATTGAAACAGAAGATCTAAATATAGACGAAGAATAAAAATAAGACAGAAGTTTATGATTTTATAATCCTCAATTTTAAGGCTTGCTTGTATTTTGAGATCTCAATAATAAATAATAAAAAAACCGAAGTTAATTACTTCGGTTTTTTCATTTTATTTGCTATGGTTTAAAACATAAACCCTACTCCTACTTGCCAAACAGCGTTTTTTGCGTCTATATTTTCAAAAATTGTATTTTCTTTAAAAATATTGGTCAGACCTAAATTGTAACGGCCATTAACAAAAAAACCATTATCGAATTTATATCCGGCACCAAACGCTAAATTAGTATCGAAGTCTTTTACATAAGAAGAGTCTGGATCTACTTCTAGGTCTCCTCCATCAGAATTAGGTTGAAAATCTAGCTCCTCATGTACTTTAAATCCAAACTGAGGTCCTACTTCTATACTTAAACCCTTAACTAAGTAGGCTTTTAATAAAACAGGCACTTGGATATAATCTAATTGGTATTCAATATTTTCATCGGTATCAAAAATATTACCTTGATTTATTTCTTTGACATCAAACCCTTGACCAGAATACATAATCTCAGGTTGTATTGATAATCTTTCTGTAATTGGTATTTCGGCAAGTAGACCTACATTAAAACTCGTTCTAGATTTTGTATCGCTAATGTCGTCTCCAGAAATTGTAGAGAAATTTGCACCTCCTTTTACACCTAATTGAACGGCTTTAGAGTCTGATTGTGCCAAAGCTGTACTTAAACTAAAAAGGACTAATCCTGTAAATAAAATCAATTTTTTCATGTTTCTAATTTTTAAGGTTAACAAACTAATTACGAAACAAGACTCTGTTTTAGTCGGATTGTTAACTTAATTTAACAGGAAAACACAGACATTTAACAAGACCTTATAAAAAAACCGAAGCTATTAACTTCGGTTTTTAGTTTTGTATTAAGTCGAACTATCTAATTAAGGTTAACAGTAAAACCAAGATTAAATGCTGAATAATAAAAGTAACTATCGCTTATTCCAATATAATTAAAATTCAATTGAAAACGCTCGTTTAGGTTAAAACCAAACATTGGTCTCCAATAAAAACCTCCATCATAGTATCTATTATTAAAATTATCTTTTGCGCTTGTAACGGAGAAAGCATAACCTATATCTGCCCCAAATACCAAACGTCTATTTACATTAAAACGAAGTGCTGCTGCTGCAGGTACATATTGGAAATCTGGTGTGTCAAAATTTCCATAAAAAGGACCAACATAATAACTATCTCCAAAGGCTTGTCCGTAACCAGTAGCTAAACCAATATCGAATGCTTGATTTATTTCAAATAAATAATTGGCATCTGCAGAGAAGGCAAAAGAAAATTCGTATCCATCATAATTTTCGTATGGGAATCCAATACTTGCACCTATATTAAAACCAGATTGGGCATAAGTAAATGCGCTAAACAGGGTAGCAACTATAAGTGTTAAAATTTGTTTTTTCATATGTTTTGTTTTTATTATTATTAAAGATAAATAAAAATCTTTTTTAATGGATAGGTTAATCAAAAAAACCGAAGTTAAACTTCGGTTTTAAAATTTTTAAAAATGTTTTTAGCATATTTATTAGAAACCAAATTCAACTCCAAAATTGAAAGAGTTAAAACCACTTCCAGAAACATAAGTTCCTCCAGTATAAGTGTCTCCATAATCAACTCCGCCCGAAATACTTTGGAAAGAAGCAATTAAAGCAATTGTTCCTAAATCAAAACCAAATTTAGGTCTGGCATAAAACCCTGTTTTTGCATCTCCAGACACATTAATTCCAACTCCTAAATCTAAACCTCCAAAAAACTTATGATTACCAAAGTAATATCTGGCAGAGGCCGCTATCGGAATAAAAGAAGCATCTTTATAATTTTGAACAAAGTAATCTCCATCATTCCAATCGTAATATCTATAATCACCATCTGCAATAAAATGGGTGTAACCTAATAGACCACCTATTTCTAAGTTATCTACAACTTCAAATAAATAAGCGCCATCGAAACCAAAGTTAAAAGAAGTAATATCGCCTGCTGTACTGAATGGAAATCCAACATTAGCTCCAAGATAAAAACTTCCGTTTTTAGCTTTATCAGCAAAGTCATCTTGCGCATTCATTGAAGTAAATCCAAATACTGCGATTGCGGTTAATAATAATATTTTTTTCATAATTGTTTGATTAATTGATTAAATACATATCAAATATACTTAATTTATTTTTTAGGCTTTAACATTTTTTTAATTTTATGGATACTTATTAAAACAACGTTGTTTGTCCTTCTTCATCTAAATCATTACTTTTCTTTTTCTGGTCGTTTTTTTCTTTCTTCTTAGAGGTAGAACTATCTGAGTCCGATAAGTTCTCTTCATCCACCACCTCAATAGTTTCAGCTGGTAATTCTTCTGGTGCTTCGTATGGCAGAGGATCTAACAAATTTATCTGCTTTACCTTATCTTTTGTGAGCTGATTACCAAGTGCAGTTATTCCTTTTACAGCAATAAACTCTTCAAAATTAACTTCTAAGTTCTCTCTTCTGTCTTTACCGCGTTCTTTAGTGAATTCTACATCTGCCCTTGGTCTCCAATCTGTTGATACAATTTCCAATTGTGAGTTTGGGTGATCAGAAATAAAGCTTTCTTCCTTAGATTCGTTTTCCACAACAAACCGTTTTACATAATAGCGTTCCTTTTCTCCGTCGAAGTAAACTGCAGAAATTGGTTTTTTAGGAATCCATTTTTCCATAACAATCATATCGCTATCAAAATGTGTTGTAATTTCCGGAACTATGGTTTTTATTGTTCCTGATTGATTGATAATTAAAATACGGTCTTCTCCTCTAAACTCTCCCACTAAATCACCTCTTTCATCCACATTTAAGCGTTGAACTGTATCATCGAACCAAATTTTTCGAGGTTTTAAGGTAGAAACCCCTTTCTCTTTAAGTTCAATTTTTTTAATTGCGTGTTTTGTGACTCTGTTACCTTTAGAACTTCGTCCCTTTATTAAAATATCAGCAAAGTCCAAGTCCCATTTTAGTTTTTTAATACTGCCTACTTGTCGCAGATTAATAGTTACCACTTCTGCTTCGCCATTAGGGTTGGCAGAAAAGTACCACACCTTAGAACCTTTAGTACCGTTGGTTAAGTCGTATTCCCTATCTCGGGTTACGCTAGTTACTGAAAAACGTTTCACGTAAGATGGTCCTTTAGCTCCATCCTTATAAATTAGATTATATATGGTACGTTTATCTTTTTTCTTAAATACAGCCACATGGATAATATCTTTACCAACAAAGGTTTTTGTATCCACTTTACTCACCATCATTATGCCATCTTTTGTAAATGCTATAATATCGTCTATATCGCTACAATCGCATACATATTCGTCTTTTTTAAGAGATGTTCCTATAAAACCTTCGGCCCTATTTACATAAAGTTTGGTATTTCTAATTACTACTTTGGTAGCATCTACATCTTCAAAAACTCTAATTTCAGTTTGTCTTTCTTTACCTTCTCCATAGTCCTTTTTTAGTCTTTCAAAAAAAGCAATGGCGTAATCTATTAAGTTTGCTAAGTGGTGTTTTACTTCTGCAATTTGGTCTTCTAAAGCATCAATCTTTTGTTGCGCTTTATCTATATCGAATTTAGAAATACGTTTGATTCGAATTTCTGTTAACCTAACTATATCTTCTTCTAAAACGGCACGTTTTAAATGTTTGGTATGAGGCTTTAACCCTTTATCTATAGCTTTTATAACGCCTTCCCAAGTTTCTTCTTCTTCAATATCGCGATAGATTCTGTTTTCTATAAAAATACGCTCTAAAGATGCAAAATGCCATTGTTCTTCAAACTCTCCAAGTTGAATCTCCAACTCGCTTTTTAAAAGTTGAACTGTATTATCTGTGGAGTGACGAAGCATTTCAGAAACCCCAACAAAGAGAGGTTTATTATCTTCGATAACGCAACCTAAAGGCGAAATGGAAATCTCGCAATTGGTAAATGCATATAAAGCATCTATGGTTTTATCTGGAGAAATCCCTCCAGGTAAATGGACCAGAATCTCTACTTTTGCAGCTGTATTATCTTCAATTTTTTTAATTTTTATTTTTCCCTTATCATTAGCCTTCAAAATAGAATCTATTAAGGAAGACGTATTGGTTCCATAAGGAATTTCGGTAATAACCAAAGTGTTTTTATCGTACTGAGAGATTTTTGCCCGAACTCGAACTTTTCCTCCTCGTAAGCCATCGTTATAATTGGTAATATCTGCAATTCCAGCTGTTGGGAAATCTGGTAATATAGTGAATCGTTTTCCCTGAAGATGCTTTACGGAAGCCTCGATAAGTTCGATAAAGTTATGAGGTAATATTTTTGTTGAAAGCCCTACGGCAATACCTTCCCCTCCTTGAGCCAATAGTAATGGAAACATTACAGGAAGGTTTATAGGCTCTTTTCTTCTCCCATCGTATGAGGCTTGCCATTCTGTTATTTTAGGATTATAAACAACATCTAAGGCAAATTTAGATAAACGCGCTTCGATATAACGAGATGCTGCTGCGCTATCTCCAGTAAGAATATTACCCCAGTTTCCTTGCGTATCTATCAATAAGTCTTTCTGACCAATTTGAACCATAGCATCGGCAATACTCGCATCTCCGTGTGGATGATACTGCATGGTATGACCAACAATATTAGCTACTTTATTGTAACGACCGTCGTCTAAATCCTTCATGGAATGCATAATACGGCGTTGTACTGGCTTAAACCCGTCTTCTATGGCGGGTACTGCACGTTCTAAAATTACATAAGATGCATAATCTAAAAACCAGTCTTTAAACATACCAGAAACCTTAGTTATGGTTTCCTGGTTATTTTCTTGTTCATTTAACAAATCGTTGTTCTCTTCGCTCATTAATCTTTAGATTTTCTATTTTCCTTAATCATTTTTCGCAATGACTGTCTGATATATTTTCTTTTTTTACGTGAAACCAAAGTCACATTAAAACGCTCCTTTTTAATATGGCCGCTAGAACTTTTAACATACAGCACCAATTCTTTATAAACCAAATAATTATTGAATTTATAGCTTGCAAGTCTGTCTTTATAAAATTCTATGGTATGCTCTCTATAGTTGAAGTAGTCTGAGAGTAGCAATCCCTTGTTAGTAACAACTACCTTTAAACCATCGCTGTCGTATTCAAAATACTTTGAAATATAATGAACTATAAAAAACAGCGCTGCAAAGCCAAATACCAAAATAAAGAAAGTTAATAATGGGTTTGCGGTTAAGTCGCTAAAAGCTTTAAAAATAGTTGCCATGAGTATGGCCAAAACAATCAGTACAAAATATACTGAAATAATAACATTTCTTACTTTATCATTATTGGTTCTCATATACTTTCTTCTACTATATCCAATTCAACTTTTAGGTTGTCTATAATAAAATCTTGTCTGGTAGGTGTGTTTTTACCCATATAGAAAGAAAGCAAGTCTTCAATAGACATCTCTTTATCTAACATTACAGGATCCAGACGAATGTTTTCTCCAATAAAATGAACAAACTCGTCTGGAGAAATTTCACCGAGTCCCTTAAATCGAGTGATTTCGGGTTTAGGCTTTAATTTTGCAATAGCATCCAGACGTTC
This sequence comes from Xanthomarina sp. F1114, assembly GCF_026410255.1. Taxonomy (GTDB): domain Bacteria; phylum Bacteroidota; class Bacteroidia; order Flavobacteriales; family Flavobacteriaceae; genus Xanthomarina. The sequence goes on from NZ_JAPMLL010000005.1 coordinate 38,529, forward strand.
CTGTTCTGAATAACAATAAATAGTTTCCTTTTTATTTCTTACTCTAAAAAGTGGAGTTTGCAAAATATACAAATGCCCTTCTTTTATAATTTCTGGAAAGAACTGTAAAAAGAAGGTAATTAACAACAACCTAATATGCATTCCATCCACATCGGCATCTGTAGCAATTACCACGTTATTATAGCGTAAATCTTCTATAGTTTCTTCAATATTTAATGCAGCTTGCAAGAGGTTAAACTCCTCATTTTCGTAAACTATTTTTTTACTTAATCCATAAGAGTTCAAAGGTTTTCCTTTTAAACTAAAAACGGCTTGGGTGTTTACATCTCTAGATTTAGTAATACTTCCAGATGCAGAATCTCCCTCTGTAATAAATAAAGTTGTTTCTAGATATCTTTCATTCTTAACATCTCCAAAATGCACTCTACAATCGCGTAATTTTTTATTGTGAAGATTCGCTTTTTTAGCACGGTCTTTGGCCAATTTTCTAATTCCAGAAAGTTCTTTTCGCTCACGTTCTGCCTGAAGAATTTTACGCTGAATTTTATCGGCTGTCTCCGGGTTTTTATGTAAAAAGTTATCTAATTGTGTTTTTATAAAGTCGTTTACAAATGTTCTAACTGTTGGCAGATTTCCGCCCATATCTGTAGAACCTAATTTTGTTTTGGTCTGACTTTCGAAAACGGGTTCCATTACTTTTATGGAAATGGCAGAAACTATCGACTTTCTAATGTCTGAGGCATCGTAATTCTTTCCATAAAACTCTCTTATAGTTTTTACTAAAGCTTCTCTAAAAGCGGATAGATGCGTTCCTCCTTGTGTTGTATTTTGTCCGTTTACAAAAGAATGATACTCTTCGCTATACTGTGTTTTACTATGGGTAATAGCTACTTCTATATCTTCTCCCATTAAATGAATAATTGGATAAAGCCTGTCTGTGTCTTTAATATTTTCAGATAACAGATCTTTTAATCCATTTTCACTGTAATATTTTTCGCCATTAAAAACAATAGTTAAACCTGTGTTTAAATACACATAGTTTTTAAGCATTTTTACTACATACTCACTTCTGTACTTGTAGTTTTTAAAGATAATTTCATCTGGAACAAAAGAAACTTTAGTTCCTTTCCTTCTTGAGGTATCGTCAAGTAACTCTTGATTAGTAAGGTTTCCTTGTTCAAATTCTGCAGAAGCCGATTTACTTTCTCTCGTGGATTCTACTCTAAAAAACGAAGACAATGCGTTTACGGCTTTGGTACCAACTCCATTTAATCCTACAGATTTTTTAAAAGCTTTAGAATCGTATTTTCCACCGGTATTCATTTTAGAAACTACGTCCACCACTTTTCCTAAAGGGATACCACGTCCATAATCGCGAACAATTACTTTGCTACCTTGAATAGAGACATCGATAGTTTTCCCTGCTCCCATGACATATTCGTCTATGGAGTTGTCTAGGACCTCTTTTAAGAGAATATAGATACCATCGTCTGGAGAAGATCCATCACCTAGCTTCCCAATATACATTCCAGGACGCATTCTAATGTGTTCTTTCCAGTCTAATGAGCGTATGTTATCTTCGGTATAATTGGATTGTTCAGACATAAAATTGGTACAAATTTTGGTGCGTTGCTAATATAAGACTTCGTACCAAATTATAAAATACCAAAGTCACAAAGTAATTAACAATAAAAAAGCCAATGTTGTTGAGAACATTGGCTTTTAATATATATTTTAATAGAACCTCGAAGAAAGGCTTCATATTTAGCTATACATTAAACAAGAAATGCATGACATCTCCATCTTTAACTACATAGTTCTTTCCTTCTACGCGCATTTTTCCGGCTTCTTTAACTTTGGCTTCGCTTCCCAGGGTTACAAAGTCGTTATAAGCAATAACCTCAGCTCTAATAAACCCTTTTTCAAAATCGGTATGAATAACTCCAGCAGCTTGTGGTGCGGTTGCTCCAACATCTACTGTCCAAGCACGAACTTCTTTTACCCCGGCTGTAAAATAGGTTTGTTGTTTTAACAACTTATAAGCCGAACGAATTAATTTTGCAGAACCTGCTTCTTCCAATCCAATATCGGCTAGAAACATCTGGCGCTCTTCGTAATCATCCAATTCATTAATATCTGCTTCTGTACCTACTGCCAATACTAAAACCTCAGCATTTTCGTCTTTAACAGCTTCGCGAACTGTGTCTACATAAGCATTTCCTGAGGTTGCAGAACCTTCATCTACATTACATACATACATGACTGGTTTGTCTGTAATAAACTGTGAAGGCACAACAAAATCTAAATAATCTTCTTCTGAAAATTCTAAAGTTCTAACCGAAGTACCTGCTTCTAAACCAGCTTTTATTTTTAATAAAACAGCCTCTTCTTTTTGAGCCTCTTTATTTCCTGTTTTAGCTGCACGTTTTACTTTATCTAGTTTTTTATCTACAGTTTCTAAGTCTTTTAATTGCAATTCCATATCGATAGTTTCTTTATCGCGAATGGGATTTACATTTCCGTCTACATGGACAATATTATCGTTATCAAAACAACGTAAAACATGAAGAATGGCATCTGTTTCTCTAATATTAGCTAAAAACTGATTTCCTAAACCTTCACCTTTACTAGCTCCTTTTACCAAACCAGCAATATCTACAATCTCAACAGTTGCCGGTTGTACACGTTCTGGTTTTACTAATTCTTCCAACTTTTCTAATCTTGGATCTGGAACATTTACAATCCCGATATTAGGTTCTATAGTACAAAACGGAAAGTTTGCACTTTGCGCTTTCGCATTAGATAAACAATTAAAAAGGGTCGACTTCCCTACGTTTGGTAATCCTACGATGCCTGCTTTCATATTCTATATTCCTGCTAAAGCAGGAATCTCTTTAATGGTTGTACTTATTTTTTCAAGCTGCAAAGGTAGTTAATTCCTTGAAATGTTTTAACGAGGAATTAGGGAAATGTTTAAGTTAGAAATCTTATTTACTTAAGAAAGGTGTTCTATTAACTTTTTAAAAGCTAAACTGGTTCATATTTTAGACTCTATTAGTAAATTTAAAGTCCAATTTATTGTGTTATCTAAGTTGAATCAAATCATTCTCATATTTTTGTAAGTTTGTTTTAAATATGACAACAGTTTCATTCTATTGATAAACTTACTAATTATATGTTATATGGAACTTATTTCTGTTTATGAAAAATAACGAAACCAAAACACCTTGGCCAACTAAAGCTGCTATGGAACAGGTGTATAATATGAACCTTTGGGGAGGTAACGGGGCTGGTTTCTATTCTGGAGATGGTTCGCATAATCCAAAACTAGTAAATCCTTATATTGATAGTTTAACTTCATTTTTAACCTCTTTTAAAAACCCAATAACGGTTTGTGATTTGGGATGTGGAGACTTTAATATAGGAAAGGAACTAGTGCCATACACTAAAAGCTATATTGCAGTAGATGTTGTAACCGACTTGATAGCTTATAATAAAGAAACGTTTAAAAAAGATAATTTACAGTTTTTATGTTTAGATCTTGCTGTAGACAGTTTACCTACGGGCGATTGCGCAATATTAAGACAAGTATTACAGCATTTATCTAATGCCGAAGTACAAAGTATTTTAAACAAATTATCTGCTTTTAAATATATTATTTTAACCGAACATATTCCAGAAGGCAACTTTATACCGAACAAAGATATTATTTCAGGACAAGGAATTCGGTTAAAAAAACAAAGTGGTTTAAATATTATGGCATCGCCATTTAACTTTAAAACAAAAGCTGAAAAACACTTACTATCTGTTGTATTAGAGAACGGAAAAGGAGTTATTATTACTACTTTGTATGAAGTTTATTAGGCTTTTTACTTGTTTTACTGAATATAAAAGAATGTTCTGAGTATTTTCGTTAAGCTTTTAATTCATTAATTTCACAGTACTAAGATTGGATGGATGTATCATTTCCATAAATGAATTTTTCTCAATTTCCTTCAGGTATAATAAAATAAAGTGTCCATCTCCTTTTGTGTTTTTCACATTTAGCATATTTACTAAATTATTCTATACGATTTCCATTTTTGTATCATCTAAATTATCGAGAATTATTATTCCAGTTTCTTAATTTCTGGAACAATATAATCATCTAATAAGTTGGCTGTTTGTGTATGAGATTCCATTCCTCCATTAAAATAAGTACTAGTTAATACAACTACTAAATCTAAATCTGGGAAAACAGCGATCTTATTCCCTCCTGTACCTGTCATAAAACTAGCTTTTACTTTGTTATTTATTTCTCCAAATTCTGAAAGCCACCATAAATAACCGTAATCATAATCTAACATTCCAACTTCTGCGTGTGGTTTGGTAGATTGTGAAACAAAATTGTCTGAGATAATCTGCTCCTCATTCCATTGTCCTTTGTTTAAGTATAATTGGCCTATTTTTAGCAAATCTCTACTTTTTAAGCCCAAGCCACCACCTGTCATTGGTAAACCTGTTGGAGTTATTTGCCAATGGTAATCTGTAATTCCTAATTTAGAAAAAAGAGCCTGATCAGCATAGTTTTCCAGAGAACCAGTTATAGTATTAATTACATCGCCCAAAACCACAACTCCTGCTGTACAATAGCTAAAACTTCTACCATATTTTGTATCTTTAGGCTTAGGTATCCATTCTGGGAATCCTTTTATGGGTAAATCCCAATAAAATCTTACCCAATCTTCTATAAGATACATTTTTTCTTCTTGTCCTCGAGAGTTCTGGTCCCAATCATTGCATTCCAGAAGCGAAGACATAGTTAGTAAGTCTTCGATAGTTATTTCGCTTTTTCTAATATCGGGATACTGGATATCTGTTATATTGGAATACCTAGCGGCATTCTCTTCCACCGTTTCTAAAACACCATCCTGAAGTAGACAACCAATAAGAGTTCCTGTAATAGTTTTTGTTGCAGATCTTGTATTGTGTTTGGTGTCCAGATTATTACCATTATAATAATTTTCAAAAACCAGTTTTCCTTGGTAAGCAATAAGCACACTAGAAATTTGTTTGAAATCGCCTGTACTAATTAGGCTATCCATTTTCTGAAGCTTCAAATTGTTTTCAAATTGGTTTATTATTTTCCAACCATCTTTTTTCTGAATGGGTTGAAACGGATTGTCTTGTGCATTAACATGAAAACTAAACATAATCATGATAGCGAAAAGATAGAAGATTTTCATTTTATGATTGATTGATGAATATACTTATGTGACGCAAGTTTCTGTTATCCGTTACATAATTAGTAGAACATTAGATATATACAAAACCATTTTATAAATCTGCTTCTACATAATAACGAAACTACAACAGAGAGTTGAAAAGAACTTTTGTTAAGATTAAAAGTTTTCAATTTTATTAAAATGTTTTGGAGTAAACAACAAAACTATTAATGTGAGAAGTCCAACCGTAAGCAAACCTATATATACGCTGTGAGTAGAATCAAAAAAAACGTGTTGCAAATAGGTTTGAACGCTATCGTTTGCTTGAGCAGATTGTAATACCTCTACCACTTCGTTTGCCTGTGGTAAAGCATTTTTTAAGTTTTCTGGCGCTTCTTCTAACTTATCAAATAAGACCGAATTAAAAATAGCTGCAAAAATAGCTGCTCCTATACTTTGTCCAAAATATCTAGAAAACATACTAGCTCCGGTAACGACTCCTCTTTTCCCCCAATCTACTGTAGATTGCACTCCAACCATTAAAGGTGTCGAGATTAAACCGAAACCAGCTCCCATAAGTAACTGAATTCCAACTAATGCTCCAACAGAACCAGGATATGGTAAAAATATGAAACTTAAAACCGCAATAAGAACTATTATAATTCCACAGAGAGCTGTATTCCTGAATCCAATACGCAGATATAATTTACCAGAAAAAGATGAAGATATTGGCCAGGTTATACTCATACTCGCCAATATAAATCCTGCCGTAATTGCTCCTACTCCTATAACAGATTGTGCAAAAATTGGAATAAACATATTGGGTCCCATAGTCATGCATCCCATTCCAATTGTAGCAAGATTGGCACCTACTAATACACGTTTTCTCCATACCCATCTTGGCAAAATAGGACTTTCGGCGCGAGATTCTATTTTTATGGTTGCAAAAACCAAAATAACAGATATCCCAGCAAAAATAAGAGTTTCATAAGAAATCCATTCCCAAGATTGGCCTCCTTGCATTAAACCAAACATAATAAAAGCGCCAGTTACTAAAAGAGAGAAAGCTCCAAGCCAATCAATCTTTGGATGTTTTGAAGGTTTATTCTCTTGTAGAAAGTGGCTAATCATTATAATTGAACCAATACCAATTGGAATATTAATCAAGAATATCCAACGCCAAGAAGCATAGTCTGCTAAGGCACCACCTATAGTTGGACCTAAAAGTGCTGAAACACCCCAAACACTAGAAAGCCAACCTTGAATTTTTGCACGTTCTTCTAAGGTGTAAATATCGGCCGCTATGGTATTAACAGTCGCCATAATAGCACCAGCTCCCACTGCTTGCAAACCTCTAAAAACAATTAGACTTATCATGTTCCAAGCGCCACCACAGGCAGCAGAACCTATTAGAAAAACAATTACTCCATAAATTAGAATAGGTTTTCGACCATAGATATCTGCAAGTTTTCCATAAATGGGAATTGTAATGGTTTGAATAAGCAGGTAAATTGAAAATAACCAGCTAAATAAAGAAAATCCTCCTAAGTCTCCTACAATTTGAGGAATTGCAGTTGCCACAATAGTGCTATCCATTGCTGCCAAAGCCATTGTAAGCATTAAAGCTGCTAAAATCCAACCTCTTCGCTTTTGCTCCAAAGCATTCTTATTCATAGTAATTATACTGTCTTTTTTCTTCGGGCAAAGTTAAAGATTAAAAGAGGAATGGCTTGGCTAATTCTGATATATGTATATTCCATATTACGGACATATTTAGAATACAATCTTGATGAAGTTCCATACGGTTAAATTCTAATTAATTATTAAATAAATCTGTGATATCTTCTTGGCAAAGCGCTGCATTATATATTCTTACATCATCAATTTTTCCTTTAAAGGTGCTGGATGGTATACTTAATCTTGTACCTATTATGAGTGGTAGAGAATCGTTAAAAATCTCTCCTTCAATTTCTTCTATGGCTACTAGTTCTTCATTGACATATAAATATATTTTCTGGTCTTTAAGTACTCCAGTAATTAGATACCATTGATTCATATTATATCCTTGTTTCCTTGCCTGATACAGAACTCCTCCAGCTGTAACGGAAAAAACAACTTCGTTTGTTGCGCTCAATCCCAAACCGTATGGCCAAGAAGAAGTTCCATTTACATTAGTTCCTTTTCTAAGGATTTGTTGTGTTTTTATGGCTTGGGGAAATACCCACGCCGAAATGGTAAATTCATTATCAAAAAACAACTGTTCGTTGTCTTGAATTTGTATATTATCATCTATTCCATCAAAATAATATGCCGATTCAACTTCCGAAAACCTATTAGTTGTTAATACTGCTCCGGAAACTGATCCATGATTATCAAATCCACTTTCATCCATAGCATTAGAATTCAAAGGATAAAAAGCATTCAGTACTGGAACTGTTGTAGTATTACAGGGTTGTACAATGTTTATAATAATATCTATATCCTTAAAGGTTTCTCCATTTTCTATTCTTGCCGTACCAGTAATTATCGGGTTTCCCATAAAATTTGGAACATGTTGTATTATTACTTCTCCAGTTAGGGAGTTAATTTCTAGAATTTGATTAGGACTTTGTTCTATCATGGAAAAGGTTAAATCTCCTTGACTAGTTGTAGCTTCTATTACCCCCAACGATTGATTTACTGAAGGAATACCTTCAAGGGTTTTTACAAAATCTAAAGCATCAATATCATTTGTGTTAGTCAGATTTATTATTAAGTCTGCCGTATCTGAAACTCCTTCATTTTCTACTTTAATTGTACCGGTAATACTTGGGTTTATTTCAAAATCAAAAAGTGTTTGATCTAACACTCTTATTTCTCCATTTGAAGAATTAATTTTCAAAGCTCCGCTTGGATTTTGTTCTGTAATCGAATAAATTATAGTCCCTTGATTAGTTGAAGCTTCAATAGATCCTATGTATTGATCGTTATCAGGGTTTTCGTTAATTATTGTTATTAAATCTGAAATTGTTATGGTTGTTTCAACTATTTCTTCGTTGTTTTCTGTGCAGGAAATTATTAATCCTAAAATACTTACTAGTACTATCTTAACTTTATTCATGGTTGATTTGGTTTTTTATCAATTCAAATTGCTTTCGTAAGTAACTATAGTAAATCCTCATAACTAGGCTGCATACTAATTAATAATACAAAAACGAGTTTAAAAATTCTCCTTTGTCACCTATTAATTCTTCTTAAATAATTACTAAGAAGTTTTAAATGTAATAATTCATTTATAATAATAAACTTACAAAGCAAATTAAAATGTTAGCTTTTGTATGTATCACAGAAAGCTAAAATACAAGTAATAAAAAACCCCAAGCTTTAACTTGAGGTTTATTTTATTAATTTAAATTCAATTTATCCGTCTGGATGCATAAAGCGTTGTTTTCCTAGAAGCTCGTCTTCAGACTCCACATGATCGTCGTCTGGAACACAGCAATCTACCGGACAAACTGCTGCACATTGTGGCTCGTCGTGAAATCCTAAACATTCGGTACATTTATCTGGAACTATAAAGTAAATCTCATCGCTTATTGGCTCTTGAGCTTCATCGGCATCCACTTCTTTCCCATTTGGTAATACAACCTTTCCATTTAAACTAGTACCATCTTTATATCTCCAATCGTCTGCTCCTTCATAAATGGCATTATTTGGACATTCAGGTTCGCAAGCGCCACAGTTTATACATTCGTCTGTTATAATTATTGCCATACCATTGTATTTTTTAATCTTTTCGATTTAAATTTTAATAGGTCTTGATAGATTCTTGAGGAAATAAAGTTTACAATCAGATTCAAAACCTTTCATTGCTCATTTGCTTTGTGTAAATTTGCAACTGCAAAAATAAAGCCAAAACAATTCATAACCAAACCTTATAATGAATTTAGAAGAAAGAATCCAAGCCTTTGTTAAATTAGGCGATTTTTTAAGTCAGTTTTCAACAAACGGAATCGTTAAAAAAAACGATATTCCACATAACGACTTGTTTTTTGATGGCTTTAAACATCAATTAAAATTAGCCAGAGAACACAATGGTTGGTTTACAGAAGAAAACATTCTGTTTGGTTTAAACAATTGGTCTAGAGCTCTGACGGAGAAAAACATAAAGCAGTTTACTAAAAACTATCAATTCCATACGGTAACACCTAAAAAAATAGCCATTATAATGGCTGGAAATATTCCTTTGGTTGGTTTTCATGACTTCTTTTGTGTTTTACTTTCTGGACATGAAGTCCTGGTTAAGCAATCTTCTAACGACAAACATTTATTGCCATTTTTAGCTAAATATTTAGAATATGTAGCTCCAAAGTTTAAAGGGAAAATAACTTTTACAGAAGAAAATCTAAAAGATTTCGATGCTGTAATTGCTACAGGAAGTGATAATACTGCCAGATATTTTGAGTATTATTTTAAAGGGAAACCGTCTATAATAAGAAAAAACAGAAATTCGGTAGCTGTTTTAACTGGAAATGAAACAGAAGAACAATTAAGTCAACTCTCTCATGATATTTTTAGATACTACGGACTAGGATGCAGAAATGTTTCTAAATTATTTGTACCTGAAAATTATGATTTCGACGGCTTTTTTAAAGCTATGTATGCTTGGCATCCAATTATAAATGAAGCCAAATACGCCAATAATTACGATTATAATAAAGCTGTATACTTAATGAGCGAGTTTGAAATGTTAGAAAACGGTTTTCTAATGATTAAGGAAGATTCTAGCTACGCCTCTCCTATTGCCACAGTTTTTTATGAACATTATAGCTCTTTAGAAAACTTGAGAAACGAGCTAGAAAAAAGTTCTAAAGACATCCAATGTGTGGTATCCAACAACCTATCTAGTAACCATATAGCATTTGGGGAGACTCAAAACCCAAACCTTTGGGATTTTGCTGATGGAGTTGACACTTTAGAGTTTTTGTTGAAAATTTAGTTAATAATTAATTCAAATTATATTTCTATTTCTTTAAGAAATTAGCACCTTTGTTGTTAAAATTTAAGACTTTATTATCTATCTCTGTTTTTAAAACCATATTTATTAAGGATATAGATGTTTAACTAAACACCATTTCCATTTATTTGGAGAATAACTATGAAAATACATAATTTTAGTGCCGGACCATCAATTCTTCCTCAGGAAGTATTATTAAAAGCTTCAGAAGCTGTTATAGATTTCAATAATGATGGTTTATCCTTGTTAGAAATCTCCCACAGAAGTAAAGCTTTTGTAGATGTTATGGAAAAAGCTAGATCTTTAGTTTTAGAACTTTTAAATCTAGAAGGTAAAGGTTATAAAGTATTATTTTTACAAGGAGGTGCAAGTACTCAATTTTTAATGGTAGCTCTTAATTTATTGGAAAAAAGAGCAGGCTATTTAAATACTGGAACTTGGAGCGATAAAGCCATTAAAGAAGCAAAAATATTTGATGATATTTTTGAAGTAGCCTCCTCCAAATCTGCTAATTATAATTATATTCCTAAGGGCTACGATATACCTTCAGATTACGATTATTTCCACTGTACATCTAATAATACCATATATGGAACGCAAATGAAATCTTTTCCAAAATGCGATATTCCAATGGTTTGTGATATGAGTAGCGATATTTTTTCACGAAGTTTAGATTTTTCTCAATTCGATTTAATCTATGCAGGTGCTCAAAAAAATATGGGTCCAGCCGGAACAACATTAGTGGTTGTTAAAGAAGATATTCTAGGAAAAGTATCCAGAAAAATTCCTTCTATGATGGACTATAAATTGCATATAGAAAAAGGCAGTATGTTTAACACACCTCCTGTCTTTGCAGTATATACCTCAATGCTAACTTTAGAATGGCTAAAGAACCTTGGGGGAATTAAAGCTATAGAAAAAGAAAACGAAATGAAAGCTAGAGTTATGTACTCTGAGATTGATTTAAACCCATTATTTAAAGGATATTCAACTAAAGGAGATCGATCAAATATGAATGCTACTTTTACTTTAGTAAACGATAATCTTAAAGAAACGTTCGAAACCATGCTAAAAGAAGCAGGTGTAAGCGGGGTTAACGGACATAGAAGTGTTGGAGGTTATAGAGCATCCATGTACAACGCCATGCCATTGGATAGTGTAAAAGTATTGGTGGAAGTTATGAGTGAATTGGAGACCAAAGCATAATATAATTCATAGGTTTTCAAAAGAAAGAAGCTATTAAAGCACAAAAAAATAAAAGTAAATACTAATTAAAACGCCCCAATAAATCTCCTTTCAAAAGGAAAGGATTAGGGATAGAGAAATGAAAATACTAGCAAACGACGGAATTTCAAAAAGTGGGATAGAGGTCTTAGAAAACAACGACTTTGAAGTTATTACCACGACAGTAGCTCAAGAACAATTAATTAACTATATAAACACGAACAAAATTGATGTTTTATTGGTAAGAAGTGCTACCCAAGTGCGAAAAGATTTAATTGACTCCTGCCCTAACTTAAAAATTATAGGACGTGGCGGAGTTGGCATGGACAATATAGATGTCGATTATGCCCGAAGCAAAAAAATACATGTTATAAATACACCTACAGCTTCATCACATTCTGTTGCCGAATTAGTTTTTGCGCATTTATTTGGAGGCGTTCGTTTTTTACACGACTCTAATAGAAACATGCCTTTAGATGGAGATACACAATTTAAATCTCTAAAAAAGAACTATGCCAAAGGCATGGAATTAAAAGGAAAAACTTTAGGTATTATAGGTTTTGGACGAATAGGTAAGGAAGTTGCTAAAATAGCTTTAGGTATAGGAATGCGCGTAATTGCCAGTGATAAATTTGTAGGAAAAGCAGATATAAAAGTAGAGTTTTATAATGGACAGTTTATCAACGTAGAAATTGAAACGGAGCCAATGAACGATATCTTAAAAAGTGCCGATTTTATCACCCTACATGTTCCAATTCAAGAAGATTATGTAATAGAAAAAAATCATTTTGATATAATGAAAAATGGCGTAGGAATTATCAATACTGCCCGAGGTGGAGTAATTAATGAAGTGGAACTAGTTAATGCTTTAGAAAGCGGAAAAGTAGCTTTTGCAGGATTAGATACTTTTGAAGAAGAACCAACTCCGGCAATTCAAGTTTTAATGAATGGTAGGATCTCGTTAACTCCACATATTGGAGCTTCCACAAATGAAGCCCAAGATAGAATAGGTGTTGAATTAGCTGAACAAATTATAAGTCTTTTAAAAACAGAAAGAGATTAAACTTGTTAACAAACTGAACTTTAAAAGCCTATAAGTTTTATTTCTTATGGGCTTTTTTGTAATTTAACAACTTCATTAAAAAATATAAAAAATGACAGGAATATTAGATTTACTTAATAGCGACATGGGTAAAACCATAATAAATGGTGTAGCGGGCCAAACAAATCAATCAGAAGACAAAACAAATCAAGTTTTAACAATGGCACTTCCAGTAATGATGCAGGCCATGAGAAGAAATGCTTCTACTCCACAAGGTGCCGATGGCCTTTTAAGTGCTTTAAATAGCAAACAGGAAAACAATATTCTGGACAATCTTGGCGGACTATTTGACGGTGGTGTTAACAACGATGTTTTAAACGATGGGAGTAAAATTTTAGGTCATGTTTTAGGTAGCAAACAACAAAATGTGGAAAATTTAATTGGCTCTCGTGCTGGAGTAGATTCTGGCTCTGTAGCTAATATTTTAAAAGTGGCTGCTCCCCTACTTATGGGAATGTTAGCAAAGCAAACTAAAGAAAACAATGTAGACAGCTCTTCAGACTTAGAAGGCTTACTGGGTGGTTTATTAGGCGGAAATTCGGCTAAAAACGAACAAAACTTTTTAGAATCTATTTTAGATGCCGATGGAGACGGAAGTGTCATAGACGATGTAGCCGGAATGGTGTTAGGTGGTAGTAAAAAGAAAGGTGGACTTGGAGGTTTGCTTGGCGGGCTTTTTGGAAAATAAGATCTTTACATTATATATTAAAAAGTCAAACTTAGGTTTGACTTTTTTTTGTTAAAGCTTTTCGAAATCGAGCAAACAAAATATGATTTTTGTATCTTTAAGAGAAACAAATTGCTATGAAATCTTTCCTGTACATTTTTTTAATTACTGGTTTTTTATACAGTTGTAAGTCTAGCCAACCAACTGATAATTCATCCAATAACGAAGAGGTAAATATTACTAAAAACGATACTGTTTCTATTGCCAACAACGATTTGGAATATGAACTAATAATTATAGAACCTGGTTATAATTTATGGTTAGAGACTAGAGCCAGACCTAGAGGTTATTATGAACAAGACTTTATGGAAACCAGAAATAAGAGATATGTGGATGCCTGGAACAACAGAGCCCTGAACCCACAAGAATATCCTTCTGGTCTATATGAGTCTCAAATTTACTACGATCCATCTATAGATTATGGTTACGAAGTAAACTACAAGCTGTATAACTATTTCATATACTTTCAATTAACCTATAAGCAACAATTAACTAGTTATATTCCTAGAATTTAAAGTATCTTTGCATTTTTAAAAAAGTGTGCATGGAGACTTTCAAAAAGAACTGGGAAATACAAAAAAACTGGCAGCTTATTTTTCCTATTTTAGGAATTTTAGCCTTGATTTATAGTTCGTATAAATTGGTAAATGCTTTCTTAAAAGAATTTCACATCCTTCTTGTTATTGGAGCTACTACTGTTATTTTCTTTGTATTATTAAAACTTACTTTATTTATTTTTAAAAAGTTAGAAAATAAATGGAAGGTAGATTATAAATGGGAAATGATTCGAATTTTCCTTGTTTTTGCCATAACCGGAACCTCTTCTTTATTTGTTGGCAAACCCGTAATTAAACTGCTAGGAATTACTAAAGAAAACTTAAATATTACTGTATATTGGATTTTATACATTATTATTGGCCTAATTTTTTACCAAATACTATTAGTTACAACGGGTTGGCTTTTTGGCCAATTTAAATTCTTTTGGGAATTTGAAAAGAAAATGCTTAGAAGATTTGGCTTAAAACGCTTTTTAGATTAGTGCAACAAATAAACCAACATATCATTTTTAGAGTCTTATCCATTCTTTTGGTTTTGTTAGTCTTGACGCCTTCTGCCGTTAAACTAGAGCATGCAATTAATCATAGTCATCATAAGCACGAAGTTTGTCTGGGAGAGCCACAAGCACACTTACACACCTTGGATGTAGATTGTGAATTTCATAAATTTCAACTAAATACAGCTTTTAGTCTTCCGGAAAACAATTATAAAATTCTTGAAATACAAGATAATCATCAAGTAGTCATTTCTCAATATGACTTTATTAGTGAGTTTCAAGCTCTCCATTTTTCCCTTCGCGGTCCTCCTTCTTATAATAGTTAATTTTTTTTTTACATCTATTTTTTATGCTGAAATAACTTCGGCTACATTATTTATTTAAACTATTATAATTCATATCAAATGAAACAAATAACATGCTTGTTTCTTTTATGGTTTGCGCCAACATTATTTGCGCAAAATACCGTAGAAGGTACGCTTATTGAAAATCATACAAACCAACCCATTGCATTTGCTAACATATATTTTCCACAATTAGAAAAAGGAACAACCACAGACGAGTCTGGCTATTTCATTTTAAATAACTTACCCTCTGGAAACTATAAAATAGTTTGCTCTTTTATGGGCTACGAGTCTTTTTCCAAGACTATTTCTATTCCTTTAAATAGAAAACTTGAAATTACACTAAACCCATCGGCTATAGAAATGGGAGAAATTATTATATCAACACCATTTCACAAATTACAAAGTGAAAATGTTATGAAAGTTGAGCAGGCTAAAATTACAGATTTAAAAGCCAAAGGTGCATTAACTTTATCCGATGGAATAACAGATATTGCCGGAGTAGAAAGCATAAGCACAGGAATTGGTATTGGAAAACCTGTTATTCGTGGGCTTAGTTCTAATCGTGTTTTAGTGTATACGCAAGGTGTTAGATTAGAAAACCAACAATTTGGAGATGAGCACGGCTTAGGCCTAAATAATTCTGGCGTGGAAAGCGTGGAAGTTATAAAAGGCCCGGCTTCTCTACTCTACGGAAGCGATGCACTCGGTGGTGTTTTATACATAAACCCTGAAAAATTTGCTGGGCAAGACTCGAATGCTGCCGATTTTGAAGGTACTTATTTTGGAAACACACAAGGATATTCTGGTAATATTGGGTATAAAGAATCTGCAGAAAAGCTCAAATTTCTTATTAGAGGAAGTATTAGCGAACATTCAGATTACAATACTGCAGATTACAGAGTAACTAATTCCCGTTTTAAAGAGCAAGATTTTAAAGCAGGAATTGGGTTTCAAGACAAGCAATTTAAAACAGAATTTAGGTACAATATGAACCATTCCAAATTAGGAATTCCTGGTGAAATTGGTGAGCAAACTA
The DNA here is from genome assembly GCF_026410255.1 of Xanthomarina sp. F1114. Lineage (GTDB taxonomy): Bacteria > Bacteroidota > Bacteroidia > Flavobacteriales > Flavobacteriaceae > Xanthomarina. Next base: position 54,219 of record NZ_JAPMLL010000005.1, read on the forward strand.
CCAGAAAAACTCCAGAATTACCTTATCAGGACATCACGAATCATGTATTTAGTTCGAAGTCTAATATCTACTTTGAAAACTCTAGTTTAGACATCAATTTAGGATATATTTATAACGATAGAAAGGAATTTGAAGAACCTCATGATCATCATGACCATGACGGTCACGACGACCATGATGATCATGATCACCACGATGATCACGATGATCACGGTGATGAGGCTTTGGAAGCAGCTCTTCAAATGAAACTTAAAACATTTAATTACGACATAAAATATCAATTACCTATTTACGGTAAATTCGAAACCATTATTGGTACTCAAGGCATGCATCAAACTAACGGGAATTACGGACATGAGATATTAATTCCTGATGCTACGACCAACGATTTTGGTGTTTTTGGGATGGCTCATATTCACTTTGAAAAAGCAGATGTACAGGTAGGAGCACGTTTTGATACCAGACAAATTGATGTTGTTAACGGGTTTACTAAAAGCTTTAATAGCTTTAACGGGGCTCTTGGAGTAAAGACCAAATTATTCGATTTAATTACAACAAGATTAAATGTAGCCTCTGGGTTTAGAGCACCAAATCTTGCTGAGTTAACTTCTTACGGAACACACGAAGGTACTAACAGATTTGAAATTGGAGACGAAAACCTAACAAACGAACAAAATTTCCAAACAGATTTATCTTTTGAGTTTAAAAGTGAACATGTGGAATTTTATGTGAACGGGTTTTACAATTTAGTGAATGATTATATTTATATGCAACCAGAGGGTACTTTTATAGATGAAACTCCTGTCTACCAATATGTACAAGAAGACTCAAAGTTATACGGAGGGGAAATTGGATTTCATTTTCATCCACATCCATTAGATTGGTTGCATGTAGAGAGTAGCTTTGAAACCGTAACTGGAAAACAAGATAACGGGATGTATTTGCCTTTTATCCCTGCCAATAGCCTAAGTAATGTTCTTAGAGTAGAGTTTGATACCAAGTGGGTAAATAAACTCTATAGTTTTGTGAAACTTCAATCTACTTTTAACCAGAATTCAACTAGTGAATATGAAACAAATACGCCTGGTTATAACCTATTAAGCGCTGGATTTGGTGGAAATATAACCCTGTTTAAGAACAACTTAAATATTGCTGTTTCTGGAACTAACTTAACAAATAAAACTTATATCAATCATTTATCAAGATTAAAAGAAGAAGGTATTTATAATATAGGAAGAAATATTAGTGTCTCACTTACTTATAGTTTGTAACCACTATATTTAAGCGTATTTTATATAAAAGCTGTCTATTAAAAATTGAACTTATAGACAGCTTTTTTTATTATATTTTAATTTGTTTTTTCTGGGATTTTTGGGTTTCCTTAGAAAGCACAAAGGTGTAAAACCACATAAGTGTAAACGAAGGAATAATATCAATCATTGGTAAGGCTTCTTCCACAAAGGAAATAACAGCCGCAATCTTTCCTTTTCTTCCAGGGTACAATTTCGTCATTAAATAGGCCGATAAAGGCGCCCAAACAAAATCGAAAGGAGGAAAAACATAAGAGACATACCCCAATAAATCGAATAGGATACCTAATAGGAGTTTTTTTCTTTTAGAACTTTTTTCTACAGTCATATAAATTGTTAATTATGAATATAATACCAAAAAACATTCCAAAAATGCGATGTATGACAAAATTGTTATAAAAACCACTTCAGATATCAAGCTTACGGTAAAGTAAACGAATTAGATTATTGTTTAACTATAAGTTAGTATTTTTGAAAACAATTAAATTATACTTAATTAACTTAACGTGTAACATTTTAAAATATTTGCTGTCTTTAAAGCATCAACCAATCACTTTAATTTAATGAAAGAGACTTCATTTTTAATTATATTTCTTCTATTCTCAACTACTTTTCTTGCTCAAGAGAAAAAAAATATTCATATAAAAAGAGCAAGTATAGCTCCTAAAATAGACGGTGATTTAGACGATATAGCTTGGCAAGATGCCGAATTAGCTGAAGGCTTTACGCAGTTTAGACCAGATATTGGCGTACCAGAAAATCCCAATAAGAAAACAATTGTTAAGGTTACTTATGACGATGATGCCATCTATTTTGGAGCTTACCTCTACGATACCCCAGATGAAATAACAAAACAATTTCAAAGTCGTGATAACTTTGGAATAAACGACTTTTTTGGAGTCATCTTAAATCCAAATAACGATTCACAAAACGATACAGAATTTTTTGTTTTCCCTACAGGAAATCAAGCGGATGCGATTTCTTCCCCTACTATTGGCGAGGATTTTGGTTGGAATGCCGTTTGGGAAAGTGCTGTAAATATTGTTCATGATGGATGGATTGTAGAAATGAAAATCCCGTATTCAGCCTTGCGTTTCTCTAATAAAACAGATCATGTTTGGGGTTTACAATTTCATAGACACTTTAGAACGGATAGAACACAATACACCTGGAATCCTATAAACCCTGAAGTGGGTAATATAGGTTTATATCACGGACAATTACTTGGTATAAAAGATATCCAACCTCCTACCCGATTAATGCTGTATCCATATGCTTCAACTGTAATTAGTAAAAAAGGAAACGAAGACATAAAGGACGAATATCATATAGGAATGGATTTAAAATATGGTATCACAGAGAACTTTACTTTAGATGCTACTCTAATTCCAGATTTTAGTCAGGTGGGTTTTGATGATGTAGAACTTAATTTAGGTCCATTTGAACAACAATTTTCTGAACAGCGACAATTTTTTACTGAAGGAGTTGATTTATTTACCAAAGGAGATTTATTTTACTCTAGACGTGTTGGAAATGCTCCCACAGGAAAGACTAATCTTGAAACAAATGAAGTAGTTAAAAAGTATCCAGACAAGGTTAAAACTTTAAACGCTTTTAAAGTTTCTGGAAGAACAAAAAACGGCTTAGGGATTGGAATTTTTAATGCCATTACTCAAAAAACATATGCTACAATAGAAGACACCTTAAGCTATAGCTCTAGAAAAGAGCTTATAGAACCTATTACAAATTATAATATTTTTGTAATAGATCAGCAATTTAACGGCAACTCGTCTGTTAGTTTAATCAATACAAATGTGACCAGAAATGGACACTTTCGAGATGCCAACGTAACTGCTGCCTTGCTAGATTATGCCAATAAGAAAAACACCATAGGCGTCCAAGCAGCCGTAAAACACAGTTATCTTAATCTAGAAGATGGGAACGAAAGTGGATTCAATACGCAACTTGAGATTGGTAAAATAAGTGGGAATTACCAATATAGCATTGGCCATGAGTTAGCTGATAAAAATTACGATATCAATGATTTAGGTATTAACTTTAGAAATAACTACAGTAATTTTAGCGCTGATTTTTCTTATCAAATCTTTGAACCTATGGGTAATTTAATAGACTTATATTATGGGCTTTGGTATAACTATAACATGTTGTACAATCCAAGTAAATACACAGGAAACAACATAGGAAGCCGTATTACTCTTGAGAATAAAAATCTACTTAGTTATGGAGCCAGAATTAATTATGAGATAGGCAAGCAATACGACTATTACGAAGCGAGAACAGAAGGACGTTATTTTATTTACGAAAACTTTTTAAGTACTAGTGGATGGGTTTCATCTAATTATAACAAAACTTTTGCCTTAGATGCAGAGCTTGGAATTGAGACCATGTTTGAAGATGATCGAGACGTTTTTAATTTCGAATTTTCTCTTAGCCCTAGAATTAAAGTTAACGACAGACTGACATTAATTTATAGTTTAGACTATTTTCAGGCCATTGGAGACAGAGGATTTATTCAGGATCTTGGAACCGATATAATTTTTGGACAAAGAGATCAAAATACACTTGTTAATACCATTACCGGAAATTATAATTTTAATGTATTTCATGCCTTATCTTTATCTTTTAGAAACTATTGGAGTGTAGTTACATACAACAATCAACTATATACACTGGAAGAAAATGGACGTCTAAGTACAGACAATGGTTATACCTTAGACGATATAGGTAATCCGGATGTCAACTTTAATACATGGAATTTAGACTTTGGATATTCTTGGCAATTTGCTCCTGGCAGTACGTTAACAGCATTATATAGAAACAGTTTGTTCGATTTTTCTAATGCCTCTAGAGACACTTATTTTGATAGTGTAAACAACCTTTTTAAGCAACCCATAGATCATAATTTTTCAATTAGATTGGTTTATTATATTGATTACAACCAATTAAAAAATATTTTTACTAAGAAGTAGAGCTTATAATTGTACACAAGCACTTATTGTATTAAATTCACCACTTCTATAGTTTTTATATGATTCAAGCAAAAAACATTCACAAGTACTTTAGCGATTTACACGTTTTAAAAGGGGTAGATTTAGACATCAAAAAAGGCGAAATAGTTTCTGTTGTAGGTGCTTCGGGAGCTGGAAAAACAACGTTACTTCAAATTCTGGGTACTTTAGACAAACCGTCGTCTAAAGAAAAAAGTGATTTTGTAATAAATGGTACAAATATCAGTTCGTTAAGCGATAAAGCTTTGGCCAAATTTAGAAACGAACATATTGGGTTTATTTTTCAATTTCATCAGTTATTACCAGAGTTTACAGCTTTAGAGAATGTTTGTATTCCTGCTTATATCAAGAAAACTAAAAGATCTGATGCCGAAAAACGCGCTAAAGAATTACTTGATTTTCTAGGTCTAAAAGATAGATACGAGCATAAACCAAGCGAACTTTCTGGAGGCGAACAACAACGTGTTGCTGTTGCCAGAGCCTTAATAAATAATCCAGAGCTTATTTTTGCCGATGAACCGTCTGGAAATTTAGATAGTGAATCTGCTGAAAACTTACATCAGCTATTTTTTAAACTTCGTGACGAATTTGGTCAAACCTTTGTAATTGTTACTCACAACCAGGAATTAGCCGACATGGCAGATAGAAAACTCACCATGGTTGATGGAAAAATTATATATTAAACACTTAAAATAAGAGACTAAAACTTCATAAAATCTTCTTGAAAGATTTGCTTTAACCTAGTTAACAACTCATCTGCATTATCCATTGAAAAAACCATTGGAGGTTTAATTTTAAGCGCATTATTATCTTTTCCATCTGTACTCATTAAAATCCCATAATCTTTCATTCTATTGGCTAAATACGAGGCTTTTTCAGCCAATGGATTTTTGTTTTTATCAACCAGTTCAAAACCTAAAAACAATCCTTGCCCTCTAACATCGCCAATTATGGGAAACTTTTTTTGTAGGCTTATTAATTCTTTTTTTAAATAATTTCCGACTTTTAAAGCATTCTCTTGAAGCTTTTCATCTTTAATAACCTGCAAAACTTCTTTTCCAATAGCACAAGACACTGGATTTCCTCCAAACGTATTGAAGTATTCCATGCCATTTGCAAAAGCATTAGCAACTTCTTGTGTACAAACCACAGCAGCTAATGGGTGACCATTGCCAATAGGTTTTCCAATAGTTACAATATCTGGAATCACATCGTGTAACTGAAATCCCCAAAATGTATGTCCTACTCGGCCACAACCTGTTTGCACTTCGTCTGCAATGCAAAGTCCGCCCGCTTTTCTAACAGCTTGATAAGCTAATTTTAAATAATTTTCAGGAAGTTCCACTTGTCCGCCACAACTAATAATACTTTCACATATAAAACCCGCTAGATTTCTGTCTTTTTCATGAATATTCTCTATCTGTTCATCAATATGTTTAGCATAATTTTCAGCTGTATTTTCACCTTGATACAAACCTCTAAACATATCAGGAAGTGGCACAATATGCGTGTGTTCTGGAGCTCCCTGCCCACCTTTGCCGTCAAACTTGTACGAACTAATATCAATACAGGCATTCGTGTTACCGTGGTAGCCAATTTCCACAGCAATCATATCTTTGGCTTTGGTAAAAGCTTTAGTCATCCGCAAAGCTAATTCGTTGGCTTCACTACCCGAATTTACAAAATGCACAACAGATAATTCCTGTGGAAACGTTTCCAACAACTCTTTTGCAAAACCATTAATATTATCATGTAAATAGCGTGAATTCGTATTTAAAACAGCCATTTGTTCTTGTCCAGCTTTTACCACTCTTGGATGTTCATGCCCAACATGAGCTACATTATTTACGGTATCCAGATATCTCCTTCCAAAAACATCTATTAAGTAAACTCCTGCACCTCGTTCCATTTTTAATGGTTGTTTATAGGATAAACTCAAACTTTTTCCAAGGTGTTTTTTTCTAAAATCAAGAAGCTCTTTATTGGACTTATTTTGATGGGAATCCATACCATCATATTTAAATAGTACATTCGGATTTGGGCATAAACTACTCCATACAGACACATTATTCGGAAAAGCAACACCGGGAAAATCCTGTTGATAGTCCAACATATCTAACATGATTTGAAAATGTAAATGTGGCGACCAACTACCATTTTCATTGATATTTCCTACATAAGCCATCAAATCTCCTTTGTTGATTTTCTGTCCTTTTCTTACTAAGTTCAAAATACTTTCAGAGAGATGTCCGTACAAAGTATAAAACGGAATACCATTATCGGTTTTGTGTTCTAAGATTAAAGTTGGCCCATAATCTTTATTATTTCCATTGTTATAAATGCTATATACCTGCCCGTCAAATGGTGCATGAATAGGTGTGTTTTTATTCACCCAAAAATCTACACCCAAATGCATGGTTCTATATTCCAAGCCTGAATTTCCTTCCTTCTGATAAGCTTTGGTACTGTAAAATGGTCTGGTTTCTAAATATCCCCCAGCAAATAATGTATTTGGCTTTTCGACTTGGAGTCTGTTAATTTTAAAGGTAGTTAATTCTATATCGTTGTATTCGGTCTCATGTCCCAGCCAAGTACTTCCTACATGCATATCCAAACTAAATACCTGATTGAAGTCAAGACTAGGAAATAAATTATTTAAAGAAACATCTTGTGTTTTAGCCCAATTTAGAAAAGCTATTTCATCAGGATGTGCAGAGAAACCACAAGCTCCTCTAAAATTAAAATGAACCAGGTTTGCATCTAATTCCTGCCATCTTTTTAATACATCCCAGGCGGGTTTCTCACTAATTAACAAATAAGTGTTATCCGGTTCTTTTTGTTTGTTTAAAGCAGATTTAGTCACACTAATAATCAAACGCATAGCAACCAAATGGTATAAAAATGGGAGCTCTTCTTCCAGTAAAGAAAACTCTTTGTGATATCCAGAAACTATGGGTAAAGCAGCAGCCAACAAATCTGGTTTGCCCATTATGGCATAAGCTATGGCAACAGCTAAGTCGTTTATAGGTTGACTATAAATAGCATCTCCATAATCGATTATGGCTGTAACCGTTGGATCTATCAAATTATCTGATACCAGAATATTATTATCGTTAGCATCGTTATGGATGACGGTTTTTCGGAGTTTTTTGTAGTCTTTTTGGAAGCTCTCAAATGACTTTTGAAAGTAAGAAACAATTTCCTGTTGTTCTTTAGAAAATAGTTCTAAATACTTAAAAGTCCATTCAGATTGGGCGATATCCCAATCGAATGATCTGTGAACTTTTGAATGCTTAAAACCTTCTAAAGCCTTTGCTATTTTTCCAGCTTCCCTTCCTAAACTAAAAAGTAACTCGCCTTTTATGGGATTAACCGAAGACCATAACCTGCCATCAATCCAAGAAAGTAAACGGACATATCTGGTGTTTTCTTCAGCATCTTTTATAGAACTGATGTATTTACCATGGATATCAGGAAAAACCTTAGGTGCATTCAAATTACTATTAGAAACATAATTGAGAATTTCTTGCTGGAATTCTAAATACTCTAAATCCTCATCTGGTCTGCCTATTTTTAAAATATAGCTTTCTGTTTTGGTTTTAAGTCTGAAATTAAAATCTAATTCTCCTGGTAAACTTTTTATTTCACCTTCAAGATTATAGAGATTTTTTGCAATTTCTTTGGCTTGTTCCGGAAGTACTTTTATATGGGAATAATCGGCAGACATCATGTATATTTTATTTAAAAAATAAGAATAACGAAGTTAGTTTTTTTTAAATGAATAATTAGAACGAGATTCCTCATATTTCTAAAAATTGATTCATATTTTTATGGATTATAATACCAAAAACATTGAACAAAACAGAATTAAAAGAATTTTTAGATGCCAAGGTCATTCAATATAATCGACTAGATTTTATTGAAAGCGATCCCATTCAAATTCCACATCTTTTTAGTAAAAAAGAAGATATTGAAATTGCAGGCTTTCTCAGTGCAACCATTGCCTGGGGAAATAGAAAAAGCATTATAAACAATGCTAGTAAAATGATGGAACTACTAGATCATTCGCCGTATGAATTTGTAATAGATCACCAAGAACAAGATTTAGAAGCTTTGCTCCCATTTGTACATAGAACGTTTAATGGCACAGATTTTATCACTTTTATAAAGGCTTTACAGCATATTTACAAAAATCATGAGGGTTTGGAGGCTATTTTTTCAAGTGAAACAGATTCGTTACAAAATTCCATTCATCATTTTAAAAAGGTGTTTTTCGAAATTGAGCATTTACCAAGAACTCAAAAACATATAAGTGATCCGTTAAAGAACTCGGCTGCTAAAAGAATTAATATGTATTTAAGATGGATGGTTCGCTCGGATAATACGGGCGTAGATTTTGGGATTTGGAAGCGTATCTCTCCTTCAAAATTATCCTGTCCTCTAGATGTACATTCTGGAAACGTAGCCCGAAAACTAGGTTTATTAAAACGCAAACAAAACGATGCAAAAGCTTTAGCCGAGCTCGACAAAGCCCTGCGAAAACTAGATTCCAACGACCCTGTAAAATACGATTTTGCACTCTTTGGCTTGGGTGTTTTCGAAGGATTTTAACAATTTATAAAAATGACTTACAATAAAACAATTTATCTTTAAGCTTTTAAATAAATATTATGAAACACCTCTTTTTACTACTTGCTACATTTTCAACGAGTTTGCTTTTTTCGCAAGCCATTAAAATTCCTTTAGATACTACGGTTGTTACCAATCATACAATAGCTATTAACGGACAAAACCTGTCTTATCGAGCCACGGCTGGGACACAACCTGTATGGAACAAAAAAGGCGAACCTATTGCGACTTTATTTTATACGTATTATAAAAAAAGTAATAGTGATAAGGAAAAACGTCCCATTATTTTTTCATTCAATGGTGGTCCAGGTTCGGCATCTGCATGGATGCATATTGCCTACACAGGTCCTGTAGTATTGAATATTGATGAAGAAGGTTACCCAATTCAACCCTATGGTGTAAAAGATAATCCGCACTCTATTTTAGATGTAGCAGATATTGTTTTTATAGATCCCGTAAATACGGGATATTCAAGAATGGTTGCAGATAAAGAAGGAAAGTTACCAGATAGAAAAACATTCTTTGGAATTAATGCTGATATAAAATATCTGGCTGAATGGATGAACACTTTTGTTTCTAGAAATAACCGTTGGGAATCTCCAAAATATTTAATTGGCGAAAGCTATGGAGGTCCAAGAGTGATGGGCTTGGCAAAAGAATTACAGAACAAACAATGGATGTACTTAAATGGAGTGATTTTAGTATCGCCAGCCGATTATAAAATATATTCAACCAATCAGCCCATATATTCTGCCTTAAACTTGCCATATTTTACGGCAGCAGCTTGGCATCAAAAGGCACTTCCTAGCTCATTACAACAAAAAGATTTATTAGAGATTTTACCAGAAGTTGAAAGTTATGCCATTAATAATTTAATGCCAGCTATTGCAAAGGGTGGTTTTATTTCAGCTGAAGAAAAAGAAAGTGTTGCCGAAAAAATGAGTCTGTATTCCGGCTTGGATAAGAAAACCATTTTGGATCATAATTTAAATGTTCCAACCAGTTTTTTCTGGAAAGAATTGTTACGTGATGAAGGATTCACTATTGGTAGGTTGGATTCTCGCTATTTAGGAATTGATAAAATGACAGCAGGAAACTCTCCAGATTTTAATTCGGAATTAACGTCTTGGCTGCACTCTTTTACACCTGCAATCAATTATTATCTTCGTGAAGAGCTTAAATTTAAAACAGACATTAAATACAATATGTTTGGCGATGTCCATCCATGGGACAGACAAAATGATAATACGCGTGAAGGTTTGCGTTTAGCTATGGCTCAAAATCCATATTTAAAAGTATTGGTGCAATCTGGTTATTACGATGGAGCAACTACTTATTTTGCTGCAAAATATACCGTAGGACAAATGGATCCGAGTGGAAAAATGAAAGATAGGTTTTCTTTTAAAGCCTATAGAAGTGGCCATATGATGTATTTAAGAAAAGACGACTTAAAAACAGCAACAGAAGATATTAGACAGTTTATAAAAGATTCAGGCTCTAAAGGTAAAGCTGCTAAGTATTAGTTGTTAATTGTGTTATAATCAAAATGCAACCTGTTTTGGTTGTAATAAAAGCATAAAAAAAGCACCGAATGAAAATTAATCATTTGGTGCTTTTTTAATTTCTAAATCGTCAATCAACGATCAACAATATCTAGCCTTTTAACCAAGCTTTACGTATAGATTTTTGAGTTTCGTTTGCCTTAGGGTTTTCAACTAAAGTTTTTCCTAAAGTATACGATGTTTCAACCGTTGCTTTAATAACAACCTCTTCGCCATCTCTATTTACTTTTACTTCAATTTCTTGTCCTGGCTCCCACATAAATACTTTCTGGAAAATAGCGTTAGCACTCATGATATTAACTTCCTCACCATTTACTGCTTTAATAACATCGTTTGGTTTTACACCATTGTCATGCCAAAAACTATTCTGACTTACCAAGCTATTAAAGAAGATGCTTCCATCTGCCTGGTTTGCTCCAAAAATTAAAGCGCCGCTATTTTGTAACAGATTCGTTTCTACACGACTCTCTCCCATTTCAAGGCCTACCTTTTCAAAGAACTTATTGTAATTAATTGGAACATCTCCAACCACATGTGTATTTAAAAACTCTCCTACTGAAGGATAAGTCATTTCAGTAATTTCATCAATTAACTTGTCATCTTCAAACGGTTTGTTTTCTCCATATTTTTGAGAAAGTTGCTTCATTAATGAAAGAATTCCTCTGTTTCCATTACTTTCCTCACGCATTAATATATCGATACACATTCCAATTAAAGCACCTTTTTGGTAAACGTTGTAATACTGACTTGCATAAGGTTCATCTAAAACGTTTTCACTCATAATAGTAAAACTCATGGCGTCGTTCATTCCTGAAGCTGTTTGAATTTTTTCAGTAATCTTCGCATAAAACTCGTCTTCAGAAATTAAATTCTGATCGACTTGAAATAAAGTCGCAAAATATTCGGTTACCCCTTCGTACATCCATAAATGCTTAGAAAATGTTGGATTGTTATAATCGAAATAATGCACGTCTTCAGAATGTACGCTTAAAGGTGTTACAATATGAAAAAACTCATGTGAAACCACATCAATCATACTCTCTGCTAAAGCTTCAAACGGGATCGCTTCTGGCATTACTACAACTGTAGATGTGTGATGTTCTAGAGCACCAAAACCTTTTGGCGACTCTTCATCTCCACGAGATAAATACAAGTAAATATCATATCTAGGTGTGCTGTTAATATCTCCTAAATATGCTTTTTGAGCTTCCATCATGGTTTTCATAGTCTCTCCAATAGCTTTTGCTGTATGTACTTGGTTTGGAGAATATACACTTAAAACAATTTTTATACCTCCTACTTCAAATTCTTCTACATCAAGATTTCCATACATCATTGGGTTATCTGTAATATCAAAATATCTAGGTGCAAAATAACTTGTAGTGACCGTTTTTCCATCTTCACTCATTTTTTCAGCTACATTTTGTAAAGCTGAAGTTCTTATAAAATCTGCTGGAGCCGTAACATCTAAAGTATATTGGTTGTTTTTTAAAGAATCAAAATACCCAATAAATCCGTGTAAGTTTAAAACATAGTTATCTGGTTCAATATTTGTTCCTGCAGGCGAAAAAGGCGTATCTCCACCAATACCTCCGGTTTCTTCAACGTCGAAAGTATCGTTCACCATATATGTAATATAGTCAAGTGCTGTTGCATTGCTAATAGTCCATGAGTTTGTGTCGATTTTACTTACTGAAAGTTCGTTACCTTCGTAATCAAAGGCTTTTAAATCTTCCACATATTTTCCAAAATCGCTCACAGAATAAGTTCCTTGAACTACTTTAGGTAATCTATAAGTAACTGTTTCAGCTGTAAATCTTCCAGGATTAATAACTACCGGAACCTGATCGTTAGTTACTTTTGTTAAATCAATAGTTGTTACAATGGGTGTACTTACTGCTAAATCGGCAGAAGTTTTTGTCGATGTACCACAAGCAACGAGTAAAAAACTGATGCTAAAAATGGTTAATAATTTTTTCATTTTAATAGTTTAATGGTTTTAATTAATAGTTGTAGGTATGACGACCAAAAATACAATGTGTTACATATATATGCCTTAAGTTTTTGTTAAAATCTAATACATTAGACACTTAGAACTTTAATATTATCTTCGCCTTATGCAAAACATTTTAATAAGCATTTTAACTCCTTTTAAAAACACAAACAAGTTTTTATATGATTGTATAGAATCTATACAAAATCAGACCTATACAAATTGGGAATTACTTATTATCGATGATAGTTCTACAGATAATAGCTACCAGATAGTCCATGAGTTTACCAAACATGACAAGAGGATTAAGCTTTTAAAAAATCCAGGTGAAGGGATTATCGAAGCCCTGAGATTTGCTTTTAAAAATAGTTCTGGAACTTATATTACCAGAATGGATAGTGATGATATTATGCCTCCAAATAAATTAGAAGTACTTTTAAATAATTTACAAAAACACGGTAAAAAGCATGTGGCTACAGGCTTGGTTTCTTATTTTAGTGAAGATGGAATTAATGATGGATATAGAAATTACGAAACATGGTTAAATAAACTTACTCGAACCGGAAGTAATTATTCTGAAATCTATAAAGAATGTGTCATCCCTTCTCCGTGTTGGATGGCGCATAAGAATGATTTATTAGCTGCCGATGCTTTTAACCCAAACGATTATCCTGAAGATTACGATTTAGCCTTTAGATTCTACAAACAGCAATTAAAAGTAATTCCATGTAACCAAGTTTTACATCTTTGGCGAGACTATTGTACAAGAACTTCCAGAACCCACGAACATTATGCACAAAACTACTTTTTAGAAATAAAGTTGAAATATTTTCTGGAATTAGATTTCGATGCTTCAAAACAATTAGTTATTTGGGGAGCTGGTTTTAAAGGAAAAACCATTGCAAAATTGTTAATCGAACGTCAAGTAAAATTTATCTGGATTTGTAATAACCCAAAGAAAATTGGAAAACACATTTACGGGCAGGAATTATATAGTTATACTTATTTAACCGAATTGAAACAAACCCAATGTATTATTACTGTTGCCAATAAACAATCTCAAAAAACGATTAGATCCTTTTTTGAGAACAAGAATAAAATAGCAATGACAGATTATTTTTTCTTTTGTTAAATTTTCTATGATATAATGAGGTTATCTTATAAAAGTTAAACACAAAATTTTAAATCTAGATTTTTTTAAAGAATTTAGTGGTTTGATAACTAAATAATTTAATTTGTTGTTAAAAGGTTTTCTATTTCAGAGTAAACCTTATTTTTGTAATTAAACTAACAAGGAATGCAGTTTAAACATCCCGAACTTCTTTACGCATTATTTGCGCTGCTTATCCCGATTCTTATTCACTTATTTCAACTTAGAAAGTTTAAAAATCAAGCTTTTACAAATGTTGCATTTCTAAAAAAAGTAACTGCTCAAAGTAGAAAAAGCTCTCAAATTAAAAAATGGCTTGTTTTATGTACTAGAATGCTGGTATTTGCAGCTTTAGTTATTGCTTTTGCCCAACCATTTACTTCAAAAACAAATGCCTTAAATACTGAAAAAGAAACCGTAGTATATTTAGATAATTCTTTCAGTATGCAGGCCAAAGGCCCAGAAGGCGAATTGTTAAAAAGAGCTGTACAAGATCTTATTGAAAACCTGGATAACACAGAGAACATTTCGGTGTTTACAAATAACTATACTTTTAAAAATACAACTATTGGAGCTATAAAAAACGAATTACTACAATTAGACTACGCCTCAAATCAACTTAATTATGAAGCCGTTCTATTAAAAGGAAAAAACCTATTTAAAACAACTTCAGAGAACTTACAAGAACTCATATTGGTATCAGATTTTCAAACTAAAGAAACAGTGTTTAATCCCGTTTTAGATTCTGTAATTAGTACTAATATTGTTCAGTTAAAACCTGTCAATACGAATAACTTATCTATAGACAGTTTATATATATCGAACAAAACACCATTAAATATAGAACTTACAGCAAGCATTTCTAATCAAGGAAAAACGCTTAAAAATATTCCTGTCTCTTTATTTAATAAGCAGAATTTATTGGCAAAAACTACCATTGACATAGAAAAAAATACCACTGCTGTTTTTACTATTAATAATGAAGAAAGTATAGAAGGCTATATAATTATTGATGACGAAAATCTAACATTCGACAATACCTTGTTTTTTAGTATTAACAGAGCAAATAAAACCAAAGTCCTTTCTATAACGGAAGATGATGACCAGTTTTTAAAACGAATTTATACAGAAAAAGAGTTTCAGCTTACTTCCGAAAGTTTAAGTAAACTCAATTATAGTGATCTTGAAAATCAAAACCTCATTGTTTTAAACGAGTTAGAAAGCATACCAAATTCTTTAACAACAGCTTTAAAAGCTTTTACCAGCAAAGGTGGGTTTCTTGTAATTATTCCTTCAGAAAAAAGTGATTTACAAAGCTACAACGACTTACTATTATCTTATAATATACGTTTTAATGCATTAAACCCTTCAGAAAAGAGAGTTACTACCATCCAATATTCGCACCCACTTTATAAAGATGTGTTTAATAAAGAGGTTTCTAATTTTCAGTATCCAAAAGTTGAAAGTTATTATACACTAAATAGTTCTAATGCTAGTACACCTTTAAAGTTTGAAGATGGCAAAGCGTTCTTAACTAAAAGTGGCCAGGCTTATGTATTTTCTGCATCCTTAAAGACTAAAAATTCAAACTTTAAAAATTCTCCGTTAATTGTTCCCACACTTTATAATATTGGGAAACAGAGTTTAGAAACTTCGGCGTTGTATTATAATATTGGCGAAGAAAATAAATTTGATATTCCTATTAGCTTGCAGCAAGACGACATTTTAACCTTAAGTTTAGAGGATAATAGTTTTATTCCACAACAACAATATTTTAATAATAAAGTAAGCATTATTACTTCAGAATCACCAGCTATTGCTGGAATATACAAAGTAACCAATAAGAACAATTTTATAGAAAACATTAGTTATAATTATAAAAGAGATGAAAGTGTGTTGCAGTACCAAGATCTTTCAGGTATAAAACACATTAACTTATCTCAATCCTTACCTGATTTATTAGGAAACTTAAAAAGTGACTCGAAAATTAACGAGCTATGGAAATGGTTTGTTATTTTTGCATTAGGCTTTCTAGCCATTGAAATGCTCATCTTAAAATATTTTAAATGAACGTACTCTTAAAATCGGCCACAATTATTGATCCAAAAAGTGATTTTCATAATCAGACGGTCGATATTTTAATTGAAAAAGGCGTGATTACCGAAATTTCAAGCACACTAAAAAACACAAAAAACGTTAGAGAAATAGATTTAGATAATCTGCATGTATCTCAAGGATGGTTTGATAGTAGCGTAAGTTTTGGAGAGCCTGGTTATGAAGAACGGGAAACCCTTGATAACGGACTAAAAACGGCTGCGCTATCTGGTTTTACAGCTGTGGCATTAAATGCAAATACTTATCCAGTTATCGATTGCAATTCAGACGTGTCTTTTCTTAAATCTAAAGCTAAAAAACATGCCGTAAACCTCTTTCCTATTGGTGCTTTAACCAAAGAAAGTAAAGGTGTCGATCTGGCTGAATTATACGATATGAAAAACGCTGGAGCCATTGCTTTTGGCGACTATGAAAGACCTATAGAAAACCCGAACTTACTTAAAATAGCCCTTCAATATGCCACTAATTTTGATGGCTTAGTCCTTTCCTTTCCTCAAGAAAATAAAATCTCCGGAAAAGGTGTGATGAACGAAGAGCTAACAAGTACATCTATTGGCTTAAAAGGGAACCCGAATATGGCAGAAGAATTACAAATTGTTAGAGATTTATTTATTCTGGAATATACTGAAGGTAAACTTCATATTCCAACTATTTCTACAGCAAAATCAGTTGCTTTAATTCGTGAGGCAAAACAAAAAAAACTAAATGTAAGTTGTAGTGTTGCCATACATAATCTTGTTTTAACAGATGAAGCTTTAACAAGTTTCAATACAAACTTTAAAGTACTGCCTCCCTTACGTACTCAAGAAGACATTAATGCCTTAAGAGATGGTTTAAAAGATGGTACTATAGATATGATTACTAGCGACCACAACCCTATAGATATTGAGCATAAGAAGATAGAATTCGATTTGGCTAAATATGGAACTCTTGGTTTAGAATCTGCTTTTGGTATCTTAAATTCCCATTTTAGCACTAAAAAAACCATTGACTATTTAACCAAAGGAAAATCGAGGTTTGGAATAGATTCTCAATCCGTTAGTATTGGAAATAAAGCGGATTTAAGTTTGTTTAACCCTAAAGGAAAACAGAAATTTACAAAAGATAATATCTTATCAACCTCGAAAAATGCTATCTTTTTAGACTGCGAAACAAAAGGGAAAGTATACGGTATTATTGCTAATAATAAACTTATTTTAAATTAATAACATGACAAATCAAACCGTTCAAGAAGGAAAAACTATGGCTATAGTTTGTTATTTTACCTTTATTGGATTAATAATAGCTATTATAATGAATCTTGAAAAAAGAAATCCTTTTACTTTTTTTCATGTTAGACAGATGTTGGGTTTAATTATCATGCTTCTTTTTTCAAATTTAGTTGAAGAGTATGTAAATAGCTGGTTAGGAACCAGCTTCTGGATAATTACTTTCGTTTGCTGGATTTTTAGCATTTTTTATGCTGCAAAAGGCGAAGCAAAACCAATTCCTGTTCTTGGAGAGAAATTCCAAGAATGGTTTAAAAATATTAATTAAAAAACATAGAACATTGAGCTTATCTTATATTACCAGACCTTCTACTTTAAAAGAAAACGCACCCTTACTAATTATGTGTCATGGTTATGGAAGTGATGAAAACGATTTATTTTCCTTTGCATCAGAACTACCAGAAGAGTTATTTATTATTTCACTAAAAGCACCCTATAAATTAGAGCCTTATGGCAATGCCTGGTATGCTATTAATTTTGATGCTGAACAAAACAAATGGAGCGACGACGAGCAGGCTAAATCTTCTAGAGATTTAATTGCTAATTTTATAGATGAAGCATGTAGTAAATATCCGGTTAATAAGGACAATGTGACTATTCTAGGTTTTAGTCAAGGTACTATTCTAAGTTATGCTGTAGCTTTAACTTATCCTGAAAAAGTGAAGCAAGTTATAGCCTTAAGTGGTTATATTAATCCAAATATTATTCCAGAAGATTTTTCAGAAAAAGACTATTCACATTTAAGCTTTTATTGTTCCCACGGAAATGTAGATCAAGTGCTACCGGTAGAATGGGCTAGAAAAGCACCTAAATTCTTAGATGCTTTAAATATTGAGAATCAGTATTCTGAATTTCCTGTAGGACATGGAGTAGCTCCACAAAATTTTTATGAATTTAAAAAATGGTTAGTCGATAGAATATAACATTTTTATTGGGTTGGATATAAAAACGAATCTATCAGTTTAAAATTCAATTGTTCGTCTTCGGTAATTTCGTAATTGATTAATAATTCTCCCCAATATTTTCCATCAGAGAAATTAGCTATAATCCATTTGTGATTTAAAAGTCGGATCGAGTTTATTAGCATCTTTCCTCCGGACATAGACGCATAAGGAATTAAGGCGTGCTCTTCTCCCGGAAGCGCATTCAGTTCGTAAATTTCGTCTTTAATAAAAGGAATTAACTCTGATATATTAAAACCACGAGCTTCAAAATAAGACATAGCAGCTTCAGTTTGGTCTAGTTTAAATTCTGATAAATCTAAAATTTGATCCTCTAGATTAGAAACTTTGTCTTCAAGTACAGCAATTTCATCTTTATTACTTTCCTTAATTTCCAAGCATTTTTCATATTTCACATTATAAGCCTCCAAAATATTTTTAGAGTTTACATATTGAAAAACAACAAGTAAAAGTGTGAAAATAAACAGGTACATAAATATTTTATTCTTCATTATATAGTAATTTG
This sequence comes from Xanthomarina sp. F1114, assembly GCF_026410255.1. GTDB lineage: Bacteria > Bacteroidota > Bacteroidia > Flavobacteriales > Flavobacteriaceae > Xanthomarina. The sequence continues at coordinate 72,742 of NZ_JAPMLL010000005.1, forward strand.
TAAGTTATCGTAAGCCAAAAAAACGTTTTCTGGTAAGGTTTGTTGTACATCGTTATGAAATCCCATTAAATGACTAATATGTGTTAAATAGGCCTTTTTAGGATTTACTTTTTTTATAAAATCTAAAGCTTCTTCTAAATTAAAATGCGTGGCATGCGGCTGCTGTCTTAAAGCATTAATCACTAATACATCTAAGTTTTGTAATTTCTCAATTTCCTTATCTTCTACAGTTTTCATATCTGTTAAATAGGCAAATTTATCAAATCGGTAACCAAAAACCTGTAGGTTGTAATGCATACCATCAATTGGAACAACTTCCATGTTTGCAAGAGGAAAAGCTTCATTTTTAACCTCATTCATTATCACGCCTGGCGCACCTGGATACTTGTTTTCAGTTTCGAAAATATAATCAAATCTACGCGTCAATTCACCTAAAACGCGTTTATGAGCATACACAGGAATTGGTCCTTGTCTAAAAAAGTATGGTCTAATATCGTCTAAACCTGCTGTATGGTCAGAATGCTCGTGCGTAAAAAGTATTCCATCTATTTTATTACAAGAACTCGTTAGCATTTGCTGTCTAAAGTCTGGACCACAATCTATAACATATACGTAAGAATCCCATTCAATAAGAACGGAAACTCTTAAGCGTTTATCTTTAGAGTTTGTGCTTAAACAAACAGGATGAGTACTTCCAATAACTGGAATTCCTTGAGATGTTCCTGTACCTAAAAATGTCACTTTCAAACCTTAATATTTTGAAACAAAAATAAGGTTATTTTTTTGTTTAACCTGCTAATTAAGTACCTTTGTAGTTAAGATTTAATCCAAGAATTTAGAATGGAAATAACCCTAAAAGGAGATAAGCAATTTGATGATATTCCTTCGTTAAAGACAAAAGCCCTTCGTATAAATTTAAATGAGCATATTTATGGGACTTTCGCCGAGATTGGTGCAGGTCAAGAAACAGTAAGACATTTTTTTAGAGCTGGGGGTGCTTCTGGAACTATAGCTAAAGCTATGTCTGCATACGACAAGGATTTTAGTGATGCGATATACGGGGTTGAAAGTGATGGACGCTATGTTACCGAAGCACGTTTACGTAAAATGTTGCATCACGAAATTGGCCTAATAGAGAAACGTCTAACAAGAGATAAGCACCCTAATAAAATGTTTTTTTCTTTTGCCAATACGGTAACTACCATTGATTTTGCTAAGCAATACAAAGGTCATGGTTGGGTTGGAATTCGTTACCAAATAGATCCTACCAAAGAATATAACGAAATTATGCTGCATCTAAGGTTCAAAGAAAATGATGCTAGATTACAACAAGAAACCTTAGGAATTTTAGGAACTAATCTTATTTATGGAGCCTATTATAAATATAAAAAACCTAAAAATTTACTTCGTTATTTATACGATCATTTAGATAAAGATCAACTAGAAATTGATACTATAAATTTTTCGGGTCCTGTTTTTGAAGATGTGGACAACAGATTAATGAGTTTACAATTGGTTAAAAATGGAATGACCGATGCTGTAATGTTTTCTCCCGATGGTAACAACGTTCTACCTGCTAAAGTGTTATACAAAAAGAACATTTTAGCTTTAAGAGGAAGTTTTAGACCCGTAACCAAAGTAAACATGGATATGTTCCATAGATCTTACGACATGTTTATTAAAGAAAATAAGGTTGAAGAAGAAAGAACTCAAGTTGTTTTTGAAATTACTCTCTCTAATCTCCGTGCCGAAGGTGAAATTGATGAACAAGACTTTATGGATAGAGCGAAGTTGCTTTGTTCTTTAGGTCAAACCGTTCTAATTTCTAATTTTCAAGAGTATTACAAATTAGTAGAATATTTTTCTCAATATACTAAGAGCAGAATGGGACTTGCCATGGGAGTAAATAATCTGGTGGATATTTTTGATGAAAAATATTACCGCCATTTAAGTGGTGGAATACTAGAAGCTTTTGGAAAGTTATTTTTTAAAGACTTACGCGTTTACCTCTACCCTATGGATAATGGAGATGGTACCATTACAAATAGCGAGAATCTAAAAGTACACCCTAGAATGAAAGAATTGTACAAATTCTTTAAATATAATGGCAAGGTTATAGACATTACAGATTACGATGAAGAGATTTTAACCGTATTTTCTAGAACTGTATTTAAAATGATTAATGACGGTCAGGAAGGCTGGGAAGCCATGCTTCCTGAAGGTGTATCGAAATTAATTAAAGAGAAAAGTTTATTTGGTTGTGAAACCGAAGAACCTTTTAGAAATGAATAGGTTTTATAAAAAGTTATAAATAATAAAAGGCGACCAAATTGGTGGCCTTTTATTATTTTACTTAGAAGTATAATATTTGTTCTATTCTATAAATTATCTACTTCAATATTTGAGCTGTATGCTCTTTCGTTTTCACCTTAGAAATTACGTCTTCAATAATTCCATTTTCGTCAATAACAAAAGTTGTTCTATGGATGCCTTCATATTCTCTACCCATAAATTTTTTAGGTCCCCAAATGCCATAAGCTTCAATCACAGCTTTATCTTCGTCTGCCAATAAAGGATAAGGGAAGTTATATTTATTTTTAAAATTACTCTGTCTTTTTGCGCTGTCTGCACTAGCTCCAAGAATTTCGTATCCTGCTTTTTGAAATTTTGAATAATTATCGCTTAAATTACAAGCTTCAGCCGTACAACCTGGGGTACTTGCTTTGGGATAAAAAAACAATACCAATTTTTTTCCTTTATAATCTTTTAAAGAAATGGAGTTTCCATCTTGGTCTTTTGCAGTAAAATCTGGTGCTTTATCTCCTGGTTTCAAATTTGTCATAGTATCTTTGTTTATAATTCAATTTCTGTAAAAATACAACTTATGACCAAGCAAGAAAAGGTAGAATTCGTTATAAAAACGTTAAAGGAACTATACCCAACTATTCCGGTGCCTTTAGACCATAAAGACCCCTATACGTTATTGATTGCTGTTTTAATGTCTGCGCAAAGCACAGATGTACGTGTCAATCAAATAACTCCTAAATTATTTGCTAAAGCAGATAATCCGTACGATATGATAAAACTGAGTGTAGAGGAAATTAGAGAAATAATTAGGCCAGTAGGCTTATCTCCTATGAAAAGTAAAGGTATTTACGGACTATCTCATATTTTAATTGATAAACACAACGGACAAGTACCTAAAACTTATGAAGAATTAGAGGAATTACCAGCTGTAGGACATAAAACGGCTGCTGTGGTTTTATCTCAAGCATTTGGTATACCAGCATTTCCTGTAGATACACATATCCATAGATTAATGTATCGCTGGGGTTTTACAAACGGGAAGAATGTGGTGCAAACAGAAAAGGATGCCAAGCGCCTATTTCCTAAAGAATTATGGAACGAATTGCATCTTCAGATTATCTGGTATGGCCGTGAATATTCTCCAGCAAGAGGTTGGGATTTAGAAAAAGATATCATTACCAAAACCATTGGTAGAAAAAGTATTTTAAAAGCACACCCTCAATACAAAGCTCAATAGAATTCTAAAGTCACTAAAAGCAAAAAAGTCCTAACGACTAATTAGGACTTTTTCAAAGTTTAGTTGAGAAGCGCTTCAAACTTCATCTTATTACAATTTATAACACTTAAAGCCTTTGAATAATCAAGAAGAAACTTTATAGTTTCGTCTTTTGGGTTTAGATCAAGTTGCGTTTGGGGATTTTTTTTAGAGTAAAGTTTTGCCATTTATAATATTTTAATTGGTTCATTTACAATCTAAAACGTAACAGTCTGATTAATATTGTTTAATTGGTTAAAATTATATTATGCTTGTCAATTATTTTTCTCATATTAATTAATGCGTAACGCATTCTTCCCAATGCTGTATTGATACTAACACCAGTTTTATCGGAAATCTCCTTAAAACTCATATCATTATACATACGCATTACCAAAACTTCTTTTTGATCGGCTGGAAGTTCTTCAATTAGCTTTCTAACATCAGATTCTACCTGCATTTTAATCAAAGTTCGTTCGGCATCTAAAGCTGTATCACTCAAAACAGAAAAAATATTGAAATCGCCAGAATTGCTAAATTTCGGCATTCTATTATTTCGTCTAAAATGATCTATTACCAAATTATGAGAAATACGCATGACCCAGGGTAAAAATTTACCTTCTTCGTTATATTTTCCTCTTTTTAAGGTTTTAATAACCTTAATAAAGGTGTCTTGAAAAATATCTTCAGCAATATCTTTATCTAAAACTTTGGAATAAATAAAACTATAAATTCGTTGTTTGTGTCTCTTTATTAAAACCTCTAACGCAGGCTCTTCGCCTTTAATGTAGTTACTAACTAATGTAGCGTCTGTGATAAGTTCGTTTTGCATAATCATTACTTTGCACACAAAGTCTCCTTTATGTTCGGGGTTAAAAACTGATTTAAAGTAATTTTATGCTATAGGCTAGACAAGTGATTTTAAGATTAGTAAGTTCCAAATATAACAACATTCTTTGTTCTTTTACAAATTAATTAACAATAATTCAAAAAAAACATTCGATAAGATTCTATTTTCTTGGATGATTTACTTATAGTATCTTTGCATTATTATCGCCTATACAACTTATGACACTAAACATTTCCGAAGTAAATCCGAAAGATAACATCATTATAAAAGATGCCAGTCTGCACAATTTAAAACATATTGATGTTGTAATTCCCAGAAATAAATTAGTTGTTATTACAGGTTTATCGGGCTCTGGGAAATCTAGTTTAGCTTTCGATACACTTTATGCCGAAGGACAACGTAGATATGTGGAAAGTTTGTCTAGTTATGCCAGACAGTTCTTAGGGAGACTCAACAAACCTAAGGTTGAATACATAAAAGGTATTGCTCCTGCAATTGCTATTGAGCAAAAGGTAAACTCTACCAATCCGCGCTCTACAGTTGGAACTTCTACAGAAATATATGATTATCTAAAACTCCTATTTGCCAGAATTGGAAAAACCTATTCTCCAAAATCTGGAAATGAAGTTAAAAAAGATACGGTTGCAGATGTTCTAAATTATATTAAAACTTTTGATGAGGGTGAAAAACTCCTGCTCCTCGCTCCTATTTATTTAGAAGAAGGTCGAACTATGGAGGATAAACTAAAAGTCCTTCAGCAACAGGGTTATGCCAGAATTAAAGTTGATGATAAGGTTCAAAGAATTGAAGAAGTAAAAAGCATTTCTATAACTGAACCGGTTTATTTAGTGGTTGATAGAATAATTACTAAAAACGAAGAAGATTTTTATAACCGTTTGGCAGATGCTATTCAAACTTCATTTTTTGAAGGGAAAGGTGAATGTTATGTAGAGTCTTTAAAAGATAATAAGCAACGATCTTTTAGCAATAAATTTGAATTGGATGGCATGGATTTCTTGGAACCTAATGTACATTTATTCAGTTTTAATAATCCGTATGGCGCCTGTCCAAAATGTGAAGGTTACGGAGATATTATTGGTATAGATGAAGATTTAGTTATTCCAAACACGGCTTTATCTGTTTATGAAAATGCCATTTTTGCGTGGCGAGGCGAAAGTATGAGTTGGTATCGAGATCAATTGGTAAACAACTCGCATAAATTCGATTTTCCCATTCACAAACCCTTTTTTCAATTAAATAATGAGCAAAAGCAACTTATTTGGGATGGCAATAAGTACTTTGAAGGTTTGAATTCTTTTTTCGCCGAATTAGAGTCCAAAGCGTATAAAATACAAAACCGTGTGATGCTTTCCCGTTACAGAGGAAAAACCAAATGTAAGGCATGTGGAGGAAAACGTTTAAGGCCAGAAGCAGACTATATAAAGATTGCCGATGCTACTATTACCGATTTAGTAGATTTGCCCTTAGATAAATTATCTGCTTTTTTTAAAAATTTAGAATTAAACAAATACGATCTAAAAATTGCCAACCGCCTACTTAAAGAAATAAACAACCGTTTGTTATTTTTAGAAAATGTAGGTTTAAATTATCTGACTTTAAACCGAAAATCAAATACACTTTCTGGAGGTGAAAGTCAGAGAATTAACTTAGCAACTTCTCTTGGAAGTAGTTTGGTTGGCTCTATGTATATTCTAGACGAACCTAGTATTGGTTTGCATCCAAAAGACACCGAAAGGTTGATTGGCGTATTAAAATCTCTTAGAGACTTAGGCAATACGGTGATTGTGGTGGAGCACGACGAAGATATTATGAAAGAAGCCGACGAGGTTATTGATATTGGCCCGGAAGCAGGAACTCTTGGTGGCGAAGTTGTTGCCACCGGAACATTTAAAGATATTCTGGCTTCAAACTCTTTAACTGCTCAGTATTTAAATGGTAAACTTGAGATTAAAGTTCCTGAAAAACGAAGAACTTCTAAATATCAAGTAAATATTCTTGGCGCTAGAGAGAACAACTTAAAAAATATAGATGTTACCATTCCGCTTGGAATGCTTACCGTTATTACTGGAGTTTCCGGAAGTGGAAAAAGTACTTTAGTTAAGAAAATACTATATCCAGCACTTCAAAAACAACTCACAGATTTTGGAGATAAACCCGGGCAGTTTTCAGAATTAACTGGAAACTTTAGCAATATTAAACAGATTGAGTTTGTAGATCAAAACCCTATCGGTCGTTCGTCTCGTTCCAATCCAGTTACATATATAAAGGCCTACGACGATATTCGTGCCTTATATGCCAGTCAGAAATTGAGTAAGATTAGAAACTATCAATCCAAGCATTTTTCTTTTAATGTGGATGGTGGACGTTGTGAAACTTGTAAAGGTGAAGGCGAAGTAACCATCGAAATGCAATTCATGGCAGATGTGCATTTAACCTGTGAAACCTGTAACGGAAAACGTTTTAAAAAAGAAGTTCTAGAAGTTACATTTAATGAGAAAAATATTGATGACATTCTAAATCTGACCATTGATGATGCCATTAACTTTTTTGAAAAGTCTGAGCAAACTAAGATTAAAGGCAAATTACAACCATTACAAGATGTAGGTTTAGGTTATGTTACCTTAGGTCAAAGCTCATCTACCCTTTCGGGTGGAGAAGCACAACGTATAAAATTAGCATCATTTCTAGGAAAAGGAAGCAAGAGCGATAATACTTTGTTTATTTTTGATGAACCAACAACGGGATTACATTTTCACGACATTCAAAAACTCTTAAAATCTTTTAATGCCTTAATAGAGAAAGGACATTCAATTTTAGTGGTAGAACACAATTTGGAATTGATAAAATGTGCCGACTATATTATCGATTTAGGTCCTGAAGGTGGTGAATATGGTGGTCACTTAGTGGCTTCAGGAACACCTGAAGAAATTGTTGCCAATAAAAAATCTATTACCGGTTCATATTTAAAAGAAAAACTCTAATAAAACATAAAGGCGAAAAATGCCACTCCTACAGCAACTAAGCTAACTATAGGAAAAAACAAAAGTGTTATCAGGCTACATTTAAAATAGCTTTTTAACCAACTTTGTTTGTAAAAACGTTTAAGGGCAATAAATAGATATATAAATATGGATAATACGATTATTGTATCTATCCAATCAGGAATATCTACAATTAGATTTATCCCAACAATTAAACTAAATACAGTAAATATAAAGGCGAAAAAGTAAAAGCTAAACACCAGATGATGTGCATAGCGCCCACTTTTTCTATAAAATAGCTTTAATAATAAAGCAAATAGTGGCAAAACAAAGAACATGGCAATGGGTACGGTATCATAAAAAGTTTGTAGAATACTTCCTCCCTGTTTAGACTTCAGAAACTTCAAAGCTTGTGCATATAAACGTTTTTTAAACGCACTATCGGTTTCTTCCAAACCCATGGAAGTTAAAATCTCTTTATCTGGAGCGTTTATTTTTATTAAGGAATCTACTTCTGTACCAGCAAAACTAATGTCATTTTTTTTAGAATTAAAATTTTTATCTGAAACTAATGAGTCTATTTGCTTTTCGGTCATTCCAGAAAATACAGCCGTTTTTTTAAGAGCAATCCTCGCTTCTTCTCTATCTAAAGAATCTTTTAATTTAAAAGCTAAAGCTTCTTCTTCTGAAAGCGAATTTATATCAACATGTTCTTCAAAAGCACTAGCAAGACCTTTATCCATATCACTTGCTTGTTCATTGGCTTTAAACGAAAACAAAAAGAAAAAAACAATAGCAACAAACAGATACATCTGTGCTGGATGTAGATATAATAAACGTTTACCTTCTATAAACTTCCTTGCTAAATATCCAGGTTTTATTAATAAAGGAATAAAACTTTTAAAAAAACGCGCATCGAAAGAAAAGTAATTACTTATTGTATTATAAAATAAAACACCTAAGGTTAGCTCATCTTTGTCTTTCTGACCACAATGAGGACAGAATTTAAAATCGCTATCAAAAGAGTTTTCACAATTTTTGCAAATAGTTTGGTTGGTTGACATTACTTTTAAAATTGGTTCTATAAATGTATAAAAAAGAGAGTATTTATTACTTTTTTAAATATAATTTAATAGATATGCGCTTGTTAAGAGTTATAACTTTTAAACAAAACAAAATCTAAGCAACTTATTAACAAGGTTTTACGTATAAATAATTCTAAAAATCAGATTTTGGCATGTTGTTTGTTTTATACTTGACACGTTTCATTTAAAATCTAACAATTATGAAAAAATTTATGTTTTTAATAACAGCTTTAGTCCTGGGTGGGCTAACTGTTAGCGCATCAACTACCAACAAACCAAGTTCTATTGATAATACAACAGCTTTGAGAGGTTATGGTAATTCTTTCATATTTGTTGAAAATGGAGTTGAGTTCTCGATATTCCCAGATGGACAGTTCGATTTTTATATGCCATCTTACGGTCCAAATGTAAGTGTTTATAGTCCTGGAATAAGTATCAGTTTTAACTCTGGATACAATTATAATCCGTTTTTACAATACGATGAATTCGGAGCCATTATTCAAGTGGAACACGTACCAGTTTATTACGATTATTATGGTCGTGTAAATCAAATTGGAAATGTGTTTATTAATTATAACAGTTTTGGAAACGTATCGAGAATTGGAGGACTATATATTCACTACAACTCTTATAGAAGATATGCTTACTATACCGGGTATATCAATGCGTTTAATCCGTACTACGTTTACAGACCTTGGCATGGATATTACCGGGTTCCAGCTTACAACCACTGCGTTGTTTACCACAGACCTTATAGACAATATTACACGCCTATTAGATATAATTACAACAGACCTTATACAAACAATTACAGACGTTCTACTGCTGTTGCAACAAGACGAGGTAATACAATTAAGAGAAGAACTGAGTTAGCTACTAGACCAACTCAAGCAAATAACACTCCTAGACGAGATGTTGGAAGTACAAAACCTAGAACTAAGAATCAACTTACTGCGCAACCTAGAAATACTGAGAACAGTGTAAGGCCACGTACTGGTTCTCAAGCTAATTTACCTAGATATAATAATCAGGTAGCACCAAAGCCTAGAACCGCAACAAATATGGTTAGACCAGGAAAAGATTTAAGTAATAACACACCTAAATCCAACAATCAGGTAGCGCCAAAACCTAGGACCATTACTAACACTGTAAGACCTAGAACTAATTCTCAAATGAATTCTCCTAGGTCTAAAAGCCCAACAGTTTCAAAGCCTAGGACTCAAACTAGAGGAAATTCAGCAAGACCTGAGTTTAAACAGAATGTAGCTAGCAGAAAACCAAAGCAAGTAAATAATCGTACATACAGTAAAGATCGCAATAAGAATCAAATGGCTTCAAATAATAGAAGCAGAAGATAATTAGATTTTGGTTGGTTAGTTGGAAAGTCCTGCAAGTAGTTTGCCTCAAAGCAACTTTGTGGGATTTTCCTTTTTTACTTTTTATAGATTCTAAAAATCTTATTTAATAAAGTAGAAATATCATCAGATAAATTAAGTGTATAAACCAAAGCTCCATAACTAATGGTAATAAGTGTACTTTTTAGAGCAATATTTACTATAGGATGAAATGGAAAATCCCAAAAATAAAACACGCCTAAACCTACTAATAACAGTACAATAACTTTTACTGTATTAACAGAAAAAGGAAGCATTCTGAATTTAACATACACAAACATTATTTTTGAAATATTATAAAATAAAATAGCAATAAATGTAGCAAAGGCGGCTCCATTAATTCCGTAAATAGGAATAAATACTATATTTAAAACCACTGTTAAAACAGCTAATAAAACTCCTAAAACAAGAACCATTCGATAATAATCGCTATTAAAAAGAATGGCATTATTATTCCCCAACAAACTATCTAACAGCTTTGTAATTCCAATTATAAAAACAACTATCAACCCATCCACATAGTTTTCATTAATTAATTTATATAGTTCGTTAATATTTAAAATAATTATAAGAAATATAAACGCCGAAATTATGAATAAGGTTAAGGAGCTTTTTTTATAAAGAATCTTTAATTCTGTTTTATTTTTTTCGTTTAATAACTTAGCAGTTAATGGGTTTACAATTTGATGCATAGACCTATATGGCACACCAATTACTGTAGCAATATAAATAGCTACACCATAGTAAGCTACGTTTTCAATGGCTTCGTAGCGATTAATCATAAATTTATCTATTTCTAGAATGACGTTCGCTACAGAACCTGCAATAATTATTAAAGTGGTGTATTTTAAAATTGCGTTAAGATTCGGAATTCTTCCAAATTTTAACTTTGGAAAACGAAGACTAAAAGCATATAACTTCATCACAACCAATCGAAGTATATAAGCGCCAACAATACAATTAATAAACTGATCTACTGTTAGATAATCAGCATATAATAATAGCAACAAAATGGTTGTGCAGACTCTATGAAATACTTCTTTCATAAAGTTACCAAATACCGTTTGCATTTGAACTTTAGACCAAGCATAAAAAACTTCAAAATATGCAAAGCTAATGGCTGTAATATAGATAAGCCAAACATAATCTGCTACAATAATATTGTCTCCAGCTAACCAGGAACTGATAAAGGAAAATGCAAAGTATCCTATTAGTCCAAAGGGTATAATTACCAATAAAGGTAAAAATAACATTAGGGTTAAAAAGCTATTTTGAGATTGTTTTGTTTTAAAAGAAGAGTAGAATTTTATAATAGTATTATGAACTCCAAAAGCCATAAGTGGCATCATAATATTAGCTGTTGAAAGTAAATAACCTACCAAACCGAAGTATTCATCACTTAAAAAAGAAGTATATAGAAATAGCACATTTATAGCTCCAATTCCAAAGCCTAAATAAGTAACAAGTGTATTTTTTATCGATTGATTTACTACAATTCCCATAAAATCAATTTAGATAAAGATTCGGTTAAAGCTTTTCGACTATACTTTTGTAATCCAATAGCATGAGATTTTAAATTTCCTTCTTGATATGATTTATAAAAAATTAAGAGGGTCCTTTTTATGGCATCGTGATCTTGATAATTAAAATAGGATCCTGTATTGGTTTCTTTTATAATAGTTTCAATATCTGAATCTTTTGGACCAATAGCTAAAATAGGTCTGTTAGAAACCATATACTCAAACAGTTTCCCAGGAATAATACATTTTGTTTCCTCAGAATCTATTTCAATTAACAATAAAACTTGAGATTTTTTTTGAAATTCAATCGCCTTATTATGTGTTACATAACTATGATTATTTATATAAGAACTTAAACCATATAATTTTAAAGATTCTAATACATCTGCACTAACTGAACCTATAAAATGAAGTTCTAAATCTTTAGCAAAATCTGCATGCTCCTCTATAAGTTCTTTTAAAACTTGCCAGAGTACTTCTGGGTTTCGTTTAGACAATAAAGAACCAATATGGGCTAAAGTAAACTTTTTATCGAGTGGTGGATTCCCAACCGAGTTTCTATCGTAACCATTAGTAATTACCAAAATGGGCTTGTCTGTAATATTTGAAAACTCCTTTTTTGTTACTTCGCTAGTCACTATAATTTGATTGGCCTTTTGAAGAACTTCTTTTTCTAACGCCTTGTGTTTCTGTTTAGCGTAGTTAGTCAGTTTTAATTGTTTATGATATCCTATAGTTGTCCAAGGATCTCTAAAATCTGCTATCCATTTAACTCCTGAACTTTTTTGTAATTCGAGCCCAATAAGATGCAAACTATGTGGAGGTCCTGTTGTAATAACAGTATCTATATTATAATCTGATATATAGGTATCCAAATATCTAAATGAAGGCTTTACCCAACTCTTTCTGGCATCTGGAATAAAAAAGTTTCCGCGTACAAAAAGCAGTAATTTATCTATAGTTGATTGTTGTTTTTCCTTTGGAATAATCCCTTTACTTATAGTCTTGGACTTGGATTTAGATAAAAATCCTGCAAATCTATAAGGTTCTTTTATGGGTTGTTTTAGGATAGTAATATTATCTGAAACTTCCGCTAAAAGAGTTTCATCTATAATAGGATAACTGGGATTTGATGGTACATATACAACTGGTTCTATACCAAATTCTGGTAAATATTTCACAAACTTCAACCAACGTTGCACTCCTGGACCTCCAGCTGGTGGCCAATAGTACGCGATTATAAGAACCTTGGTTTTAGTCATTTTTACAGTCGTAAAGTCTTAGAAAGAGTTTAAGCTTTATCTTCCTTCTTAAAATTATAAAACAAACCTCCAATAAGCAATAAAACAAATACTATAGAGCTTGCCAAAGCAATATTACTACCGGTTTTAATAACCTGTGGTTCGAATTTAAATTCTATGTCATGATTTCCTGCAGGAATATGCATCCCTCGTAAAACGTAATCTACACGTGTATGTGGACTTAATTGTCCATCTATATAAGCATTCCAACCATCTTTATAATAAATTTCCGAAAACACAGCAAAACCATCAACAGCACTAGAAGATTTATATTTTATGTAATTAGGCTTATAGGTTTCAACTTTAATCGTAGCTGTAGTATCTATCATAATATCTTCCTTTAAGAAAGAAGCATATTCATTATCAGACATCATAACCGCTACTTTTTTAGTATCTAAACTATCAAGAGCTTTTATTTCTTCGTTTGCCGAGTTAACAAACCTAATATTTTCAACAAACCACGCATTTCCATTGGCATCTGGATTGGTGTAAGGAAACGGCTTTCCTTCTTCATCTTCGGCAATAATATACTTGGTATTCAACATGTTTAACACGTCGATATTATTTTTTGAAATATAGAAATCATACAATTCATCATAACGCTTTAATTTGGCTGCATGATAACCCGATAAAGAATTGTAAAAATAAGAAGCTTTCGCCGGAGCTCTAGAAACCAAATCGAAGACTCTAAAGTTTTCAGGATCTTGCATGATGACTTTATCAACTTCAGTAGCTTGATACGGTTTATTCATTCTAATTGATGGCACAAAAGAATCGTTGTTAACATAGCGTCTATCTACGCCAACTAAGTCGATTAAAATAAAAACGGCAAAGGCTAAAATAACCTTGGTTTCTGAAAGTTTCTTTTTCAAAAACAAAAAGATGGTTCCGGCAGATAGAAGTACTAAAACTAAGGTTCTAAACGTATCTGCCGTAAAAAAGGCTTTTCTATCTGCAATTAAGGCGTCCATAAATTGTTGTCCAAAATTCTGACGATAGTAACCATCGCTTCCTCCAACAAAATTAAATAAGGTAGATTTAAATACTAAGAAAACTACAGCCAACCCAGCCGTTATAATCACCGTATATTTTAAGGCTTTTAGTTTTTCTTCTTCTTTATTAAAATTATTAAAAAGCTTTACAAGTCCGAAAATAGCTAAAACAGGAATACATAATTCTAAAATGACCTGAATGGAACTTACAGCTCTAAATTTATTGTAAAATGGTACGTAATCTATAAAAAAGTCTGTTATAAACTTAAATGGCTGACTGTCTCCATAAGATAAAATTAAGGATAATAAACTCCCTCCTACAAGCCACCATTTTAAACGGCCTTTTACTAAAAACAGCGCAAATACAAATAAGAAAATTACGACTGCTCCTATATAAGCTGGAGCTTCCACAATAGTTTGTTTCCCCCAATACGTTGGTGTTTGTTTGGTATATTCTCTGGCTTCCAATGGCGGAACCCCTTGCTTTAAAAAGAACTGGTAAGACTCCGAATCCTTTCCAACATCTTCATGACTGCCACCTCCCATAAATCTAGGAATATACAAATTGAAGGTCTCTAATATGCCATAACTATATTCTGTAATATAATCTCTATCAAGACCTGTAGTAATTTCTTTAGGAGAACCATCTGCATTTATGGTTAATTCACTAGGTCCTCTGGTACTTTCTTTGGCGTACTCTTGAGTTGCTAAAATATTTGTTGCGTTAAGTCCGATAGCTAATAAAACCGCTAAAGACAAAACTCCAACAGCTTTAAAGAAATGAGGTAATTCTTGCTTTTTATATGCATCTACTAAATAAGCTAGACCTAAAATTAGCACTAAAAACAACAAGTAATAAGTCATTTGAAAATGATTGGCCACTAATTCTAAAGCCATGGCAACGGCGGTAAGTAAAAACCCAAAAACATAACGTTTTCTAAAGGTTAATAAAATTCCACTTAAAACCAAAGGCATATAAGCAATAGCATGCGCTTTACTATTATGTCCAACTCCCAGTATAATAATTAAATAAGTAGAGAAACCAAAGGCAAGTGCCCCAAGTGCTGCTAATTTATAATCTACTTTTAAAACTAATAATAGAATATAAAAACCTATAAAATAAAGAAAAAGATAATCTGCTGGTCTAGGTAAAAATCGGAGTGTTAAATCCAACTTTTTAATATAATTATTGGGATAATGCGCTCCTAGTTGATAAGTTGGCATGCCACCAAACGCACTATTTGTCCAATAAGTTTCTTCTCCTGTGGCTTGTTTAAAATCCTTTTGTTGCTTAGACATGCCAATATAATGCACAATGTCGCTTTGATAAATAGATTTTCCTTGAAGTACAGGGCTAAAATAAGTTAAGGAAATAATCACGAATCCTATAAAAACAAGGATGTGAGGGAGAAATTTTTTAAATGAAATAGACATGAAAATATGTTATACTATGAAAGCGAAAATTAATCAATTTCTTCGTAATCTACATATTCTCCTACATTTTTATTTGAAGTTGTTCTTTGAGGTGCTTTATCTATAGATACTTCGCCCTCTTTATTTTTTTCTTGCGTAGTTTGTTTAGGCTGTTGATATTGCCCAAACTGCCCGCCAAAACGCTCTTCTGCCTTTTTTGCAACATATTTCATTAATAAAGGCGCAAATAATCGGGATAATATTTTTATTCCATAATAAATTAATAGAATAATTAAAACAACCCTTAAAACGCCCGTTATAGATGCATACTGTAGCATAGATATAATTTTATACAAAAATACGAATCTCCTGATTTAAAAACTGAAATAATTACTTAAAAAAAATATAAAATCTATATATTTGATTCCATCTAAATAGCATAAAACACATATTTTATGTTATTACCATAAGAATCTATAAAAGAGATTGTTATAAAATTAAAAGCTCCAACAAAATATCTTTTACATATGAAACTCTTAAAAACCTATGTATTCCTTTTAGCTTTTGCTTTTACCATAAATGGTTATTCGCAATACACCGAAGTAATTAATTCTAACAGACCTGGCGTATCTCAAAGTGCTTTCTCAGTAGGAACTAACGTCGTTCAATTTGAAGCTGGACCTTATATGCTAAATGAAAAACATCAGCTTCTTGATAGAGATGATAAAAGTTTTGGTGCCGATTTTGCCGTAAGATATGGTTTGTTATGGCCACAATTAGAGCTAAATTTAGAAGGAACTTTTCAATCCACTAAAAGAGAGTATACAAATACAGTTCCAAACGAAAGTAAATTTAGCGATTTTAAAACCTTAACCATTGGTGCTAAGTACTTAGTTTACGATCCTTTTAAAAATGCAGAAGAAGAAAAACCAAATTTATACAGTTGGAAAGCCAACAATAAATTTAAATGGAAATACTTAATTCCTGCTGTTGCAGTTTATGCGGGTGCTAATTTTGACACTAAAGACAACCCTTTTACAGCTGCCGGTATTGAAGGATTTAGTCCGAAAATTATGATTTCTACACAAAATAACTTTTCTGGCGGTTGGGTATTTGTTATGAACTTTATTAAAGACAGAATAGGCACTGACCAATCTGACTTTTCTTTTATTTTAACTCTTACCAAGTCTATAGCAGATCAATGGGCCGTTTTTGCCGAATCTGAAAATATTAGTAGCGACTTTTATGCAGATAATCTTATTCGTTTTGGAACGGCTTATTTATGGACCAGAAACCTTCAGGTAGATGCTGCGGCTACTTTTAACACTAAAGACACACCTTCTGTATTTGGAGTTGCTATTGGAGCTTCTTATCGATTAGACTTTCATAAAGACAAAGAAGAGAAAGATGGCACCTCAGCAAAAGAAGAAATTGAAAGAAGAGAAAATAAAGCTCGTGGAGAGAAGAAAAATAATAGAAAAAAAGAAGATATAGATTTTGACTCTGATCTTTAAATTGATGTTGTTGTACCTATGATTACACTTAAAGAAGTAAAAAACAAAAAGGAATTAAAAACATTCGTAACCTTTCCTTTTCAATTATATAAGAATTCAAAATATTGGGTACCTCCTATTATTTCTGATGAAATGGCAACTCTTAGCTCGGATAAAAACCCTGCATTTCTACACGCCGATGCTCAGTTTTTCCTAGCTTATAAAAATGATAAAATAGTTGGACGTGTTGCTGCCATTCTAAATTGGGCAGAAATTAAGACACAAGGTGTTAAAAAGATGCGTTTTGGATGGTTTGATACTATAGATGATATTTCTGTAACTAAAGCTTTGTTAGATAAGGTTAGCGAAATAGGAAAGACAAATAATCTAGAATTTGTTGAAGGCCCTGTAGGTTTCTCAAATTTAGATAAAAATGGAGCTTTAACTTTTGGGTTTGATCATATCGGAACAATGGCAACTTGGTATAACCACCCGTATTATATTACACATTTTGAAGAACTAGGATATCTTCCTGAGAAAGAATACATAGAGAGCAAATTTCCTTTTAATACTATTCCTGTAGAACGTTTTAAAAGAGTAAATGAAATTATTACCAAACGTTTTAAGTTAAAACCTAGTCAATTTACTAAAACAAAACAAGTGGTTCCGCATATAGATAGTATGTTCGATTTGTTTAATAAATCTTACGCCAAGCTGCCCACATTTGTACCTGTAACCGACGAACAGAGGGATTACTTTAAGCAAAAATTTATCAATTTTATCAATCCAGAATACATCAAGTTTGTTTTTGATGAAAATGATAATATGGTAGCCTTTGCAATTGTTTTACCATCATTCTCTCATGCGCTCCAAGAAGTAAATGGGAAATTATTTCCTTTTGGATTTTTAAAATTATTAAAAGCAAAAAAACATAGTAAAACTGTATTATTTTATTTAATTGGTGTGGAGCCACACTACCACAACAAAGGAGTAACAGCTATAATTTTTAATGAATTTTATAAAACTCTGAAAAAGCAAAATATAGAAACCTGTATCAGACTACCAGAATTAGTAGACAATCTGGCTTCACAGCAAATTTGGAAGGATTTTGATTGTGAAATTATCAAACGACGAAAAACCTTCAAAAAGAAATTGAAATAAAAAAAATCCGATGGTGTTCAGCTATCGGATTTTTTAATATAAACTAAGGTTTATTTTATTTATCTACGGATGCAGTAACAGAAGCAGAAAGCCTCTTATACGTTCCATTTACTAATCTCTCTCTAATTGCTTCAAAAGCATCTAAAGTTTCGGTAACATCGTCTAAAGTATGTGTTGCCGTAGGAATTAAACGCAATAAGATTAATCCTTTAGGAATTACTGGATAAACAACGATAGAACAGAAAATACCATGATTTTCTCTTAAGTCTCTTACTAAAGCCATAGCTTCAGGAATACTACCTTCCAGGTAAACAGGTGTTACACAACTTTGAGTGGTACCAATATCGAAACCTCTTTCTCTAAGTCCAGATTGTAAAGCATTGGTGTTTTCCCAAAGTTTATTTTTTAATTCTGGCATAGTTTTAAGCATATCTAAACGCTTTAAAGCTCCAACAACCAATTGCATTTGCAAAGATTTTGCAAACATTTGCGAACGCAAATTATATTTTAAATAGTCAATTATTTCTTGGTCGGCTGCAATAAATGCTCCTGTACTTGCTAAAGATTTAGCAAAGGTTGCAAAATACACATCAATACCATCTTGAACACCTTGCTCCTCACCTGCACCTGCTCCAGTTTTACCTAAAACACCAAATCCATGAGCGTCGTCCACTAAAAATCTAAAGTTGTATTTTTTCTTTAACTCAACTATTTCTTTTAAGCGTCCTTGTTCTCCTCGCATTCCAAACACACCTTCAGAAATTACTAAAATTCCTCCTCCAGTTTGTTCGGCCATTTTAGTAGCTCTTTCTAAGTTTTTTTCTAAACTTTCAATGTTATTATGTTTATAGGTGAAACGTTTCCCCATATGTAAACGAACTCCGTCAATAATACATGCATGAGCGTCTACATCATAAACTATAATATCATCTTTTCCTACTAAGGCATCAATAGTAGAAACCATTCCTTGGTATCCAAAATTCAACAAATAAGCCGATTCTTTACTTACAAATGCTGCTAATTCTTGTTGTAATTTCTCGTGTAACTCTGTGTGTCCAGACATCATTCTAGCTCCCATTGGATAAGCAGAACCGTATGCAACTCCTGCTTCTGCATCTACCTTCCTAACCTCTGGGTGATTTGCTAAACCTAAATAATCATTGATGCTCCAAGTAATTACATCCTTCCCTTGAAACTTCATTCTGTTCGAGATTTGACCCTCCAACTTAGGAAATACAAAATATCCTTCGGCCTGAGAAGCCCATTTTCCTAATGGTCCTTTATCTCTGTAAATTTTATCGAATAAGTCTTTCATATAAGCTATTAATCATGATTTTAAAGTGCAAAATTAGAGTTTTTAATGCTCAATACATAATCTTTTTTCACACTCTTGTTAACAAAAACATGTTACTAAAATTAGTAACATGCTTCAATATTGTAGTTATTTAATATATTGTATACTTTCTGTTGCTTCTTCGGGTTCATGTAGATGGTCAAAAAAGCCTTGCTCGTTCATCCAAGCATCATTATATATTTTACTCATATATCTAGATCCATGGTCTGGAAAAACAACAACAATATTAGAATCCTCATCAAAGCATTCTTCTTCATTTAATTGTTTTACAGCCTGTAAAGCTGCTCCAGAAGTATACCCAACAAATAGACCTTCCGTACTAGCTATTTCTCTTGCTGTATGAGCGCTCTCTTCGTCGGTAACTTTTACAAACTCGTCTATAACATCAAAATTTGTGGCTGTAGGAATTAAATTTTTCCCTAAACCTTCAATTCTATATGGATAAATTTCTTTTTCGTCGAATTCATGAGTTTCGTGATATTTCTTAATCACAGAACCATAAGCATCAACGCCAATAATCTTAATATTTGGATTTTGCTCTTTTAAGTATTTTCCAATTCCTGAAATTGTACCTCCAGTTCCACTACAAGCTATTAAATGTGTAATTTTACCTTCAGTTTGATTCCAAATTTCTGGACCTGTAGAATGGTAATGTGCATCTATATTTAATTCGTTGAAATACTGATTAATATATACAGATCCTTCAGTTTCTTCATGTAAACGTTTTGCTACTTCATAATAAGATCTTGGGTCGTCTGCTTTAACGTGAGCAGGACAAACATATACTTGCGCTCCCATAGATTTTAACATATCTATTTTATCTGGCGAAGACTTAGAACTAACAGCAAGAATACATTTATATCCTTTTACAATACTAACCATAGCTATACTAAAACCTGTGTTACCAGAAGTTGTTTCAACTATAGTATCTCCCGGTTTTAAAATACCTTTACGTTCTGCTTCTTCTATAATATAAAGTGCAATTCGATCTTTTGAAGAATGTCCTGGATTAAAAGCTTCTACTTTAGCAAAGTAGTTTCCTTTTAATGAAGAAGTTATTTTATTTAGTTTAATTAGTGGTGTATTTCCAACTAACTCTAAAACATTATTAAAAACTTGTTTATTTTTTTCCATACATTATATTTTACGGAAGCTAAAAATATAGCAACCAAAAACCTTGCAAAAATACATAATTTTTTTTACTAACAATGGATTCCTTCCAAATCCAATATAAAAGCATACTCTAAAGCGACCTCTTTTAAGCTTTCAAAACGTCCAGAAGCCCCGCCATGACCCGTTTCCATATCTGTATGTAGCAATAATTTATTTGTATCTGTTTTAAGCTCTCTAAGTCTTGCTACCCATTTTGCTGGCTCCCAATATTGAACCTGAGAATCGTGCAAACCAGTTGTTACTAGCATATTAGGATAATCCTGATTTTTAATATTATCGTATGGCGAATAAGATTTTATATAATTGTAATACTCTTTGTTGTTTGGGTTACCCCACTCGTCATACTCTCCTGTAGTTAAAGGAATCGTGTCGTCCAACATAGTTGTTAACACATCTACAAACGGAACAATGGCTAAAACGCCTTTATATAATTCAGGATTTAAATTAACAATAACCCCCATTAAAAGTCCTCCAGCTGAACCACCATAGGCATAAAGCTGTTTATTTGAAGTATAATTATTTGAAATTAAATGTTTGGAGCAATCTATATAATCGTAAAATGTGTTCATTTTTGATAAAAGCTTTCCATTCTCGTACCAATCGCGACCTAAATACTCTCCTCCTCTAATATGCGCAATAGCATAAACGAAACCTCTATCTAATAAACTTAATCTAACTGTTGAAAAATACGGATCGATGGTCGACCCATAAGAACCGTATGCATAAAGCAACAAGGGATTTCCTGTTTCTTTTTTTAAATCTTTTCTATAAACTAAAGAAACAGGTATTTGCTCCCCATCTCGAGCCGTTACCCAAATACGTTCTGAAGAATAATTCTCCTTTTTAAAACCTTTATCTAAAACTATCTGCTCCTTCTTTACATCGTGCTCTTTAGTCTTAAAATTATAATCTATAACAGAACTTGGGGTGGTTAAAGAATTATAAGAATAGCGCAGATACTCGCTATCAAAATCCGGATTATTTCCTGTGTAGGCTGTATATGTTTCACTCTCAAAAGGAATGTAGTAATCTTCTTTTCCATTCCAACTAATAACTCGGAGTTTATTTAAACCTTGTTCCCTCTCATTAACAACTAAATAATCTTTAAAGATTTCAATATCTTCTAATAGAACGTCTTTTCTATGCGCCAATAAATCTTGCCAAAACTTACTTTCAGTTTCAGTTTCCTTTGTCTTTTGAAGTTTAAAATTTGTTGCCTCACCTTTGTTGGTTAGAATATAAAAATGGTCGTTATAATGCTCTATGGAATATTCCACACCTCTTTCTCTCTTGCTAAAGACCTTAAAATCGCTATTTGGAGAATCGGCATTTAAAATTCTGTATTCCGAAGTAAGCGTACTTGAAGAGCCAATTATAATATATTTTCTAGATTTTGTTTTATACACATAGGTATTAAATGTTTCATCGGTTTCATGAAATACTTCTACGTCTTCCGCAACTTTAGTATGTAGTTTATGTTTAAATACTTTATACGAACGTAAGGTGACTTCATCTTTACGCGCATAAAAAAGCGTTGAATTATCATTTGCCCATGTAATACTTCCGGTAGAGTTTAATATCTCTTCTGAATAAATTTCACCGGTAATTAAGTTTTTAATTTGAATTTTATACTGTCTTCTACTAACTGTATCTGTAGAAAAAGCAGCCAGTGTATTATCAGGGCTTATAGAAATGCTCCCTAAGCTAAAATAAGTATGCTCTTTTGCCATTTCGTTACAGTCGAATAACAGCTCTTCTGGAGCATCTAAAGTTTCTTTTTTTCTGGAATAAATAGGATAGTCCTTTCCTTTTTCAAATCTGATTAAATACCAGTAGCCATTAAATTTATATGGAACGGATTGATCGTCTTCCTTAATTCTTGCCTTCATTTCCTCAAACAATTCTTCTTGAAGCTTTTCAGTATGTTTCATTATACTTTTTGTATAATCGTTTTCGGCACGCAGATAATTTAAAACTTCTTGATTTTCTCTATCGTTTAACCAATAGAATTCGTCCATACGAACATCATTATGCGCTTCAAGTTTTTTAGGAATCTTTTTAGCCTTTGGTGGAAATAAATTGTTTTTCAAAAGTGAAGATTTTTTACTGAATTATTGACGCCAAAAATATGAAAATTAAATAGCTTTGCAGTCTAATTACTAAATTATAAAATTATGTTTGGAGATCTCATGGGAATGATGGGTAAACTGAAAGAAACTCAGAAAAAAGTTGAAGAAACAAAAAAACGTTTAGACACGGTTTTAGTCGATGAAAAAAGTAACGATGATAAGCTAAAAGTTACTTTAACTGCCAACAGAACTATTAAATCTATTAGTATTGACGACAGCTTATTGCAGGATAAAGAAGAATTAGAAGATTACCTAGTTTTAACTTTAAATAAAGCCATTGCAAAAGCGAACCAAATCAACGAAACAGAATTAGCGGCAGTTGCAAAAGATGGCATGCCTAATATTCCAGGTATGGATATGTTTAAATAGGCATGAGGGGATTAGGTGTTAGGGAATTGTCTCAGATTACAGTCGTAGAATTTTTTTAAGATTAAAAATGAAGCTTTTACTTATATCCAAACTTTAATCTAATACCATATTTTTTCTCAATTTCAGATTTCATTTTATCTGTTTGGATAGAACATATTCCAAATTTAGCGCGATCTGTATTCACTTTTTTAAAATCTGTCGATTGTTTACCAAACGAAAAATTAAATTGATAATCGTTGAGTTTTGTCCACGTTTTGCCGCTTACTCGGTATAAAATAGAAACCTTGCCTTTTTGAAAGGCATAAATTATTGCAAACTCTCTGGGATGCATAGCTCCAGATTTTATAGCGGCTACTAATTTTTCTTCTGTTAAATCACTTATAGGATAATCATAATGTAAAAGTGTAACGGTTACTTTAGCGTTGTCTAAATCGCAGTCGTTTATTTTTGAAGCATCATCTGAATTATCAATACCTATGATATTTTCGCCTGGATATGCGTTTTTATCAAGACCTTCTTTAATTTTATAAAAGTTCGAGTAAACAATCCTTTTATATTTCTTACTCCTTTTATTATCTTGTTCTTTTTGAAAGTTTCTATGAAATGCTTTTGATGCGCCAATGCTTATTTTTGATTGGTATTCCATATATAAATCAGGAAATAGTGTTTCTAACTTCTGCCAATTAAAATCGTTTAATTTCTCATTAAAAATCGGAATCTCTTTTAAACATTTAATTTTTACTCCATGTTTAAAAGCTTCTTGTATCCAATCTAGAGCTTTCGATTTGTTATTGTTAATTAGGGAAATTTGAGAAGCAATAATATAATCCTTTGCAAATGCAGGTTTATAATTATTTAGTAATTCATTTAATTGCTTTTCAGCTTTAATAAAATCTTCGTTAACTATAAGCTCTTCAACTTTATTAAATTCTTGATGATATATTAAAAAGTCTGTTTCACTAAATTTATTTTGAAAGCATAAAAAAGTCAAGCAAATTAATAAATTACGAATCATCTGTTTTAGCTTTTAGTTAAACGTGAAATTACAATCTCATGTTTTTCAAAAATATCAAAAAGTGATTATGCATGTCATTAGTATAATCTAAATGCGTCACTATTCTTAACTTACCTTGCCCCATACTACTTATACGAATATTATTATTCTCAAGTGTTTTAAGGAAATTGGAATCGTTTAATTGATCTTGTAGTTCAAAAATTACAATATTAGTCTCCACAGGCTCCACCTTTTTAACAAAGAATAGTTTGCTTAACACGGTTTCAATTTCTTTGGCTTTTTTATGATCTTCGGCCAAGCGTTCTATATTGTTATCTAAAGCATAAATTCCTGCTGCTGCTAAATAACCAACCTGCCTCATACCTCCACCTAGAATTTTTCTAATTCTAATAGCGTTTTCCATAATAGCCTCATCGCCAATTAAAACGGAACCAATTGGACAACCAAGACCTTTACTTAAACACACAGAAATTGTATCGAAAACTTTCCCATAATCTTTGGCAGTTTCATTTTTTGCCACCAAAGCATTCCAAATTCTTGCTCCATCTAAGTGAAAGCCGAGATTATGTGTATTACAAACTGTTCTTATTTTTTTTAATTCTTCAAAATCCCAGCATGCGCCACCTCCTCTATTTGTTGTGTTTTCTATTTCCACCAAAGAAGTTAAAGGACTGTGGTAAAAATCTGGCGGATTAATAGCTTCAATAACCTGTTCTGCAGTAAACATGCCACGGCTCCCATTTATTAACTTACATGAAACGCCACTATTAAAAGAGGCGCCTCCACCTTCGTAATTATAAATATGTGCGTCTTTATCGCATATAACTTGGTCTCCTGGTTGGGTATGTAATTTTATAGCTGTTTGGTTAGCCATAGTTCCCGATGGAAAAAACAAGGCTTTTGGTTTTCCAAACATCTTAGCTAATCGTTCCTCTAGAGCGTTGACTGTTGGGTCTTCTTTATAAACATCGTCACCAACCTGAGTATACATCATAGAATCCAACATCTTTTTTGTTGGTTTAGTAACCGTATCGCTTCTTAAATCTATTTTCATTATTTAAGTATTAGAGTATAAAACTATAAAATTAAATCAAGTAATATTTTATCTGCCAGTTTTAAATTTTACTTTTGTAAAAACTACAATATAGAATGATTACTTCCGATCAAATAAAAGATCTTAATACACGTCTAAGTTCGCTTAGACAATATCTTTGACATAGATGCCAAACTAATTGAAATTCAAAACGAAGAAGAACAAACTTTTGCACCTACTTTCTGGGATGATTCTACAGCTGCCGAGCTTGTAATGAAATCTATTAGAAATAAGAAAAAATGGGTTGAAGATTACCAAAAGGCAGTCACTTTAGTTGAAGAGCTTGAAATTATTTACGAATTCTATAAAGAAGACGAATCTACTCTAGAAGATCTAGAAAACAGCTTTAATAAAGCAATAAATCTAATTGAAGATTTAGAGTTTAAAAACATGCTCTCCGAAGAAGGAGATAGTTTAAGTGCAGTGCTTCAAATTACTGCTGGGGCTGGTGGTACTGAGAGTTGCGACTGGGCAAGTATGCTTATGCGTATGTATTTAATGTATGCCGAAAACAGTGGATTTAAAGTAAAGGAACTTAACCATCAAGAAGGTGATGTTGCCGGAATAAAAACAGTAACTTTAGAAATTGAAGGCGATTATGCCTTTGGTTGGTTAAAGGGCGAAAATGGTGTACATAGATTAGTTCGTATCTCTCCATTTGATAGCAATGCAAAACGCCATACTAGTTTTGCCTCGGTTTATGTTTACCCTTTAGTTGATGATACGATAGAAATTGATATAAATCCAGCCGATATTGAAATAACCACAGCTCGTTCTGGTGGTGCTGGAGGACAAAATGTCAATAAAGTAGAAACAAAAGTAAATCTGGTTCATAAACCTTCAGGAATTCATATTCAATGTTCAGAAACACGTTCGCAACACGATAACAGATCTAGAGCTATGCAAATGCTTAAATCTCAATTATATGAAATTGAACTCAATAAACAATTGGCACAACGTCAAGATATTGAAGCAGATAAAATGAAGATTGAATGGGGAAGTCAGATTAGAAATTATGTGATGCATCCTTATAAATTGGTTAAAGATGTACGATCTGGAAAAGAAACTGGAAATGTCGATGACGTTATGGATGGAGATATAGTTCCCTTTTTAAAAGCCTATTTAATGATGATGGGACAAAAAACTGAAGACACAAATCAATTGTAAACAATAACTTATTTTTCGTTTTAACAAAAATATAAAACAAAGATTCCCGCTTTCTCGGGAAAATAATTATGATTAAAATTTATCACAATCCACGTTGCAGCAAATCCAGAAGCGGACTTGAAATAGTTGAAAAATCTGGAAAAGAATTCGAGGTAATTCCTTATTTAAAAAATCCGCTTACAAAAGAAGAGTTAAAAGAGGTGGTAAAACTTTTAAATATTTCTGCAGACGCTTTAATTAGAAAAAACGAAGCAGATTGGAAAAACAACTTTAGAGGTAAAGATTTAACAGAAGATCAACTTATAGAGGCCATGATAGCGTTTCCAAAACTTATAGAAAGACCCATAGTCGTTAATGGTAAAAAAGCGGTTATAGGAAGACCTCCTGAAAAAATCTCAGAAATTCTTTAAATTCTTTAAATTCTTTAAAAAGTTTCAAATTACTAGAAATTTGGAGCTTTTTTTATTTAACAAACATTTAACCAAACACAACTAAACCAAATTCTATTTTTGCAGTCATATATTGCAAAAATACAACCATGAATAAACTTTTATTAGCTTCTTTTATTATTATTACTTCCATTTTTACTGCCCAAGCACAAAAAGATGTAGTTATTACTGGAAAAGTTCTCGAACAAAACACAGGTCAACCTTTAGAATATGCAACAGTTGCATTCTTTAGTAAAGCCGAAAACAGAATAATAACTGGTGGTATTACCAGCGAAAACGGAGAATTCAGTATTCCTGTAGCACCTGGTACTTACGATGTTTCTATTGAATTTATTTCGTTTAAGAAACAAATTATCCCAAATCAAACACTTTCAAAAAGCCAGAATATTGGAATTATTCGTTTAGAAGCTGATACCCAAGCTTTAGATGAAATAGAAATTATTGCCGAAAAAACAACTGTCGATATCAAATTAGACAAGAAAATATACAGTGTTGGACAAGACCTTACGGTTCGCGGTGGAAACGTAAGTGATGTTCTAGACAACATTCCATCTGTATCTGTAGATGTAGAAGGAAATGTAGCCTTAAGAGGTAACGAAAACGTGAAAATTTTAATAAACGGTAAGCCTTCAGGCTTGGTTGGAATTAATTCGACAGATGCTTTACGTCAATTACCTGCAGAATCCATAGAACGCGTAGAGGTTATTACTTCCCCATCTGCAAGATACGAAGCAGAAGGAACTGCTGGAATCTTAAATATTATATTAAGAAGAAGTAAATTACAAGGGTTTAACGGAGCAATAACAGCAAATGTTGGTCATCCAACGTCTGCCGGAATTTCTGGTAATATAAATTATAGAACTGGTAATGTTAATATCTTTAATACAACCAGTTATGACTATAGAGAGGTACCAGGTAATTCGTCCTCTTATACACAATACTTTAATGTAAAAGAAGATGATTTTGGGAATCTTATTGATTATCCTGACACCTATTTAGACGAAAGTAATGAGTACGATAGAGTTAGAAAAGGATTAAGTACAAATTTTGGTGTAGAATGGTATATTACAGATTCTGCTTCGTTAACTGGTGCTGTTTCTTATAGAGATGGTGATAACGAAAGGAATACAACAAATACTTTAATTCAGTTAGATGAGAATCAACAATTTATTTCACAAAACAACCGTTTTGATCCTGAACAGGAAGATGATAAAGTATTACAATACTCTTTAAACTTCAATAAAAACTTTGATGATAGTGGTCATAAATTAACCATGGATTTTCAATATGAGGATAATACAGAAGATGAATATTCTAAAGTATTACTTGAAGGAGTAAACACAGAGAAAGTTGCTACTCTTGAAGACCAAAGTCGTGTTTTATTACAAGCCGATTATGTTTTACCCATTGGTGAAAATAGTCAATTTGAATTTGGATATCGAGGAAACTTTAAAGACCAAGATACAGACTACACAGTTGAACTTCTTGATTTTGATACCAATCAATTTGTTGTTAACGACTCGTTAACCAACTTTATGAATTACCGTGAATACGTCAATGCTGCATACACACAATTTGGTAGTAAAATAGGTAGTAAATTTTCATATTTATTAGGTCTAAGATATGAAAGCACACGTGTTACTATAGACCAACCAACAAGTGGAGATTATAGTAGAAATAATTATACAGGCTTATTTCCTACAGTAAACTTAAGTTATGAGTTTAGTGATGAAGAAAATGTAACTCTGGGTTATAGCCGAAGACTTAGACGTCCGTGGCCTTTCTTTCTAAATCCATTCCCTTCACGTTCTAGTGTAACCAATGTTTTTAGAGGAAATCCAGAATTAGCTCCTAGTTACTCAGGACTATTTGATTTAGGGTATTATAAGAAATTTGGTAAAGTATCTTTAAACACATCTGCTTATTACCAACATGCAACAGATGTATTTAATTTTGTAAGTTATGATACAGGAGTTCCTGTTGACGTGAATGGTCAAGAGTTTACAATTATTGAACGTACACCAATTAACCTAGCTGAAGAAGACAGATACGGATTTGAATTTACAGTAATTTATAGACCTATTCCAAAATGGAATATTAATGCAAACTTCAATATTTATCAACAATCTTTAACTGGAGAGGCTCCAAACGGATTGTCGTTAGACAATAAAAGTACGAGTTGGTTTGCTAGGTTAAACAGTAAATATACTCTACCAGGAAAAGTAGATTGGCAGACTAGTTTAAACTATAGAGGTCCATCTGAAGATGCTCAAAACAAAAGAGATGGTAATTTCTCTGCAAACATGGCATTTAGTAAAGATATCTTTAACGAAAACGCTTCAATAGCCTTGAATATTAGTGATTTGTTTAATTCTAGAAAACGTATTATGGAAACAACTACTCCAACGTTTCATGGCAATTCAGAGTTTCAATGGAGAGAAAGAAGTATTAACCTATCGTTTACATATAGATTCAATCAACAAAAACAACGTCAACATCGTCAACAAAGAAATAACAATGGCGGTGGCGGAAGTGATATGGAGTTTGAAGGATAAGACTTTAGAAGAAAAAATAATATAAATTAAAAGAGCTATCTGTTACGGGTAGCTCTTTTATTATGTGTTATACTTATGAAGAATTACATACCTTGTAGAATTTACAGTTAAATTTAGTTCTAAATAAGATTATTTTTGATAAATATAAAGTTCGAACAAAAAAAAACGTCTAAAAATTTCTTTTTAGACGTTTTTTATATATTATAAAAGTAAAGCTAATTAACTATTTAATTCGCGTTTTGCTTTCTTTTCTTCTTTCATCTCTTTCATACGTTCCATTAATGCTCCTCCAACCCAATAAGGGATTACAAAAGTCATTAAAAAAATCATCAACCAAAAACCAATAGTTAATATGGTTAAAAATGCTAAAAATCCTAAATACTGGTCAAAATCGAACATAATAAAAATCTTTTTTATATAATAAGACAAATATACATGAAATGATGATTTTAAACAATAGCAAGTTTAAGATTTATTAACATTCTTATTAAGATTTTTTCTAGCCTCCTGTTTCTTAAAAAGATACTCCATAACAAAACAACTAATTATAATGCTCAAAATAACAATTACCCCTACCATATTAGAGTTAAACTGCTGAATTATTAAAGTAACAAAAGCAACAGAACACATAAAAAAACCCAGCAGAGGAATTATCTTCTTTGCTTTTACTTTTTTAGACAATTTAAAAGCCACATAATTTACAATTGCAAAAATGAGTAGAAACCCTGCGCTTCCAGCTGTAGAAATACTTTCAAGCTTTAAAACATTTGCTATTAATAAAGTTAATACGGCAGTAATCATCAAACCTATTGGTTGGTTCCATAATTGACTTGTTAAATGGTGAGGTAATTCATCATCCTCGGCTAATTCAAAACTAACCCGGCTACCTCCATAAAGTGAAGCATTAATAGCTGAGAAGGTAGAAATTAAGGCAGCTATGGTAATTATAGTAAATCCAATTTTTCCCAACATCGGTTTAGCTGCTTCGGCCAGAACATAATCTTCGGCTTTAGCTATTTCCTTAAATGGTAAAGAGCCAACTGTTACTATGGCAATTACAACATATAAAAATACCACAAACCACACAGAGTAATTATAAGCCTTTGGTATGTTTTTATCAGGATTTACAATATCGGGTGCTGCATTAGCTATTAGTTCAAAACCTTCATAAGCCACAAAAATTACCATACCTCCAGTTAACAATAACAATGGGCTTTCCCAATTAGATATAGCCAATTGTTCTGTATTTGGATTCCCAAACAAGCCATAAACTCCAACCAGAACAAAACCTAACAAAATAATCAACTTTATCACCACCGCATAGGCTTCTATTTTGCTAACTACCTCTACACTATAATAATTGATAATTGTTGCTAAAATAATAATACCTGATAAGTAAATATGAAAATCTATTGAAGCATCTCCTGTTAAACTAAATAAATTTGGAGCATAAGATCCAAAAGCAGAAGCATAAAGGGATAGCATAATAATATAGCTTACCCATAATAAATTATTGATGGCTCCACTAAAAACAGTTTTTCCAAAACCTTGATTGATAAATTTTACGGTTCCACCACGATCTGGAAATGCTAAGGAAAGTTTAGAATAGCTGTAAGCCGTTAAACTAGCTATTATTCCAGCAAAGAAAAAAGCAATTGGCGTACCTCCTTGAGCTAAAGAAACAGCTAAGCCAAGAACTGCAAAAATACCTCCTCCTACCATGCCACCAATTCCAATAGACATAGCTTCTAACAAGCTAATTTTATCTTTAATTTTAGATGAGTTTCCCATTTATTAGAGTTGTTAGTTTAAAATAAAAGTATTGTATTTTAACTCTGAATCAAAAAACTAAGACTATTTTATTTAAAATATGAAGACTGCTTTCTTACAAATAACCAACTAAGTACTAACTAAATTAGGTATAAAATCGTAATTTTGTAATTCATTAAATATTTTACAAATCATGACTTTTAGAATAGAAAAAGATACTATGGGCGAGGTTAAGGTACCAGCCGATAAACTTTGGGGAGCACAAACAGAACGCTCTAGAAATAACTTTAAAATTGGAGCTCATGCTTCAATGCCTTTAGAAATAATTTATGGCTTTGCTTATTTAAAAAAAGCAGCTGCATTTACTAACTGCGAATTAGGTGTACTTTCTGAAGAAAAACGTGACTTAATAGCACAAGTATGTGAGGAAATTTTAGAAGGAAAGCACGATGATCAATTTCCATTAGTTATCTGGCAAACTGGTTCTGGAACTCAAAGCAACATGAATGTCAACGAGGTGGTAGCAAACAGAGCGCATCAAATTGTTGGTAAGGTTATTGGCGAAGGAGAAAAAACCATTCAGCCTAATGATGATGTTAATAAGTCGCAATCTTCAAATGACACCTTTCCGACAGGAATGCACATTGCAGCTTACAAAAAAATTGTAGAAACTACGATTCCTGGAATTATAAAATTAAGAAATACACTTCATAATAAATCACTTGAATTTAAAAATGTTGTAAAAATTGGAAGAACCCATTTAATGGATGCAACGCCTTTAACTTTAGGTCAGGAATTTTCTGGATATGTATCTCAATTAGATCATGGTTTAAGAGCTTTAGAAAACACACTTCCACATTTAGCAGAACTAGCTTTAGGAGGAACTGCCGTTGGAACTGGATTAAACACTCCAGATGGCTATGATGTTTTGGTTGCAGAGTACATTGCAAAATTTACAAACCTTCCTTTTATAACTGCCGAAAACAAATTTGAAGCCCTAGCTGCTCATGATGCTTTTGTAGAAACACATGGAGCCTTAAAGCAACTTGCTGTTTCTTTAAATAAAATTGCAAACGATATTAGAATGATGGCTTCTGGACCACGTTCTGGAATTGGTGAAATAATTATTCCAGCTAATGAGCCAGGAAGTTCCATTATGCCAGGAAAAGTAAATCCAACACAATGTGAAGCCTTAACCATGGTTTGTGCACAAGTAATGGGGAACGATGTAGCGGTTACTGTTGGTGGTACTCAAGGTCAATATGAACTTAATGTTTTTAAACCAATGATGGCTGCAAACTTACTTCAATCTGCTCAATTAATAGGAGACGCCTGTGTGAGCTTTGAAGAGCATTGTGCTGAAGGTATAGAGCCAAACTATCAGGTTATTGAACAATTATTAAACAATTCTTTAATGTTGGTTACTGCTTTAAACACCAAAATAGGTTATTATAAAGCTGCCGAAATAGCAAATACAGCACATAAAAATGGAACTACTTTAAAAGAAGAAGCTATAAATTTAGGTTATGTATCTGCAGAAGACTATGACGAATGGGTAAAACCAGAAAATATGGTTGGAAAAATAAAGTAGTTTTTAAATAAAATGAAATCAATATATTAGCACTAACTAATCAATTAAATTATGAAAAAACTTATACTCTTTATGGGGCTATCCTTTTACATTGGAAATTCGATAGCTCAAACTACCTTTACAAAAAGTATTATTGACCCAAGTACAAGTGCAAAGCCATATGCCGTTTCTACTTCAGATTTTAACAATGATGGTTTTTTAGACATAGCCATAGGAACATACAATGGAAGTCAAGTTATCTGGTATAAAAATAATGGCGACACTACTTTCGCCTCTGGAATTGCGCTTACTGCCACAGGAGCAAATGCACTATCTTATATTGAAAGTATAACAACAGCTGATTTAAATGGTGATGGCCATAATGATATTTTAGCAACTGGTTCATACAACGATAATTTGGTTTGGTTTGAGAACAATGGGGACGAAACCTTTCAATCTGCTGTATTAATAGCAACAGGAATTGCCGGAGCCGGCGCCGTAAAAGTCGCTAATATTGATAACGACCCTGATGGCAACTTAGATATTATTGTTACTGCATATACATCTAATTCTGTAGTCTACTTTTTAGGAAATGGCGATGGCACTTTTGATAGTGTACGCACTTTGGCGCAAGGAGCTTCTGGTAGTGGACCAGCAACCTTTGACGTTGCGGACTTTGATGGAGATGGGGATTTAGATGTAGTTGTTGGCTTTACTGGAAATGGAGACATTAAACTATACGATAATAAGTTTGTTCCAGATGGACTTGATGGTTCTGGAAATGTACCGTTTGAAGTTTATACAAACAATGTAGATTCTGCAAATGGATGGTTATGGTCAGTTATTTTTGGAGATATCAATAACGATGGAAATCTAGAAATTGTAAAATCAGATTCTGAACCAACAGGAGGTAATCCAACTATTTCGTGGTTTACAAACGATACAAGCGGTACAGAAACAGCTTTTACTAGAACAATAGTTTCAACTAGCTTTCCACATGGAGGAGCTATAACTGTTGCAGATTTAAATAATGATGGCTACAACGATTTACTTGTTGGAAACAGTTATGCCAGTGGGGTTGACCTAATTTGGTTTGAAGGTAATGAATCCGGAAGTTTAGGCAGTGAAAATGTTATTGACGATTCAACGGGTTCTATTTTTTCAATGGTTGCCGAAGACATGGATAATGATGGCGACATAGATATTACAGGAATTAGTTATCTTCAAAACAGTTTATTTACTTTTATAAATAACACTCCTACCATAGGTATTACAGAATTTACTAACAACGGACTTAGTATATACCCAAACCCAACCTCAAACAAAATTCACTTTAAAGGATTAAATTCAGAATCTGAAAATGTATCTGTTTATGATGTTTTAGGAAAATTAGTACTAAGTAATACATTAATTTCTAATGAACCTTTAGACGTTTCAAAACTTCAAAAAGGTGTTTATATTTTAAAGTTGGAGAACGCTAATACAAGCTACAAATTTGTAAAAGAATAATTCTATTACAACTAATAAACTACGAAAACGCCATCATTTTATTGATGGCGTTTTTTATTATTAGAAAAAATTACGGAACTTTGAAAAAAACATAATATTTTGTCACTACTCATAAAAAACATCAAAGAATTACTTCAAGTTAGAGATTCAAACATTTCTGTAATAAAAGGAAAGGAAATGAAAATACTACCAAGTATTAAAAATGCCTACCTTTTAATTGATCACGATACTATTGTGGATTATGGATCTATGGACGACATCCTGGATCTAACTGCAGAAGAAGAAATTGATGCTTCAGGAAAAATAGTATTACCTACCTGGTGCGATTCTCATACACATATAGTTTACGCTGGAAACAGAGAACAGGAGTTTGTAGATAGAATCAATGGTTTAAGTTATGAAGACATAGCTAATCGTGGAGGTGGAATTTTAAACTCTGCCGAAAAACTTCAAAACACCAGCGAAGAAGAACTCTATACTCAATCTGCCCATCGTTTAAGAAACGTTATAAAATTAGGGACAGGAGCCATTGAAATAAAATCTGGATATGGATTAACTGTAGAAGCAGAACTAAAAATGTTACGAGTTATAAAAAGACTTAAAAAAGAATTTCCTGTAAAAGTTAGAGCCACTTTGCTGGCTGCACATGCGGTTCCTAAAGAGTTTAAAAATAATAAATCTGGATTTGTAGATTTAGTGGTAAACAAAATGATTCCTGAAGTTGCCAAAGAAAAGCTGGCAACTTATATTGATGTGTTTTGCGAAAAAGGTTATTTCGACTTAGAAGATACCGAGCGTATTTTAAAAGCAGGTTTAGAACATGGCTTAGTACCAAAAATTCATGTTAATCAATTTAATGCCTTTGGAGGTATTGGCGTAGGTGTTAAATATCAAGCTCTTTCTGTAGATCATCTGGAAGAATTAAATCAAAACGATATTGAAGCTTTAAAAGGGAGTCAAACCATGCCTGTTGCTTTACCATCTTGCTCTTATTTTTTAAGCATTCCTTATACAAAGGGAAGAGAACTTATAGATGCCGGACTACCATTGGCTTTGGCAACAGATTATAACCCAGGTTCTACACCAAGTGGTAATATGAATTTTGTAATAAGTACTGCGTGTATTAAAATGAAACTTACTCCAGAAGAAGCTATAAATGCAGCTACTCTAAATGGTGCTTATGCTATGGGAATAGAAAATATGTATGGAAGTATTACTAAAGGAAAAAAAGCGAATCTTATTATTACAAAAGAAGTTCCTAGCTACGGTTTTCTACCTTATGCATTTGGAGACAACCATATAGATCAAGTAATAATAAATGGGCAAATTATATAAAAATCATATATATTCTAATCCAGACATATCTAATTAACTTCTAAATTTGAGAGTAACTTAATCCCATAAAAAAACCCGAAAGCCTAAACTTTCGGGTTCTTGTCATTATTAGCTCTATGGATATTGACTAATTATAACAATTTTTATTTTAAAGTGAATTCTGAAGTTGATACTAAATCTTTTTCATTAAATACATTTACAGTATAACGTCCTTTTTCAAATCCATCTTCTCTAGGATTTACAAACTCACAGATATTTAAGTTAGCATTTTCGTAATTAAATTTACTTACCAAACTGTAATTAAGTGTTTTTTCACCAAACTGAATTTGCTCATTAACACCTAGAGTATTATTATTCGGATCGATAACCTGTACATATAATTCTTGATCCCCAGCTTCTGCTAAAGCATTTTTAGCCACTGTATAACAAACTCTAATTTTGTCCGAACGTCGTGCTCTTTCAGTAGGAATTAATTTCCCTGAAGATCTTTCAATAACTCCAAATCCTTTTAAACCAACAGTTGTTAGAGCAGCTGCATTTTCAACAACATCTGCTAAAGCTGTGTTTTGTACCATCAAAGAATCTGTAAAACTAGTACGCTCTTCCAATCTCACTCTTGTACTATCTAAAGATGTAGCCAATAAAGAGTTTTCAATTTTTAATTTGTCATTTTCAGTTAATAGAACGTCCATTTCCTTTTGAAGCGATAAATATTTCGATTTATATCTCCATAAACTTTTTACATTTGTTTCAGAAATCTGTAAAGAATCCATTAACCCTTGAATACGTGCCTTCGCTTCAACTAAATTTTCATTTGCAACCTCGTTATCAGCTATAACTATATCGTACTGCTTAGCCATATTGCTAAGATCTTTCATTACTAACTCCTTTTCTTGGATTAACTGAGCCTCTGTTTCTTTCTTTTCTTTTAAAAGACCAAACGAGTAAAATGCTGCTCCTAAAAACAACACTACAGCAATACCTAATGCTACTTTTAAACCTGTATTATTAGTTTTATTTTCCATTTTTGTTTAAGTTTCTTATTATTAAATTAGTTTTAGTTTAAATTATTTAAAAAATGTAATTTTAGCTTCTTAAATAGTTAATTTCAATATGGACAACAATCTTACTTTATTCAACGCTAGCAAATTAAAACAGCTCCTAAATAAAAGACCGGGTGAATCCAAATTTGGGGAACAGATAAAAACCCTTAACGACATTTCTAATATATACGAAGATCTTAAAACTTTAGACGTCGAATATGTTATTCTCGGCCTCCCAGAAGATGTAGGTGTATTCGCCAACTACGGAAATACGGGGACTTCAACCGCTTGGGGGGCAGCCATTAAAATTTTGTTAAATATACAAAGTAATACGTTTACACATGCAAATAAAGTATTGATTTTAGGGCATCTTAATTTCGAAAAAGTAATGAGTAAATTATCTAAACTCAATCAAACCAAAACGAAAGATATCCAGAAAGCAAGAAAATTAGTTGCTAAAATAGATACTGAAGTTTCTAATGTTATTTATCAGATTGTAAAAGCAGGCAAAAAGCCAATTATTATTGGAGGTGGACATAATAATGCTTATGGAAATATAAAAGGAACTTCCTTAGCTTTAAATTCACGTATAAATGTGGTTAATTTTGATGCACATACAGATTTTAGAAAAGAAGAAGGCAGACATAGTGGAAATGGCTTTAAATACGCTTATTCTGAAGGATTCTTAAAAAAGTATTTTGTCTTTGGACTTCATAAAAATTACACTTCTAAAGATATTTTTAAAGCTCTTGATGAAAATAAGAACTTAGACTACAATACTTTTGAAGCAATAAAAGTTAGAAAAGAAATTAATTTAAAAAATGAAATGCTGCGAGCTCGTGATCATGTTTCTGAAAACTCTTTCGGAATTGAAATTGATTGCGATGCCATTCAAAACATACCCAGTAGCGCCATGACTCCAAGTGGTTTTTCTGTAAATGAAACCAGGCAATTTGTTTCATATTTTGGCGCTGATAAAAATGCTGCTTATTTACACATTTGCGAAGCTGCACCAACCACAGAAACAGAAACTCAAGTTGGAAAATTAATTACTTATTTAATAACCGATTTTATTAGAGCTAATGCAAATTGAAATTATTCCCTTTAATAAAATCTATTCTAAAGATTTTTACATTTTAAATATCGAATGGCTAAAAAAATATTTTTATGTAGAACCCTTTGATGAAGAAGTTTTAAGTAATCCCGAGAAATATATCATTGATAAAGGAGGGTTTATATTTTTTGTCTTATTAAACAATCAAGCCATAGGTACTGTGGCTTTAATGCCAATTCAAGAAAAAGGTACTTTTGAACTCACAAAAATGGCTGTTTCGCCAAAATATCGCGGACAAAATATAGGACAAAAATTGATGCAGCACTGTTTAGATTTTGCAAAAGAACAGGAGTTTAAAAGGCTTCTCCTCTATTCTAGTACAAAATTAGAAAATGCCATTTATATTTATAGAAAGTTTGGGTTTGTTGAAGTTCCTGTTGAAGAAAATTGTACTTATGCTCGATGTGATATTAAAATGGAATATCCTTTATAAAAAAAAAAGACGTTTCAAATTAATGAAACGTCTTTTTTTTACTCCATTCAGTCTTTAAGCAACCACACTTAATGTCTCTTTAACTTTAGTGGTCTCTGTATTTATCTCAAATTGATTGGAAGTGTTTTTTTCACCTCCTGCCTTTAAAGCTTTATCTCCAGTAAAAAATGTTTTATGAGCATCCCCTAAATCTGAACCTGCCATGCGTTGGTGTTTAACACAAGCAACACCTTTCCGGATTTCTTGTCTTTGAACTCCTTGCACATAAGCTAACATCCCTTTATCTCCAAAGTATCCTTCGGTAAGATTATTCATATCTAATGCTGTGGTATGATACGTTGGCAAGGTTATTAAATGGTGAAAAATACCTGCATCTCTTGCGCCATCTGTTTGAAATGTTCTAATTTTTTCGTCTGCCAAAATGCAAAGTTCTGAGTTGTCATACTTCGCATCCATTAAATTATTTTTATCGTAGTTGGATACATCTTTTCCTTGTTCTAACATCTCATCATAAACTTGATTTCGGAAGTTTAATGTCCAATTAAAAGAAGGTGAATTATTGTAAACCAATTTAGCATTTGGAGCAACTTTTTTAATTCTGTTCACCATATGTGCAATTTGCTTCACATTTGGAGTAGGTGTTTCAATCCATAAAAGATCGGCTCCATTTTGAAGACTGGTAATACAATCCAACACCACCCGATCAATATTCGATCCGTTTTTAAATTTATATAAACCATTGGCTAGCCTTACTGGTCTTACCAATTTACCTTCTCTTTTAAGAAGAACATCGTCTTCTTTAGCCTGACCAATAGTAATTTCTTCAGCTTCAACAAAAGCTAAATACTGAGAAGCTAAGTCGCCAGGTTCCTGACTTACCGGCAATTTCTGAGTTAAACCAGCACCTTCAGAGTCTGTTCTAGCCACTATAACTCCGTCTTCTACTCCCAGCTCTAAAAAAGCATATCTAATGGCATTTAATTTGGCAATATAATCTTCGTGAGGTACAGTTACTTTCCCATCTTGATGACCACATTGCTTGGCATCGGATACTTGATTTTCAATCTGAATAGCACAAGCGCCAGCTTCAATCATTTTTTTACTCAGTAAATACGTGGCTTCTTCATTTCCAAAACCAGCATCTATATCTGCAATAATAGGAACTATATGAGTTTCATAATTATCAATTTGATCTTGTACATCTTCTCCATTTTCCAGCCTTTTAAACAAATCGTTTAATTCAATAGCATCTGCCTGACGTAAAAAATCGTAAATCTCTTTTATTAACGCTGGTACAGCTGTTTTTTCGTGCATTGATTGATCTGGTAAAGGACCAAATTCCGAACGTAATGCAGCTACCATCCACCCTGAAAGATACAAATACTTTTTAGCAGTTGTTTTATGATGCTTTTTAACGGCTATCATTTTTTGTTGAGCCACAAAACCATGCCAACAACCTAAAGACTGTGTATACTTAGATGAATCTGCATCATACTCCGCCATGTCTTTTCTCATGATGGCTGCTGTGTATTTAGCGATGTCTATTCCTGTTTTAAATTGGTTTTGAGTAAGCATTCTAGCTGCATTTTCCGGACTTATGGAATTCCATGATGTGCCATACTTTTCTTTGAGATTTCTTACGGTCTGCAAGGCAGAACTGTAATTTGTTTGTGCTAAATTTTTCATACTTTTGCTTTAGGTTATTATTTATTAATAATTGAATCCTGTTGAGTGTTCGCGCATTCGCAGGATTTTTTTTTATAGATATTGATAAGCTGATTCTGTTAAAAATTCTTCAAACCTATCCGACAAAACTAACTTATCAAATAGTTTTATAGCTAAGTCGAATTTGGTGTTTTCAATATTTTGCTCACCAACTTCTTTTATAATTTTTTCAACTTCTTCATCAAAAATGAACATATAAAGTTCTATATTAAATTTTCTACCATCTTCCAGAATCACTTCATTTTTAAGCCATTGCCAAATTTGAGTTCGTGATATTTCAGCCGTTGCAGCATCTTCCATTAAATTATATAAGGCAACCGCACCATAACCACGCAACCAAGCTTCCAAATATAGAATGGCCACATTAATATTTTTTCTAATTCCATCTTCTGTTACCGTTCCAATTGGTAATTCAAGTAAATCTTCTTTAGAAACTTTTACATCTTCTTTCTTTATATGAATTTGATTTTTGGTAGGCATATATTTATCAAACTCTTGTAAAGCAATGTTAATCAAAGCGGGATGAGCAACCCAAGTACCATCATGCCCATTCTTAACTTCTCGCTCTTTGTCTGCTCTCACTTTTTCTAAGGCAATAATATTTGCATACTCATCATTTTTAATAGGAATTTGTGCCGCCATCCCTCCTATGGCATGAATGCCTCTTTTATGGCAACGCTGTATTACTAATTTAGAATAAGCATCCATAAAAGGAGATGTCATAGTAACCTGGTCTCTAGTGGGAACAGTAAAATTGGCGTGATTTCTAAACTTTTTGATATATGAAAAAATATAATCCCATCTTCCACAGTTTAATCCTACAATATGATTTTTCAACTCGTATATAATTTCATCTAACTGAAAACTAGCAGTTATAGTTTCAACCAAAACAGTTGCTTTAAACGTTCCTTTTGAAACATTTAAATAGTCTTGAGCAAATTCAAAAACCATATTCCACCAACGCGCTTCCAGGTAATGTTCTAATTTTGGAAGATAGAAATACGGAGCTGTATCATTTTCTAATAGTGTTTTCGTGTTATGAAACACATATAAACCAAAGTCCAATAAGCTAGCAGAAACTTGCTTATCGCCAACCAAAAGGTGTTTATCATTTAAATGTAAGCCTCTTGGACGAACCAATAAAACAGCAGGATCTGAATGTAAATGATACTCTTTTTTATTTTTTTTATTGATAAAAGAAATCGTCTTTCTATTGGCGTCTATCAGGTTTTGCTGGCCTTCCATAATATTCTGCCAAGAAGGCGCTGTACTATCTTCAAAATCTGCCATAAAGGTTTTTGCTCCAGAATTTAAAGCGTTAATTACCATTTTTCTATCTACTGGCCCGGTTATTTCCACTCTTCTATCTAACAAATCTTTTGGAATAGAGCCTGCAACCCAATTAGATTCTCTAATTTCTTTAGTTTCTAATGGAAAATCCGGGAAAACACCTTTATCGAAGTTTAGCTGTTGTTGCTTTCTTGCCTCTAATAAATCTAACCTGCTTTTATTAAACTTATCGTGTAAAGCCAAAATGAACTCTTGAGCTTCTTCTGATAAAATTTCCGGATAAAAATTAGTTACTTGATTTGAGAATTGAAGTTTAGACTTACTTAATACTGTGTTTTCCATGTTGTTATTGTTTTCTGTTTACAATGATAAAACAAACATTTTAAAAAAACAAGCGAACGTTCGCTAAAAATAAATATTCGCAAAAACAATAAGTTCGCAAAAAAACTTATCTTTGCTTATATGGAGGAAGAATATATTAAGCTTATTTTTGGTTTAAAGTTAAAGCAGAAGCGGACTGAGAAGAATTTATCTCTTTTTGGTTTATCTAAACTTTCAGGCTTATCAAAATCTTATTTAAATGAAATAGAAAAAGGAAAAAAATATCCAAAACCTGATAAAATAGCAATTTTATCAGAGAAGTTGGATGTTCCTTACGATCAAATGGTTTCTTTAAAATTAGATAAAAACTTAGCTCCAATTGGAGACGTACTTCAGTCTAAAATCCTCAAGGAAATCCCTCTTGAACTCTTCGGAATAAAAGAAAGCAACCTTATTGATATTATTTCGAACGCACCAGCAAAAGTGAATGCATTTATAAGTACCATTATTGAAATAGCACAAAACTACAACTTTAGTCGCGAGAGTTTTTATTTGGCTTCTGTCCGTTCTTTTCAGGAAGCAAATAACAATTATTTTGAGGACATAGAACAAAGTGTTATTAAATTTTCGAAAGCTTATCAAGTAGATTTAACCAAGCCCATTTCGTCTAAAGAATTAGAAGACATATTGGTTGAAGAGTATGGTTACACCTTAAATGAAACAGAATTAAATAAGCATCATGCCTTAGATAATTTACGATCGGTATTTGTACCTAAAACAAAAACATTATTACTCGCAAGTAACATAGACGATGCTCAGAAAGCCTTCATATTTGCCAAAGAAATTGCTTATAATTATTTAGAATTTAAAGAACGTTTATATACCTTTTCTTGGATAAAATTTGAGAATTTCGATCAAGTACTGAACAATTTTTATGCTTCCTATTTTGCTGGAGCCTTACTATTACCACGAGCTATTATTACAGAAAAGCTAAATCAATTATTCAGTAAAAAAGCGTTTGATGAGAAATTTTTTCTAGATATCATTAACTCTTTTAATGCTTCTCCGGAATCGTTTTATCAGCGCTTAACAAATATTTTACCCAAAGATTTCAATATTCAAAATCTATTCTTTTTACGCTTTACACATCGTTCTGGAACAGAAAGGTTTCATCTTAAAAAAGAGTTGCATTTATCGCATCAGCATTCCCCACATGCCAACGAAACTAATGAGCATTATTGTAGACGCTGGATATCTTTAAAGGTTTTAAAAGACATCAGTAAAAGCAATAAAGAACATATATTCGATATGCAAATTTCTAATTATCCTGATGATAATATAGATTATCTAGTCTTATCGTCTGCAACCAGAGATCCTTTTAGAGAAGAACATTTTAGAAGTATTAGTGTAGGCCTATTAATTGACAAACAACTAAAAAGAAAATTACGTTTTCTAGAATCTCCAAAAATAAAAAGTTCACAAGTTGGAGTTACTTGCGAGCGTTGTGCCATTTCTAATTGCGAAGTAAGACAAGCACCTGCTATTAGATTAGAAAACAAAGCTAAAAACAAACAAATTGAATCAATAGTTGACGAATTAAAAAATAAATTTGGTTAATTTTAAAAGGTACTATTTTCTTACAATTATTTTAGTCTTTGAAAAGCCCAAATTCTTTTGTACTTATAGAAAGCACGAATATTAAGTGAGTATTTAAAATACAAAATTAAACTCTTAGACTTTTAATAACTAGTTGTTTAGTTAATAAAATTGTTTATATTTGATTAGCTATTAACCAAATCGAGTACCTACATGTTAGAATTTGCACTATTTCCCAAAGTTCTGTTTG
Source organism: Xanthomarina sp. F1114 (assembly GCF_026410255.1). GTDB lineage: Bacteria > Bacteroidota > Bacteroidia > Flavobacteriales > Flavobacteriaceae > Xanthomarina. The sequence goes on from NZ_JAPMLL010000005.1 coordinate 115,775, forward strand.
TGTCTTTATTAGAACAAACTAGTATTGTTACAGCCTTATTTATAACTGTTGTATTCTTTTTAATTTTATTAATTTTAGGATGGAGAAAGTCCTATTTATTAAAAAAAGAAAGCGATAAATTAAATAAAACATTTTCATTAGATTCGGACGAAAACAAAAAATCATATAGAGATTTTACTGAAGGGCATCTATATGATAATAACTAATATAGCAGTATTCGTCTATCCCCCGTATTTTTAATATTGTGTATAAGTCTTAACTTTTATTCCTAAAAAACTTCTTTACACGCTACCACTAAAAAAGCAATGGCTTAAAGCCAATAAGGAGTATGATAAAAAAAATAATTCTGGACATTTATAGGACAACAGCTATAAAAATCTGACAAATATATTAACTAAAAAGCCTCGAAAAATCGAGGCTTTTTTAATACTATTCTTTCAAAAAAGTTATCTAACTAACTTTCTGTATTTAATTCGTTTTGGCATTAAATCGCCACCAAGACGTTGTTTTTTATTTTCTTCGTAATCACTAAAGCTACCTTCAAAGAAGTAAACTTCAGAGTTTCCTTCAAAAGCCAAAATATGGGTACAAATTCTATCTAAAAACCATCTGTCGTGAGAAATTACTACGGCACAACCAGCAAAATTTTCTAAACCTTCTTCCAAAGCTCTTAAGGTGTTTACATCCAAATCGTTTGTTGGCTCATCCAAAAGCAATACGTTTCCTTCTTCTTTAAGAGTCATTGCTAAATGCAGCCTGTTTCTTTCTCCTCCAGATAACATATTTACCTTTTTATTCTGCTCGCTACCACTAAAGTTGAAACGACTTAAATAAGCACGAGAATTCACCTGCTTCCCACCCATCATTATCAACTCTTGCTCATCGCTAAAGTTTTGCCAGATCGTTTTTTCAGGATCAATATTAGAATGTGACTGATCTACATAAGCAATTTTAGCAGTTTCACCCACTTTAAATTCGCCTTTGTCTGGGGTTTCTTCTCCCATAATCATTCTAAAAATAGTTGTTTTACCGGCTCCGTTTGGACCAATAATTCCAACTATCCCCGCTTGTGGTAAATTGAAGTTTAAGTTATCGTATAACAATTTATCGTCGTAACCTTTACTTACCCCAATAGCTTCAATGACATTGGTTCCCAAACGCGGGCCATTAGGAATATAGATTTCTAGTTTTTCGTCTAACTGTTTTTGGTCCTGACTTAATAATTTATCGTAATTCTTTAAACGTGCTTTCTGCTTGGTTTGTCTACCTTTAGCTCCTTGTTTAACCCACTCTAACTCTCGCTCTAAGGTTTTCTGACGTTTAGAGGCTGCTTTCCCTTCTTGCGCCATACGCTTAGATTTCTGGTCTAGCCATGAAGAGTAATTTCCTTTCCAAGGAATACCTTCTCCTCTATCTAATTCTAAAATCCATCCTGCAACATTATCTAAGAAATATCTATCGTGTGTTACCGCAATTACAGTTCCTTTATATTGTGCTAAATGATGCTCTAACCAATGTACAGATTCGGCATCCAAGTGGTTGGTAGGCTCATCTAATAATAAAACATCAGGTTCTTGTAATAACAATCTACATAAGGCTACACGACGTTTTTCACCTCCTGAAAGCACACTAATTTTCTTATCGCCATCTGGAGTTCTTAACGCATCCATGGCTATCTCTAATTTGGTATCTAACTCCCAAGCATCTGAAGCATCAATCTGATCTTGCAAAACAGCTTGTCTGTTCATTAATTTCTCCATTTTATCTGGATCGCTATAAACTTCTTCCAAACCAAACATATCGTTAATTTTATTGTACTCTTCAAGAATAGCAACCGTTTCTGCTGCTCCTTCTTTTACAATTTCCATAACGGTTTTATCGTTGTCTAGTTGTGGCTCTTGCTCAAGATAACCCACGGTATAACCTGGAGAAAAAACGACATCGCCTTGATAATTTTTATCAATACCTGCAATAATTTTTAATAAAGTAGATTTACCAGAACCGTTAAGTCCTAAAATTCCAATTTTTGCACCATAAAAGAAACTTAAATAAATGTTCTTTAATACAGGTGTATTTGCACTCTGATAGGTTTTGGTTAAACCAGACATCGAGAAAATTACTTTTTTATCGTCGCTCATTTTTATAAATAAGTTTAAATTGTTAAATGAATATTGAAAATGTGGCTCTAATTGCCAACTGAATACTAATTACACTCTTCCTTTAAGTGCATTAAAAACCCAGGCTACGGCAAAAAACCCAATTCCTACAGCAGCAAACCCCCATCCTGCAACATCATCATATCTAAATGCTCCTAAAGCAATTAATGCTAATCCTACAAAAATCATAATCCAAGTTGCCCAAGCTAAAACGGTATTTTTATTCATTGCCATTATATCTGTAAATTTATTGTTAGTAGAAATGCAAATATCGGGATTTAAAACTATAAAAGCACTCCTAAAGATGCTTTTTCATAATTTGAAGGTTGAGTCATTATTTCATAGGAACTTCTATCAAGAGTAAGCCTGAATCATCATTTGCTGTAACCGAGAAAGTTTCTGTTTCTGAAATTCCTATGGCATCCCGGGCTTCTAGGATGGTATTTTCAATAGTCACCTCTCCAAAAATATTCATAATATAAACACCATGAACGTCACTTTTTAGAGTATAACTGAAATTCTTATCTCTATCTAAATCAATCCTTGAAATTATGGCATCTTGATGAATTTTTAAGCTACCTTCATGAGATTCATCAATAGAAGTGACTAATATTTGAAGTTTATTTTTTCTATCTGTTTCTAGAAATGATTTCTGCCCATAACGTGGTTCCACATTATGTTTATTAGGAATAATCCAAATCTGAAACAAACTCAAATGCTTTTCTATTGAGCCATTAATCTCAGAATGTTGTACACCAGTTCCGGCGCTCATAACCTGCACTTCGCTAGGAAGGACTTGTTGCCAATCTTGATGCATATTATCCCGATGTTTTAACACACCACTTAATGGAATTGTAATAATCTCCATATTTTCATGTGGATGAGTTCCGAAACCCATTTTTGGAGCTACAACATCGTCGTTTAAAACACGTAAAGCTCCAAATTGCATTTTATCTTTATCGAAATAATTAGCAAAACTAAACGAATGGTTTGCTTGAAGCCATCCGTGATTTGCAAAACCTCTATCTACTGCTTTATGTAATACTATTTTCATCTTTAATCCCCACAAAAGTGGCTCTCTCTTATTTAAGTTATTTATTATTCTCAGCCATATTTAATCTGGGCTAAGTGTAAAATTTAAAGGTTGTTTTTTTGCAGTTATGAAGACTTGTTTTTTTATCACCTTTTAATATTTCTGTTTTAACTAGAATGAATTCATCTCATTTTATCTAACAAATCACTTAATTGCTCTGCTTCGTCTTCTGTGATGTTTTTTAATAAATCCTTATTAAAATCAACTGAAATTGATTCTATAAGCTGCTTGCCTCTGTTTGTTAATTTAATAAAAACCACACGTCTATCATCTGCACATGGAAAGCGTTCAATAAAATCTTTCGCGATTAACTTATCCATTAACCTTGTTGTATTTGGCGAACGATCAATCATGCGTTCTTTAATAGTTTGCACTTTTAATGCTTTACCTGCTCCATTCAATATTCGTAAAACATTATATTGCTGAGGAGAAATTCCGAAGGGTTTAAAAAAGTCGTTCTGAAAACTAGAAATCCAATTGGCAGTATATAATATATTAATCAAAGCCTTCACTTTGGCACTGTCAAATTTTGAATTGATATCTTTAGATAAATCTCCCATATTTAAAAATAATTTACAAAAAGTTTAATTACGTCTAAAATATGACTAGATAACTGATATTTGGAATCTTGAGCATAACTTATACTTGCACACGCAATCATAAATATTAACAAAAAATTCTTGATTTTCATTTTAGTTTATTTTATAACATCTTGATATTCATCTTTTTTCTTCTCCAAAATAGCTTTGGCGTAAGAACAAGTAGGAGCAGCTTTTAAATTGTTCTTTCTCATAAAACTGACCGCCTCATCTATAAGCTTATATCCCATTCCTTGACCCTTTAATGCCTCTTTTACTTCTGTATGGTCTATATCGATGGTGTTATCATCAATATATTTATAAGTCATTTCTGCTTCTTCCTTTTGGTCTATTTCAATAAAAAACTTACCATTTTTACCGTTATCTATATGTTTAATTTCCATATTAAATTGATTTTTTAAATAATTCTACTTGTTGTTTTAATTCCCTATCAAGATTTGCATCTGTTATTTTACCATCAGAAAAGTTGGTTTCAAAAAGTGGTAATGAAAAATCTGCAACTATCTGAGCATTGTGTTTGGGGAATCTATCTTTTGCCATAGCCAAAACAGATAATCCTCCTCTTCCTCCTGTAGATGTAGCCATCAGTAACATTGGTTTGCCAAAAAATAATTTTCCTTCTTTTCGAGACATCCAATCAAATAAATTTTTAAAAACAGAAGAGTATGCACCATTGTGCTCTGCCAATGAAATTATAATACCGTCTGCACTTTTTATTGCTTCCAATAGTTTTTTAGCATTCTCGGGAAATCCAATCTTGGCCTCCAGATCTACTCCAAATAACGGAACATCAAAATCGTTTAAATCTAAAACTTTGGCTTCTACATTATCTACTAAAGAAGAAGCGTATGTTACCAATTGTTTATTTATAGATTGTTTGCTGTTACTACCTGCAAATGCAATAATTTTTTTCATATTAAGCTTGCGTTTTTTTGTTAAAAATATAAGAGACAATTAATAAAACTAATGCTAATAATGCCGATATATGCTCCCCATCATTAATCATAAAATGTGCAAAAAAGGCTAAAATAAATGCAAAAAAGAAACCTGCATAAGCCCATTCTTTTATAATATTAAAATTTGGATTCCAAATAACAAATATGCCTACCAACTTAATAACAGCATATGGGTAAATAATATAAGTTGGGTAACCAAAGCTCGTAAACATTTGTGCTACTTCTTCATAATTAAAAAAGTACATTCCGGCTGAAAATAATATCAATACAGTTAAAAGACCAGTTGCTACGTAATAGATAATCTTATTCTTTTTCATAATTCTATTTTAGTTTAGAGTTGCAAATGTACATAAAACATCTATATATTCCTAGGAAACTAATTCCATGTAAAGTTATTTAACAAAATATTCGCTTTTAAACCATGTTCTTCTTTTGTAAATTCGTGGCAAATAATTATTTCTATGGATATCAACTTCAACAAAAACGAAGATTATAATAAGCTTTTAGTTTCAGATTTAAAAAAGCGTTTTGCTCAAGTAAAACTTGGTGGCGGCGAAAAAAATATTGAAAAACATCATGCAAAAGGCAAAATGACTGCTAGAGAACGCATAGATTATCTTTTAGACGCTAAAAGAGATAGCATAGAAATAGCTGCTTTTGCCGGAGAAGATATGTACGAAGAACATGGTGGCTGCCCTTCTGGAGGTGTAGTTGTTAAAATTGGATACATTAAAGGAAAACAATGTATGGTTGTGGCTAACGATGCCACAGTAAAAGCTGGTGCCTGGTTTCCAATTACCGGAAAGAAGAATTTACGTGCTCAGGAAATAGCTATAGAGAACAGATTGCCAATTATATATTTAGTTGATTCTGCTGGTGTGTATTTACCAATGCAAGACGAAATTTTTCCAGATAAAGAACATTTCGGACGTATTTTTAGAAATAATGCCATTATGAGCAGTTTAGGAATTACACAAATTGCTGCTGTTATGGGAAGTTGTGTAGCTGGTGGTGCTTATTTACCAATTATGAGCGACGAAGCCATGATAGTTGATAAAACAGGAAGTATCTTTTTAGCAGGAAGTTATTTGGTTAAAGCTGCCATTGGTGAAACTATCGACAATGAAACTCTTGGAGGTGCTACAACACATTGTGAAATTTCTGGTGTTACAGACTATAAAGCAAAAGACGATAAAGATGCTTTAGATAGAATTAAAAGTGTAGTTGATAAAATTGGCGATTTTGATAAAGCAGGTTATAACAGAGCCGATGCTAAGAAACCAAAGGAAAAGCAAGAAGATATTTACGGAATTTTACCTAAATCGAGAGCAGATCAATATGATATGTATGAAATTATCAAACGTTTAGTTGATAATTCTGAGTTCGATGAATATAAAGCTGGATACGGAAAGACCATAATTACAGCCTATGCCAGAATTGATGGTTGGGCTGTTGGTATTGTAGCAAATCAGAGAAAATTAGTGAAAACCAAAAAAGGCGAAATGCAGTTTGGGGGTGTTATTTATAACGATAGCGCAGATAAAGCCACGAGGTTTATTGCTAATTGTAATCAGAAGAAAATTCCTTTAGTCTTTTTACAGGATGTTACTGGTTTTATGGTTGGATCTAAAAGTGAACATGGTGGAATTATTAAAGATGGTGCCAAAATGGTAAATGCTGTAAGTAATTCTGTGGTGCCAAAATTTACCATTATATTAGGAAATAGCTATGGCGCAGGAAACTATGCCATGTGTGGAAAAGCTTACGATCCAAGATTGATTGTAGCATGGCCAAGTGCCGAATTGGCTGTAATGAGCGGAAATTCTGCAGCAAAAGTATTATTACAAATTGAAACAGCTTCTCTTAAAAAGAAAGGCGAAGTCATTACTAAAGAGAAAGAAGAAGAGTTATTTAATAAAATTAAAGATAGATACGACAAGCAGGTGTCTCCTTATTATGCGGCTTCCAGAATCTGGACAGATGCTATTATAGATCCTTTAGATACTAGAAAATGGATTAGTATGGGAATTGAAGCAGCCAACCACGCTCCTATTGAAAAAAAGTTTAACTTAGGAGTTATTCAAGTTTAAATTATTTCGTTTTTTGAATATTAGCAACGGATTATCTAAAACCTTAGAAGTGATTTAATTAGGAGAATTTTCTTTTAAACCCTTGTAACTTTCAAGGTTTTTTGTTTTCTATTACATTTTATGAATATGAAAACATCTAACAGATTAATAGTTATAAAATAAGCATAATTTAGTTATTAATGGCAGCTATTGTTTGTAAACGCTGAATTTTACCAGATGTGGTTTCACTAAATTTCGAAACTGTGTAGATTTTCTTTGGTTTTTCGTATGCATCTAAGTCTTTAAAAACTGTGTTCGATAAGTCATTCTTAACCGCTTCCAAAACAAGAATTAGTTTCTCACCAAGTTTGTCATCTTCTTCCGAAGCTATAAAAAACCTATTTGAAATTTTTCCTTTTAATTTTTCCTCTATCTGCTCAGGAAAGAACTTAATACCACCGGAATTTATCACATTATCAAATCTTCCTAACCATTCAAAAGTTTTTTCTGAATGTAGCTTTACTACATCATTGGTGGTAATTTTTTCTTTAGAAAGTTTTGGTGCTTCAATAACTAAGCATTCTCTTTCATCTTGAGAAATATGAATACTTGGTAATACTTCATAATAAGTATTAGAAACACTTTCCGAATTAGTAAAGTTGTTTAATTTTTTTATGGCAATATGCGTGATAGTTTCAGTCATGCCATAAGTTGCGTATACCTTAGTCTGCAAAGGCTGAAGTTGATCTATAAGCTCAGACGACATGGGGGCTCCACCAACAATAAGCGTTTTTATATGAGTTAGTTTTTTTAAATTCTGCTGCACTTGCATGGGAATCATAGCAGCAAAATGGTAGTGTTTCTTAGAACTAAAATTTAAAGTAGTTCCCGGTTCAATAACATCTACTTGTAAGCCTAAAATAATGGCTCTAACCAACATCATTTTCCCAGCAATAAATTGCGTAGGTAAACAATGTAAAGCTCTATCTTTTGGTTTTAAACCAAAATAATTTCCTGTAGCTATGGCAGAATATACCATGGCTTGCTTTTTAATTTTAATGATTTTTGGTTTCCCTGTTGTTCCAGATGTTTTAGATTTTATATAATCTTTTGCATCCAACCAATCGGCTAAAAAATCGCCTAATGCCTTTTCTGAGGGACTTCCTTCTTTAATAAAGCTGTACGCAACTTCCTTTAACTCATCGCGATTATAGGACTTATTATTTAACTTAAAGTGATTGTGGACTTTATCGTAAGTAGGAATCATAAGTATTAATCTATGTTATTGTTTTCTTCAATGATAGAGTCTTCAATTCCTATTTCTGAAATAAGAGATTCTTTTAATGGAGCTTCAACGGGACCAACTAATTTATCTTTCCAATTAGACCAGTTATATTTTTTTGAAAAAATAAACAACAACAGAGGAAACACAATAAAAACAGGCACAAAGATTTCAGAGAAAGCAGCTGTAGTTGGTTCAGACATATCTTTTAAAACCGAATGTGTTTGGAATGCCGTCCAATCTGCCGTAACCAGTAAAGCCGTAAACAAGTTATTTGCAGCATGAAAACCAAGCGCAAGCTCCATTCCTTCGTCCATTAAAGTCATTATTCCCAAAAACAAACCTGTTCCTATATAATAGACCATAATAACATTTCCTAATTTGTCTACTTCAGGATTTGCAATATGTAACATTCCAAAAACAACAGACGTAGTAAGTAATGGCACCCATTTATTTTTTGCTAAAACACCAATTCCTTGCATTAAATAACCTCTAAATAGATATTCTTCAAAACTTGTTTGTAAAGGAACTAATACAACGGCTATAACACATAAAATAATAAATGGCTGCATTTTAAAATTTACTACATAATCTTCCGGAGTTAAATAGTAATCAAGAAAAATAAATCCAGAGCTTACCACACCCCAAAGTATAAAGGCAAACCAGATACGTTTCCAATCTATTTTACTCCTGGCTGTAGTTAAGGATGTAATACTTTGTTTATGAAGAAGTCTTACTACCAAAAACAATCCAACTAACCCAAAAGCAAAAGAGAGTAGCATTAAAAATAGATTTAAATTTGGCTCCAACATGGTCATCATTTTCGTTTCATCCAAACCAAAAACACTTTCACCATCGTTCATGGCTTTCATAAAAACAGCCACTGTAAACGGAATTTGTCCGATTACCACAGCAATAACAATTAAAACTATTCCAACTAAATATCTCCACCAATCGTGTAAGACGTTAAAAGCTTGAGCTATATACATAGGTTATAAATTAAAATTCCAGTTTTCATTTTTTTGGTACTGCAATGTACCATTTTTTACATTTAAAGGCGAAGCAAAATTATTAGTAAATAAACTCCCTGTTCCAAGTCCTTGAGGCATAGCACTGTTTAGGGTATAAGTCCATTGTGCAATCGCATTTAAGCCCACATTACTCTCTAAAGCGCTTGTAATCCACCAACCTATATTTTGTTTTTCGGATAAATCAATCCAATCTTTACTTCCTGAAAAACCACCAACCAAACTTGGTTTTAAAATAATATATTGAGGGTTTATTGTTTCAAGTAAGGTTGTCTTTTTTTCTTTTGAAAAAACACCAATTAACTCTTCGTCTAAAGCAATTGGTAAAGGTGTTTTTTCACACAAACTAGCCATATCTTCAATTTGACCTTGTTTTATAGGTTGTTCTATAGAATGAATATCTAATTCTGAAAGTAGTTTTAGTTTTTCTAAAGCTTCTTCAACTAAGAATGCACCATTAGCATCTACACGTAATTCGATGTCTTTTGGAGAGAACTCTTTTCTTATGGATTTTAAAAGATTAAATTCCGTTTGAAAATCGATAGCGCCAATTTTCATTTTAATACATGAAAACCCAGCTTCAATTTTTTCTTTAATTTGTTGTTTCATGAAGGCTTCGCTTCCCATCCAAATCAAGCCGTTAATAGAAATGGCATCTTTACTTTGAGTAAATTCTGATGGAAATATCTCGAAAGGATCTTTACTATTAAGAGAAGCAAATGCCGTTTCAAGTCCTAATTGAATGCTTGGAAACTTATAAAGTTCATCCAATAAAACAGGTAATCCTAAATGAATATTTAAACAGGTCCATTTTAAAATATCTTCGTAATGTGGTACATCGTCTACACTCAATCCTCTAAATAAACCACATTCTCCAACACCAGTTTTTCCGTCTTTTTCAAGAATTATAAACCAAGTTTCCTTAGTTTTTAAAATCCCTCTAGACGTACCACTGGCTTGTTTAAAATTTAAAATATAATTCTGGTAATTTGCTTTCATAGTTAGTTTCAAAAATACTCAAAATATTTTGTACATTAGACTTCAATATATATTAAATAGTCATGCCAGAATTTCCAAATCTTATTTATTTTGCCATTCCATTTTTTATAGTTTCCATGCTTCTGGAATTGTTTATTACAACCAGACAAAAAATTAAAACTTACGAAACTAAAGATGCCTTTACATCTATTGCCATGGGCTTGGGTAATGTTGCTATTAATTTAGTTAGCAAAGGTTTGGTTTTATTGGCTTTCTTTTTTGTGTATGAAAACTTTAGATTATTCACTATTCCATTGGCTTGGTGGAGTGTTATTTTGTTATTTTTTGTAGACGATTTATCTTATTATTGGTTCCACAGAGTTTCTCATGAATGTAGACTTTTTTGGGCTTCGCATGTGGTGCATCATTCCTCAGAACATTATAATTTAAGTACGGCCTTAAGACAAACTTGGTCTGGTGGTTTTTATTCCTTTGTGTTTTGGTTATGGTTGCCTTTACTTGGGTTTCATCCAGCCATGATTTTATTGCAAATGTCTATAAGTCTGTTATATCAATTCTGGATTCATACCGAAACCATTAACAAACTACCAAAATGGTTTGAAGCTGTAATGAATACGCCTTCTCACCACAGAGTACACCATGGAAGTAACCCTATTTATTTGGATAGAAACCACGCAGGAATCCTAATTATCTGGGATAAACTTTTTGGAACTTTCCAAGCTGAATTAGATGACGAAAAAGTTATTTATGGATTGGTAGAAAACATCCATACGTATAACCCAATTAAAGTTGCTTATTTAGAATGGTATCATATGTTAAAAGATGTGTTTTCTGGAAAAAAATCTATTTCTAACCGGATTAAATATTTAGTAAAACCTCCAGGTTGGAAACATGATGGAACTGGAAAATCGAGTGATGATTTGAGAAAAGAATGGCTTGATGCCGGTTTAAAGTCACCGTCTCAGTTTTCAGTTGATAATAAAAATGAGATTGTATGACCCTTAATGAAAAAGTAATTTGGATTACCGGAGCTTCAAGTGGCATTGGCAAAAGTTTAGCTATAACACTTTCTAATGAGAATTGTAAACTGATACTTTCTGCTCGAAGAAAAGCTGAATTAGAAAAAGTAAAAGCATTATGCAAGCAACCTGAAAATATAGCTGTTTTAACATTAGACTTAGCAGAAACAGAAACGCATGCTTCTATTGCTGGAGATGCAATTTCTTTATTCGGTAAAATAGATATCCTTATTAATAATGGAGGAATTAGTCAACGTTCTCCCATAATTGATACAGATATAGCTGTAGACAGAAAACTAATGGAAGTAGATTATTTGGGAACTGTAGCTTTAAGCAAAGCTCTTTTACCTCATTTTGTAGCTAATAAAACCGGACATTATGTTGTTGTTTCCAGCCTTATGGGAAAGTTTAGTTCCCCCTTACGGTCAGCCTATTGCGGAGCAAAACATGCTTTACATGGATTTTTTGACGCTTTAAGGTTAGAGCATAGTGCAGATAATATAAAAGTAACCATGATTTGTCCGGGATTTGTAAATACCGACGTAGCCAGAAATGCATTAACTTCAGATGGAAGCAAACAAATACATCAAGACACAATGACCGAAAACGGATTAAACGTAGATGTATTCACTAAAAAAATGATACAAGCTATACGTAAAGAGAAATTTGAAGCCTATATTGGAAAAAAGGAGGTTTTAGGGGTATATTTAAAACGTTTTTTTCCTAAGTTACTACATAAGCTAGTACTAAAAAGCAAGGTTACCTAAACTTTAATTTAGTTTTACAATCTCTACTTCTCCAATAGAAATTCCACTATCCAATCTAGCGTTACCTTTATAAGTTACAGTCGGTTCTCCATAAGATACTATCTTTAACCTATCAGATACATTAAACTGAAAACTACCATCTCCGTATGCTGTAATTTTGGTGGATTTACTTTGTGCATCTAAAGTGTTGACATTAGATTCACCATAAGCAGTTATCTTTTGGTTCACAACAGTTCCTTTTTCAATTTTGAAAAAACTCTCACCATAAATAGTTACTTTCAGATCTTTTAATTCAACATCATTCATATAAACCTGAGATTCACCATAAATATTTAGTGTCATTCTATCTGAATTAACAGGACTATCAAATACTATTCTTTCTTCGCCACGCAAAGAAAAACTAACAGCCTTTTTATAGACTACAATAACTTTCACTACAGTACCTTTATATAATGGTACAGTTCTGTTTTTCGAGCTTTTCTCAATATCCTTTTTTGTTGTGTATTCTGCTCCGTCTAAATATAATTGTAAGGTGTGCTTTTTAACTTCCACATGAAACTTTTCTAAAGGCTCGCTAATATGTTCTATTATAACCTCTTCCTTTTCACCTGTTTTAAAAGTAACCTCAATATGAGGACTAACAATTACCTTATTAAAGCTATTGACAGCAATATTCCTATTTTGGGAAAATACAGTTGTTGAAAACAATAATAAAGTAATTGCTAAAACTTTGATAGACATCTTGTATAATAAATTCATGAGATATGTTTTTGTAAGGTTATATAGTATAGATAATCTTTTTTCTTAACTGTTACAGTTGAATTGCTTTCTTTTATTACAGTGGGGTAATTTACACAGTTATCTCAAGGTTAAAAACCTGCTTATCATTCACTATACATCATATCTTTTTGAAGCTATAATTATAAGATTTTGAAAAAATTAAAGTTCGATACTCTCCCCTATTTCTAATAGCATTAAATCTTTATTTTTATCGAAGAATTTACGTTTAGCCTCTTCATGGTCTATTTCTATATAGCCAAACGTATCAAAGTGATAACCAAGAATTTTATCGCATTCTATAAAATTACTAGCGAGGATAGCATCATTTACTCCCATGGTAAAATTATCTCCAATTGGTAGAATAGCCAGATCTAATTTAGTTTGCATAGGGATTAATTTCATATCCATTGTCAAGGCGGTATCACCTGCTATATAAATATTTTTACGTTCGCCTTCAATTACAAAACCTCCTGGTTGTCCGCCATAACTCCCATCTGGAAAAGAAGATGTATGAATGGCATTAACAAACTTTACATTTCCAAATTCAAAATCCCAACTCCCTCCATGATTCATAGGGTGACCTTCAAAACCTTTATTTTGAAAGTGTGTTACCACTTCAAAGTTAGATACAATTACAGCATCTGTACGTTTAGCAATGGCTTCAACATCCAAAATATGATCTTGATGTGCATGAGTTAATAAAATATAGTCTGCTTTTAAAGACTCTAAATCTATATGCGACGCTTTTTCATTAGCCGAAATAAATGGATCAACTAAAATATGAACGTCATTAACTTCAATTCCTAAACTAGCGTGACCGTAAAAAGTAATTTTCATTTTGAGAGATTTTAATAGATTGAAACTGGAATTTACAAAAAAACTCAAACAAATTTTAGTAATTTGCTTGAGTTTTTCAATCCCCAAAATATGAAGCTATTTAATATGCTTCAAAATATTGATAATAGAGTATCAATACAATAAATATAAAACATATTAATCTGAATTACAACTAATTACCTTGTTTTATTATATTTAGTTCATTATAATAAATGACCAATTGCTAACAAAACGCTTAAAGCAAAAGTAGATAAAGCCAATTTTTTTAACTCAGGATCTAACAGTTTTGGTTCTGTATTGTTCTTTACAACAATTAAATGTTTAATTAAAGGAATATAAGCTATAAAAAATATTAGGTTGAAAACAGATGTGTAGTAAAGAATTCCAAAAAGTGCAGATAATACAATAGCAGAACCCACCAAAAAATAATGATAGATTTTACCATTCTCGAACCCCATTTTAACAATTAGGGTGTTTTTATTAGCATTTCTATCGGAATTAATATCACGTAAATTATTTAAATTTAATACTGCAACACTAAGCAAACCAATAGTAAAAGCTGGAAGGAAAACGACATGATCTAATTGTTTTGAAAATAAAATATAACCTCCAATAACACTAACAAGTCCAAAAAACACAAATACAAACAAGTCTCCTAATCCTCTATATCCATAAGCATTACTTCCAACGGTATACTTTATAGCGGCATAAATAGACACCAGACCAATCCCGAAAAATAACAAGCCTAAAAGGAAATGTTTTGATCCAAAAGCAGATAGAATTAATAGAAGAGCCAAGCCGATAGTTATAAGAATGTTTATTTTTATAGCATCAAGCATTTTTTCTGGAGTGATTTCTCCACTTTGTATGGCGCGTTGTGGTCCAATACGTTCGTGATTATCTGTTCCTTTAATACCATCTCCATAATCGTTTGCCAGGTTAGATAATATTTGTAAGCTTAAAGTGGTTAAAAGAGCTAAAACGAATATCGACCAATTAAAAAAGCCATTGTATTCTGCTAGACTAGCAGCTACAATAATTCCTGAAATAGACAATGGAAGTGTTCTTAACCTAAAGGCAGACAACCAGGTTTTATATTTTTTTGACATAAATACGTTTAAAGTCTATAGATTTAAGGAATCCATTTTTTTGGAAAGTTAGGTTTGCGTTTTTCTAAAAAGGCATCACGCCCTTCTTTCGCCTCGTCTGTCATATATGCTAAGCGAGTTGCCTCTCCTGCAAATACCTGCTGGCCTACCATTCCATCGTCTGTTAGATTCATAGCAAATTTTAACATTTTTATAGATGTTGGAGATTTAGCTAAAATTTCCTGAGCCCAATTATAAGCTGTACTTTCTAACTCTTCATGAGGTATTACAGCGTTTACCATGCCCATCTCGTAAGCTTCCTGAGCTGAATAATTTCTTCCTAAGAAAAAGATTTCACGGGCTTTTTTCTGTCCTACCATTTTTGCTAAATAGGCCGAGCCATAACCCCCATCGAAACTTGTAACATCAGCATCTGTTTGTTTAAAAATAGCATGTTCTTTACTGGCTAGAGTTAAATCGCAAACTACGTGTAAACTGTGCCCTCCTCCAACTGCCCATCCTGGAACCACTGCAATTACGGCTTTTGGCATAAACCTAATAAGTCGTTGTACTTCCAAAATATTCAACCTGTGGTAGCCATCATCCCCCACATAACCTTGATGTCCTCTTGCTTTTTGATCGCCTCCAGAACAGAAGGAATATACACCGTCTTTGGTGGAAGGACCTTCAGCAGAAAGTAAAACAACACCTATGCTTACATCTTCACTGGCATCGTAAAAAGCGTCGTATAATTCTTTAGTAGTTTTTGGTCTAAATGCGTTTCGAACATCTGGCCTATTAAAAGCTATTCTAGCCACTCCATTACATTTCTTATAGGTAATATCTTCGTACTCTTTGGCTACAACCCAATCAATATCCTTCATAAATTTAGTTTTAATTTAAAGCATCAAAAATAAGTATTTTCGAGCAATTTTAACCAACCTTATATTTTTTATGGTGTCGTACCTTCTAATTATCATCTACATTTTATAACTTGCCCCCAAATTACAAAAGATTATGAAGGTTGTAAATTCGTCTATTACACATTTGATAGAAGATACTATCGCTTCTAAAATAGGTGATTTTTATTTCTTTAAAGATTTTATTATTGCAGAGTTTAAAGAAGAAAGTCATGTTTCTTTTGCTCAATTTGAAGATATTATGGAAATGGGTAAAGAAAAATATAATTCTAAACCCGTTGGTTTTATTTCAAATAGAATTAACTCTTATTCGGTTAATCTTATTGATATGTTCGAGAATTCTAATTTTTCAAATTATTTATCTGCTTATGCTATTGTTTCTTACAGTGAAGTGACAACAAAAGTATTAGATCTAGAAGATCATTATTTTTCCATTCCCAGAAAGCGCTTTAATAATTTAATAGAAGCAGCAAACTGGATTCAAGATGAACTAGAAATTAAAAAAAACGACAACAAAAAATAATATGGCCATCTCAATTCGTGAATCTCATCTTTCACATCGCATAATAAAAACCTATGAACTTAAGGTTGGGACTTTCTATTTTTTTGAAGATTTTATTGTGGTAGAATACGCCAAAGATACTCTTGTTTCTTTTAGTGCCATACAACCTATTATGGCTAAGAGAAATAAATACTTTCCCAATAACAGACCATTTGGGCTAATTGTAAACAAAATTAATCCTTATAATACAGTACCATCTGATGCTGTAAAACTTGAAAAAGAAGTTCCAAATCTAGTTGCTACAGCCGTAGTAGGCTATAACTGTAGTCAAACAATACATTTCGATTTAGAAAATTATTTTTTCAAAAAAATTAATCGTAAATTATTTAATTCTTTAGAACAAGCTGATACATGGCTTAGTGAGATATTTAAAACGGAACAGCTGGTTATATCAAATAAATCCCATCTTCTTTAATTTCTATAAGTCTTTGTTTATATAAAGTTCCAACAGCCTTCTTAAAGCTTTTTTTACTCATCTGAAGAATTTGCTTAATATCTTCAGGGTTAGACTTATCTGTTAGTTTTAGATACCCACTATTATCACGAAGTTCTATCATAATAGCATCGGCATTAGGTTCAATGTTTCTATAACCTATTTGGCCTAAAACAACATCGATTTTATTATCAGGTCTAATTTTCTTGATATAACCTTTTAAACGATCGCCTACACTAAGATCTTGGAAAATATCATCTTTAAAAATAAGGCCTAAATGTTTTTTATTAATAATAACATTCATACCTAAATCTGAAGGATGAGAGACAATTAAATCCACTTCTTCAAACTCTTTAACAGTAAGCTCTTTATTATCTAAAAACTGATTAGTTTTACTAGAAGCCACTAATCTGTTAGTCTTTTCATCTAAAAAACAATAGACAAAATACCAGCCTCCTTTTTTCATTTTAAAAGCTTGCTCTCCAAAAGGACAAAACAGTTCCTTAAGCATACCCCAATCTAAAAAGGCACCATGTTCTGTAACAGCATTACATCTTAATAAAGCAAAATCGCCTTTTTTGATATAAGGTTTATCTGTTACTGCAACTAAGCGTTCCTCATTATCTAAATAGACAAAAACCTCTATTTTTTCCCAAATTATAAACGATTCTGGTACATATCTATTTGGTAGTAATATTTCGTTTCCTTCATTATCTGCCAAATAAATTCCTTGTTCAGATTCTCGAATTATTTCTAAGGTATTGTATTCTCCTAAATTTATCATGCTACAAAGGTAATAATATTCGTTATTAGAAATAAAAAAAGCGTTACTATTCCACAAATAGAAAAGTAACGCTTAAATGCTATTTAAACAGTCTATTTATAAACTGATTCTTTTTTAAAATGTTTGGTTAATAAATAATAAACTACTGCTCTATATTTATTTCTATTAGATTGTCCGTATTGGTCCAATACGGCTTGAATTCCTTTATCCAAATCTGGACTATCTTTTAAACCTAGTTTTTTTATTAAAAAATTATTTTTTACAGTAGCTAATTCTGAAGGATCTGTTCCAGAAACTGTTGATGCATCTGCATTATAAATTGATGGTCCACAACCAATGGTGACTTTTGTTAGTAAGTCCATATCTGGATTAACACCACATTTGTCTTTTAAATCTGCTGCATACTTTACAATTAAGTCGTCTCTTTTTCCCATGTTAAATTTAATTTTGAGATTAATAATAAATAGATTTTAAATATAATCATTATTAATATAATTTGACAGCATAATCCATTGATATTTTCTTAATATTTTAATTTTTTATTGTTTTAATATTAAAAAACAGATTAAACTAAAAATATGTGTTCTTTCTATTTATTTTATAAATTTAAAATAATCTAATAACACTTGATCATTGATAGTTCTTGGCGTAAAAATCTCTAATACTCTTGGCTGATCAGATTCGTTAAAAAATGTTTTTAATAGAGTTTTTAATTGTTTCTCATTGGAGGCTGATACATAATCTAACTCGTACATTTTACAAAGGTGTTTTGCCGAGAGCTTGTGTGTGGTCTCAAAATAAGTATCAAATTTTTTATTGTCTTTATGTCCTGGGAGAATTCTAAAAATTCCTCCTCCTTGATTATTTATAATAATAATTCTAAAGTTATTAGGAATATAGTTGTTCCACAAAGCATTGCTGTCGTAAAAGAAACTTAAGTCGCCAGTAATTAAAACAGTAGGCTTTTTATGAGCCTTAGAACACCCAATAGCTGTACTTGTACTTCCATCTATTCCGCTTGTACCACGGTTACAAAAAACTGGGATATTTTTATTTAAGTCGAAAAGTTGAGAATATCTAATGGCTGAGCTATTCCCTAATTGTAAAACCAGTTGCTCTGGTAAGTTATTTATAACAATATCAAAAACCTTAAAATCGGAAAAAGGAATGTTTTCTACATATTCTTTATGCTTTTCTTTTCTCTTTGCCCTTATTTCATTCCAATACGAACTATAATCGCTTTTTACAAAATGAGTTAGTCTAGGTAATAAAGAATTAAAAAACTGATTTGGCGTAGCTTCTATATGTTTATCTAAACAGAAAAATGTATCATTTGCAGATTTTTTATCAATATGCCAATGATGTTTTGGTTGAAATTTACGCAAGAAACCTTTTATTTTCTTTGAAACAATCAATCCTCCAAAAGTTACTAAAATATCTGGTTGTAAGTCTTTAAACTCCTCTTCAGTTAATGGCGCAATCAACTTATCAATACTATTAAAAAACTGTTTGTTATGAATGTTAGAAGTAGTCTCTGTTAACACTATAACACTAGTATCTTTAGCTAATTCGTCCAGAATTTTCTGTTCCACTTGGTCCGGTTTATTGGCTCCAACCAAAATCATTTTTTTAGGATAGCTATTCCAATCGTCGTAACATTCTTGAATAAAGAAATCGTCAATTTTTTTCTTTTTTACTTCAACATCAATAACTTTTGGGTTGGCTATGGGAGTCTCTGTAGTTTCATACAAAGGTTCTTCAAAAGGAATATTAATATGAACGGGACCATTTGATAAAACAGCTCTATTAATGGCCGTATTAATTTTGGTTTCATTTTCCTCATCCAATTCTTGCTTAACTCCAAGCATGCGTTCCAGTTTATTTTCTATCGATCTAATAATTGCTGGCTCAGACTCGTTTAGATTTTTAGGTGCATGTTCAAAATTCAGTCTTAGATTGGCCGAAAACAATATATGATTGGCAAATACGTCTTTCTGATTGATGGTTTGTCCATCTCCAATCCCCACTAAATATCTAGGTCTGTCTGCCGATAAAACTACTAGAGGAATATTGCTGTAAAAAGCTTCTGAAATTGCTGGATAATAATTCAACAAAGCACTTCCAGAGGTACAAACTAGTGCTACAGGGCTTTCTATTTGTTGGGCAATACCTAAGGCAAAAAACCCGGCACAACGCTCGTCTACAATACTGTAGCAAGTAAAATACGGGTCGTTAGTAAACCCAATAGTTAAGGGTGCATTTCTACTTCCTGGAGAAATTACAATATGTTGAATGTTTTTGGCTTTGCACAACTGAATAACAGTTTGAGCCAGAGGGATTTTTGAATATAGCATCTTAGAAAAAATCTGACTGTAAATGTAATAAATAGCCCAGCGAAATAAAACTATTGTAATACCTTTTTCATCACTAAAGATTTGGCTCTAGTTTCTTGCCATTCTGCTTCAGGGTTAGAATCTTTAGTAATACCTCCTCCTACGTAAATTAATGCATTTCCATCTAATATTTGCATACAACGCAGATTTACAAATAGGCTGGAGACCTTCCTTATAGAAGCATATGCATTATTTTCAACATTACGTCTATTGGTGTTTCTAGAGGTTTTTTGTTTTAAATTTAATTCCCCTAAAAACCCTGTATAAAATTCTCTATTATAATTTTCTTCTTTTATAATAAATTGCTTTGCTTCTTCTTTTGGCATTCCACAAACCGCTGGAGTTGGATGTAATTGATTAAGTAATTCTTTAAAACTAGAGTTCTTGAAATTTAAAATTCCAGAAATATTAGTTTGCAAATGAAGCAAATTACCTGCTTTAACTGTTTTAACATCTGAAGTATGAACGTTTTCTGTAGCTCCTTCTAGGTTCTGCAAAATAAAATCTGTGACAAATTGTTGCTCTTCTTTTTCTTTGTTTTGCCAAAGAACATCTTCTGTGCCCTCAAATTTCTGTGTTCCGGCCAATGCCATCGTTTTAAAACGGGAGCCTTCTGTGGCAATTAAACTTTCTGGTGTAGCACCAAGCCATAATCCTATTTTTGGATGATACCAACAGTACACAAAAGCCGTTGGGTAGTTTTGAAGTAAACTCTTTAAAGTGTCTAATGGGTTTACATCCTTAAGACCTACTTTTTCGCATCTTGATAAAACAACTTTTTGAAATAACTTCTCCTCTATAACATCAATTCCCTTTTGAACCAATTCTATATGATATTTATGAGCGGCTTCAGTATTTTGAGCTGCTTCTACTCCCGCATTTACTCGGCTTTGTTTAGTAAATAGGTTTAAATTTACAGAACCGCAAGTTATAGTTAGAGAATCTTTAACAGGAATTAAAACAGAAAGCTTGGTTGAATCAAAAGGAGCAAAAACAAAACCCTCTTCTGAATAGTCTTTAATTGTATATAATTTATTTGTTTCTTGAAGCATGGCTTTTACCTCAGCTTCTTTAGGTTTTCTATATACTACAAAGGGCAACTGTTCTATTAATTGCTGTTGAATATTTTGAAAAAATTCGTCGGAGATCATTATTTCTTTTTTGGAAGTGAAATAGTTGATAATCTACAAACAGAAATTAGGTTATCGTTATCGTCCGTTACTCTAATATCTATTAATTGAGTGGTTCTACCTTTGTGTAAAAACGTAGCTTTAGCGTATACATAACCTTCTGTTACACTTTTTAAATGATTCGCAGTAATTTCCAATCCGCGCACAAATTTATTTTCTATATCTATAAATATATGCGATGCAAAACTACCAACACTTTCTGCAAGGGCAGCCGTTGCGCCTCCATGCAAAACACCGTCTGGCTGATAAACTCTGGAATTAACCGGCATTCGAGCTACTAGAAAATCGGAACCATAATCGACCATTTCAATATTTAAAGTTTCCATTAAGGTGTTTTTACTGGCTGCATTGGCTTTTGCTAGCACACTTTCTTTAGATAATTGCATAGAAAATTGTATTTTTAAAATCGAAATGTAAAAGTACAAAATGAATTTAGAAGAAAGACAAATATCATACACAACTACCAATAGTTATTCTACGTTAAACAGCCTAACAGATAAAACAAAAAACGTTTGGTTTGTTTGTCATGGAATGGGCTTTTTAAGTCGCTATTTTTTAAGATACTTTACCGGCTTAAACGCTGAAGAAAACTATATAATTGCTCCGCAAGCGCAAAGCAAATATTACTTACCACCCAAGTTAAAACATGTGGGCTCTAGTTGGTTAACTAAAGAAAACACGCTTAGAGAAACAGAGAATATTATGAATTACTTTGATGCTGTTTTTGAAGCTGAAAACATTCCAAAAGATAAAAATTTAATTGTGTTAGGTTATTCTCAAGGAGTAAGTGTTGCATTGAGATATGTGGCGAAAAGAAAATTGAATTGTGAACAATTAGTCATGCATTCTGGAGGAATCCCGATAGAGTTAGAGCCTGAAAATTTCGATTTTTTAAACGCTAAAGTTTCTATAATATATGGAACAGAAGATCCATATCTAGATGAAAAACGCATGATCCAAGAAATAAATAGAGGTAAAAAACTGTTTGGAAAGGACATAAATATTATTTCTTTTGAAGGAAAACATGAAGTGAATATAGAGCTTATTAAGGTTTTAGTTTAAAAACCATGGACACGTCTTATATAGCAAACAGACATTCAAAACTTCTGTTATGAGATTTGAGTAATGATTAGGATTTCCAGATAGCGGCTAAAAAAACTTTATATCTCTTCTCTTGAAAATATTTATACCATTAAAAAATTAAACTTCCCTGCCAAACTCATGGTCTTTCAGGGAAGTTTTCTTTATAAAAAAGAGATCCTATTTTTCAATTTGAATCTCCCATTCTGCGCCACTAATATCTATAAGTTTTAGCTTGTAAGTTTCGTTTTTTGCATATTTCATCCCTTCTAAATTCATAGATAGAATAGCTTTAGCCCCCAACGGAATAATTAAACTGTGTTTTCCTGGCTTCACTTTAGCTATATAATAATTACTAATATTGTCTAAATTGAACTTAGAAAGATCTGCTCCATTTTTATTCAAAACTATATTTCCATTACTGTCTAATAACTGAATACCAATTAAGAACGAACCATAAACATCTGCTCCCTCTACTCTAAAAACTTCAAACTCTAAAGTATTATTTTTTATAGAAGCATCACTTAGTTCCACTTTAGGTTTTACAGATTTATTATGAAGAGTTCCAAAAACACCTCCATGGAAATACTGATTGGTATAAAGAGTTAGAGCAAATATAGCCAAGGCACCAACTAAAACAATTTGCTTTAAATTTCTTATTGGTAAGACTCCGGAACCTAGAAAAGAGAACCATTTGGTTTCTGTAAATTTATATTTTCTATCCATGAAGAACTTATCCATAGAGTAATATCCGCTTCCACTTAAGAATAAAGCAAAACCACTAGCTATTCCTAAAACTCCAATTTGCCATTCGTCTAAACAGGTAGTTCCAATCCACCCAGAACCTAATAAAATTCCCATGGCTAAAAAGAATACACCAATACTCATTAAGCGGGTAAAGAATCCGAACATGATGAGAAGTCCTACAATTCCTTCTATAATAGTAAAAGCAACCATGTTCCACCATAAAACATCTGGATTAGACACCAAATATTCAATAAGTGGTTTAATTCCTAAGGCATTAGGCAGGAAGTGATTGAATTTTTCGCCAATATATCCGGCTTCTTCAGGGTTGAGTTTGTTTTCTAAAACTAATCTGCGCCAGAACGCAGAAAAATAAGTCCATCCAATAACTAATCTGATAGACAATGTAAAAAGTCCAGTCATATTAAACGACTGTTTATCTGTAAATTGTTTCATTAAAATTGATATTTATATAAAGTAATATTGATGATTAAAAATGTATAGCGAAAAAAAACTAAGCTAAATCGAGTTTTAATCTACTGTATAAAATATACAATGGTCTACCTATGTCTGGAGAGGCATTAGATGACTTTATTTGGTTTACTTCTCCAAAAACAGTCGAAAATAAAAAAGGATTACTTATTGAAACTGTACGTAAATCTAAATCAACAGTTTTTTGAGTTTGAACTGTTTCAACTTGATTAAAGATTAGACTATTACAAGAGTTCTCTTGAGAAAATGAAACTCTTGTTTTGTTTAGAGGACGTTGGTACTCAAAATTGAAAAGCACAGAACCAGATTCTTTTACAGAACAAGGTGTTAAAGAAAATAGTACCACTAGAAGTATAATGGAATTTCTTAAAAATTTAATATGTGGATTTGTATTTTTCATCAATTGCGCGCAAACATACTGCTTTTTGCACTATAGACTAAAAATAAACACTTAACAATTAGTTAAAGTATAAGAGGTTAAAATGCTAGTGTTTTAAAAGACTTACACTATAGATAATACAAGACTTAATAATGTTGTTTTACATTCATTCTATAGAATGTATAGAAACAGAAAATTCTACCTATAATGTATCTTACAGTATTTTTCTAATTCCTATAAAGACAAAAATCAGTAAGGAATAAAATATAAAAAAAGGAATTATATCATCTTTAAGTCCAGAAACCAACATGATACTAATTACTAATAATTGGAATCCAAGACCAAAAGTGGATACTAATGTCATCAACCAATTTGGAAAGTTTTTGCTTTTGGCAGCACTTCTATCCAGCCTATAAATTATTTTATCAAATCCACCATAAAGAATTTTATACAGACCAAAAAGGATGTTTACATGCTTTTGTTTTTCTCCAGGTAAAGCCATTGGAACTTCATTTTCAAAAACTCTACTTGTTGTATCTCCGTTATGTTTATTTCTTAAAATAGTGTAGTAATAATTATATAATGTGCCTTGAAGTTGAATTCCAAAAACCGCCAAAATCGTGGTTAGAATATTCGAATCTGTAATATGCCATAGTGCCAGAAAAATAAAGATATTTAATATAATGTCTGAAACAGAATCAAAATAACGCCCTGTATATGAAGGTGTTTTTTTTATTCGTGCCAATTCTCCGTCTGCTGCATCTAAAACCGATTTGAGAATTAAGAAAAAACCAGCTAACCAAAACTGATTATTGAAAATACAAACAATGGCAATAATGCCCGAAATAATAAAAGAAACAGTAACCTGAATGGGGGATACAGAAGTGTTTTTGATAGAATTTGCTATAATTTTGGCAGGAATTCTTCCGTAGTCTGAAAGATCTATAAACTTATGCTCCTTGGGTAATTTAGACATTTTGGGCTTTTCTATACAGCATTTTATAATGTCTTAGTTTCCTAAACATCAATTGAATTCTAAAAGATGTAAAGATACGATTTATAAGAGCATCTTCTTTTTAAATATTTTGGATCTTTGTAATTAGCGCAGACAAATTATCACAGCGCCTTTAAGGGAACTATTTAATCAGGTTTTCGACTATATCTTTTGTTGGCAGAATAGCATTAGTATACTCAATGCTTGGGCCAGCAACCCACACAGTTTTGTAGGTAGCTTGAGTAGCAGCCTTGGTAGTGGCATTCATTCCTATAGAAAAACGAATCATTTTAACCCATTTTTTAAGTTTTTTATTCTTATTTAAAATAGATTCTAATTTAGATTCCTTGGTTCCAATTTTTTGAACATAAGGAGTATTAATAACTGTACAAGGCGTTCCAGAAATACGCTGAGTCATAACAATATCTTTGGCTCCATAATCTACACAAGCTTGCTTATATTCGTCTGTAACTCCTGCTTCGATAGAGGCAATAAACGGACTTCCAACAGAAACCCCAGCTGCTCCATAACTAAGCATTTTATCAATATCTGCTTTACAGCCTACACCTCCAGCCGAAATAACTGGAATAGAAATATTTTTAGTTAATAGCTCTATTAATTCTTGAGGAGAAAAATCGCCTCTATGACCTCCAGCTTCATTGTTTACGGCTATAGCTGCATCTGCACCTAAGCTTTCTACTTTTTTAGCAAACTTTAAGTCGGTAACATCACAAAAGACCTTAATTCCCACAGCATGCGCCTGATTGATAGTTTCTTCAGGGCTTCCTAAAGATGTGATAATAAAGTCGCAACCCTCTTCGCATAGTACGCGAAGTTGCTCTTTGTATTTTAAATTGGATTTATTTACAATTAAATTATACCCAAAAGATCCACCTTCTACTTTTGCAGCTTTTAATTCTTTTATAGAGGCTCTCAAATCGTCTAAGGTTCTATAATTTAAAGCTGGAATACAACCGGCAATTCCACCTTTCATGGCTTCAATAACCATTGCTGTATTGGATACCAGAAACATTGGAGCTTGAATAATTGGGTGTTTTATGTTTAGTAATTCTGTGAGTTTAGTCTGCATTAGATTTGATGTGTTTTTATAACTTAAATTAGTGCCAATTTGTAAATATTGTCTTTTTTCAAGTTTAGGACACAAATATAAACAATTTATTATGCATGCATAACATATTTAAAGAATCTTAATTACATAATAAACAAAAAAACGCAACCAAATAAATGATTGCGTTTGTTATATATGTGTTCAGTCGTATAAGATCCTTCGCCTTAGCTCAGGATAAGCAATTCACACAATTTTGTTCGACAAAATTGGTTCTCTGCTTACTTCACTTCTTCGAAATCTACGTCTTCTACGTCGCTTCCTTCGTTAGAATCATTGCTTTCTGCATTTGCATCAGGTCCTGCTTCTGCTCCACCTTGCGCATCTGCTTGAGCTTTGTACATCTCTTCGCTAGCTACTTTCCAAGCTTCGTTAATTTTCTCTAAAGCTGGATCGATAACTGCTATATCTTTAGTTTCGAATGCTTTTTTCAATTCCTCTAAAGCTTCTTCAATTGGTTTCTTTTTATCATCAGATAATTTATCACCAAATTCTTTTAGCTGACTTTCAGTTTGGAAAATCATAGCATCTGCAGCATTCAATTTATCTGCTTTTTCTTTAGCTACTTTATCTGCTTCAGCATTTGCTTCGGCATCTTGTTTCATCTTTTGGATTTCTTCTTCAGTTAAACCAGAAGATGCTTCAATTCTAATATCTTGTGTTTTATTAGTAGCTTTATCTGTAGCCGTTACATGAATAATTCCATTTGCATCAATATCGAATGTTACTTCAATTTGAGGAGTTCCTCTTTTTGCTGGTGGAATACCATCTAAATGGAAGCGTCCAATAGTTTTATTGTCGGCCGCCATAGCTCTTTCTCCCTGTAATACATGGATTTCAACAGATGGTTGATTGTCTGCAGCTGTAGAGAACACTTGACTTTTCTTTGTTGGAATAGTTGTGTTAGCTTCAATAAGCTTTGTCATTACATTACCCATAGTTTCAATTCCTAAAGATAAAGGTGTAACATCTAATAACAATACATCTTTAACATCTCCAGATAAAACACCACCTTGGATTCCTGCACCTAAAGATACAACCTCATCTGGGTTTACACCTTTACTTGGAGCTTTTCCAAAGAATGATTCAACAGCATTTTGTACTGCTGGAATACGTGTAGAACCACCTACTAAAATTACTTGGTCAATATCATTTTTAGATAAACCAGCTGCTTTTAAAGCAGACTCACATGGAGCAATAGTACGTTTAACTAAATCGTCAATTAATTGTTCAAATTTAGCACGAGTTAACGTACGCACTAAGTGTTTTGGTCCTGATGCTGTAGCTGTAACGTATGGTAAATTGATTTCTGTTTGAGCAGAAGATGATAATTCAATCTTTGCTTTTTCAGCTGCTTCTTTTAAACGTTGTAAAGCCATTGGGTCTTTACGTAAGTCTATATCTTCTTCAGCTTTAAACTCGTCTGCTAACCAATCAATTACTTTTTGGTCTACATCGTCACCACCTAAATGTGTATCACCTTCTGTAGAAAGCACCTCAAAAACGCCATCTCCTAATTCTAGGATAGAAACGTCATGTGTTCCTCCACCAAAATCGAATACAACTATTTTTTGGTCTGTTCCTTTTTTATCTAAACCGTAAGCCAAAGCTGCAGCTGTTGGTTCGTTAATAATTCTTCTTACTTTTAAACCTGCAATTTCTCCAGCTTCTTTAGTTGCTTGACGCTGACTATCATTAAAATAAGCAGGTACTGTAATAACAGCTTCAGAAACTGTTGCTCCTAAGTAATCTTCAGCTGTTTTCTTCATTTTTTGAAGAATCATTGCTGATAATTCTTGTGGAGTGTATAAACGTCCGTCAATATCAACTCTTGGCGTATCGTTTTCACCTTTTACTACTTTGTAAGGCACTCTTCCTGCTTCTGTATTAGACTCAGAAAATTTGTTACCCATAAAACGTTTAATAGAAGAAACCGTTTTTGTAGGGTTTGTTACTGCCTGACGTTTTGCAGGATCACCAACTTTAATCTCGCCTCCTTCTACAAAAGCAATAACAGATGGTGTTGTGCGTTTTCCTTCTGCGTTAGGAATTACAACAGGCTCATTACCTTCCATAACAGAAACACATGAGTTTGTTGTTCCTAAATCGATTCCAATAATTTTACTCATAATCTTTATTTGTTTTTATTTATCCGGATCAATATTCAATAATATAGATTTACGGAAACTTTATGTTCATTTTAATTTCGAGTTGTTTATTTCAATCATTATGCCAACAATTTTACACTGACAAGCTGTCATAAATTTAAAAGCCAATTCTCAAGACCCAAGACTATACTGCTAAAATTTAAAAACTGTCAGAGTCCAAAAATTATTGGAAAAACATTTAAAAACATAAAAATGATAGTATATTAACCCTATATTTATAATTAATACCCTATGAAAAAATATTTACTCGGTTTTCTCCTTTTTTCATTTTGCCTAATTAATGGTTATTCTCAACAGCAGAAAACAAACAGTACTAAACCATCGGACACTTTAAAACAAAAGAAAGTCGATTTTTCTCTGATGCCTTTTCTAAGCTATAACAGAAATTTAGAACTCATGATTGGAGCTATTCCAATGCTTATGTATAAGTTAGACTCTAAAGATGCTATTTCACCCAAATCTTTATCGGGTTTATCTGCTGTTTATACAACTAATGGTTCCTATTTTATTTCTCTTTTCAATAAATTCTTTTATAAAGAAGACTCATGGCGGGGTAAGTTCTTTGTGCTTACCGGCGACAATAATTCACAGTTTTACGTGAACGACCTTGAAGTCCCAGGCTTTTATGACTATGCCACCAAAATAACAGTTGTAAGTGTGGGTGTACAAAGAAAAATTATAGATCATTTATATGGAGGATTAACTTATACTTATGCACATTATAAAACCGATTATGAAGATGAAATACAACCTGAAAATATCACCCAAACAAATGCCATTGAGTTAAATGTATTATACGATACAAGAGATGCTTTCTATTACCCCATGAATGGAACAAAAACCTCTTTACGTTATATCGCTTTCCCAACATGGTTTGGAAACGATGCAAATGCAAATAAAATATTATCTGAATACAACAAATATATACCTATGAAAAATGGAAAAGATGTTATTGCTGCAAGGTTTTCGGGAAAATTTGGCTTAGGAGAGATCGCTTTCCAACAGCAGGTAACAATTGGATCTAAGGATATTCGAGGTTATTCTGAAGGAAAGTATCGTGGAGATGGCTTAATGGCTTTACAAGGAGAATACCGTTATAATTTTAATAATAAAATGGGGCTTGTTGGATTTGCAGGAGTTGCAACAATCTATGGATCAGACACTGAAGATTTTAATTGGAAAGCCTACCCTGGAGCTGGAGTTGGATATCGCTACCGAGCTTTTAAAGCAGTTAAATTCAATATTGGATTAGATGCAGCGGTAGGAAAAGACGATTGGGGTATCTACTTTAGAATTGGAGAAGCTTTTTAAAATAGAAACCTAAAAAAACACTTGCAAACTAAGCAATACTATTTCTTAATAATAGGGACCTTATCTCTTAATTTCAACAGAAAGTTCTCGTATATTTGTAATCATTTTAAAACGATTAAGTATGTTGGAATGTATTTCGGTTTTCGATATGTTAAAAATAGGAGTTGGGCCATCCAGCTCTCACACATTAGGTCCATGGCGTGCTGCAGAACGTTGGATTGAAGAGCTTAAAGCTGCAAATAAATTTGACAAAGTAGAGCAAATATCTGTAGACCTATACGGTTCTCTATCTCTTACAGGAAAAGGTCATGCTACAGACTATGCTGTTATGCTCGGTTTGAGTGGTGGCGACCCAGAAACTATACAAATAGATTCTATAGAAGGAATTATAAGTTCTATTAAAGAAAACAAAATTTTACAGTTTAATAATGAAAAGCAAGTTTCTTTTAATCCAGAAACCAATATAATATTTAACCGAAAATTTCTGCCTTATCATGCTAACGGTTTAAGTTTTACCGCAACTATAGATGGTAAAAAATTAAAATCGACTTTTTACTCAATCGGAGGAGGTTTTGTGGTAAAAGAAGAACGAAAAAATTCGAAAAAAAATAAAGAGATATTACTAAACACCTTTCCCTATCCTATTGTAAAAGGAACTGAACTTTTAGCCTATTGTTCTGAGTTAAACTTACCAATTTCTAGCGTAGTTCTTGAAAATGAAAAGTCATTGAGAAATGAAGATAATATAGATTTTGAATTGCAACGAGTGTGGACTACTATGTTGGAATGCATGTATACTGGCTGTCATACCGAAGGCAACCTTCCGGGCGGGCTTAATGTGAGACGTCGTGCTTTTGATATGCATAAAAACTTAATAGGAGACTCCCCATATTCTAATCCTCAAGAATGGTTGGAAGCTATTAGAAAAACAGAAGTTAAATTTAGACAAATCCTTAAATGGGTTAGTTGCTTTGCTTTAAGTGTTAACGAGGTAAATGCAGCTTTAGGCCGTGTAGTTACAGCTCCTACAAATGGGAGTGCTGGAGTAATTCCTTCTGTACTTATGTATTATATGGTTATAGAAAATCATAAAGCCAATTTTGAAGAAATAAAACGTTTTTTATTAGTAGCTGGAGAAATTGGAAGTATCTTTAAGAAAAATGCTACTATTTCTGCTGCAATGGGAGGTTGTCAGGCCGAAATTGGTGTATCTTCTGCCATGGCTGCTGGTGCCCTATGCGAATTATTAGGTGGTTCTCCAGATCAAGTATTGGTTGCTGCAGAAATTGCTATGGAACATCACTTGGGATTAACCTGTGATCCTATTGGTGGACTGGTGCAAATTCCTTGTATTGAAAGAAACTCTATGGGTGCAATAAAAGCTATTAATGCAGCAGAGTTAGCTTTAGATACAGATCCTGCCAATGTAAAAGTACCATTTGACAAAGTGGTTTCTACCATGTGGGAAACAGCTAAAGATATGAGCTCTAAATATAAAGAAACAAGTGAAGGTGGATTAGCAGTAGGAGTAAATATTCCAGATTGTTAAACCTGTTAAACTCTATAAAAGAGAAAACTAAAGTAGCCTGTAGTAAATAATGCTGTTTTATACCGGGATTAGCTACTTTTTTAGCGTGCCTCTCTTCGAAACTATCAATTATTTACTATTTTTACATCCATTTAAAATATCAAACCATATAGCATGTCTGTAGCAAAAAAAGAGTACAAAAGAATTACCGTAAAAACCTTAGTTGATATGAAAGCTAATGGTGAAAAAATATCCATGCTTACAGCATACGATTATACCATGGCCAAGATTGTAGATGGCTCTGGAGTAGATGTAATCCTGGTTGGAGACTCTGCAAGTAATGTAATGGCTGGACATGAAACCACCTTGCCTATTACTTTAGATCAAATGATATATCACGCCTCTTCAGTTGTAAGAGCTGTAGAACGCGCATTAGTAGTAGTAGATTTACCTTTTGGAAGTTACCAAAGCGACCCTAAAGAAGCTTTGCGTTCCGCTATTAGAATTATGAAAGAATCTGGTGGTCATGCTGTAAAATTAGAAGGTGGAAAAGAAGTAAAAGAATCTATAAAACGTATTCTCAATGCAGGAATTCCTGTAATGGGACATTTAGGATTAACACCTCAATCCATCTATAAATTCGGAACTTATACTGTAAGAGCAAAAGAAGAAGAAGAAGCTATCCGTTTAAAACAAGATGCGCTTATGCTTGAAAAAGCTGGTTGTTTTGCTATTGTATTAGAAAAAATACCAGCTAAACTAGCTCAAGAAGTAGCAGAAAGTGTTTCCATTCCTGTAATAGGAATTGGTGCTGGACACGGTGTGGACGGACAAGTATTGGTTTTACATGATATGATTGGAATGACTCATGAGTTTCATCCACGTTTTTTAAGACGTTATATGAATTTATATGAAGACATGACTAATGCTATCTCCCAATATGTGGATGATGTGAAGTCTAAGGACTTTCCTAATGATGAAGAGCAGTATTAGTAGCTAGAAAAAATCTCTAATAATTCGTGAAATCTGTGTCTAAAGTACTGTCAACAAAAGAAAACCTTCAAGTTCTATACGAAGACAATCACATTATTATAGTTAATAAACGTGCTGGAGATATTGTTCAAGGCGATAAAACTGGAGATAAACCTTTAAGCGATGTTGTTAAAGAGTTTATTAAAGACAAATACAACAAACCTGGGAACGTCTATCTTGGAGTGGTACACAGATTAGACAGGCCAACCTCCGGCATAGTTATGTTTGCTAAAACTAGTAAAGCATTGCCAAGACTCAATAAAATGTTTGTTAATAAAGAAACAAGCAAAACGTATTGGGCACTAGTAAAACATGAACCTCCCAAAAAACAGGACACCTTAATCCATTGGTTACGAAAGAATCCGAAAAACAACAAATCTACTGCATTCCCTAATGAAGTTCCTGATGGTAAAAAAGCCATTCTACATTACCAGGTTATTAAAGAATTAGATAATTATTTTCTGTTAGAAGTTAATTTAGAAACAGGTAGACATCATCAAATACGGGTACAATTATCAAATATCGGGTGCTCGATTAAAGGAGATTTAAAATATGGGTTTAATAGAAGTAATAAAGATGCGAGTATTAGTTTACATGCCAGAAACCTGCAGTTTATTCATCCTGTTTCAAAAGAAAATATAGATGTAACTGCTCCCCTACCTAAAGATCCTGTTTGGGATGCTTGCCTATAGATAATACGATATAAAAATTTCACCAAGAGGTTGTCTCTAACGGGACAAAACCACGGAATAATACCTTTAATTAAAAAACTATATTTTTAATTCTTGGAAGCAAAAGGATATTCAATAGTTAGTTTTACTCCTTCATTGGGTTTTGAATATAAATCGAATTTAGCATCAATTAGCTCTGCTCTACTTTTCATATTAATAAGCCCTGAACCCTTTTCAGTTAATTCACTATCAAAGCCTTTCCCATCATCTGTCGCAACAATAAGCAGTTGATTATCTGAAAAATCCAATTCAATTTTCAAGTTTTTAGCCTCGGAATATTTAACAGAATTTGAAAAGAACTCTTGCAGAATTCGGAATAAAATAATTTCATGTTTTTTATTTGTTAACGACCGTTTAGTTCCTTTAATCTGCAATTCGGCAGAAGCAAATTTCATTCGTTTTAATCTATCTAATTCGTTAGTAATAGATTTTTCAAAACCAATATTTAAAATAACATCGTTGTTTAAAGATTTGGAAAGAGATCGTACTTCCTTTAAACTTTCTTTTATGGTTCCGGTTGTAAGGTCTAAAGTCTCTTTCATATCTTCAGGAACCTTTGTTGCTAACATATTTAATTGCATACTGGCAAAAGCTAATAATTGTCCTACGTTATCATGTAATTCCCACCCAATATGTTTTAATGTTTGCTCTTGAATTTCGGTTTGCGTTAAGGCAATTTCCTCGTCGAAAGCTTGTTGTTGCTTTATTTTGTCTAATAATAGTTTATTCTTTCGTTTCTGAAAAACAACAAAGAAAATAACAACCAAGGAGGTAACTATTAAGAGAACCCCAATCATATAAATTAATAAGTAGCGTTCAGCAGAAGTAGAAACTGTTGGTTGAGTTTGTAAAAAAAGACTAATTAATTGAATCATTTTTCGGTTTTAGTACTATTAGAACAACGGTAAAAGAGAGGTACATAAATATCTTGGCATACAGCATAATCATCCATTTTAATTCAGCCTGAACTGGGTCTGTATCTGCATTCCCACAAACAAAGTGTACTAATGGCATAGTGACGAATAACCAAATTAAGAGTATGGCGCTTATATAAAAGTTAATATCTTTATTAAACTCTAAAACATTATTGCTTTGCAACATTTCATATAAATAAAAGATTGCGGAAAGCATAATTAGAGACATATGTCCAATTCTAATTATTTTAAATGTACCATTGAAAAACTGTGAAAAATTGAAAGCAATACTAGCCAAGGAAATTATTAGAAATAAAAATACGGCATATTTAAGAATTGACCTTAAAAATTCTATTTTTAGTACTTTCCTGTAATACCAGACTATAAAAACAGCGGACCCAATATACCACGTTAAATTAACCCACCAAAAGTTAAATTTGATTTGAGTGTTCTCTATGAGATGAAACAAACCAAAATAATTTAAAACCCATCCATAAAACCCAAACAGCTCTGCAACAAAGACATAAAATAAAAAGTATATAAAATATTTTACTACTGTATGCTTATAATCCTTAAGCACTAAAAGTCCAGTAATAGCAGCTATGAATACAACTGCTAGATTAATATTTACGTAATTGCTAAGTAAAAAATCCTTCACTTTTAAAACATTTAATAGGTAAAATAATAATTTTCAATTTAATACAAATAATTAAAAGAATGAATAAAACATAATACTTCCAATGTACCAAAATATTGTATAAACCCAATAATTTTTCCTAAAAACTGTTTTGTCAATTATCAGTTTTAATTCACTTAAAGACTCATATTTAGATAAAAGTAATGGATAATATGCAATTAATTCAATCAAAACAACATACCCAAGAAACAAAATCCAATATTTAGTGGAAGTGTTTTTATATTTTTTATATAAAATAAATCCCGTAATGGCTGAAACAAAATAAGGCCCTTAGTAATAAAACTATAATAGGTAATTATAAAATCATTCATTCCTTCAATAAATTTTATTGAGGATACTTAGCTGATGGAGGTATTCCGGGATCTCCTTCATTTAACCCACCTCCTCCAGAAATATCTCCTCCAGGTGGCAACATATTAATTAAGGTACTGTTTCCTTGAGATATGTTCTCTACGCCTGTTGGCACTAAAAGCATGGTGGTGTAACCAACTTCTCTGTCAGTTGGATAAGCGCCTAAATACACTCTTACGCCATCCATTATGTAACCTAACTCTTTAGATTCGTTTTCAGCATAATTTTTAAATTTCATAGTCTTATTTTATAATTAGATTTCTTGTTCTGGATCACACAAAATTAATGCTAAAGAAAATGTTGAATACATAAATAAGTTTGAAAATAAATACACATTACTTCTTAAATTTAAATAACCAATATCGTAAGCAGAAAAATATGCTTCATAAAATAATAGTGTGGTTATAATTAACCACCATAAAAACATAGTTATGCTAACTATTGAATTTAAAGATTTATAAAATACCAATATTTTATCACTATTGAGGATTTCAATAAAATACAATGAAATGCAATTTAGAATGACTAAAGCCCCAAAAATATTGACAAACTTTAATAGTGAATTAAAGAATGCATCTACATTTTGGCTAATATAAATAATAGAACTTGCTAAAAATATCAAACAAATATATTTTACAATTTTCTTAAAGGTTCTATTTTTTAGTATCACGTAATAATAATAAGACATAAATAAAACACTTCCAATATTCCAAAAGATTGTGAACCACCAAAAATTTCTACTAAAATAGGTACCTTTCAAGTAGTTTCCTAAACCATGAAGCTCTTCAATTTCTATAACATAAGATGGATAACTCCCTATAAAATCAACTAAAGCAACATAAACTAAATAATATATAAAAATTTTGCTGTTATAATTCCTATATTTTTTATAAAACATAATACCTATAACAGCACACACAACTAAAATTAAATCATTTAATTGTGAGCCATAATTATATATAAAATCTAACATGATTTATTGTGGGTAATTAGCTGGTGGTGGCATTCCGGGCTGTCCTCCATTTAAACCTCCTCCAGGAATATCACCACCTCCAGGTGGCAACATATTAATTAAGGTACTGTTTCCTTGAGATATGTTCTCTACGCCTGTTGGCACTAAAAACATGGTGGTGTAACCAACTTCTCTGTCAGTTGGATAAGCGCCTAAATACACTCTTACGCCATCCATAGTATAACCTAGTTCTTTAGATTCGTTTTCGGCATAGTTTAAATAATCTCTCATATCCTTTAAAGACCACCAAGCAGATCGGTTGTCTGGACGCCTAACAATAGAGTCGCTAATTAAAGCATGTCTTTTATCAAAAGCTGCATCTAAGACTCTGGCTTCTTCTGAAGTTATCAGTCCTTTTGGCGCTACAATTGTTACTTGTGTTTTAGTTTCACAGTTTGAAAAAAAATAATAAGTGACCAAAGCACCAATAATAACTCCTAAAATTAATAGACTTAATTTTTTCATGATCAAAATGATTGATTAATAGATTCTAAATGTATTAAAAAGATTGAAAATTCTTTCAATAATTGTTAATAAAATCATATTCTTTCAATCTTATAAAATTCCAGTTTTTTCAGAAACTAACCCAACCAACCTTCTCTATCAAGACTTCTGTACTGTATAGCTTCGCTAATATGAGCTCCTTGAATGTCTTTACTTGCTTCCAAGTCGGCAATAGTTCTAGATACTTTTAAAATACGGTCGTAAGCTCTTGCCGAAAGGTTTAAGCGTTCCATGGCTGTTTTTAGCAACTGCATAGAAGCCTCATCTAGCAAACAGAATTTTCTAATCTGCTTTGTGTTCATTTGCGCATTATAATGTACTTTATCTGAATCCTCAAAACGTTTAGTCTGTATGATTCTTGCTGCAGTAACACGTTTTCTAATTTCAATGGACGATTCGCTTTTTCTAGTATCAGAAAGTTTTTCAAATGGTACCGGAGTCACTTCTATATGAATATCTATTCTATCTAATAAAGGTCCTGAAACCTTGCTTAAATAGCGTTGCATTTCGGCTGGAGATGAAGTTATTGGAGAGTCTGGATCGTTAAAATAACCGCTCGGACTTGGATTCATACTGGCAACCAACATAAACGATGACGGATAAGTAACTGTAAATTTTGCTCTGGAAATGGTAACTTCTCTATCTTCTAATGGCTGGCGCATCACTTCCAGAACATCGCGTTTAAATTCTGGTAATTCGTCTAAAAATAAAACTCCATTGTGAGATAATGAAATTTCACCAGGTTGTGGGTAGCTCCCTCCTCCTACTAAGGCAACGTTTGATATGGTATGATGTGGACTTCTAAAGGGACGTTGTGCCATAAGCCCCGTGCTATCTTTAACACGTCCGGCAACCGAATGTATTTTTGTAGTTTCTAAAGCCT
Source organism: Xanthomarina sp. F1114 (assembly GCF_026410255.1). Lineage (GTDB taxonomy): Bacteria > Bacteroidota > Bacteroidia > Flavobacteriales > Flavobacteriaceae > Xanthomarina. The sequence continues at coordinate 152,676 of NZ_JAPMLL010000005.1, forward strand.
CATGCAAAGTCATAGGTGGTAAAATACTTGGCAAACGTTTGGCCAACATTGTTTTTCCTGCACCTGGTGGCCCAATTAAAATAATATTATGCCCACCGGCAGCTGCTATTTCCATACAGCGCTTTATAGATTCTTGTCCCTTAACATCGGAAAAATCAAACTCCGGAAAATTCAAGCTCTTATTAAACTCTTCTTCTACATTAATAATGGTTTGTTCTAACGGCTCTCCTTTATCAAAATACTCAATCACTTGTTGAATATTCTCAACGCCATATACCTTCAATCCAGAAACAATACCAGCTTCTTTTGCATTTTGAATTGGTAGAATAAACCCATTAAACCCTTCCTCCTTGGCTTTTATAGCAATGGGCAAAGCTCCTTTAATAGGTTGCAAAGAACCATCTAAAGACAATTCTCCCATAATAAGAAAGTCTTCCAGGTTTTCAGCTTGAATTTGATTGGTTGCTGCCAGAATTCCCATCGCTAAAGTAAGGTCGTATGCAGAACCTTCTTTGCGTAAATCGGCCGGAGACATATTTATAATAATCTTCTTAACGGGAATTCTAAAACCGTTGTTCTGCAAAGCTGCTGCAATTCTATAGTTACTTTCCTTAATAGCGTTGTCTGGTAAGCCCACCAAGTGATACCCTACACCAGTGTCTACGTTAACCTCCACAACTATTGTAGAAGCTTCAACTCCAAAAACTGCGGATCCAAAAACTTTTTTAAGCATAATTGAATGGTTTCTTTAAATGTAAGCCAAATAAAACAATTATTGAAATATGAAAGTACTGATTAAAACAAACTCCGTTATTATCTGGAAATAAATCTTTTCAAACAAAAGTTAAGATTGGTATCTTTGCATTTAAAGCTAATAAAAATGAACAATCCTTCTTTTATAAAAGAGTTAAGTATACCTGCAATTGCTGCTCCCATGTTTTTAATTTCTGGACCACAATTGGTTATTGAGTGTTGTAAAAATGGAATTGTAGGCACTTTTCCTGCTTTAAACCAAAGAACGAGTGAAGGTTTTGAAGCTTGGTTGATAGAAATTAAAACAGCTCTCTCTAATTTTGAAAAAGAAACAGGAAAAAAAGCAGCTCCTTTTGGTGTAAATTTGATTGTTCATAATACAAACCCTCGTTTACAAGCGGATTTAGAATTATGTATTAAGCACAAAGTTCCTATTATTATTACGTCTTTGGGTGCTGTTTCAGAATTGGTTGACGCTATACACAGTTATGGCGGCTTGGTGTTTCATGATATTATTAAAAAACGCCACGCTGAAAAAGCTACTGAAGCAGGTGTTGACGGGTTAATACTTGTATCGGCAGGTGCTGGTGGGCATGCCGGAACCATAAACCCCATGCCATTAGTTGCCGAAATTAAAAGTTTTTTCAAGAAAACTATCATTCTTGCTGGAACAATAAGTACAGGCCGTGATATTGCTTCTGCTTTGCAAATGGGAGCTGATTTGGCCTATATGGGAACTCGGTTTATTAATACTATAGAAAGCAAAGCGCCCAAAGAATACAGAGAAATGATTATTGAAACTGGAGCAAGCGATATTGTTTATACTGCTGCCATTTCTGGCGTTGCTGCCAACTTTTTAGGTCCTAGTATAAAAGCTATGGGAATTACCGAAGAGATGCTTAAAAGAAAAAAGAAAATCGATTTTGGTGAAGAATTAACAGCGCATAAAGACGATGCTAAAGCTTGGTCTACTATTTGGTCTGCCGGACAAGGTGTCACCAATATTCATGATGTACCAAAAGTTTCTGAATTAGTATCTGAGCTCAAAAAAGATTTTATATCTGCTATTGAAGAACAGGCAAAATACTTGGAAGCTTATAAGTAATCTATTAACTTTATTTTATCTACTTAACACAGATTATACAAGGTTAATCTAAAAATTTTTTTATGACATTTAAACAAATAAAACCTTAGTCACCTTACATAAATAGAATTCAGAATTTTTCGTCAAAAAAATTGCAGGTTACACCATATCCACAACCCCTTTAAACACTTATAAATAGGGAGCTACAAGAGGTTCACTCGTAGATACTCCGTATCAAAGCCATACAAACCCTATATCAAAGCCGTATAAACCTTATGGTTAGGGTGTCAAAAAAAGTATTGCAACTAGTAAAGCTATACAACCTTGCACCAGTACTCAAAATCAAACTTTCTTGACAAACTCCAAAGCCCGTTTTTCATTATAATAAAAACCTCCAGATTGAAAAAAACCTACATGGCCTCCATGATTTGGCATTTCCAAAAAAAGATTTGGATTGTTTTTAGCTTCTTTTACAGGATAACATTCAGCTGATAAAAACGAATCGTTTAGAGCATTAATAAGCAAGGTTGGAGTTTTGATGTTGGTTAGAAATTGCAAGCTACTACTCTGCTTATAATAATCTTGAGCATTCTTAAAACCATGAGCTTTAGAGGTGTACAAGTTATCAAAATCATAAAGAGTTTTAATAGAACTAATGTCGGCCTCGTTTATTTCATTTCTGTGCTGTTGTGCCTTTAAATACAACTTTGTTTTTAAGTTCTTTTTAAATGTATCATGAAAAACTCTATTTTTAACAGTGTGCAATTCTTTAGCAGACCCAGCTAAATAACAAGGCACAGAAACGGCGATACCTGCTTTAATCTGTTCTGGAATATTTTGAGTTTCCCCTAAATATTTTAAAGTAACATTGCCTCCTAAGCTAAAGCCCTTAATATAAATTTGAGAGTATTTAGTGGAATTTAAAACATGTTGAATAACCTGTTCTAAATCTTCGGTTTCTCCGGAATGATAGGAACGGAAGGCCATATTATCTTCCCCACTACATCCACGAAAATTAATTGAAACGGCATCAATATGGTTTTGATTAAATATTTTAGCGGTTCCAATCATGTAATGTCTTTGTGCATTGCCTTCCAAACCATGAAGAATAATAATGAGTTTATCTGTTTTTGTATCTGAAAAACTCCAATCTAAATCCATAAAGTCGCCATCAGATAAGGTGATGCGTTCTCTTTTTTGAACCAAACCATTAACTTTTCTGAATAAACCAGAATACACAGTTGATATAAATCCGTTTCTGAAAAAAATCGGAGCTTTATAAGTAGATTCTATAACAGGCATTCTCTATACTTCTAGATTTGTAAATTTGAATGTATTTCCATCAAACAAGCCTTTATCGCTTAATTTTAAAGATGGAATTACCAATAAAGCCATAAAACTCAAAGTCATATAAGGTGCATGTAATGTGCTTCCCAATTGTTTTGCCATCTGGTCTAATTCGGCATACTGTTTTCCAATGGTTTCGGCATCTTGGTCACTCATAATACCTGCAACTGGAAGTGCCACGACCTTAGAATCTTTATCAGAAACAGCACAAATACCACCTTTATTTTCAATAAGCAAATTAACAGCTTTACAGATTGCTTCGTCACTAACTCCTACTGCAATAATATTATGAGAATCGTGACCAACAGAACTTGCAATGGCTCCTTCTTTTAATCCAAAATTCTTTATAAAAGCAATGGCTGGTTTCTGATTTTGATATCTGTTAACAACGGTCATTTTTAAAACATCTTTTTCAATATTTGAAACTATATTTCCGTTTTGCAACAGACTTTCTTCAATAAGCTCGTTGGTAACCAACTGACCTTCTAAAGCTTCAATAACTCTAATCTCTTTCGCAGAAGATTCAAATTTAAAATCAGAAACTTCTTTTTTATCTGTATGAAAGTTGTTTAAAATTTTAAATGGTATGGAATTAATTTTTGAAACACCTTTATCAAATACCAATTCCCCATTAATATAGGTTTGAAGAGTTTCAAAATCTTTTAAATCTTTCACAACAATACAATCTGCAGCATCACCAATTTGCAATAAACCAACATCTAAATTATAGTGTTTTACAGGATTTACACAAGCTGCTTGCAAGACTTTAAAAACATCCATACCTTTATTTACAGCTCTTTTACAGAGATTATTTATATGGTGCAGCAGTAAATCGTCTGGATGCTTATCGTCGCTACAAAACATGATATTTTCAAAATACTCAGGAAGCAAATCGATAAGGGCTTCAAAATTTTTGGCAGCTGAGCCTTGTCTAATTAGAACTTTCATCCCTTTTTGAAGCTTTTCTAGGCCTTCTTCAAAAGTAAAACACTCGTGATCTGTACTAATTCCTGCTTGAATGTATTTGGTAACATCATCACCTCGTAAACCTGGTGCATGTCCATCTACTGGCTTGTTGTAATGTTTGGCCCATGCTATTTTTTTTAAAACTTCTTCGTCATCAAATAAAACACCTGGATAATTCATCATTTCGGCTAGATACTTAATGTCAGGATTTGCCATTAACGCTTTAATTCCATCAGAATCAATTACAGCTCCGGCCGATTCGAAATTTGTAGCTGGCACGCAAGAAGGCGCTCCAAAATTGAATTTAAAAGGGGTTTCTTTTCCGTTATTTATCATGAATTCAACACCTTCAATCCCCAAGACATTAGCTATTTCATGTGGATCTGAAACGGTTGCAACGGTTCCATGCTTCACCGCAATTCTAGCAAATTCACTTGGAACCAACATGGAGCTTTCTATATGAATATGAGCGTCTACAAACCCAGGTAGAATATATTGGTCTTCGTGATGCTCTTTTTCCTCTATATTAAAAATCCTCCCATCTTTAATGGTAATTTCACCTTTAAAAATACGACGATTAAGAATATCCACTATCTGACCTTGAAGAATCATTTTTATTGATTTTTTAAATTTTTATAAATATAGAAAACAAGCTGTCTAATAAAAATCGAACTACAAAAATTTTATTGGTATTAGAATACTTATTATTTTAGAAATTGGCAAAAAAAAGACTGCCTTCTTAGACAGTCTTTCTTTCTATAATTCTATTTTGGCGACTATGCATTTTGGTTAACTACCAATCTAAACCCTTCTCCGTGAATATTTAAAATTTCAACATTTTCGTCTAATTTTAAGTACTTTCTCAATTTAGCAATATACACGTCCATACTTCTTGATGTAAAGTAATTATCGTCTCTCCAAATTTTAGTTAAGGCCAATTCTCTTGGCATTAAATCGTTTTCATGTAAGGCTAACAAACGCAGCAATTCATTTTCTTTAGGAGATAATTTAACTTGTTCTCCTCCATCAAAAACTAAGAAACGCAATTTCGAGTTTAGGTCAAACTTTCCTATTTTAAACTCAAACTGCTTGCTGTCTGCTACTGTTTCTGTGGCTTTACGCTGCATAATGGCTTTTATTTTCATTAATAAAACCTCACTATCAAACGGTTTGTTTAAATAATCGTCTGCACCTACTTTATACCCTTTTAAAACGTCTTCTTTCATGGCTTTAGCTGTCAGGAATACAATAGGTACATCTGTATTTTTCTCTCTAATTTCTTTAGCTAAAGTAAATCCATCTTTATAAGGCATCATGACGTCTAAGATACATAAATCGAAGTCGTCTTTCTTGAACTTTTCAAAGCCTTCCATTCCATTTTTGGCATGGGTTACTTCATAATCGTTCATGGTTAAATAATCTTTAAGGATGGTTCCAAAATTTGGATCATCTTCAACTAATAGTATTTTCTTTTGTTGTTCATTCATAGCTTTTACGATATTAATGGAAGTTTAATAATAAACAAACTTCCCTTGTCCTTTTCACTTTCAACTGATATATGACCTTGATGGTCTTCTACAATTCGTTTAACATAGGCTAAACCTAATCCATGACCTTTTACATCATGCCTGTCCCCCGTGTGTTCTCTATAAAATTTTTCGAAAACACGTTTTTGCGCAGCTTTCCCCATTCCACTGCCTTGATCTTTTATTTTAATAATTATATTAGTTCCTACATTTTCAGTAGAAACATGAATTATTGGTGCTCTGGATTCTGGGGTATACTTTATAGCGTTATCCAGAATATTTACAATAACATTTGTAAAATGTGTTTCGTTTGCTAATACCATAGAATTTGTTGCAGCCAGATCTACATGAATTTCACCGTTTTTATCTTCTACAATTAACTCTACATGTGTTAGCGCATCTTCTATTAAGTCGTGCATTATAACACGTTCCTTACTAATATTTAGTTCGTTTTTTTCAAGTTTAGATATTCTTAATACATTTTCTACTTGCGCGTGCATGCGCTTATTTTCATCTTTTATCATTCCCAGATAACGCAGCACCTTTTCTTTATCATCAATAATTTTAGGATTTCTAATAGCATCTAAAGCTAAATTTATTGTAGCAATAGGAGTTTTAAACTCGTGCGTCATGTTATTAATAAAATCCGTTTTTATTTCCGAAATTTTACGTTGCTTTATTAATTGCATCAAGGCACTTGCATAAGCAATAATGATAATAGAGGTGAAAATTATTGAAAGCAAAGTCATTCTAATAATAGACGACTGTACAAACGTATTTCTCTTTGGAAAATTAACTAGTAATCTATAATTACTTATATCGTTTTTATTTTGAAAAATTGGAACACTAAAAGTAGATTCCGTTAATAATTCAAAATCGTCCGATTGAATTTTAGTTGCTAAATCGTTACTATAAATAGCAAATTGAAAATCTATATCGATATTATCTTCTAATAATTTCAATTTTAAAAGTCTATTTATTTCAGCTCTGCTTACACGTTTATGAATAGGAACTCGGTAAGATAAATCCTCGTATGCTGTGTCGTAAAATATTTCGACACCTTTTGAGAGTTTACCAAATTCGAACATCATGGCATCTAAATTCAAATTAGAATTAGATTCTAATGCATTTCCCTTTAAAATTTTCGTTTCTCTATCGCTCAGTACCTTTTTTATATTAATACTATCTAAGCCTATGTCAAAGATCGATGAAGACAATTTATAATTCTCTTCTAAAATACTGTTTCTATAAATTAATTTTTCGTTGGAGCCTCTTCCTTCTTCTTTTAAATATAATTGTCGAAATGCCATGGTATCAGGTTTAACACCTTGGTCTAAAAGATCTTGGAATTTTAACACATAATCTTTAAACTCTGTATCTTCTATTTTTTTAGAAGTAAAACTCAGAGCCTTTTTTACATTAAACGTAAATTGGTCTTCCTCGTTTTTAAGAGAGTTGTTAATATAATAAGCTTGAACGAAAATAATACCTACTAACGATAAACTCATTAATAGTATCAGTATAACGAATAACTTTTTGCTCATCGTCCAAAATTAACATTTTAACATTTACTTTACTTAGCATTTAACCTTACATTAACAAAAATGTTAAAATTTGAATTTTATGCTATTAAGTTAACGATTTTATCGTGAGTAAGTTGCACTTGTTGTTGGGTTTCTTTCAAATCTTTATTCACAATTACAAAATGAGATTTCTCTATTTTGGCTTCATCACTCCATTGGTTGTTTATAATGGCTTGAATTTTTTCTACAGTAGTATCATCTCTCTTTAATAAACGCTCCATTCTTAAGTCTAAAGGAGCGGTTACCGTTATAATATAATCGCAACTGGTATATGCACCATTTTCAAAAAGAATGGCAGATTCTTTTAAAACATAAGGTGCATTTTGTTTGCTAACCCACGTTTTAAAATGTAATGCTACCTCTGGATGAACAATGGCATTCATTTTTTTTAAACTCTCTTCACTATTAAAAATTATATCTGCAAGAAAAGGTCTATTTAAAGTATTGTCTTTATAAGCGTTATCTCCAAATAGATCGATAAGTTTTTTTCTAATAACTTCTGAAGTATTCATAAGCTGTTTGGCTTCGTTATCTGCAATATATATCGGAATTCCTAAAGCATTGAATTGCTTGGCAACTGTTGTTTTTCCACTTCCTACTCCTCCTGTTAAACCAATTATTTTCATTCTATAATTATAAATTCTATATGTTCTTGAGACAATTTAATATGCTTTACATTCTTAGGTTTCTGAGATAATTCCGGAATTAAAAAATCAGATCCATCTTCCAGTTTATTATAATCGCAAACAATTTCAAAATCGGTGGCTTGAACATTGTTATAATTAGACAAACTTGTGTAATAAGTTACATAAACTTTTTTAGGAAAGTACTTAATTGTAAGGTTTTTTGGGATGTTTATAACTGAGACTGGAACTTTTAAATGCCCTTCGGTAAATTTTTCGACTGTTCCGTGGATAGCGACCTTAGAAAGAGAGAAGCTTAGATTTCCATTTTCATTTTTAGGTAGTTTCAAATTAACTACCTGATCAATATTAGACTTTATATCTTTTATCTGAATAGAATCTGTCTCAATCGTAGTTATTTCAGAAACCAAAATATCTGGACCAATTATTTTTATTGAGTCCGGCACTATTTTTATGGAATCTAGCAAATCGAATCCTTTATTAAAGTGAAAATCCCCTTTTAATTTAACAGGAACTTTTTTAACTGTATTTACGTCGTATCTAAACCTGAGTGTATCTGGTGTAATACTTACAATTTCTTCACTTTTAGAAAACTGTTCGTTTAAGTCGGAAAATCCTTGGTGTTTATTCCAAACATAAAACTCTTTATTTTTGGTAATATGTTTCCCGAAGTCTATATTAATTTCTGGTTTTTTAAAATAATATTTAAGAAGATTAAAGCCTTGACTCTTTAAGGTAATATGAAGTTTTTGTGAATTATTATTTAATACCAAATGCTTTTCCGGAATACCTGTTTTTTTTATGTTAAAAGTGATGGTATTAGTAAAGGTGTTGGATAGTTTTAAAAGCAAAAGCACAATAAAAGAGAACAAAACAAATAAAATAAACACATTTATTTTTTTATTTTTTACTGAGGCTAATATTTTAGTTCTAATTTTTTCTAGCATGTTGTTTTAAAGAATAAGTCTGGAAATATATTATCTGGTGTCTTATTTATAAAATTTATTAAAATTGTTGACTTTAAAAACCCAAAACCATAACCAAAAAATTGAATAACAATTGCATAAAGTGACAACAAGGCTATTTTTAAACTCTTAGTACTATATAAGGCCATTATAAAAGCCACCAGAAAATACAGAGCATATAATATCAACGGAATTTTAATAGCAGTAAAAACAGCTAAAAACGTGGCTACAATAAAACCTAAAACAAATCCTGATGGAAACCAATAAGTTATTTTCTTTGTTTCGGGGTGCCATTTATTTAAAATAGGTCTAACCAATCCAAATTTATTTACTTGTTTATAGAATTTAGACCAAGAAATACGGCGTTTATGATACACATATGCTTCTGGAATTAGCTTTGTTTTATACCCAAGATTCCATAATCTAATGGACAAATCTGGATCTTCGCCTGGATGAATTTCCCCAAAACCTTTAGATTTATTAAAAGCCTCTATAGAAAGTCCCATATTAAAACTTCTAGGCTGAAAGGTATTCACACTTTTTTTATTTCCTCTTATTCCTCCTGTTGTAATCATTGACGTCATTGAGAAATTTATAGCTTTTTGGATGTCTGAAAAAGAATCATGCGAGGCATCTGGACCTCCAAAACAATGCACAAAATTTGAATTTAAGCTTTTTTCAACTTCCTCTAAATAGTGTGGTGGCAAAATACAATCGCTATCTAAAATAATATAATAGTTGCCTTTTGCTTGTTTCATACCAAAGTTTCTTGAGTCTCCCGGGCCCGAATTACTTTTTTTGAAATATGCTATATTCAACTTTTGATTATAGGATTCAACTATTTTTTCAGATGTAATAGATGAGCCATCTTCAATAATTACTACCTCAAAATCTAAAGTTGTATCTAATTTTGTAAAACTATCTAACAGCTCTTGTATTTCGTCTGGACGATTATAAACGGGAATTATAAATGAAAACTGTAATTGCATATAACAAATGTAGCTAAACCAATAAATAAAAGCCACTCGAATGAGTGGCTTTTTAAAATAAAATTAGACTTAGCTAAACTTTATTTTTTTATGACTTTTATTGTTTTAGTGGCATTTTCAATAGTTACTTTAACAAAATAAGTACCAGATTGAAGATTTGACATATCGACATCCATATTCGCTGAATTAGAAGCCGTACGTAGCACTTCTTGACCTAATAAGTTAAACACTTCTACACTTTGAATGGTCTGAACACTTCTTAAGTTTAAAATATTGTCTACTGGGTTCGGGTAGTATTTAAAACTTAACAATTCTGATTCTTCAATACTCAATGCTTCATCAATAGAAATATTATCTAGGTGTAAATAAAATTGATTAGCATCTGAATATGCCTGAAAACCAATATAGTATACTCCTGTTGTTGCTGGTGTAAAGTTTTGAGACTCGCTCATAGGTGCACTGTTAACAACGCTTGGATAATCTGCAATAATGTTTGTCATTGATGCAGAATCTCTATCTGTACCATAAGCTACCTTTAAAGCCTCTGGAAAAGTAGTACCAGTACCTCCATAATCGTAAGTTATGGTATAAGTTTCTCCTCCAGTTAAATTAACCCCTCGAGTAAAAAACCAAGAGTTAGCAGCGTTCGATGTATCCCACTTATATCTTAAATGGTTTGGAGTAAATCCATAGCTTGTAACAGAAACTACTTCCCATTGAGTAGAACCAGCTCCTTCATTAATAATAGAAGTACAATCTGGTGTTGCTGTCGATTCTTGAAAATCCACAGTATAAGGAACGTTTACAGCATCGCATGTAGTTATAAAATTGAAAGGGCCTGTCCAAGAAGAATAATCTCCACTACCACAATTAGCTCTTACATAAAACGCATAATTATTCGCAGCTACTAAACCGCTTTGTGAGTAAGGGTTTGAAACGTCCGTAACAGTTGGATTTCCTGTTGCTGTTTCTCCAGCTGTTATATCTATAAACTCGATATCCCATAAAGTTTCACTGCCTCCAGGGTTCCAATTTAAATCAGCAGAATTTGTTGTTACGTTTGAAACTGATAATGCGGATGGAGCTAAACATGTAGGAGTAGCTTCCCAGACTACATCATCAATTAAAAGACTATTTGCTGGAGAGCCCGTGTGTCTAAAAGCTGGGTAATTGGAATATGTTCCTGCAGGAGGAACTACTGTATGTTCAGTATATGTTAAAGATGAAGCTGTTATTGATTCAATGGCTACAAAAGAATCTGCATCTATAGGATTCACTAAATATCCAAATTCTACTACTCCATTTGAAGAAAAATTACCTCTCAAATTAAATCTTAGCCAATGTGAACCATCTCCTAAATTAGACACTGGTTGCATAGCAACAACTGCCATATTTGTAGCTGAATTACTGTACAAGTATAATGTATTAGGTGCAGTATTTGCCGATGTAGTTTGAGTATTTACTGAACCAGTAGTACCTACTTTCTCCCAACAGTTTGGTAGCTCGGGAGAAGTTACTCCATCAAAATTTTCTGAGAATTCTGTTACAAGATCACATGAAGTAGCAAAATTGTAAGGTCCTGACCAAGTACTTAGTTCTCCACCTCCACAATTTGATCTCACATAAAACTGATAATCATTAGCTGCTGTTAAACCAGTTTGAGTATATGGGTTTGCCACATCTGTTGATGTTGCGTTTCCTGTAACCGATCCTCCTGCTGTTATATCTACTAATTCTATATCCCAGGTAGTTTCACTTCCACCAGGAGTCCAGCCAAAGTCTGCAGAGTTTGGAGTAATATTAGAAACTACTAAATTAGAAGGCTCAACACAAGAAGGAACCTCTCTAACTTGAACTTCATCTAAATAAATATAAGCATCTCCACCACCGTAATTACTTGTACCTACAAATTTAACCAACACATTGTTTGAAATATTAGATGAAATATCATAGGATACTGGAGTCCATTCAGCTTGATCCGTTAAGCCATTGGCAATAGAAGTATAAGTTGCTCCTCCATCGGATGATACTAGAACTTCAAAATTACCTCCCGTTGGGTTTTTATAATAAAACTTTAATTGCAAAGAAGGTAACGCAGAAGCATCAAAAGTAGGTGTAATTAATTCTGACGTCAATCCACTACTATTAAAATAAGAGTTAAATCTCATGCCTCTTCCTGAAAAACCAGTCTCATAGCTAGTAAAATGGTAGCTTTCAATTGTTGTTGTTCCTTGAACAGACCAGCATGCTGGTTGTCCAGAGGTAATCCCTTCAAAAGACTCTAAATAAGGATAAGCAGTAACGTTTTCACATAGAGTTGTAAAAGCAATAGGACCATTCCAACTACTCAATTCTCCCCCACCACAATCTGCTTGGACGTAGTATTCAAAATCAGTACCACTAGCAAGTCCTGTTTTTATATATGGATTACCTACTCCTGAGTCTGTTGCTACACCTGATGGAGGTGTACCAGCCGGTACTATTTCAACATTATACAATGAGGCACTTCCATTTTCTGTCCAAGATAATTCTGCCTGAGATGTTGTAATTGCTGTTGCTGCTAAATCTGTTGGAAACGGACAAGCTTGTGTAATACCACCGAAAACAATATTAGATCTATAACCTCTAAAACTCCCCTCTGTTGGAGAGGTTGGATCAGGATCTGAACTATCACTATAAGCAACTAAAGTCATATTGGAACTCGTATCTGTAGACTGCCAATAAATGGAACAGTTATATCCAGGTTCGTTTTCATGAACACCAACAATTAAATTATCAGTCCCATTATAAGTAAAAGGTGTGTCTAGTGTTAAATTAAGCCAATTTCCGACAGCTGGAAAAGAGACCGTTCCTGAATAAGCTTGCGTCATATTGGTCAAGTCTTCCCAATCTGTGGTACTTGCATATTCCGATTTAGACGAATGCCCCATATAAATAGTCCATGCTGTACTTTCAGAGGTAGATGTAGCTGTAATATCATCCAAATAAAAAGAGATAGATGTAATATCTCCAGAAGCATTAATTTCTGAAGCCAAAAATATTTGTTGACTATAAGAATAGCCATAGCAACTATAAACTGGCAGATTATTTGTTGTATTGGTACTAACACCAACCTGTACTTGCGAAAAGTTCGCTTGAGTTATTGCAAAAAGAAATGCAAATAACAAAGTAATTTTTTTCATAATAAATTTGATTTTAGTTAATTCTATTAAAAATATTGATTTATAACAATTAAAACCTTGTTTACCTAAACTAATCGACTAAAGGAGTTTTTATGCGCTTAAATACCTATTTAAATCTATTATTTTAAACATATTATTTGATTTTTAACCTTTTTGGGTGTTTATCCGTAATTATGGAAACTAGATTGGTTATAAAATCATTAACTATTAACATTATACGTATTTATTTTGTAAAGAGTTTCTTAGGTACATTTTTATGCCGTAGACAACTAAAACGATGAATGCTTGGAAAAGGATTTTAATAATTAGTTGAAATTGAATTCCGAAAACACTGTTAAAGCAAAAACCCAGACTTAAAGTCTGGGTTTTCAAATAGTTTAATTTCTAATTCGCTTATTAGTTCTTAATTATGCGAATAGTTTCTGTATTATTATCAACTGTTACTTTTACAAAATAAGCACCTGATTTTAAATTAGACATATCTACATCGCTATTAACAGTATTAGGAGCCGTACGTAGTACTTCTTGACCTAACATGTTGTATATAGCAACGTTTTGAATTTCCTTTTGTCCTATTAATTTTAATGTATTTTTAACAGGGTTCGGGAAATAGCTAAACAAGTTATCTGCGCTATAATCTTGAATGCCAATCGTTGGGCAATTAAGACTAATGGTGTGTGTTCCTGTTGTTGAACTCGAACTACTGTAGTGCGCGATATACACGTAGTATGTCTCTCCATCAACCGAATTAGCAATAGTATATGTTTCAGTACCTGTTGAGGAATCAATACAAGCCACATTAGTAAGTGTTCCACAAGTGCCACTAGCAATAGCTAACTTATGGTCGAAATCTGCAGAAACTTCAATATCCATATCACCGCCATAGCCTGTAAAGGAATACCAAACACCATAATCGGCCATAGAACAACCACTATCTTCTGGTGTACCGGCAGAACTTGTGCTATAACCAGAAACAGAATCTCCACATTGTAAAGCTGTTGCGGTAGCGCAAGTTTGGTTAGCTGGTGGTGGTGGTGGTGTTCCTACACAAATATCGAAAGTTGTTGTAGCTCCACTAGAACCAGAATATGTATAAACTTGTACTAAATACGTAGTACCAATAGTTAAGCCAGTTAAATTTGCCGTATCAGGATCACTACATAAAATTGGTGTTCCTAAAGAACCACATCCTGGTGTAGCATCATAAAAAACCATATACATATCTGTAGGGCTTCCAGCTTTATTTGTTAATGATACGCGATGTGATGTAGCTGTAGCTGTAAAACTATACCAAACATCATTATTTGGAGTTCCGTAGCAAGTTCCATCATCTTGACCAGAATCTGTAGCACCTGCAACGGTACCAGAAGTAACTACCGCACAAGAATAATCAGCATTAACGGTTAGTGCTTCAGCTCCTGAACATTCATCGTTTGCTGGAGGACAAGCAGTTTGAGTTTGATTTGGACTTGTAACAGCGCAGTTAGCGTTATCGTCTGGAGTCGCTGTAATAACAACATCTGTTCCATTGGCATAAGGTCCAAAAGTTAACATTGTTATATTGTTTGCAATCTGTGCAGGGTTCCCTTGATCATCCACAATACTTAATGATGCTGATGTTCCCATATCTGTAACATCCACAAGGACATTAAAATCTCCTCCTGGATTACCACAAATATTATCCACACTGAAGTTCATAGTGGCTGGGGTACAACTTAAATAATATCCACATAAATCAAATGTTCCTATTTGGTCATTACTATAATCCCAAACTCTCAAGTAATAAGTATCACTTACCGTAAGACCTGTATATGTTTTTGGCCAAGAGTTTCCACAAGTTCCAACTTCGGTTAAAGAGCCTGGCGTTCCAGAGTAAAGCACACCAGAAACAGAAGTTAACACTGATATATTGGATACATTCAAAGCTAAATCGGATGCAGGAGCAGTGATTTGATACCATAAATCACCATTTCCGGGAGAAGGATTCCATTGGCTAGAACAACTTGGAGCAACTTCTCCAGAATCATTCGTAGCTTCATTAGAGATTCCAACTATGGTATTTGCACCACAAGCAGTACCTTCATCTAAAGTCAAAACAATTGCTCCATTTGGAGTATCGTTAGCTGGAGGCGCTATAGCCGTAAAGTTAACTGGCCCAGCCCATGTACTCAATCCATCGGTATCGCAATTTGATTGCACATAAAAATCGTAACTATTTCCAGCTGTTAAACCAGTAGCTGTATCTGTTGTAACTCCAGCTGTTGTAGCCCCCATAGAAACAGGAGTATCTACATCTGGATCTTCACCAACATTCATTACTGCCCAATTGTAACCAGAAGTTGCATTAGCCTCAGCATCCCAAGAAACAGTTGCAGAAACATCTCCTGAAAGAACGGTAACAGATAAATTAGTAGCTTCAAGACATGTTGGCGCTGCATTTACAACACTATTCATAATAAATGAAGTTGTCCCTTGAATCCAATCTGTTATAACAATATAATAAGTAGTTCCTGCTGTTAAAGCAGGAGTAGATAACATAATATCTGCACTAGAACTTCCGTTTGTATAAGAAGCGATACAATTTGGTGCTGAATCTGGACAGTTATCTAAAACAAAAACACCATAATAAGAATTCGTAAAATCTGTAACGGTTAGATCTAGAGTTTCACCCGTTTCAACCGCTGTGTACTCAAACCAGTATTCAAGGTCATTATAACTAGCACTACAAGGGTTAACATTTGGTGCTGTATTACTATCTGAAAAACTTCCCTCACCAGTGGTTGTAGCACCTGCTTGTGGCGTGCCAGGTGTTAAGACCATCGCATTTTCACATACTGCTCCAGGTAGTGTACAACCTGATTCAAAATCTCCTAAAGAGAAGTCACAGGCTGCATCTGAGTGTTCAACAGATAATGTTACCGTATCTCCAATAGTGTATGGGCCAGCTGTTACTGTTCCTGCTACAATAGGAAAAGATCCTCCTAAACCATCTGTAACATTTGTACCATCGCCAACTGTAGAAACTACTACGTCAACGCTAAATTGACTATTTCCACAATCATCAACAACTGTTGAGCTATCCACAACTGCTGGAACACATGTTGGAGCTGGTGATACAACCACATCGTCTAATACAACTGCATACCCCCAAACACTCGTACCAGAAAACCTTATTTGAGTTGTTGCGGTTGTAGTGTAAGCATCTAATAGGTAAGATTCATCAGTAGGACTACTTATACTCGTAGTAAAATGCTCAATGGTAGACCATGAACCTCCACCATCTGTTGAAATCTCTACCAACAATGTATTTTGGTCTGAACCCCATGCTAATTGGGAGTGAACAAACGTCAGTATAAAACCTCCAGCAGATAAATCCATAGAAGGAGTCACCAATGAAGTTGTTGAAGCTGTGTAACTACCTCTATAAAAAGTTGCAGAAGTTGATCCATTAATCGGACAAGTTTGGCCACCTAATCCAGCCCCACAAGCAGCCCAAGAAATAGCTTCAGCATCTTGAACTTCAGTAAATGCACCAGGTACACCTCCTTCAAAATTTTCCGAAAACTGCGCATAACCTTGCCAACAAAAGGCAAGCATAGCAATTAATAAAATCGTAATTTTTTTCATATTAAATAATTGATTTATTGATTAAGCTCTAAAAATATTGATAATAATTAGTTAAGGAAGTGTTAATGTGGTAAAATCGATAAAATACGTTTTATACAGTTAAAATACATGTTGTTGGAAGTTTTAGATGTAAAAAACAGAATCAAAGACTTATTATTAGGCCTGTTTGTTTTAAATTTTAATTTTATTACCAAGTCGTAGCTAATTATTTAGCATAATAGTAAGTTCTGCCACAATTAATAGAACAAAAAACTATTATTACTAAGGAAGTAAGAGCTAACTCTTTACTAAGTAAACCTATACATAATTAATCCATTAATACCCTGAAGTTATTATAATAAGAGGTAACAAAAATAGGGTTATTTGGATATAAAGACAGAAAACTTAAATAATACAATTATGAAAACTAAAATTTTACTACTAAGCTTTATCATTACTGTACTAAATAGCTGTGATTCTTCTTCAGACCCTATTACACCAGTCGTGGTTCCAAATACGTTTAATCATTTATATATTGAAACTCAAAACATTGGAAATTTTGAATGTAATACCTGGGATTTTAATGAAGATTTTGGGACTTCTCCTGCGGGATACAAAAGAACCGATGTCTTGCTTCCTGCAACTTTTGGTACAAGTTTAAAAATGACACAATCTTCTGCCTATTCTAAAGTTGCTATTCAAGGTGCTAACCGTTATGTAGTTTCTTCGGGAGACAGAGTTCTTGTATATGATGTATCTTCTGCAACAACTACTGCTCCTTTGGAGTTCTCCATTCCCCATATAAATGCTATGAGATTTATAGATGACCGTTTCTTTATGGTGGTTAATTACGAGTTAAAAGAATATGATGTGATGACCATGACGCCTATTACCACATTTAATCCCATACAGCTTTTACCTACAGCAGGATGCTCTAATATGACCTCTAATGGCGATTTCTTATATATTATTGCTAGCCATAAGTTTTATAAAATTGATACCTCTGGCTCTGGATCTCTCGTTGTTAATTACCCAAAGCAACTATCTCTAACAAATTTAAGCGGATTAGAATACGTTAATAACCCGAATCCAGCATCGCCATGTCATGATACCTTTTATTTAATTAGAGAAGATGCTACTTCTAAACAGCTTATAAAACTCGATGAAGATACAGGGCAAGAAACTGTAGTTTCAGATTTAACAAATACCTTTGTTTCTAATGGAAGTAAAATTTCGACTGTACTCGATTATACTACAGAATACTATTATATCTATAGTTTAAACTCTCACGTTTTAAATACCTCTACAGTAACAGCAATCGATTTAACTCCTAGCTCTGGCGTGGTTACACCAGTATCGGTTAACACTGTTCCTGGCTACTACTTTGGAGTACAATTAAAGGATTAATTTATTTTATTATTTACTTTAAAAAACACGAGGTCGACTAAATAAATTTTAGACAACCTCGTGTTTTATGTTATAAAACAAAGAGCTTATTCGGTTCCTTTTACAAAAGCTTCCATAACTTCATTACTTACTCCCATATTACTAAAACCACCATCGTGGTATAAGTTTTGTAAAGTTACCATTTTTGTTAAATCGCTAAACATAGCTACCGTATAATTAGCACAATCTAAGGCAGTTGCATTTCCTAGAGGCGACATTTTATCAGCATAGGCAATAAAACCATCAAATCCTTTTACCCCACTTCCAGCTGTTGTTGGAGTTGGAGATTGCGAAATAGTATTAACACGAACTGTTTTTTCTTTTCCAAAGAAATATCCAAAACTTCTAGCAACACTTTCTAAATAAGCCTTATTATCTGCCATATCGTTATAATCTGGAAATACACGTTGAGATGCCATATAAGTTAAGGCAATAATGCTTCCCCATTTATTCATGGCGTCCTTTTTGTATAAAGTTTGCATCACCTTATGAAAAGACATAGCTGAAATATCTGTTCCTTTTTGAGTCCAATCGTAATTTTGATCTGTGTACGAGTTTCCTTTTCTCACGTTAATAGACATTCCAATAGAATGTAAAACGAAATCTAATTTACCTCCTAAAATTTCTACTGCCTCATCGACTAACTTTTCTAAGTCTTCCAATGAAGTGGCATCTGCAGGAATAATTTGTGAACCAGTTTTCTCGGCTAATGCGTTTATTTGCCCCATTCTTAAAGCTACTGGTGCATTTGTTAAAACAAAGGTTCCTCCTTCTTCATGAACACGTTCTGCTGTTTTCCAAGCTATAGAGTTTTCGTCGAGTGCTCCAAATATAATTCCTCTTTTTCCTTTCAATAAGTTATTAGACATAGTGCTAGTTATTTTTGTTTAGTGTTACGTTTTTATAGTAGTCAAAGTTAATAAAACTTTCACCTATATTCTTAAGTATTATTTTTTTAATTAAGCAATTGCTTGGCATGAGCTAAGGCAGAACTTGAAACTTCTGTTCCACCAAGCATCTGCGCTAATTCTACCAAACGTTCGTCGTAGTTTAACTCCTTCAAGTTTGATATAGTAAAATTGTCCACATCTTCTTTATACACTTTAAAATGTGTATGACCTTTAGCTGCAATTTGTGGAATATGAGTAATAGCAAATACTTGCATATATTGACTCATATCTAACATAATCATTCCCATTTTATTAGTGATTTCGCCAGAAACACCAGAATCAATTTCATCAAACATAATAGTAGGTAATTGTTTGTATTTAGACAGAATAGATTTTATGGCCAGCATAATTCTAGAAAGTTCCCCACCAGAAGCTGCTTTTTTAAGCTCGTTAAACTGCCCGCCTTTATTGGCTGTAAATAAAAACGACAATTCGTCTTTTCCATTAGCTAAATACACATTACTTGAGTTTAAAGAAATTTCAAACCTGGCATTTGGCATCCCTAATGTGCTTAAAATTTGTTCTAATTGCTTTGTTAACTTCGGAATAGCTTTTAGTCGGTTATCATGAAGTTTCTTAGCATGTTTACTCAAAAGGTTCTCTTCAGTTTTTAACTCTTCCTCCTTTTTCAGAATATTTTGGTCTAAATTTTCTGTATCTGAAACTTTTAAAGCAAGATTATCTTTTATTTCTATTAATTCTGAAACCGAAGATACCAAGTGTTTTTTTAATAGATTATTCAATAATAACAATTTAGTATTTACCTTCTCCAAACGTTCTGGATCTGCATCTAGCTGGTCTTGAAGTTTGTCGATTTCCGTAAAAACATCATCTAATTCAATAAAACTACTTTCAATTCTTTCAGCAATACTTTCATATTTACTAGAGAAAGAACTTATTTTTGTGAAATTTGTTTTTAATTGTTTTAATAAGAATAAAACACCTATTTCCTCTTCGTTCATAACCTGAGATGCATGTAAAAGAGATTCTTTTATCTCTTCTACATTGCTTAAGGTTTCAAATTCTTCCTCCAGCATAACCAATTCATCTTCTATAAGGTTTGCTTCGGTTAATTCCTTTAATAAAAACGAATTGTAATCGTATTCCTTAAGAGCTTCTGCTTTAGAACTCAACAAAGCTTCTAACTCTTTATTACGTGCTTTATATTGTTTTAGCTGGAGCGCATAAGTCTCTAACAACTCTTTATTGTTTGCTAAAGCATCGATAATTTCAAACTGAAAAGAATCGTCTACCAACTGAAGTGTTTCGTGCTGAGAATGAATATCTATCAGTTTTTCGCCTAAAAGTTGCAAGCTACTTAGGTTTACAGGAGAATCATTTACAAAAGCTCTGGATTTACCTGAAGGTAAAATTTCTCTTCTTATAATAGTTTGAGTTTCGTAATCAAGATCGTTGGACTGAAAAAAGTTTTTTAAATTATAGTTTGTAACATCGAAAACAGCTTCAATAATACATTTTTTTGAAGTATCTTTTATACTGTTTAAATCGGCCCTTTTTCCTAAAATAAGAGATAAACCTCCTAATAGGATAGATTTTCCTGCTCCGGTTTCTCCCGTAATAATAGAAAAACCTTGGTTAAAATTAACCTGAAGGCTATCTATTAAAGCATAATTTTTTATGGATAAAGATGTAATCAAAAGAATTTCTAGAATTTAGGTTAAAGATAGTTAATTTCAAGAAAAAGCCTTGTTGTAGTTCTTACTTGTATAATAGTAAGCTTAGAATTTTATTTCCCGCCATTGGCCAGAATACATAGGAGCAATATTGTTAAGAACATCTATTAGCTTTGTAATTTCTACTTGAGGTCCTGCACTAAATATATCTGTTATTTCGTCTGCCTTGGCATCAAAAAATGTTCTTAAAAGAAACGAATTAGGCCGTACCCTATTCATGGCTTCCAAACTTATTAAAGAATTAGCGATATTAGATTTAGCTTCCTTTTGGTTTTCACTCATTAAATCTAAACCTTCTCTATGATATTGATACATAACTTTTCTGTAGCCCTCAAAAGTTTGAGATAGCATATTGTCTACTAACATATATCTAGATTGGTTACCGTCGCTTAATTTCCATCCTTTGGTATTTTCTACCTGAGAGTAATTTACTATGGTTTGAGCTTGTCTAAAATATGGATCTCCACCGTTTAACTCGAAGGTATCCGCATCTATTCCTAAAATCATATAGACATGGAAAGCTAAGACCGAAATTAAATTAGATTCGAAGGAATTAGGGTTAAAAACCATATTCTGAAATTCCAGATATCTAAAAGTAAAGTCTTTATCGTTTACGTTATGAACTGTTGTTGTATAAGACGATCCATAAACAGGTCTTGAAGATTGCACTTGAATAGTAGCCTTAAAAACATCTCCCGAATGTTCTGTAATATTAATAAACATAGAACTTTCAATACGCTCCTGCGAAGAGAACTCCTTATCTGTCCATTTAGTGGTATTTACAAACTCGAAAATTTGATTTTCTAAGGTCTTAAAAACAGGTAAGTTACTGTTTCCTGTTTGGTCTGCATTAATAACTACCTTACAGTTTAATTCTTGTGCTTGGATTGAAAAACTAGAACACAGCAATAAAAATATGAAAATCCTATTCATGTAATTTTTTTATAATTTCGTTTAAAAGATCTTTTGCTACCTCTGCTTTAGATTTTAATTTATAAGCGGTAATTTTATCTTTATCATCAATGATGGTTACTTTATTGGTTTCAGTTTTGAAACCTGCTCCTTTATCTTGTAACGAATTTAAAACAATTAAATTTAAATTCTTTCTTTTTAATTTTCCTTTTGCATTTTCTAGCTCGTTTTCCGTTTCCAAAGCAAAACCTACTAGAATTTGATTTTTCTTGATAGCTCCTAATGATGCTAGAATGTCTTTTGTTTTTTCTAATTCAATAGTTAGACTTGGATCGTTTTTCTTTATTTTTTGATCGGCTACTAATTTAGGTCTGTAGTCGGCCACTGCTGCTGCCAAAATAGCCACATCTACCTGATTGAAATGCTTATGTGCTTCTAAATACATCTCTTCTGCAGAAGTAACAGGAAAAATTTTTACTAAACTATGATTTAAGCTAAGATGTGTAGGTCCAGAAATTAAAACAACCTCAGCTCCTAGATTAGCAGAAGCGTTTGCTATTTCAAAGCCCATTTTCCCGCTAGAGTGATTTCCTATAAAACGTACAGGATCTAAAGCCTCGTATGTGGGTCCGGCAGTAATTAAAACTTTTTTACCATGAAGAGGTAACTTTTTAACTATATCTTTTTCTATAAACGAAAGAATATCTTCAGGTTCTGCCATTCTACCTTCTCCATATAAACCGCTAGCCAACTCGCCACTTGTAGCTGGAATAATTATATTCCCATAGCTTTCCAATTTTATAAAAGATTGTTTTGTAGTTGGATGTTTATACATATCCAAATCCATAGCAGGCGCAAAATACACAGGGCATTTTGCCGATAAATAAGTAGCTAAAAGCAAATTATCGCAAGTGCCATTTGCCATTTTAGACAAGGTATTTGCTGTGGCAGGAGCAATAATAAAAAAATCTGCCCAAAGACCTAATTCTACGTGATTGTTCCATAAATCACTATCCACATCGTCAACAAATGTTGAGTGAACCGGGTTCTTGGACAAGGTAGAAAGTGTTAACGGAGTAACAAAGTCTTTTGCAGATGGTGTAATAACTACTTTTACATGAGCTCCTGTTTTTACAAAAAGCCGAACTAATGAAGCAGCCTTATAAGCGGCAATTCCAGCACTAATGCCTAAAAGGATATTTTTGCCGCTTAATATAGACATCTTGTTTATGCTTGAGTATCGTCTTCTGTGTTTCTGTAATAAATTTTATTATCTAACCATTCTTGCACTGCTAAAGCGTAAGGTTTTGGTAGTTTTTCATAAAATTTAGAAACTTCAATTTGCTCTTTGTTTTCAAAGATTTCTTCTAAACTATCGTTAAAAGTTGCAAATTCTTCAAGTTTTTCAATTAACTCTTTTTTAATTTCAGAATTAATTTGTTCTGCTCTTCTAGCAATAATGGAAATAGCCTCGTAAATGTTACCAGTAGGCTCGTCTATTTTATTTCTGTTGTATGTAATTGTATTAACAGGAGCTTTGATTTTTTTTAAATCCATTTTATTCTATTTAGCTTTTAGTACTATATTCTTCTAATTCTTTATTAATATCTTCTAACATTTCATTAGCCTCTTCCATACGTTCAGAATCACCATAATTCTTTTTGTAGTTATTGTAGTAGCTTTTGGCTTTTTCCAAACGTTCTTTTTTCTTAGATTCTATACTATTCATAGATACTTTATATGCAGAATCTAATTTGTAGAAAAATGCATCTTCTCTATATACTGAACCTGGAAAATCTAAAATAAAATTATCGAATGCTTTAATTGACGCATTATAATCTCCAGTATATCCAGCAATTTTATTGTATTGCTTTGCTATCTCGTAGGCTTTCAATTCTAATTTAAAATCTAAATCTTGGATTAACTTATTTGCTTCTGGAACATACTCTGAGTCCGGAAATAAATTAATAAATACTTGTAATTTATCTATAGCATCTCTAGTTTCTGTTTGATCCTTAGAATGAACAGGCGATAGCATATAAGTGGCTTTACCACTTAAAAAAGCTGCTTCGTCTACTTTTTCACTGTCTGGGTAAGCTGAAGCAAAACGCTCGAATTGGTAACTAGCCAAATAATAGTCTTTCATTTCATAAAAACTATTAGAGTATAAAAACATCAACTTTTCGGCTTGTGGTTTCCCGCGATAATTAGGAACAATTTGAGCAAAAAGTTTATTTGCTTTCGCATATTTCCCTTTATTATAGAGCTCTTCCCCTACTTTAAACTTTTGGGCAACATCTGGCTTTTTTAAGGCTTTTTGATAGGAGCTACAAGAACTTAAAACAGTGAAAGTTATAAATAAATAAAAAAGTTTCTTCATAATTTTTAAACAGGAGGCAAAATTAAGCTATTTTAATGGATTTTAAAAATATTATTTTAAGCTAAAATAAACGCTTAAACACGCTTTATTTAAGGTTTAAGGATAATTTAACTTTTTTGCAATTTTTTTATAAATCCTTCTATCTTCAGTTTTAAGGAATCTGTAGCTGGAACTAAAGGTAATCTTACGGTATCTTTACAAAGTTTTATTTGCTCTAATACAGCTTTAATTCCCGACGGATTGTTTTCAGAAAAAATTAAAGAAATTACATCCAAAAATTGATAATGAATCTTATAAGCTTGATTAGAGTTACCTTCTAATCCTAATTTAATCATTTTTGAAAACTCTTTAGGAAAAGCTTGACCTATAACCGAAATCACTCCTACTCCACCCGCTAAAGTTACCGGTAAAGCTAGATCGTCATCGCCTGAAATAATTGAGAAATTTTCTGGTTTATTTTTAATTAATTGAAAATATTGTCCTAAACTTCCAGCAGCTTCTTTAATAGCAACAATATTATCAAAGTCTGTGGCTAATCTAATTACTGTTTCTGGCAACATATTAGAGGCTGTTCTTCCAGGAACATTATATAAGACTATAGGTCTTGGTGAGGCCAAAGAAATAGCTTTAAAATGCTGGTAAATCCCTTCTTGAGTAGGCTTACTATAGGCTGGAGAGACCGACAAAATTGCGGAAATATGCGTGAAATCTGTTGATTTTAATTCTTCAAGTACATCGGCTGTATTGTTTCCTCCAATTCCCAAGACTAACGGCACACGATTGTTATTAGTTTTAACTATAGTAGCAATTATCTCTTTTTTCTCCTCCTTTGTAACAGTAACACTTTCTCCTGTTGTTCCACTAATTACTATATAATTGGTTCCGTTTTCTATATTAAAATTTACAATACTTCTTAAGGCTTCATGATCGACACTTAAGTCGTTTTTAAATGGTGTTATAATGGCAATCCCTAAACCTGATAATTTGTTTTTCATGAATGTAATTTATTTAATACGTTTAAATATTTTTTTAATTCGGTTTTAAAAAGATCTAAATTCTCTAAATCGGCTTTAATAATTAAATCGTTAATCCGTTTATCCATTTGAAAAACACCTACTTTAAATGGTGCTTTAGAGGCTGCAGTTAAATATTTTAACTCCAATACATCTGTTGCGTAATAACTAATTAACATATCGAATTCAGTATCTAAAAAAGCTTGTAATTCGGTGTTATTTATTCTACCATTCCATGTAAAATCTTTCGTATTATAGCAAGTATCCCAAGAATAGTCTAACTTATCTTTACTTTCTGTAAAAGCAATAATTTTCAGCTTATTAGACCTTACACTTATGGTTTGAGCCAAGGATTTTAAAGCTTCAAAATCGGTAGTTTCATCAGCGTTTAAAATTATTCCTATATGTTCTATTTTATCAGTATTAAAACGTGTTTCTCGTTTTTTTAAAATACTATTTAACTTCTTTTTTATAGATTTTTCTTTTAAACCCTTTAAAATCATTATATATTTATACTTTGTTACAAAGGTAGTAAAAGTACTCACAAAAAATTATTAAAACACACATGTTTCATCATGAACTTTAAACCTCTTTTTACACTAGTTTTTATTACATTTATTGTTGGTTGCAAACAAGAAACGCAACATTTAACACGAATTGAAGGAAAGCAAATTCCTATTACAGATAGCTTAGAAACAGACGAGAAAATTGAGAGCTTTATAAAACCTTATAGAACTCATTTAAATAAAGATATGGACAGTGTAATTAGCTATGCTGCCGATACTTACTCTAAAAGTGATGGAGAGTTAAATACGGCGATAGGAAATCTATTTGCCGATGTTATGTTTGAGGAAGGAAATCCTGTTTTTAAAAAACGAACAGGAAAAGATATTGATATGGTTCTGGCCAATCATGGAGGTATTCGTGCCATTATTTCCGAAGGCAATATTACAACCAGAACAGCTTATGAAATAATGCCATTTGAAAATAGCATTGTTGTTGCTCCAATAAAAGGGAGTCAAGTAAACCAAATGATTGCTTATTTGCTTAGGGCAAAAAGAGCACATCCTATTTCTAAATTAAAAATTGCCGTAGACAAAGACTATCAGTTAATAGAAGCAACTATAAACAACAAACCAATAGACACCTCTAAAACATATTATGTTGCCACTAACGATTACCTATATGACGGAGGAGATGGCATGGATTTCTTTCATCCAAGCGATACTTTATATGTGTTAAATTACAAAATACGAAATGCTTTTCTAGATTATTTCAAGAAACACGATACAATTAATCCTGTGCGCGACGACAGGTTTATAAAGTTAGAAGAGTAGTAATTATAAAGCTTTCGTAAGGATCTGATATATTAAAAGCAATCGAAGTCGAAGAATGACAACTAAAAAATAATTTATTTTAAACTCATGAAAAGGAGAAATTTTATTCAAAAAACATCTGCAGCAACAGCTTTAGTAACCGTAGGAAGTTTAGGGCTATCATCTTTTGCATCTACTAAAAACGCGACAAAAATTACCATACTACATACCAACGATGTCCATAGTCATATCGATCCTTTTGGCCCGGAAGACGGCAGAAACCCAAATAAAGGAGGTGTTGCTAGAAGAGCAAGCCTGATTCAGGATATTAGAAATGAAAACCCAAATACACTTTTATTAGACGCTGGAGACATTTTTCAAGGCACCCCATATTTTAACTATTACGGGGGTGAATTGGAGTTTAAACTTATGAGTAAGTTAAAATATGACGCAGCAACTATAGGAAACCACGACTTCGACAATGGTATTGATGGCTTATACGCGCAACTACCTCACGCTGAATTTGATTTTATTTCTGCCAATTACGATTTTAAAAACACCATCTTAGACACACACGTTAAACCTTACAAAATATTTAATAAAGCTGGTATAAAAATTGGTGTTTTTGGAGTAGGTATAAAATTAGATGGACTAGTTTTAAAAGACCTCTACAAAGAAACTGTTTACCATGATCCTATTGAAATTGCTCAAGATATGAGTAGAATACTAAAAGAGGAAGAACAATGCGATTTGGTTATCTGTTTATCTCATATTGGTTATAAGTATAGAAATAACCCTGATAAGCCTAGCGACTTAAAGCTTGCGGCTAACACAAAAGATATTGATTTAATTATTGGCGGACATACACATACCTTTTTACCTAAGCCAACGGTTGCCCAAAATATTGAAAATAAAAATGTTCTTGTAAATCAAGTGGGCTGTTTTGGTATTAATTTAGGACGTATAGATTTTACTTTTGATGCTGACAAAAACAAATCGGCAAATGGCGCTTCTATTATTGTCTAGTTAAGCTATAAGTGGTCTTTGATGGTATAAATTCTGAAGTTAATTTATTACTAACCGGATCTCTTTTACGCAATCTATTTTCTCCAATAACAAAGTTGAACAGAAAGAATAAACCAACCAAATGCAAGGTATGGTTTAACATAACAAAACTCCAATTGTAGATATAGTAATTACTTATATAGTGTAGAATATCTGAAAACACAAAACTTAATGTAGTAAATAAAAATAAAATAGCCTGCTTGGTATCTGAGCTTAAATAAACAATAAACGAAACAAATGCCAACACCAACAACGAGATACTTTTAGCCACAAACAAATTAACCTCTGTTGTATCGATAATTTGAGTTTTTACAACTACAAATAATTCGTATAGAAAGTACGAATTTATACTTATCACAATCAGTAAATAAGCTGCAACTACCTTATCAAATCTAATGCGTTTAATTTTTGATGCTATATAAATTGTAAGAGCTAAATAACTCAAAAAATGCATCAATCCAGAAAATTTTATCAGGGTGTTTTTGTTTAAAAATAATGAAGAAAAATCTCCTATAAAAGACAAAACAAAAAAGACTATAAACAAGTAGTGGACATAGCGATTTTTAATATAATAGAACATTACAAAAATTGGAATAAACAGAGGTCTTGTAATCTGTATCAACATGCTGTTTTCGCTTAGAGAAGCAAGAACATTTAGAATCATCAACAAAAACAGAACACAAAGAAATATCCTGTTGTAACTATATTTTAGCCAGTCTTTCACAGTAATAAACATAAGTAGGTTGACTCAAATATAATTAATTACAACGATATAAACATGCAGTTCATCGAAAAGTATGTTAAAATCTAAAAGAACCGTCTCTTTTATAAATTTAAAGATTCAAGAAATATAATTATAAAGACTGTCCGCTTAGGATTTAATAATCCATTTAAACGTTTTTACACTTCTAGTTCTGGCATGTAAGTAGAAAAAGAAAAATGCCATAACAAATAATAATGTAGAGGTAAAATTAAGTATGTCTGTCTCTGAGATATAAAAATAAGCAACCTGGATAAATTCGGAAAACACAATACATAGGCAACCTATAAATAATAGTAAGGTTTTTTTATTATCGTTATAAGAATAGTTAATTAAGGCGAAAGTTAGCAACAGAAGCATCACTATATTATAAACTAATTCTATATAAATTAAATTAGAATGGTCTATAACTGGATACACAATTGTTATTAACATATAAACAATATAAACATTCAAAACAGCTAAAATACTGAGTGATAATTTATAATTTTTAAACACCTTTTTAAAGTCTAAATCTTTTAAAACTTCAATAAGTAATAAAATATATGCCAATATATAAATGGTGTTTCCTATAACATAATAAGTGTCTAAAGCTGTAGTTGTATCGAGATAAAACTGAGCCACAGTGGATAATTCTGAAATAGAAAAAAGCACTAAAAACCCTGTAAAATAAATTGATTTATCTTTTACATTTATAAAATAAACTAAGGTGATTAACGGAACAATCAGCGATTTGGAAATAGCTGAAACAAGATACTCCCCTTGCACCTGAAAAAGCGCAAAAGAAACACAAAGCATGATAATAAATGCAATTAAAATGTTTGATTTATTTAAAATCATACAATCATCATTTGAAAGCAAATATATACAAATATAGTTATTAATCGGTAAAATACTGCTTTTTATCGATGAAATACATTTGATTTCTCAGTCCAAATATTACAAAAGGGAATAATTAGTAGCAAATCAACCACTTAGAACTATGATTAATGCGCTCTTTAAAATATAATTTTTAAATATAGCTATTAGAACGCGAACTATTATTTTCTTTTACAGTAGCCTGGAAATAAAACAGAAGGAAAGCACTTAATTCTAGCAGTATTGAAACAAACCTAAGTCCAACCATTTCTTCAGAAAGATAAAAATAACCAATCCATAAAAATTCCGAAAAAGTAATAGCTAAACATCCACAAAACAGCAAGAGAGCTTTATTGCTTTCGTTAAGAATATAGTTGAAAAACGACATAGTTAAGATAGCCAAGAGAATAACATTATAAGTTTGTTCTATAATTTGAACTACTATTAAATGATTAGTCTCAAACATAATAGGACTAATTATAGTAACCATAACATACATTATATACACATTGAGCAAAGTAA
This sequence comes from Xanthomarina sp. F1114, assembly GCF_026410255.1. GTDB lineage: Bacteria > Bacteroidota > Bacteroidia > Flavobacteriales > Flavobacteriaceae > Xanthomarina. The sequence continues at coordinate 182,237 of NZ_JAPMLL010000005.1, forward strand.
GAACTACAAAATGGATAGGGAATTTTTTAAGAACCTGTCTCAAGCTTACCGTTTTTACTATTTCTAGCAATAAGAAAACATAGGAGAGCATAAACAAACCATTACAGATAAAATAAACTGTTTCATTATAACTTTGTTGATCGAAAAAATTGATAAGATCTGCTATGGAATATGTCAGTAAAAACAAACTAAAATACAAAGGTTTTTTTTTAACTTTTACAAAATAAAAGACAGTAATAATTGGAGCTATAAGCATTTCTAAGAAGATATCTCCGCTAAAATGAAAAAGCTCAAAAAGAGAATATGCTAAAAAATTATTTGCCATAAAACACTGACTAATTGTTAGTTCGTACGCACAAATATATCTAATAAAATACAATTAATCGGTAAGTAAGCACTCTTTATCGATTAAAATATTTAATTACAGCTTAAGACAGCATTTCCATAAAATCTTGCTCAGTTATTATAGGAATACCCAAATTCTCAGCTTTAGTTTTTTTACTTGGTCCCATATTATCTCCGGCCACTACATAATTGGTCTTTCCAGATATAGAGGAAGACACCTTCCCTCCATTGTCTTCTATTAGTTTTTTAAGTTCATTTCTAGACACTATATGGAAAACACCGGAAACCACAAAAATACTACCATCCAGTTTGTTGGTTTGACTAGCTAATTTTTCTGCAGAAATCTCTAATTGAACTCCAAAACCCTTTAATCTAGCAATAATTTCTTTGTTCATTTCAACATTAAAGAAATCTGTTACACTTTCTGCAATCTTAACTCCTATTTCGTCTACGTTTATTAAGTTATCATGCGTAGCCTCAGCTATTGCATCAATACTTTTATAATGCTTTGCCAGTTTTTTTGCAACTGTTTCTCCAACATATCTAATCCCTAAGGCATATAACACACGTTCAAATGGTATTTGTTTAGACTGCTCGATACCTTGAATTAAATTATCTGCACTTTTTTCGGCCATACGTTCTAAAGGTAAAATTTGTTCTTTGGTTAATTCGTATAAATCGGAATAGTTATCAATCAAATTTTCATTTACTAACAGAGCAACCGTCTCACCACCCAATCCTTCAATATCCATCGCTTTTCTGGAAATAAAATGTTGGATTCTACCAATAACTTGTGGCTTACAACCATTGTAATTAGGGCAATAATGCTGGGCTTCTCCTTCAGTTCTTACTAAAGTTGTATCACATTCAGGACATTGAGTAATATATTTGGTTGGTAGAGAGTTTTCCGGTCTTTTGGTTAAATCTACAGCAATTATTTTAGGAATAATTTCTCCGCCCTTTTCAACAAAAACTTCATCTCCCACACGAATATCTAATTTTTCAATTTGATCCGCATTATGTAACGACGCCCTTTTAACTGTTGTTCCTGCCAACTCCACAGGCTCCAAATTAGCAACGGGTGTAATAGCTCCGGTTCTTCCAACTTGATAACTAATACTGTTTAACCTGGTGGAAACCTGCTCTGCTTTAAATTTGTAAGCAATAGCCCAACGAGGTGCTTTTGCGGTATAACCAAGTTCCTCTTGCTGATATAAATTATTGACCTTAACTACAACGCCATCTGTCTCGTAAGGCAGATTATGTCTATGCTCGTCCCAATAATTTATAAACTCAAACACGGCTTCAATAGAACTTACAAGTTTCGCTGCTTGTGGCACTTTAAACCCCCAAGAACGGGCTTTTTCAAGACCTTCAAATTGGGTGTCGAAATTTAAACTGTTTCCCACAATACTATATAATAAACACTCTAGAGGTCTTTTAGCAACCTCCGTACTATCTTGTAATTTTAAACTTCCAGAAGCGGTATTTCTAGGGTTTCTATATGGTTCCTCACCTATTTCTATCCGTTCTTCATTCATTTTATTAAATCCTTCAAAAGGCAGTACAATTTCACCTCGAATATCAAATTTCTCAGGAAAATCTCCTTTTAATCTTAAAGGCACAGACTTAATGGTTTTTATATTAGCAGTAACATTATCTCCTTGAACCCCGTCTCCTCTAGTAACTGCTCTAACAAGACTCCCCTTTTCATAAGTTAGATTTATTGAGGCACCATCATATTTTAATTCACAAGTAAATTGCAGTTCTCCGTCCACCAACTTTTTAATTCTAGTTTCCCAGTCCAATAAATCTTCTTTGGAATAAGAATTATCTAAAGAGTACATACGTTGCTCGTGAACAAGTGTTTCAAAATTTTTAGTAACCTCTCCTCCCACTCGCTGACTTGGAGAATTAGGGTCAAAAAACTCTGGATGCTTAGACTCCAACTCTTGAAGTTGTTTTAATTTTATATCAAAATCATAATCGCTTATACTCGGGTTGTCTAATACGTAATAATTGTAATTGTATTTATTAAGCTCTTCTCTTAATTGTAAAATCTGTTCTTTAGTAGTCATTTATTAAAAATTTTTTAAGCCTTTTAACATGCGATTATTTCCAAATATATCCAGTTTCAACTCCAAGTCGTTAAAACCCTTTTCCTGTAATAATTGTTTAGTTTCGTTTCCAAGATATTGATTAATTTCAAAAAACAACAATCCGTTATTCTTCAAATTTTCAACAGCAAAATCGGTAATAATCTCATAAAACTTCAAAGGGTCATTATCTTCAACAAACAAAGCTAAATGAGGCTCGTGTTTTAATACATTATTCTTAATTTCCAATTTTTCCAAATCTCTTACATAGGGAGGGTTTGATACTATAACGTCAAACTTTATGTCGAGGTTTTGCGGCCAGGAATTCTTATCTAGGATGTCCGTATTAATCAGGTTTATATCTACTTTATTTAATTCAGCATTTTGTTTAGCTACTTTTAAAGCTTCAGCACTAACATCCACAGCAAAAACCTGAGCATTTGGAAGTTCTTTTGCTAATGATATAGCAATGCATCCAGTACCGGTACCAATATCTAAAATGGTAAAAGGTTGCGAACTTAGAATTTTATGCTTTGAATACTGAATTACAAGCGAAACAAGTTCTTCCGTTTCAGGTCTAGGAATTAACGTGTGTTTATTGACATGAAAAGGAAGTCCGAAAAATTCAGTTTCTCCAATTATATATTGAATAGGTTCTTCTAGCTTTAATCTACTTAAAGCTTCAAATAAAGGTTGTTCTTCTTCTTTTGAGACACTTAATTCTGGCTCTAGAACTAGAGCTATTCTATTAATCTTTAAATAATGTAATATTAAGATATTAAAAATGCTACCTACTTCGTTGGCACCAAAAATAACGTCTAATTCTTCATGAAATATATTTTGAATGTCCTTTAATCTCATAATGCTTTTATCATCCAGACATTACACGAATAATGTCCCGTATTTCCCATTGGTTTATCCAGAGATTTAAACCCCACTTTAGAATATAGTTTTTGTGCTGAAACCATATATGGTAAGGTTTCTAAATAACATTTTTTGAATTTGAAAATTATGGCACTTTCTAAACATTTTTGGATTAGCTTTTTGCCTAAACCGAGTCCTCTTATTTCCTTTAAAAAATACATTTTTTGAAGTTCGCAGATTTGATTCTCAAAACCAGCTAAGGGAGCAATTCCTGCACCACCCACTATCTCCCCTTCTTTTTCAATTACAAAATAAACAGACCTTTCGGCACTATACGTTTCTGTCATTTTATCTAAAGAGGTATCTTCATAAGCTGTTCCTACTTTTGGTGCACCTAATTCTACTAAAACATTTCGAATTACTTCTGCCATTTGTTCATTATCCTCGGTAGATATTTCTCTAATAACAATATTATTGCTCACTTTATTATGTTATTTTTACACTGAAATTTGTCGGGATGAAGATACATGAAAAATACCTAACACGTTGTATTGAAATTGCTAAAAATGGTCTTGGAACTACGGCTCCAAACCCAATGGTTGGCTGTGTAATTGTGTTAAATAGTGAAATTATAGGCGAAGGCTTTACAAGTGCTTATGGTTGTAATCATGCCGAAGTAAATGCTATAGCAGCTGTTAAGGATAAATCTTTATTAAAAAAAGCAACATTATATGTTACTTTAGAACCTTGTAGCCATTTTGGGAAAACTCCTCCATGTAGCGATTTAATAATAAAACACCAGATTCCAAACGTAGTTATTGGAACTACAGACACACATAGCCAGGTTGCAGGAAAAGGTATTGAGAAACTAAAATCTTCCGGCTGCCATGTAATAGTTGGTGTACTTGAAGATAAATGCAAAGAACATCATAAACGTTTTTTTACCTTTCACAATAAAAAAAGACCATATATTATTTTAAAATGGGCAGAAACAGAAGACGGGTTAATTGCCCCTGAAACTAGAGATAAACAAAAACCTGTTTGGATTACCAACGAGCAATCTAGACAATTAGTCCATAAATGGCGTGCAGAAGAACAGGCTATTTTTGTTGGAACTAAAACAGTTCTTGAAGACAACCCAAGTTTAACTGTAAGAGATTGGATTGGAAAAAACCCCATTAGAGTGGTTCTAGATAGAAGAAATAGACTTTCAAAAGATTTTCAAATTTTTAATAATGAAGCCATAACCCTTGTTGTTTCAGAAAATGAAATAGAGTTTTCAACAAATTTAGCCACTAGATTTTGCCATTATTTGCATAAAGAAAACATCCAGTCTATAATTATAGAAGGTGGAAGACAAACACTTCAAACCTTTATAGATGAAAAACTCTGGGACGAAGCTAGGGTTTTTACTGGAAAAGCTATTTTTAACAAAGGTGTTAAAGCTCCCGTTTTTAAAGGAAAACAAATTCAAGAGTTTTCCATTTTAGATGATAAATTAAGAATATATACAAATAAATCAGCCTGCTAAAATTTATTTTTAACAAGCGAGATAGACAAAAAATAAAAATGATTAAAACCCTAATATTCGATTTTGGTGATGTTTTTATTAACTTAGATAAAGAAGGAGCTATGAACCAGGCTCTAGAAATTTTTGAGCTAGAATTCCTTTCAGAAGAAATAATGGCAATTAACAGTTTGTACGAACAAGGCCTAATTTCAACAGAAGAATTTATAGAATTCTATCTAGAAAACTTCCCAGATTTAACCAAAGAAACTGTTTTAGAAGTATGGAATTGCATTTTAAAGGACTTTCCTGTTCATAGATTAGATTTTATTAAGAAGTTAGCCTCAGAAGAGAAATATCAACTTATTTTATTAAGCAATACCAACACGCTACATATAGATTGGATAAAAAACAACGTTACATTTTACGAAGAATTTAAAAGTTATTTTAATGTTTTCTATCTGTCGCATGAAATTAAATTAAGAAAACCCAATGCAGATATTTATCATTTTGTATTAACTGAAAACAATCTGAAGCCGGAATCCTGTCTATTTATAGATGATACTGAAGAAAACACAATAGCTGCAAACAAATTAGGCATCCACACATGGAACATCGATCCTAAAACAGAAGATGTTACTAATTTATTTACCATTAAAAAGAACCTCTTTTGATAGATCTGTTATTAAGCATTCTTGCTTCAACCTTTATTTTTCTACTTTTCAAATTGTTTGATAGGTTTAAAGTAAACACGTTACAAGCCATAGTAATTAACTATATAACTGCTTGTTTCTGTGGCCTGATAACGTCTAAGAACCATTTTAACCTCCAAGAAATAATTTATTCAGAATGGGTTTTTGGCGCTTTAATCTTAGGACTTCTGTTCATTCTTATTTTTAATGTTATGGCTATTACATCACAACTCAATGGAATATCTGTTGCCTCAGTTGCTACAAAAATGAGCCTGGTTATTCCTTTTGTTTTTGGTATTTATATGTATCACGAAAGCACAGGATTCCAGAAGCTTTTAGGAATTTTTCTAGCCTTGTTTGCTGTGTATTTTGTCTCAGTCAAAAAAAACACGCAATTCAACTTTAAAAGCAATCTCATGTATCCTATTATTCTATTTCTAGGAACTGGAATTATAGATACGTCTATAAAATATATAGAGACATCATATATAAAAGAAGGTGGTATACCTATATTCTCTGCAACCATCTTCTTTTTTGCAGCATGTTTTGGGTTTATAGTTTTAATAATTCAAATAATAAAAAAAGAATTCAAATTTAACCCACGAAGCATTCCTGGAGGTATTGCTTTAGGTATTGCTAATTATGCATCCATCTTTTTTATATTAAAGGCATTAAACCATGAGTCTTTAGAGAGTTCTACTATTTTCACTATTAATAATGTAGCCATATTGATTCTTACATCCATTGTTGGGCTATTAGCATTTAAAGAGAAACTATCTATTAAAAATTGGATTGGAATTGGATTGGCAATTATTTCAATCTTATTAGTAACTTTGGCTTAATGAATAAAAAAGACACCTATAAAACCTTAACTAAAGCCTCGAACGAAGTCTTATTTAAAGATAAAAACAGTAAATTTTTCGGCTACGCCTACCCGGCTATTAACGAAGATCAGGTAAAAGAACATTTAGAGACACTAAAAAAACAGCATCATTCTGCCAGACATTGGTGTTATGCCTACCAGTTTGGAACAACTGAAAGTAATCTACAATTCCGAGCAAACGATGATGGGGAACCTAATAATAGTGCAGGCATGCCAATTTATGGGCAAATACAATCTTTTGATGTTACCAATGTTTTAATTGTGGTAGTTAGATATTTTGGAGGTGTAAAACTTGGAGTTGGCGGCCTAATTAATGCGTACAAAACAACAGCTCAAATGGCTTTAGAGAATTCTAGAATCGTAACTAGAACTATTAACAAGCATTTTGAAATAAGTTTTGATTATAAAAACATGAATAAGGTTATGCGTCTTATAAAAGAAAACAATCTAAAAATTGTAAATCAGATTTTAGAATTAGACTGCAAAATTGAAATTTCTGTCCGGTTAAAGGATGCTCAAAAAGCTTTTGAAAGCTTCCAATCTATATTTGAAGTCGAAATAAAAGAATTAGAAAATTAGTCCATTATTTTTTCAAAAATATAGTCTGGACATTTTATCGGTCTTTTAGTTTTCATATCTATAAAAGCTAAAACTGTAGTAGCTATTATTAAAATTTCACCTGCTTGATTTGTAATTTCATAATCAAATTCTATCCTAACTGAAGGAGCTTTTTTGAGTTGAGTTTTTACTTTAAGAACCTCGTCGTAACCGGCTGATTTCTTATAGTTCAAACTCATTGAAACAACAGGAAGCATAACACCATCATCTTCCATTTCTTTATATGAAATACCTTTCTTGCGCAACCACTCGGTACGCCCCATTTCTAGGTATAATGCATAATTTCCATGGTGTACAACCCCCATTTGGTCGGTTTCACCATATCTCACTCTTATTGGTATTTCGTCGAAATTCATATCGGACTTTAGATTATTTTTCGTAGTTTAGGCAAAGCAATAAACATGAGGATAATTTTCTTAATATTCAATAGCAATTGATTTTTTTTTTAAGAAATTTGTTCACATATTTGTCCAGCTATAAAATCAGTCGGAGATTTCATGTCTCTATAATAATTAATCTATAAATCCTTAAAATTATAATGAGTGTAACTGCGCAATCGGTTTGGAACAATTGTCTTGAATTCATAAAAGATAACATTCAGCCGCAAGCATATAAAACATGGTTCGAACCAATCATTGCAGTGAAGCTTACTGATAAATCTTTGAGCATACAAGTGCCTAGTAAATTCTTTTACGAATGGCTCGAGGAACATTACGTAAAAATATTAAAAGTAGCTTTAACTAAAGAATTAGGAGAAACAGCTAAACTTGTTTACATTATAAAAATGGAAAACACTTATGGTAATAAACAACCATTTACTGAAAAAATTCCAAGTTCTAATCGCTCTGCAGTTAAATCTCAGGATGTTGACATTCCCTTAAACAATAAAAGCCCAGAATTAAGAAATCCGTTTATAATTCCAGGAATTAGAAATGTAAAAATTGAATCTCAACTAAATCCAAATTACAGTTTTGAAAACTTCCTAGAAGGCGACTCAAATCGCTTGGCTAGAAGTGCTGGATTAGCTGTAGCATCAAAACCTGGAGGAACATCTTTTAATCCCCTTTTAATTTTTGGTGGTGTTGGTTTAGGAAAAACACATTTAGCACATGCTATTGGTGTAGATATTAAAGATAAATACCCAGAAAAAACAGTTCTGTATATTTCTGCAGAAAAGTTTACTCAACAATATATAGACTCTGTAAAGAAAAATAATAGAAACGATTTTATTCATTTTTATCAAATAATAGATATTCTAATTATTGATGATGTGCAATTCCTTTCAGGAAAAACCGGAACGCAAGATGTGTTCTTCCATATTTTCAATCACTTACATCAAAATGGGAAGCAAGTTATTTTAACAAGTGACAAAGCTCCTGTAGATATGCAAGATATTGAACAACGTTTATTATCAAGGTTTAAATGGGGGTTATCGGCAGAATTGCAAAGCCCAGATTTTGAAACACGTGTGTCAATTCTAAAAAATAAACTATATCGTGATGGTGTGGAAATGCCAGAAGAAATAATTGAATATGTTGCAAAAAATATTAAATCTAATATTCGTGAGCTCGAAGGCGCCATTATTTCTTTAATTGCTCAATCGTCTTTTAATAAGAAAGAAATCACTATAGATTTAGCAAAACAAGTTGTAGAAAAGTTTGTTAAAAACACAAAACGCGAGGTTTCTATAGATTATATACAAAAAGTAGTGTCAGATTATTTCCAGATGGACATTGATACTTTACAATCTAAAACTAGAAAACGTCATATTGTTCAAGCTAGACAATTAGCAATGTTCTTTGCTAAAAAACTTACTAAAGCTTCTTTAGCTAGTATAGGATCTCAAATAGGAAAAAGAGATCATGCCACTGTGCTTCATGCATGTAAAACCGTAGACAACCTTTCTACAACAGATAAACAATTTAGAAAATATGTTGAAGACCTTTCTAAAAAGTTAGCTGTTTAACTAAAAACTTTCCGAAATTACCGGAGTATTACTATGACTAAAATTCTAATGGTATGTTTGGGTAATATTTGCCGTTCTCCTTTAGCGGAAGGCATTTTAAGATCGAAACTTCCCCAAGACAAATTTATTATAGATTCTGCAGGAACTGGAGATTATCATATTGGTAACCCACCTGATCCTAGATCCGTAAAAGTTGCAAACAAATATGGCTTAGATATTTCCACTCAAAAAGGTAGGCAATTTTCAGTGTCCGATTTTGATAACTTCGATTATATCTATGTCATGGACAGCTCTAATTACCAAAATGTAATACGATTAGCTAGAAATAATCAAGATGAGGCAAAGGTTAAAATGATTCTTAATGAAATTTATAAAAATCAAGATCATGATGTTCCCGACCCATACACAGGTGGAATTCAAGGTTTTGAAAGCACCTATAAATTGCTAGATGAAGCTTGCCAGGAAATAGCAACGAAACTCCATATGTAACTGAGAGTTAAGCTCTGTTTTTTTTTATTCGAAATTTTTGTACTTTGTAATACAAAATTTCAATAAAAAAATCAAATGAAAAATAAAGCAAGCCTCCTCATTCTGCTAATACTTCCTTATTTCCTTATAGCTCAAGAAATAGAATTAGAACTATTTGCTTCAGATTTTAGCAGCCCCTTAGATATAGAAAATGCCGGCGATAACAGATTATTTGTTGTAGAGCGTGGCGGGCTGATAAAAGTAGTTAATTCTGACGGTTCCATAAACGGAACACCCTTTCTCGATATAGATTCAAAAGTTTTAAGTGGCGGAGAACGAGGTTTATTAGGCTTAGCTTTTCACCCACAATATCAATCTAACGGAATTTTCTTTGTAAACTACATAAATAATAGCGGTAACACGGTTATAGCAAAATATATTACAAGTCCACCAGACTCTAATACTGTTAGCGTTAGTACCGAAGAAATTTTACTTACTGTAAATCAACCTTATAGCAATCATAATGGAGGGGATTTAGCGTTTGGAAACGATGGTTATCTCTACATTGGACTAGGTGATGGTGGTAGTGGTGGAGACCCGGAAAACAGAGCTCAAAACTTAACAACACACTTAGGAAAAATGCTTAGAATAGATGTAGATACATCCCCAAACGGCAACAATTATAGTATTCCATCTGATAATCCTTTTCCAAATACAGAAAACCCGAATGCTTTACCGGAAATATGGGCTTATGGCTTAAGAAACCCATGGCGGTTTTCATTCGATAGTCAAACACAAGATCTTTGGATTGCCGATGTTGGTCAAAGTGCAATAGAAGAAATTAATATGGTACCCGGGGGGCAAGCTGGTCTTAATTATGGATGGCGTTGTTATGAGGGGAGTGAAACATACAACAACTCAGGCAGCTGCCCAAATAGTTCAGAATTAACCTTTCCAATTTCAGAATATACACATACAACTAGCGGTAATTTTAAGTGCTCAATTACTGGAGGGTTTGTACACAGAGGAAGCCAGCAACCAAATTTTAATGGATGGTACTTTTTTGCAGATTACTGCAGCAACGAAATAGGTATACTTCAAAATACAAATGGTACTTGGAACATGACTTTTACTGAACAATACTCGGGAAATGGCTGGACATCATTTGGAGAAGATATTAACGGAGAACTCTATATAGTTGGAATTGATTCCGGATCTATTTTTAAAATTACAGACCCGAATTTAAACATTTCAGAAAGTGAATTCATGGAATTAAATATCTATCCAAATCCAGCAACTAACTTGTTTACTATTGAAAGTAGAAATCCACAAACTTTAATTGAAACCGTAAATATTTTTAGCATTCAAGGCAAACTAATAAAAACAGTTACAGGAAATAACACTTCTAATGTGCAAATAAACACTAGAAATCTTTCAAAAGGTTTATATTTAACAGAAATTATTTCGACCACAGGAAATAAAAAAACCCATAAACTTATTATTAAATAAAAACCTATTAATGACAAGCCAATTCGGAAAACTCTATTTAATACCTACCACTTTAGGAGACACTGCGCCTCTGGAAGTTCTACCGATTTCAGTAAAAAAAATTATCGAACAAGTAGATGTCTATATTGTTGAAAATGAAAAAAGTGCTAGACGCTTTATAAAACAAATAAAGCCCAGTAAAAAGCAATCTAGCTTACAAATATTTCATCTTAATAAATTTACAGATATTACCGATTTACCAAGTTTCTTAGAGCCTTGTTTACAAGGTAAAAATGTGGGTTTACTTTCTGAAGCAGGTTGTCCTGCTGTAGCCGATCCAGGAGCCGATATTGTAAAAATAGCACATCAAAAAAATATAAAAGTAGTGCCAATGGTTGGTCCATCGTCCATAATAATGGCTCAAATGAGTTCTGGAATGAATGGACAAAGCTTTGCTTTTAATGGCTATTTACCCATAGATAAAGATGAAAGAAAAAAAGAATTAAGACGCTTAGAGCAGTTTTCTTTTAGCCATAAGCAATCTCAGTCTTTTATTGAAACTCCTTACAGAAACAATAAATTGTTGGAAGATATTTGTAGCGCTTTAAACGATTTTACTTTGGTATGTGTAGCCTGCGATATAACTTTACCTACGGAATATATAAAAACACAAAGTGTAAAAGAATGGAAAAAAAATAGCGTAGACCTACATAAAAGACCTACGCTATTTATTATTCAAAAAGATTAATACCTAAGCCGAGTGTTTTACCTTGGCTCTTTTATTTGGTTCAATCTTCGAGGTATCATACCCAGAGAACTTTTTAATGTAATAAGAAATAGATGTTCCGTAGGCGTCAGAAAAACCATCAGCTCCGTAACTTCTTAAATATTTCTTTACATTTCCAGGTCCGGCTAAATGAGCAGCAGCTAAAATTCCAGACTCTGTAATTTTTGTACCGTTAATTACTTTACCAGAAAAACGTTTAATGTCTTTTCTTAACACCCATTTGTTACGTTCTGCATTTGCTATAAACGCCTTTTCTTGCAATTCTGGATTGCTTAAAAAGTGAACAGGGTTGTAAATGCCTATCAATTTTAATGTTTCTTTTCCAAATTGATACTTCCCCAAATAACCAAAAGTATTTACAGTAAAGTAATCTCCTCCAGATTCTTTAAAGCCTAAAGCTTCTTTGAACCCTACAAAGGATTTTCCTAAAGTTGGTGAAAAAGGTGGTTGAATTTCGTGAATTGGAAATAGGTTGTCTTGAGAAACAACACCTGGAACTTCATTGTTAAATGCATATCGAGGTGAGGTATAATTTTTCTCTTTAACCGATTTGTTCATATAAATCGATCCAACAACCAAGAAACATATTGTAAGTGATAAAACTAAATAACTCCCAATATTTTTTATCATATCTTTAAATTTCTTCAGTAAATATCTAAAAGATAATCACTTGAAAATTTCAGTGTGCAAAGATAGAACATTTTTTTAATATCTGAAAATTAATCGATTAAGTGTTTCTAAAAGTAGATTCCGTGGAACTTGATACCATTTTTATCGTTAAACTCCATAGTTGGAAATGGTACTTTTACCAGATTAAAAACATCAAAAAGTGTCTTTAAAACATGAGATTTTGTTTTAATTCTGGTTAAATCTACATCTAAACTCAAATAATATTGTCGGTAAGGATCTGAATGAAATACAAAATCTTCATTTAAGGAGTTTGTTCCAGAAACCATTCCTTCTGCTCCGTATCCAAAAGCTACATTTAACCATTTGGGAATTTTACTATTTTTAAAAAAAGAATGTAAATTTAAGCTTAGCCAATAAGTCTGACCATTATAATCTTTTAAAAACTCTTCCAAAAGTCCGTCCCCTAATTTATCAGGATTTTGTAGTGCGTATTGAGTTCTGTGGAACGAATACTTTAATGTGATACGTTGTTCTCTCCAAAGTAATTCTTGTCCCACAAATAATCCAGTTCCAACAATATTGGCCGCCATATCTCCCCAGGAAAAACCCCATTCTTCCGAAAAACCATCAAACACCTCTACAGCTGTTAAAAATCCTAACCCAAGACCAGCGCCATATATTAATTGAGATTTTTCATTTGCACCACTCCAATTTAAAGTACTTGCTCCTAACCTGCTTAATTGATATGAAGAAAAAACATGTCCTAGTTTATCCATCTGCATCCATTCGCTATTATCATCAAACGTATGAAAATTAGATTTTTCATAATCAGCATACCACAACTGATTTAACCCAAGCAAAGTTAAGCTAGCTAAAGAAACTTCTGTAATTACAACAGCATTTCGTCTAGATACATTTAAAGTATCATTGGGTTCTAAAAAACTATTTAGTTTACTTTGAGAAAAAGAAGTCACAGTAATTAAACAGGCAAATATGGTATGTTTAATTCCCATTTAAAACCTATCTGTTAATTCCTTGAGACGACAAGTATCTATGATATTCTCGAGCATTTGCATTATGTTGACTTAAAGTCTTAGCAAATTTATGATAGCCTAGCCTTTTGGCATCTGCAGCAAAATAGAGATATTTATGTGATTCTGGATTTAATACAGCATCTATAGCTGTAATATCTGGCATAGCAATAAGCCCAGGAGGCAAACCAGTATATTTATAAGTATTGTACGGAGAATCTATATCCTTATGTACATTTAAAACTCTTTTAATAACGGTACCTTGGTATTGTGGCAATTGGTATGCTGCAAATTTTAAAGTAGGATCAGCTTGCAAAGGCATACCTATACGTAATCTGTTTAAGTACACGCCAGCTATTCTTGGTTGTTCTACAGCTTGTTTTGATTCCTCATGAACAATAGATGCCAAAGTCATTACTTCATTTTCTGTTAAACCTATCGCTTTGGCTTTGGCTTTTCTACTGTCGTTCCAGAAACGTTTATATTCTTTTAGCATTCTATCTCTAAAATCTAAAGCTGAGGTATTCCAGAAAAACTCATAACTATTAGGAATATACATACTTAAGGCATTTGCCATAGTAAAAGAGTTATTTGCTAGAAACTCCTCGTTAGTCATTACTTGATACAACTTTAAACTATCTGGTTCTATTTGCATGGAGACTCTTCCCGCTAGAGATATTAAATCTGGCTGATTGTTAAATGCTAAGGTTATTGGCAGGTTTTTACTTCTAATGGAATTAATAATATCATTATTATTCATTCCCTTCTTAATAAGGTATCGTCCTGCTTTAATATTGGACGTGTACTTTTTTTGTTTTGCAAGAGCGTCAAACTTTTCAATATCTTTTAGCAAAGGTTTTAATTGCTCTCTAACTTCCATGTAATTAGCATTAGTTGGAATATAGATATAAGCCTGGTCGTTATTGAATGCCGTGTTATCCACTAACATGACTCTGTAAATATAATTAGCAAATATACCAGCTATTACTAGTCCTATTAAAGCTATGGCAACAAGAATTTTTTTAAAATACATTAATTAATACGTTGAAGTAAATATTCATTTTTATAAGAACCATTAACATAGTTCCAGTCTTTTTTTAAACCAATTATCTGAAAGCCATGTTTTTCAAAAAGCTTTAAACTAGCTTGATTATCTTCGGTAATATTACAATACAATTGGTGTAAATTTAAATGTTTTTTACAATAATTGATTAGTAACCCGAGAGCTTCATTTCCAATTCCTTTTTGTCTTTCTTCAGTTTCTTTGATTAAAATTCCTACTCCAGCCCTACTATTTTTAGGATCGAAATCGAAAAGATCTATCATTCCAAGGGCAATATTACTATAATTTGAAATAACTAAACGCAATTGTTTAACTTCATATATATCTTTATGTGCATTTTCTAGATATTGCTTAATCAAAAATCTGGAATATGGAGTTTGAGTATGACTAATTTCCCAAACGGCTTCATCATTTTCAACACTGTGAATAAAATCTAAATCCTCTGGCTCTAAAGCTCTTAAATATATTTCTTTTCCTTGTAATGTTAGCATGTCCAAATTCCTTTAAATACTTTAACTGCGGGTCCCATAAGCCAGATATCTCTATAAATACCTTGTTCTTCTTTAAAAGAAACCTGTAGCTGTCCTCCTTCTGTTTCTAAACTTACTAAATGACTTTTTGTTTGACCTGTTTCAAACATGGCAAGCGCAACAGCAGTTACTCCAGTACCGCAAGATAAAGTTTCATCTTCTACTCCCCGCTCATAGGTTCTTACTTTAAAAACATCTTCTGAGAGTTTTTTAACAAAATTAACGTTAGTACCAGATTGATTATAAGGTTGTCCATAACGAATTCTTGAACCTACCTCTTTAATTGGTAAATTAATTAAATTATTCTCTAATTGAACATGATGTGGAGAACCAGTATTTAAAAATACATATTGCTGATGGTTTTCAATTGAAAGAACATCTTGCATTTGAAGTTTTATCATATTCTTATCAATAATAACATGATGCAAACCATCAATAGCTTCAAAAGTTGCTTTATTTTGAATTATCTCTAATTGCTTTGCAAAAGCTGCAATACAACGTCCGCCGTTACCACACATAGAACTTTCGTTACCATCTGCATTATAATAGACCATTTTAAAATCCCATTCTGGATGGTCTTCTAATAGGATAAGTCCATCTGCTCCTATGCCAAAACGTCTGTTGCACAGATTAGAAACCAATTTGGTATTGTTTTTGTCGAATTGTAGTTGACGATTATCAATCATCACAAAATCGTTTCCTGTTCCTTGATATTTGTAAAATGTAAATTCCATAAGTCAGGCAAATATATGAATTATGAGCATCAATTATCTTGTTAAACAGAGGTTAAATATGACGTTAAAAATCGTTAAAAATTAAAAATGAATTCAATAATAAATTAATTTTAATCGTTATTGAATTGTAAACCATTTAATCCCAATAAATAATGAAAAAAATTGCAACTTTAGTTTTAGTTTCAGTATTAGGTGGAATTATTACACTTTCGGCCTATAAACTTTTTTTAGAAAATAATAACACACAGACGACTAATCAATTGAACGAGGCTGCGACAGTATTTCCTGTAAGCAACTATTCAAATTCCAGTTTTATTCCGGAAAATAGCATCAATTTTACCAAAGCAGCAGAAAAAACTATACACACTGTTGTCCATGTTAAAAATACCACGATAGGAAGTTCTAGACAGTTAACTTTTGAAGATTTATTCTATGGCAGATCGCCACAACGTTCTCAGGTTGGTACTGGATCTGGAGTAATAATTTCTCCGGATGGATATATTATTACTAACAATCATGTTATTACTGGCTCAAGTGAATTAACTGTTACACTTAACGATAACAGTACCTACGAAGCTACAATAATTGGCTCTGATGATAAAACAGATATTGCTCTATTAAAAATTGATACGGAACAAGAGTTACCATATACGACCTTTGGAGATAGCGATCAGGCTAAAATAGGAGAATGGGTTCTAGCTGTTGGAAATCCATTTAATTTAACATCTACAGTTACAGCTGGAATTATTAGTGCAAAATCTAGAGATTTAACTGGAGGTAGAAATACGCAATCTTTTATCCAAACAGATGCTGCAGTAAACCCTGGGAATTCTGGAGGTGCTTTAGTCAATTCTAATGGCGATTTAATAGGAATAAACACAGCAATCTCATCTCAAACAGGTTCTTATATTGGTTATTCTTTTGCTGTACCTAGTAATATTGCAAGAAAAGTTGTGGAAGATCTTCTTGAATACGGAAACGTCCAAAAAGGTGTTTTAGGAGTTTCTGGAGGCGCATTAAATAGCAATTTTGCAGAAAAACTAAGTGTTGCAGAAACAGAAGGTTTTTATATCGATACGGTAGAAGAACAATCTGGAGCTCAAGAAGCTGGACTTAAACCAGGTGATATTATAAAAAAAATAGACCATGTTAAAATCTCGAAGTTCTCAGATTTATCAGGATATTTGTCTACTAAACGTCCGGAAGATGTGGTTCAAATTACATACTTAAGAAGTGGACAATTAAAAGAAGTTCCTGTTACCTTAAATAAAAACTTAAATTTCAGTATTCCACCCTTTGGAATTGTTAAAAATGCCACGAAAGAAGACCTTAAAAAATACAATACAACTAATGGGGTTAAAATTTCAAGATTGAGTCAATCGTACTCAAAATATTTAAGAGATAACGGCGTTAGAGAAGGAGATATTATTATTTCTATAAACAATATTAAGGTTTATAATATAGATGATGTTCAGGAAATTATATCTAATAAATCTGCCTACGAACCTTTAAGAATTGAGCTTATTAATTCTAATGGTCAAATAGAAAGATATAATTTTAAGTAAGATTTTATCACAAAAATAAATTACAACCCTCTAGAATATTCTAGAGGGTTTTTATTTAAAAAAACTAAGTCTAAAACATTTAAAATGTCTTATTTTTGCAACCAAATTCAAATCAGCCATTTATATGGTTGAAAAACATTTAACAACCCGTCTGCTATCAAGGTAGGGACACTTTAAAATTAAAAACAATGAGTTTTAACGAAACTTTTGAAAATGAGCTGGCTTTTCAAGCTGATAGAAGAAAAGCTACTGTAGAGTTTATTAAAATAGTAAGCGACCTATGGTACGACAAATCTATTGAATTGGTGCTTTTTAGAAACCAATTAATCGATAGAAACGTTAGCCAAATTTTAAATTTACACGAATACGCTGGTGAAATTGTCCAGAAACCAATTTCTATTTTCGATTCTGTTGAAATTGCCCAGGCCATTCAAACTTTAGATTTACCACCATCCAGATTAGATATTGGTAAACTAACTTACGAGTTCCACTTAGAAGAGAAAAAATTCAGTAATGCTTTAGCCTTTGTTGCAGATAAATTAAAAGATGCCAGCAAAAAAAACACAATTAAACCTAAAGATGTAGTTCTTTACGGATTTGGTAGAATTGGCCGTTTAGTTGCTCGCGAATTAATTACACTTACCGGTAAAGGTAGTCAGTTGCGTTTAAGAGCCATTGTTACTCGTGGAGCTATAGACCAAACAGTTTTAGAAAAAAGAGCCTCTTTATTGAGAAATGATTCAGTGCATGGAGATTTTCCTGGAACTGTAATTGCCGATTTAGAGAATAGTGCTTTAATAATTAACGGAACCACCGTAAAAGTTATTTCTGCAAACAATCCTGAAGATATAGATTATACGAGTTACGGTATTAATAATGCTTTAGTGATAGATAATACAGGAGCTTTTAGAGATAAAGAAGCCTTGAGCAGACTTTTATCTTCTAAAGGTGCTGACAAAGTATTACTTACAGCCCCAGGAAAAGGAGTTCCAAATATTGTTCATGGTGTTAATCATTTAGAACATGACCCAGATAAAGTAGATATATTTTCTGCTGCATCATGTACAACAAATGCCATAACTCCTATTTTAGATGTAGTTGAAGATGCGTATGGAGTAAAAAGTGGACATCTTGAAACCATTCATGCTTATACAAACGACCAGAACTTAGTAGATAACTTTCATAAAAAATACCGTCGTGGACGTGCAGCTGCATTAAACATGGTAATTACCGAAACTGGAGCTGGAAGTGCAGTTGCCAAGGCCCTACCTGCTTTAGAAGGTAAACTAACTTCTAATGCTATTCGTGTTCCTGTTCCAAATGGCTCTTTAGCTATTTTAAATTTAGAATTGAATAAAGAAACTTCTTTAGAAGAAATTAATTCTTTAATTAAAAATGCTGCTATTGAAGGAGATTTAGTCGAACAAATAAAATATGAGTTAAGCGACGAACTTGTTTCTAGCGATATTGTTGGAAGCTCTGCTCCTTCTATTTATGATAGCAAAGCAACCATTGTTAGAAAAGACGGAAAAAACGTATTACTATATATATGGTACGATAACGAATATGGTTACAGTCATCAAGTTATCAGATTAGCCAAATATATTGCAAAAGTAAGACGTTATACCTATTATTAATAGTTGAAACATCCAAAATTAAGTTTCATTCGTATATACAAAAGCCTCGCAATAGTGAGGCTTTTTCATAATATATAGTTGAAACTAAACACAATTCGCTATTTTTGCAAAAATTAAAATTAAAAAACTCCCAAATGAATATTTTTAAATCCTTGTTGTTCGCGCTTTGCATTATATCATTTAACACTTATGCACAAAATCAAACTGACGACGAGAAGCTTTCTTTATCAAGTGGCAATATAGATAACCAGTTTGATTATGTTATAAAACGCTCTAACAATTATCAAGACTACAAAGTTGTAAAAGCTAATTGGTTGTACACCTTAAAATCTCACACTTTAGATTCTTTAAAAGCCATCCAAATTCAATTGGACAGCACGAAGTTAGTTATAAAGAATCAAGCAGATGAAATGGCTTCTTTAAAGACCAATTTAACAAATACACAACAAGATTTAGAGAAAACTACCGACGAAAAAAATAATATGGCTTTATTTGGATTGCAAATGAGCAAATCTAACTATAACGTATTAATGTGGTCTATTATTGGTGTGCTTTTAGCATGTTTATTACTATTTATCTATAAATTTAAGAATAGTAATGTGGTAACTAATGAAGCGAAAAAAGCACTATCTGAAATTGAAGATGAATTTGACGAGCACAGAAAAGTGGCTCTAGAAAGAGAACAGAAAGTAAGACGTCAATTACAAGACGAATTAAATAAACAAAAATGAATAAACTAAAAAACTAATTCATTTAATTAAAATCTGTAAATTTTCGTTTACAGATTTTTTTTTTACCCATGGTTGAATAGTCTCAAAAGACCACAAAATCGGACTTAAAACTTCCTTCCAAAACTTCAAATTACCTAAAACAATTCAATTATATTTGCAGTCACAAAGTCTTATCATGCGTATAGATATTATAACCGTTTTACCGGAATTACTTAAAAGTCCATTTGAAGCTTCCATTTTAAAAAGAGCAATTGATGCAGATTTGGTAGAAGTTCATTTTCATAATTTAAGAGATTTTACTACAGATAATTACAAAACCATTGACGATTACCAATTTGGTGGTGGTGCTGGAATGGTTATGATGGTAGAACCAATAGATAAATGTATTTCAAAACTAAAATCGGAAAGAAATTACGACGAAGTAATTTACATGACTCCAGATGGGGAAACCCTAAGTCAAGGCATTGCCAATCATTTGTCTTTAAAAGAAAACATCATTATTCTTTGTGGTCATTATAAAGGAGTGGATCAACGTGTTCGCGACCACTTTATCACAAAAGAAATATCTATTGGAGATTATGTATTGTCTGGAGGCGAACTTGGCGCTGCTGTTTTATGCGATGCTGTTATCCGTTTAATTCCTGGAGTTTTAGGAAATGAGACCTCTGCCCTAACAGATTCTTTCCAAGATAACTTATTGGCACCACCTATTTATACACGCCCAAGAGAGTATAAAGGTTGGAAAGTACCAGAAGTATTGTTTAGTGGAAATTTTCCTAAAATTGAAAAATGGAGAGAAGAAAAGGCTTTTGAACATACAAAAAACAGACGTCCAGATCTTTTAGACGAATAACTAGAAAACCAATATAAATAAGCGTTAAAAGCTATTCTTAAAGCATTGTATATAATTTTTAATTTAAATAAAAAACTAGTTTAAAACTTAATAAGTAAGAACTTTAAGAAACACTCAAAAACTTTTTACTTTTATCTTTTATCTTATATCTTTTTAATTATCTTTGCACCCAATTTCGGGTTAACCTCTGGCGATAATCGTATATGTTGTTTCGAATTAATCATAATAAAATATAAAGATATGGAATCTTTAGTAAAATTTGTACAAGACGAATTTGTAGCAAAAAAAGATTTTCCAGAATTCAAAGCTGGAGACACAATTACTGTTTACTACGAAATTAGAGAAGGTGAAAAAGTACGTACTCAGTTCTTTAAAGGTGTAGTAATACAAAAAAGAGGAACAGGAACTTCAGAAACATTTACCATTAGAAAAATGTCTGGAACTATTGGTGTAGAGCGTATTATACCTGTTAACATGCCTGCCTTACAAAAAATTGAAGTAAACAAAAAAGGTTTAGTACGTAGAGCTCGTATCTATTACTTTAGAGGTCTTACTGGTAAGAAAGCAAGAATCAAAGAAAACATGAAACGTTAATAAACGTTTAATAACCTTGAAAAAGCCCTGTATATAGGGCTTTTTTTATGAACAATTGTTAATAACATACGTTCATAACCAGTTGATATCTAATATGTTAAAATCCTTGGAATAACGAACAATCTGTTGTATCTTAGTACTAGAATTTATAAACAACGTTTTGTTGGTTTCATGTAAAAAGTGAATTAGTTATAGACTCTAAAAGAAACGTTCTTTATTATAATTGTTTTTTGAGATTTTAAGGAAGCATGTGTAACATGGTAGACCAAGAAATCATGATACTTTTAGAAAGATTATATGATTAGTCAGATAATACTTAGAAAAGTTGAAAGTTTCTTATAACTAGAAAATGCGAAAGTAAGTACGGTTAACAGAAACAATGTCTTATAAATTGCAGGTTGTTTTTACAACAAACAATGATTAACACATCAAGAAAAACAATTTTTCAGAAACATTTCAGCAACATGTCAATACATTTTGAAAGTTGCATTAAACGAATGTTTCTTTTGAAATAGTAAAACTTGAATTGAAAGGTGTAGCTTAAAACCTATACTTATTCGGTAGAAATGCTAAGTTAGATCATGTTAAACTGTTTCAAAGAAAGCCATGTCAGTTATAGATATTAATCTATTGTGATATGGCTTTTTGTTTTATAGAAACCTCCTATCTTTGTCTTTCCAAAATTTAGATTCTAAAAATGACCTTACCCCTTATTATAGATAAAGATTTTAAAAAAATTGATTTTACAAAAACAGAACTACAAAAAGCTGAATATGATAATTGTAGTTTTATAGATTGTAACTTTTCAGAAACTTACCTCGCTACCATTACTTTTACAGACTGCGAATTTGTTAGTTGCAACTTGAGCAATGCAAAAGTAAAAAACACAACCTTTAAAGATGCCATATTTACAGAATGTAAATTACTTGGTATTTCTTTTAATGAGTCTAATCCGTTCTTAATGTCTTTTACGTTTAACCAATCAAACTTAAATTTCTCTTCATTTAATAAATGCAATCTCAACAACACCACTTTCAATAATTGTCAATTAGAAAATATCGATTTCTCTGACACCAATTTAAGTCAAGCTAAGTTTTTAGACTGTAATTTGAATTATAGCACTTTCAAAAATTCAAATTTAGACAAAGCCGATTTTAGAACTTCATATAATTTCTATATAAACCCAGAAATAAACAGCTTAAAACGTACAAAATTTTCGAAAGAAGGTGCTTTGAACCTATTAAAATCTTATAATCTGGATATAGAATAATTAAAATTAGCAACAGACAATTGCCTTTTTTATCAAGTTGATAAAACAAGGCTATTTAAAGGGTTCTTGGGTTAAAAACAGTTTATAATTTCATATATTTGCATGGCTTAAAAAACAAGCAAATTCTATTAAATAAAACTGAAAAATACTTATGGCAAATCCATCTACAATTATTTATACAAAAACGGATGAGGCTCCTGCTTTAGCAACCTACTCTTTTTTACCTATTGTAAAATCGTTTACAAAACCAACAGGAATTCAAATTGAAACAAAAGATATTTCTCTTGCAAATAGAATTTTAGCTCTTTTTCCAGATTTTTTAACTGATGAACAAAAAGTAAGTGACGATTTAGGAATTTTAGGAAAGCTGGTAAAACAACCAGAAGCTAATATTATAAAATTACCAAATATTAGTGCTTCTATTCCTCAATTAAAAGCTGCTATTGAAGAGCTGCAAACAAAAGGTTTTAAATTACCTAATTATCCCGACGAACCTAAAAACGATTCGGAAAAAGATATAAAATCACGTTACGACAAAGTTAAAGGAAGTGCTGTAAACCCTGTACTTCGTGAAGGAAACTCAGATAGACGTGCACCTAAAGCTGTAAAAAATTACGCTAAGAAAAACCCACATTCTATGGGGGAATGGTCCAAAGATTCTAAAACTCATGTTTCAACTATGGGTAAAGGAGATTTTCAAGACAACGAGAAATCGGTAACTTTAGATAAAGCAACTTCAGTCTCTATTCAATTAAAAAGAACTAATGGTGAAACTGAAATTTTAAAGGATAAGTTGAACCTTTTAGAAGGTGAAATTATAGATGCGACTGTTTTAAGCAAAAAAGCGTTAATCGACTTTTTAGATGCACAAGTAAAAGATGCTAAAGAAAAAGGAGTGCTTTTCTCTTTGCACATGAAAGCTACCATGATGAAAGTGAGTGATCCAATTATTTTTGGTCACGCTGTAAAAGTATTCTTTAAAGACTTATTTGCTAAACATGGTGATACATTTAAATCTATTGGTGTAGATGTAAATAATGGTTTTGGAAATTTACTTGAGAAACTACAAGAGCTTCCTGCAGATAAACGTGAGGAAATAGAGAAAGATATTGTTGCTGCATATAAAAATGGACCAGCATTAGCAATGGTTAATAGCGATAAAGGCATTACCAATCTTCATGTGCCAAGCGATGTAATTATCGATGCTTCCATGCCTGCAATGATTAGAACCTCTGGACAAATGTGGAATGCAGACGGAAAATTACAAGACACTAAAGCAGTTATTCCAGACAGTAGTTATGCTGGAATTTATACAGCAACTATAGATTTCTGTAAAGAGCATGGTGCTTTCGATCCTACAACCATGGGTTCTGTACCAAACGTAGGACTTATGGCTCAAAAAGCTGAAGAGTATGGTTCTCACGACAAAACCTTCGAAATAAAATCTGAAGGAACTGTAAGTGTTATCGATGCCTCAGGTAAGGTTTTAATTGAACACAAAGTAGAAGCTGGAGATATCTGGCGTATGTGTCAAGTTAAAGATGCACCAATCCAAGACTGGGTAAAACTTGCAGTTACAAGAGCTAGAGCCTCTCAAACTCCTGCCGTTTTTTGGTTAGATGAAAATAGAGCACATGATGCCGAATTAATTAAAAAAGTAAATTTATACTTAAAAGATCACGATACATCTGGTTTAGATATCAGAATTCTATCTCCTATCGAGGCTACAAAATTTACTTTAGAAAGAGTAAAAGCCGGAAAAGATACTATTTCTGTTTCCGGAAATGTTTTGAGAGATTATCTAACAGACTTATTCCCTATTCTAGAATTAGGTACTAGTGCAAAAATGCTTTCTATTGTTCCTTTAATGAACGGTGGTGGTTTATTTGAAACTGGAGCTGGTGGTTCGGCTCCTAAACACGTACAACAACTTTTAGAAGAAAACCATTTACGTTGGGATTCTTTAGGTGAATTTTTAGCACTTGCTGTTTCATTAGAACATTTAAGCGAAGCTACGAATAACCCTAAAGCCTTAGTTTTAGCCGAAGCTTTAGATCTAGCCACAGAAGAATTATTAGATACCAATAAAGGTCCTTCTAGAAAAGTAGGAGAAATAGATAACAGAGGTAGTCATTTTTATCTAGCCATGTACTGGGCACAAGCATTAGCTGAGCAAAAGAAAGACACCGACTTGCAAAAAACCTTTACTTCTATTGCTAAGAAATTAGAAGAGAATGAAGATAAAATTATGCAAGAGCTAAACAGCATTCAAGGACACGCTACTAATCTTGGTGGTTATTACAAACCTATAGAAAATGAAATAAAAAATGTTATGCAGCCAAGTAAAACATTAAACAGCATATTACAAGCTATTTAACAAAACCAATATTATGTTAATTAAAGCTCCTTCTAGGAGCTTTTTTTATACTTTAGTAAAAACACACCTACATTAATGAAGATACGAACACTGTGGTTTCTTATAATTATTGGATTAAAATTTAATGGACTTTCTGCACAAGACAAAGTAACACTAAGTGGAATAGTATCTGACGTAAGTAGTAACGAAACTTTAATTGGTGTTAATATTTTGTTTCCAGAGCTGCAAACTGGTGCCACAACCAACGAGTATGGGTTTTACTCCATAACTGTCCCAAAGGGAACTTACAATATAGTTGTTAGTTATTTAGGGTATTCTAATATTTCTGAAAATATTTCTCTTGAAAATAATTTAAATAAGGATTTTAGTTTATCAGAATCTCTTGAAAGTCTAGACGAAGTACTTATCCAAGAAAATGTAGAAAAACTGAATATTAAAAAGCCACAAATGAGTGTCAATTCCTTGACATCAAATACTATTAAAAAGATTCCTGTAGTTTTTGGTGAAGCAGATGTAATCAAAGCTATTACATTATTGCCGGGAGTTACAAATGCTGGAGAAGGCTCTTCAGGATTTAATGTTCGTGGTGGAGCAGCAGATCAGAATTTAATTCTTTTAGATGAGGCTACTATTTATAATTCCTCTCATCTTTTCGGTTTCTTTTCTGTTTTTAATCCAGATGCCATAAAAGATTTAAAACTCTATAAAGGTGGTATTCCGGCTAGATATGGCGGACGTGTTTCTTCGGTTTTAGATATCTATCAAAAAGAAGGAAATAGTAAAAAGTTTCATGTTAATGGTGGTATTGGTTTAATTTCTAGTCGGCTTTTAGCCCAAGGACCTATTAATAAAGGAAAAGGCTCCTTCTTGTTAGGAGGAAGAGCAACTTATGCTCATCTATTTCTTCCACTTTTTGATCTTGAAAACAAGGCTTATTTTTACGATTTAAACACTAAAATAAGTTATAAATTAAATCAGAATAACAATGTATATCTCTCTGGATATTTTGGACGAGATGTATTAAGCTTTACCGATAGTTTTAAAAACACCTATGGTAATTCAATTTTAAACTTTAGATGGAATCATTTATTTTCGGATAAAATATTTTCAAATTTATCTTTAATTTATTCCGATTATTACTACGGCTTAGATTTAGGTTTTATAGAGTTCAATTGGAATTCAGGCATTAGAAACTTCAATCTTAAATACGATTTTAAGCATTATTTAAGTAACAAAATTCAGTTACAATATGGTTTAAATAGCATCTATCACAAATTCAATCCTGGTGAAATAGAACCTTCAAACCCAGAATCCGGAATTAATGCTCAAAAGTTAATAGATAAATACGCCTTCGAAAATGCACTATATATAGATGTTGAACACAAATTAACAGATAGATTAAGGGCGTCTTATGGTTTACGTTATAGTTCCTTTTTACGCCTAGGACAAGACGAGCTAAATGTATACAAAAATGATGAAGCAGTTATTTTTAATCAAGAACTACAAATTTATCAAAAAGCCGAACCAATTGGTGTAGAAAGTTATAAACGAAGTGATGTTATTACTTCTTTTGGAAATTTAGAACCACGTTTAGCACTAGCATACGAACTTAATTCGAGTACTTCTATTAAGGCCAGCTATAATCGTATGAATCAATATTTGCATCTCTTGTCCAATACAAGTTCTCCAACACCTTTAGATATATGGACGCCAAGTGGAAAATATATTAAACCACAACAATTAGATCAAATAGCTTTAGGATTTTTTAAAAACTTCGATGATAATACCTATTCTTTAGAGGTTGAAACTTTCTACAAAAAAGTAAAAAATAGAATTGATTATATTGATGGTGCAGATTTAATAGCAAATAATGCCATCGAACAGGTTATCTTAAATGGTGAAGCTAAAGCCTATGGTTTGGAATTATTATTCAGAAAAAATCTTGGTCGCTTTAAAGGTTGGCTAGCTTATTCTCTATCTAATTCTGAGCAAAGAACACCCGGAAGAACCTCTAATGAACCAGGAATTAATAATGGAGATTGGTATAAAACTGCTTACGATAAAACTCATGATATTTCGGTAACCGCAAGTTACGACCTTACTACAAAGTGGTTCTTCAATCTCAATTTTATACTTCAAACAGGACAACCAAGTACCTATCCAAATGCGCAATATGAATATAATGGACTTAATATCCCAAACTATGGGTTAAGAAACGAATATAGATTACCTACTTATAATAGATTGGATATCTCAGCAACTTATGTACCAAAACCAGATAAAAATAAAGGCTGGCAGAGTGAATGGGTTTTTGGTATTTATAATGTATATAATAGAAAAAATGCGGCGTCTATTTCATTTCAACAAAATGAAGAAACACGAGTTAATGAAGCAGTAAGACTTTCAATTTTTGGAATAGTTCCATCTGTATCCTATAACTTCAAATTTTAAAATCATGAAGAAGAATATTATTTTACTAACTTTCCTTTTAGCACTCTTCTCTTGCGAGGATGTTATAGATGTAGATGTACCAACATCTCAACCACGTTTAGTTATAGAAGCTTCTATTAATTGGGTAAAGGGAACTCCTGGAAATAATCAATTTATCAAATTAACCCAAACGGCTCCTTATTTTGATACCGAAGTTCCTCCTGCAAATAATGCACAAGTTACAATAACAGATCAGTACAATAATGTCTTTAATTTTATTGAAGATAATCAAACTGGAATCTACTATAACTCTAATTTTATTACTGAAATAAATGGTGTTTATAATCTAACTATTGTTTACAAAAATGAAACTTATACAGCCACAGAAACACTTTTACCAGTGGCAGAAATTGATTATGTAGAACAAAATTTGGAAGGAGGGATTACGGGTGAAGATATTGAAATTAAAGCTTATTTTACAGATCCAATAGACGAAGAAAACTACTATTTTTTTGAATTTATACCGAACATTCCTGTTTTTGCAACATTAGATACTTATAAAGATGAATTTGTAAATGGCAATCAAATTTTTGGGTATTATTTAGAAACAGACTTAAACATTGGAGACGAGGTACTAATTAGAAGTCATGGTGTGTCTAACCAGTTTTATGAATTTATGTATATTCTACTACAACAAACAGGTAGTAGTGGAGGTCCGTTTGCAACGCAACCGGCAACTGTAAGAGGTAATTGTATAAATACAACAAATCCAGATAATTATCCATTTGGTTACTTTAGACTCTCAGAAGTTTCAGAAGTTTTATATGTTGTCCATGAATAACCTAACTTAAAATAAGTACTTAAATTTTAAAATATTGTATTTTTGAAGTGATGAATTTTACTAAAACTACAGAACAAGAGTCTCATTACAATCACCTGGAAAAGATGAGTGTTAATGAGCTATTATCAAATATCAATGCTGAAGATAAAACAGTTCCCTTGGCTATAGAAAAAGCCTTACCACAAATTGAAACTGTAGTCAATAATATAGTTGCAAAACTTAATAAAGGTGGACGTTTGTTTTATATTGGAGCTGGAACTAGTGGCCGACTTGGTATTCTAGATGCTTCAGAATGTCCTCCAACCTTTGGTGTTTCCTATAATTTAGTCATTGGTTTAATAGCTGGAGGCGACTCTGCCATAAGAAATGCTGTAGAATTTGCTGAAGACTCAACAACTGAGGGCTGGAAAGATCTTCAAGAATATAACATTTCGAATAAGGATGTTGTAATAGGAATTGCTGCATCTGGAACAACACCTTATGTTATTCATGCTTTAAAAACCTGTAACGAAAATGGAATTATTACAGGATGTATAACATGTAATAAGAATAGTCCGTTATCACTTACAGCTAAATACCCAATAGAAATAGTTGTTGGACCAGAGTTTGTTACAGGAAGTTCCAGAATGAAAGCAGGAACAGCCCAAAAACTTGTACTTAATATGATTACTACTACCACTATGATTAAATTAGGTCATGTTAAGGGAAATAAAATGGTAGATATGCAGTTAAGTAATAATAAACTTGTAGAAAGAGGAACAAAAATGATTATGGACGAACTTCAGGTTTCTCAAAGTGAGGCCAGAACTCTTTTAGATAAATTTAAAAATGTTAGAGAAGCCATAAAGAACTACAATAATGGAAACTAAAAGAACGAATAAAGATATATTGATAAAAGGGCTAAAAAAAATGGGCTTATCTCTAATATGTATGTTTCTAGGCCCAACATTAATCTATGTGGCATTTAGCAACCAAGAAAAGCCCTTATATATTCCTATTTTAATACTTTCCATATTAATATGTGTTCTGGCAGTCTATCTGGCTTTTATAGGTCTAAGAACTATTATGGATAGCATGTTTTATAAACACTCCTCAAAATAATTAAATTTTAAGAAGTGTTCATAAAAGCTTAAATTCATCCAATTAATTACTCAAATTATCTATAACTAAACGTATTTCTCCATAGGTATATTTATCATCCAACTGATGTTTTAAATCTGAAAGATTCTCAAAAGTGGTTTTAGGAATAATTCTTTTTAGTTCTTTATAGTGCTTTTCAGACATCAAATCCGTTATTTTAACTTCTTTTGAAGAAATAAAACTAGCCAAATGTCCAAAAATTGTATTTTCGTTTAATTCTCTTTCATCTGCAATATCCTGAATACTTTTTCCTGCTTTAAAAAGTTTTAATGATATTTTTTTTGTGTCTCCTTTCTTTTTCTTTTTCACGGTAGAAGGTTCTGAAAATTCAATCCGATAATCAGTTTGGGATACATCTATATTGTTATTCTCACAATATTCTACAATTACGTTTAAAATAGCTTCTCCATACTTTTTAACACGTACTTTCCCCATACCATTTACCTGTAAAAGCTCTTCTATAGACGTGGGTAAAACTTCGCACATTTCGTAAAGAGATTTTTGATTAAAAATTTGATAATGAATCAAATCCTTTTCCTTAGCAATATTATCTCTTAACTCCCTAAGCAATTCAAATAAAACAGTGTTTGATGTTCCTTCAATTGGTGCTTTTCTTTTTATCTTAGGTTTCTCTTTGGTTATAAAAGAAGCTTTTCCGCGTAATTCCAAAAATCGATTACTATTAAAACCATTGGCAAGTTCTCTAAAGTACAGTAATTTAATTTCTACTAATTGTTCAATTAAATCAAGTTGCTTTGTAAGGTCTTTTTCTATTTCCTTATTATCAGTTGTAAAGTTCAGAGTGCCCAATGTAGAGACAAAAAGATTGTCTGTCTGATTTTTAAAGTAGTCAACAGCTTTAATAAATCGCTGTTGAACTAAGTTACTATTTTCAGGAAGTTCATAATCACCAAGAATAGTTTTTAACTGACCAATGAAACTAGTATTAATTTTTAATAATGGAATAACTCCTTCATCCTTTATAGTTAATAAAGGTTTTTCTATAAGACCTTCAATACTATTTCTATTTTTATAAAAAATGTCTATAGAACGATTTAATGGAAATAAAAAGTCATGATAATTAAGAATATCTGAAATACAATCTAATTGAAAGTTTTTTTGTGACATTTCCAAAATATTTTCATTTGGAATATTTTCTTCACTTTGCTTAGTAAATGATGTAATATTATCATCACTTATAATCTGGTTAGAACTAATTTTACCTTTTAGTACTAATCCATCAAGAGACTTGCACCTACTTAGTGCTACATAAGTTTGTCCATGAGCAAAAGCACCTTGAGCATCAATAATTGCTTTCTCGAAGGTCAATCCCTGACTTTTATGTATAGTAATAGCCCATGCTAAACGTAATGGTATTTGCTTGTAAAATCCTACTCTGTCTTCTTTTATAGCTTTACTCTCATTATCTACCGAATAATTTATGTTTTCCCAAACTTCTGGGCTTGTAGTAATATTAAAATCGTCTTCTGGACAACGTATAACCACTTCCTCTTTATTAAGTTCAATAATTTTTCCAATCTTACCATTAAAAAATCGTTTTTCAGGAGAACTATCATTTTTAATAAACATTACTTGTGCTCCAACCTTCAGCTCTAATAATTCATCATTGGGATAAGAATATTCGGGAAACTTACCTTCTACTTGAGCCTCGTATTTATAAACCTTGGACGACAATAAATTTAATTCCTTAAGGTTTACTTGCTCCGCTTTTTTATTATGAGTAGTTAAATATATATATCCGTCAGAATGATTGGGTTTAAAATCTGGAATATAGCGTTTGTTTAATTCGTCTGCAGATGTTTGCGTTAAAGTATTGTTTCGAATTTCATTCAATATTTTAATGAAATCTTGATTATCTTGTCTATATATATGCTTTAATTCAATAGTTAAAGCATTACAAGCCTGAAAAACGTGACTACTAAAAAAAAATCCTGTTTTATAATAAGATTTTAGAAGGTTCCATTCATGATCTTTAATTACAGGCGATAATTGTTGTAAATCACCAATCATTAAAACCTGTACTCCCCCAAACTCTTTTTTAGATTTTCGGTAACGTTTTAAAACACGATCAATACCATCTAGTAGGTCAGCACGAACCATACTAATCTCATCGATAATCAACAAGTCGAGCGACTTAATAATATCGATTTTTGTTTTACTAAACTTTCTATTAAAATTAGAGTTTTGTATCTGATTTTCTCCAGGAATTAATGGCCCAAATGGCATTTGAAAAAAAGAATGTATAGTAACTCCTTTTGCATTAATAGCGGCAACCCCTGTAGGTGCAACAACTATTAGACGTTTAAACGACTCCTTCTTTAGCTTATGCAAAAATGTCGTTTTACCAGTACCAGCCTTTCCTGTTAAAAATACATTTCTAGAAGTATTATTAATAAAGGCCCAAGCTAACTCTAATTCCTTATTGTCTTTCAACAGAATAATTTGTAAAATAGTTACACAAAAATCCTTATAAAGATACAAACAACTCGCGAACAAACAACTTTAGCTTTTATTTTAAATATGAATTAATAATAAAGCTTTACAAAGAACTTACATAACTAATATTATAGGGATATATGTATAATTGTGGTTATCTCTCATCCTTCTTTTCACTTCTAATATGCAAAAAAAAATCCCGATTCAATAAAATGAATCGGGATTCTAAAAAAGGCGATGACCTACTCTTCCACAAATGCAGTACCATCGGCGCTAATGGGCTTAACTTCTCTGTTCGGAATGGTAAGAGGTGAGCCCCATTGCAATAACCACCTTAAGTTGTTATCTCGCA
>NZ_JAPMLL010000006.1 GCF_026410255.1 Xanthomarina sp. F1114
CTCAGCATGACAGATGAGCTCTTTATTCTTTTAATTCTAAGGAGGGTGTTTTTTTTTGCTTGGTTGCTTGACAACTCAAACCCTCCGTCTAGCCTTCCTTATGTCAGGCTAGCCACCTCCCTTCATCTGAAGGGAGGAGCCGATTTTGGAGTGAAATATATAAAAAAAATGGAAGGTATTAGAACAGGCTTTTAATGATCTGCTCTTCTGATATTCCTTCGGTTTCGGGTTTATAGTTTTTTATATTTCTTTGTCTTAAGATGCTTTGAGCCACAGCCTGCACATTTTCTATGAATGGAGAGAATTTTCGTGACTTCAAACCCTCCGTCTCATCCTCCTGAAGTCAGATGAGCCACCTCCCTTCATCTGAAGGGAGGAGCCGATTTTGGAGATGCTTTGACTATGCTCAGCATGACAGATGTGATCTTTATTCTTTTAATTCTAAGGGGTGCTTTTTATGCTTGGATGCTTGATAACTCAAACCCTCCGTCTAGCCTTCCTTATGTCAGGCTAGCCACCTCCCTATATTGTCCCGATAATTCTCCGGGAGAGAGTTTTCGTGACTTCAAACCCTCCGTCCCATCCTCCTGAAGTCGGATGAGCCACCTCCCTTCATCTGAAGGGAGGAGCTGATTTTGGAGATGTTTTGACTAGGCTCAGCATGACAGATGAGCTCTTTATTCTTTTAATTCTAAGGAGGGTGTTTTTTTTTGCTTGGTTGCTTGACAATTCAAACCCTCCGTCTAGCCTTCCTTATGTCAGGCTAGCCACCTCCCTTCATCTGAAGGGAGGAGCCCATTTTGGTGTGAAACATATAAAAAATGGAAGGTATTAGAACAGGCTTTTAATGATCTGCTCTTCTGAAATTCCTTCGGCTTCGGCTTTATAATTTTTTATAATTCTATGTCTTAAGATACTTTGAGCCACAGCCTGTACATTTTCTATGTCTGGAGAGAATTTTCCATGTATAGCGGCGTGTGTTTTTGCTGCCAAGATTAAGTTTTGAGATGCTCTTGGTCCGGCGCCCCAATCTATATAATTTTTAACCAGTTCTGGAGCAGAATCTCCATTTGGTCTTGTTTTAGCCACCATTCTTACCGCATATTCAATAACATTATCTGCCACAGGAATTCTACGGATAACTTGTTGGATATCTATAATTTCCTGAGCTGAAAATATGGGATTTACTGTAGATTGTACATCTGTAGTGGTAGATTTTACCACCTGTACTTCTTCTTCAAAGGTTGGATAATCTAAATTGATGGCAAACATAAAACGGTCTAATTGGGCTTCTGGCAAGGGATAAGTTCCTTCCTGCTCAATGGGGTTTTGAGTTGCCAAAACAAAATATGGTAAGCTCAATTTATAATTATGTCCTGCCACAGTAACAGAACGCTCCTGCATAGCCTCTAAAAGGGCTGCCTGAGTTTTTGGTGGGGTTCTATTTATCTCGTCTGCCAAGATAATATTCGCAAAAATAGGACCTTTTATAAATTTAAAATGTCTGTTTTCGTCCAGGATTTCACTACCCAGAATATCGCTTGGCATTAAGTCTGGTGTAAATTGAATACGTTTGAAATCAAGTCCTAAAGTTTGAGCAATGGTATTAACCATTAAGGTTTTTGCCAATCCAGGCACACCAATAAGCAGCGCATGACCTCCTGAAAAAATAGAAATTAGTATCTCGCTGACCACTTGATCCTGACCAACAATAATTTTAGCAATCTCTGATTTTAAGGCGTGATAATTTTTAACTAATGCTTCTACTTTAGCTACGTCGGACATGTTTAATTTTTTAACCAGTTACTAGAAAATTCGCAATCTCTGTGTTCTCCATTAACTTTAATATATGTTTCTAAGATTTTCTTGTCTTGCCATTTTTCAATAGCTTCAAATCTCTTTTCTATTAAAGCTAAGTCTTTAATTTTAAGGTAATCTCTTGAGAAATCTGCAACATGCTCATCCACACGATCGCTTACTTTCATTATTTTAAATTTAACGCTTCCAGTCCTGTCTCTTTCTGTGATAACCAAACTAATCTCGTCTTCTTTTAAATCTTGGATTTGCCCGTATAATTCTGGATCTATTTTAGTAAGTTCAAAATTATAGTCCTGAGTTTCTGGATTAATTAAGTAACCACCTTCACTACTGGTTTCTTTCTCATCACTAGATTCTCTAGCTGCGTCTTCAAAAGAAATATCTCCAGCAACAATTCGTTCCCTTATGTTTTCAATTTTTTCTTTAGCTGCTGTAATGGCCGATTGAGATACTTCTGGGATTAATAGAATGTGACGCACATCGTATTCCTGACCTCTAATTTTTTCTAAATAGATAATATGATAGCCATAATCTGTTGCAAAGGGTTCCGATATTTCACCTTCCTGTAATGTAAAGGCTACTTCTCTAAACTCTTTAACCATCATCGGTTTTTTTCTGTTTAGAGTATATAAACCACCTGAGGAAATGGAAGCTTTATCGTCTGTATACAATACGACTTTAGAACGAAAACTGGCGCCATTGTCTATAACATCTGTTCTAAATTGGTTTAAACGATCAATAACTTTCTGTTTATTTTCTTCAGAAACTTCAGGTTCAACTACTATTTGAGATACTTTTAATTCGGTTCCAAAGGTTGGTCTTTCGTCTTCAGGTATTTTATTAAAGAACTGTCTAACTTCTTCTGGAGTTACTTCAATGTCTTCAATAATTTTCTTTTGCATTTCGCTTGCTAACTTATTGCTCTTATTTATTTGGAACATTTCTTCTCTAAAGCTCTTTTCATCTTCCTTTTTATAGAAAGCAATAAGCTCTTCCATAGTTTTACCCGATTGCGCTAAAAATTGTTGCAATTGGTAATCTACGGAGGAACGAATCTCTGCATCTGATACCACCACACTATCCTGAATGGCGTGATGCGCGTATAATTTATCTTCCAACAGTTTACCAAACAACTGACATCTAGTTACACCTTCCATAGATGCTCCCTGTGCTTTTAATTGTAGAATGGTATTATCTATATCTGAATCTAAGATGATATAATCTCCTACCACAGCAGCAACACCATCAATTTTTCTAGAATTAGATCGATCAATCGTATCGGTTTTTACTTCAGCAACTTCATCTTCGATAATAATTTGTGCTGAAACACCTTGCGTTACTAAAATAGTAAGGCAAATAAGTATGTACTGGTTTAATTTAGTTATAGATTTCAAATTTTTTATGTTTAATGGCATCTGTTTTAATGTCTTTTTCTAATTCTCTTACGAGTTCTAATTTTCTTTTATTTATAACAATTTTGTCAATAGTTGGCTTAACATATTCCATGGGAGCCGTACTATTTCTAAGTAATACATCGCTAATATGCACCAAATATAATCCTAATGAATCTTTGAGTTGTATAAAATTAGATTTTTTTAACAATTCGTTTCTATTTTCACTTGTAATAGGAGGAATTTTATTGACTACCTGATCTACTTTTACCCAAACGGAGTCTTTTAATGAAAAGGATTTAAACTGGATTGAGATGGAGTCCAGTTCCTTTTTATCTTCTTCATTAAAGCGTTTAAATTTAGTTTCCAGATCTTTCAGGTCTAAACGGTTTTCGTCTATATTAATATATCTGAGTTTAATTAAATCTTCATTTAATTTAAAAACCTCTTTATTCTCATTATAATAGGCTTCTATTTCTTCTATTGCTATTACCGTATCGATATTTTGAACTACCAAGGCTTCTAAATAAGCTTTGGAATACAGATCGTTTTTATATTCTTTAGCCAACTTATCAAAAGACTTCTGTTTGGCTTCTGTTAAATTGGTTTTTGCGCCACTTAATAATAATTGCTGGGTAGCCCAACGGTTAATAAAATTACTTACAATCATGGCGCTATCTTGTGGAGACATGCCTTCTTTAATAAGGTCTCTAATATCTTCTTCGTATAAGTTAATATCATTCACTCTTGCTATCACTTTTCTGTCGTCTGTTTCTTTAAAGAAATCGCAAGACACAAAAAGCCAAACAAAAGCGCAGAGAAATAGTATATTGGTTTTAAATTTCAAAGATTACTTATTTAATTCTTCTTTTACTTGTTCCAGAACCTCTGGATTGATGGTTACTTTATATTTGTTTTCTAAACTTAAGATCCAATTGGCTTCTTTATAATTCTGAAAATCGCTTATAACCGCACCTTTAGCTTCGTCGAACGTTTTTATAGTTTTTGGCACGACTTCTTTTACATCTGCCACAATAAAAGCGTCGTTGAATTTATAAATATTTGAAACTCCGGTTTTAAACTGAAAGTCTGTAGGTAAGGACTGATGTTGCTTGTCCATTATTCCAGATGTAAAAATAACCACTATTTCATTTTCTGAATTAAGGGTCTCTTTTATTTGTTCTGGGGTTTCATTTTTGTTCATTAATTTTTGAACCTTTTTTATTACTGATTTTTTGGCTGATGATGCCACTACTGCATCTACCCTTTCATTCCAGTAATAAGACTCTTTATTGTTAATATAATAGGTATCCAAGCCAATAGAATCGTTTTTAGCTGCATTCCAAATTTCGCTTTCCATGAGATCAAACAATAGTAATCCATCTCTATACTCCCCCACTATATTTGCATAATCCTGATTTTCAAACTCCAAATGCTCTTCTTTATATTGCAACAATTTTTGTTCTAAAAAGGTGTTGTAACTACTAGAAGCCAAAGTTTCTAATGGCATTTTAGATAATTGACGACGTTGATTTTTTACTAAAAACATACCAAACTCTTCGTAGCTTATAGGTTTGTCCTGAATTTTTATTAAGGTTTTTTCGCCATTAAAATCTTCTGGTACCATCCAAACTCCCGTAAAATAAGTGCTGTCTAAAATAGACACAAAATAACTTAAATCAGGTTGTTTCTCAGTGATTTGGTACTGAGTCTTTAAACTGTTTACAACAGACTCGTTAATTAATTTTGAGCGAGAATCTCTTTGTACTTTCTCTTCTAACTCTGGTTTTAGATTATTAAAAGATTCTACTGGTTTTTTATTATACAACTTTATAATATGCCACCCGTATTGAGATTTGAAAGGTTTAGATATATCGCCTACCTTTTCCAAACTAAACGCTTGATTTTCAAATTCCACGGAACTTAATTGTCCTCCAGAAAAGGGAGATAATAATCCGCCTTTACCAGCTGTACTCTGATCTTCGGAAAATTGTTTCGCCAAAGATTCAAAGTCTTCCCCTTGCTGAAGTTTTAAGTATATTTCGTTGATTCTGGTTTCTGGGTCTTCTTTAATAGTCTCTTTATTTTGATTATTAATCATAATATGAGCCACGGTGCGCTCTCCTCGAGAAGCTCTTTTATCTGTAACCATTACAATATGGTAGCCAAAACGGGTTTTAAATGGCATAGACACCTCACCTATTGGCGTGTTATAAGCTGCTGTTTCAAAATTGTAAACCATTTTAAAGGCTGAAAAATATCCTAAATCTTCAGCAAAAACAGTTTTTCCATTATGTACTTCACTTTGTACTGCTTCAAAACCTTCGGTCTGCAATCTATCTCTTAACTTCAACAACCTATTGTAGGCGTTTAAAGTGTCTGCTGGCGTTGGATTTTCGTCTAAACGAATTAATATATGTTGGGCTTCAATTTCATTAATCATTCTATTGTAAGCCTCACTAACAAGCTCTTCTGTAACTTTAGAGTCGCTCATATAGTTTTTTGCCAATTGAGATTTATAGCTTGACAACTCTTTAATATACGAAGGCTTTTGGTCCAGCCCCAGACTATAAGCTTCCTTTAATTTTAACTTGTAGTTAATAAACAGTTTTAAATATTCGTCTACATCTTTTTGCGATTCGTCTTTAACTAAATCGATATTCTTATTAAAAACCCTTATAAATTCTGATGCATAAACCGGATCGTCTTCAACAGAAAAAAGAACAGAACTTTTAGAATCTTGAGCGTAATTAATGAAAAAACACAAGAAAAAAACAAGGCTTAAAAAATATTTAATCATATTTATTTTTTTTATACAGGTGCAAAAGTAGTAATATTAAGCTATAATGCAAGTTGCATTAACAAACGGTTTAGAAAGTTTTTTAGTATTTAAAAAAAGAAGCCTTTTTAGTACTTAAAATCTATTTTGTAATTATATTTAGGAACTTTTTAAATTAAAACGGAGTCTTTAAGGTTTAAATAACATAAATTCATGGCATTTAAAACTAATATTTGCGCTATAAAACAGCCATATAGTCCAGATTAGTTTCTTTGTTTTCAATAAACTATACGTGTAGAAACAAATGAAATACACTACAGAAATATTAATTCGTATCCCTTTAAGTGATTTTATAAAGAAATTACATAATCCCGAAAACCTAAAACATTGGCAACGTGGATTAATTAGCTACGATCTTATTTCGGGGTATCCTGGAGATATAGGTTCTAAAATGAAATTGGTTTACAAACTAGGAAAACGAGACATGGAACTTATAGAAACCGTTATACATAAAGAAAACCTTAGCGAATTACATGTTATGTACGATACGAAAGGCATGCAAAATATTCAAGAGAATTATTTTGAAGAAACGCCGAACGGTTTTACCAAGTGGACCGCTAAGAGCGAATTCTTAGCTATGAATTTTATGCTGAGAATGATGACTTTATTAATGCCGGGAACATTTAAAAAGCAAACGAAACAATATATGCAAGATTTCAAGAATTTTGCTGAAAAAGGAACATCTGTAATACATGAGAAAGCTTAAGTTAATATGGGACTTTAGAGGTCCGGATGGCGCTAAAACAGCCGAGCACCACGAAATTCATTTAAAAGAATATATCGCTATAAAAAACCTAGAATTGAATATCACTGGATTCGAAATTCTAAACGAGATGCATGCCATAGCCTATATGGTCGTCTATGAAAACCATATGAAACCCGTGCGAGATGCTTTAAAGCCACATCGGGGCGAGGTTTATGGAGGGTAGAGATTAGAGGGTAGGGATTAGGTGTTAGGGATTAGGTATTAGGTGTTAGGGATTAGGGATTAGGTGTTAGGTGTTAGGTGTTAGGGATTAGGTGTTAGGGATTTGGGATGAAGAGTGGTTAAAAGTTTCTCTATTTTTTTGTTTAATTTTTTAGATCTATTTGTTTCAGGCTTTCTATTCTATTTCTTTCTAAGAAGGCATCGATAGTTTCAAAATGTTCAATAACACGTTGGTCTTTAAATTCGAATACTTTTTGAGATAGGCCTTGTAGAAAGTCTCTATCGTGAGAGACTAAGATTAAAGTGCCATCGAAAGCCAACAGAGCTTCCTTTAAAACGTCTTTAGATTTTAAATCCAAGTGGTTTGTAGGCTCATCTAAAATAAGCAAATTAACAGGCTCTAAAAGTAATTTTACCATTGCTAATCTGGTTTTTTCTCCACCAGATAGGACGCTTACTTTTTTATCTATATCGTCTCCTCCAAACATAAAACGACCTAGAATATTTTTAATCTGGGTTCTTATATCTCCTTCTGCTACCTCGTCTACAGTTTGAAAAACGGTTAGATCTATATCTAATAAAGATGCCTGATTTTGGGCAAAATACCCCACTTTTACATTATGGCCTAAACTGCATTTTCCTTCAAAATCAATTTCTCCCATAATGGCTTTAATCATAGTGGACTTTCCTTCTCCATTCCTTCCAACAAAAGACACTTTTTCTCCTCTAGAGATAGACATATTTGCGTTTTTAAAAACCACATGCTCTCCATAAGATTTTGACAAGTCTTTAACTGTTACTGGATAATCTCCAGAACGCTGAGATGGCGGAAACCTCAATTTTAAAGAAGATGTATCTATATCGTCTATTTCAATAATTTCTAATTTTTCAAGCATACGCTCTCTAGAAGTTACTTGATTTGTTTTAGAATAGGTGCCTTTAAAACGTTCTATAAACAACTTATTATCTGCAATAAATTTTTGTTGTTCTTGATAGGCTTTAATTTGATTGGCACGACGTTCTTCGCGCAATTGTAAATAATGCGAATAATTAGCTTTATAATCGTAGATACGTCCCATAGTTAC
Organism: Xanthomarina sp. F1114; assembly: GCF_026410255.1. Taxonomy (GTDB): domain Bacteria; phylum Bacteroidota; class Bacteroidia; order Flavobacteriales; family Flavobacteriaceae; genus Xanthomarina. The sequence continues at coordinate 8,062 of NZ_JAPMLL010000006.1, forward strand.
CTCAATAGTTCTATTGGTAATATTATCGATAAAGGCTCTATCGTGAGAAATAACTACAACAGCTTTTGCTTTATTTACTAAAAAGTCTTCTAACCAAATAACCGACTCTATGTCTATATGGTTGGTTGGCTCATCTAACAGAATTAAGTCGGGTTTTTGAAGTAATATTTTAGCCAATTCAATTCTCATACGCCAGCCACCACTAAACTCGCTAGTTAGACGGTGTAAGTCCTCACGTTTAAATCCGAGGCCTCTCAGGGCTTTTTCTACTTCGGCATCGTAATTTAAATCTTCAAGAGCATAAAACTTCTCTCCTACTTCTGATACTTTTTCAATGATGGACATATACTCGTCAGATTCATAATCTGTACGGGTTTCTAAAGCTTTATTAAGCTGGTCCATTTCTTCCTGCATTTCAAAAACATGCTTAAAAGCTTTGGATGCTTCTTCAAAAACAGTACAATTATCTTCCGTTAGAAGGTGCTGTGGCAAATAGGCAATAACAGCATCTTTAGGACATCTAACATGGCCACGAGATCCTTTTTGCTCTCCGGCAATAATTTTCATCATGGTAGATTTTCCGGCACCATTTTTTCCCATTAAAGCAATTTTATCATTTTCGTTTATTACAAATGAAACATCTTTAAATAAGGTGTGACCACTAAACTCTACTGCTAACGCATCTATTGAAATCATTGACTGTTTTTTAAGGCTGCGAAATTATGGAAAAGAAATTATATATAATTAAGAATGAAAAATTAAAAATTAAGAATGAAAAATTAAAAATGAAAGATTGTTCTGAAGGAGATAGAAATTAAATTAGTTGACAGTTGCAGTTGCCGTCTCAATCTCCGTGTTGCGTTGAAATTTAAACTCTAAATTTTGCGTATTGAACTTTATAGCATTGGAGAAAAGAGTCTTGCTAATTTATCTAAAAACCTTAAATGTGTTGGTCTGTTTTTCCATTCGTCCAGGTTGATTTTTACACAATCTTCTAAATCCTTGTAGAAAGCTGTTCTTAATTGATCTGCTATTTCTTCGTCGTAAACAATTGCATTTACCTCAAAGTTTAAGTCGAAGCTTCTTACATCCATATTTGCGGTTCCAATAATGGCAATTTCATTATCTACAACCATAGTTTTGGCATGAACAAAACCTTTTTGATACCGGTATATTTCTGCGCTAGATATTAATAAATCGCTATAATAAGAGCAAGCAGCAGCGTTAACTATTTTAGAATCTGACTGATCTGGAACAAGCAGTTTTACCTTTACACCGCTTTTTGCCGCAATAAGCAGAGCATCCATTATACTGCCACTAGGTATAAAATATGGGGTTGTAATAAGAACTTCTTTCTCTGCCAAATTAATTGCTTGAAGGAGTGCAAATTTAATGGTTGGTACGTCTGAATCTGGGCCACTAGCTGTAATTTGAACATTTTTATCTTCTGAAGAATGAAAAGATTCTCTAATAGGAAATAAAATATCATTGATAGACATTTCGTCTTTAGCACAAAAATTCCAGTCGCATAAAAACAGGTATTGTAAATACCAGGTTGCTGGACCTTCAATTTTTAGATGTGTATCTCTCCAATAGGTTTTATTTTTATTAGGTTCTGTATTGATATATCTATCGCTTACATTAATACCTCCAACAAAAGATGTATGACCATCTATAACAATAATTTTTCTGTGGTTTCGGTAGTTAATCCTATTAGCAAAAGCTATCAATTTAATTTTATAAAATGGAAATACTTTAACTCCGGCCTCTCTTAATCTTTTTACTTGCTTTTTTCTAATGGAACGACTTCCAAAATCATCATAAATAAATCTAACTTCGATCCCTTCTGCTTTTTTTTGAATAAGAAGTTCGATGAGTTGCTTTCCTATATTATCATCTTCAAAAATATAGTATTCAATATGAATGTGTTGTTTTGCCTGAGCTATACACTTTAATACTTCTGGAAACTTCTCTTCTCCATTAATAAGAAGTTTTACTTTATTATTATCGGTTAAGGGACTTAGGTTTTCCTTTAAAATTAGGTTTACCAATTTTTTATTGTCTTGCACGCTTTCATCTCCACCTTTTAGGACTCCTTTGGAATATGAAATAAGTCTTTTTTCAAGATCATCTTGAAAACTCTCGTTTAGCATTAGTTTTTTATCATACATTTTCCGAATGCGATAATTTACTCCAAAAGAAAAATATATAATAATCCCAATTATAGGCACAAAGACAACCAGCAACAAATACGCTAAGGCTTTTGCTGTATTCTGAGTATCGAAAATAACACGGTAACTAACCAGCAATAAGATAATAACGTAAAGTATTTCTAAAATTAAAAGGTAATCCATGTGTTGGGTATAAAATCTATGTTATTAGTCTGCTATAAGTTGTAGATCCAGATGATAAAAGTTGAAACAAAAACCAAGAACGTATGAGTAGGTTTTTAATAATCTCTTGAATGATGGATGTTTATTATATAGTTGTTTTAAAGGTAATTATTTAAAGTTTATAATCCTATTATTAAATTTCCAGCTTGCACTGTTGTTTCGCACAGCTCTAACAAAGTTTCTAAAATAAAAAACCACTTCTACAGGAATATACAATCTGTATTCTTGTAGGAGTGGTTAAGGTAATAAAATGAAATAAATCTTTACTTAAACTTTGCAATTACGTCTTGTAAAGACACTTTTTCCTGTTCTCCAGACACCATGTTTTTTAGGGTGTAACTATCGGATTTCATTTCCTCGCCGCCCACTAATACCACAAAAGGGATGTTGCGTTTGTTAGCGTGATTCATTTGCTTTTTCATTTTAGCAGCATCCGGATATAATTCTGAATTGATATTATTTAATCGCAGTTGTTTGATTGCTTTTAAACAAAATAAGGCTTCAGTTTCTCCAAAATTAATAAAGAGTAAATCGATATTTTTAGCAACAGCTTCCGGGAATAAATTAAGTTCTTCCAGCACTAAATAGATTCTATCCAATCCGAAGCTTATTCCAACGCCACTCACGTTTTTCATTCCAAAAATTCCTGTAAGATCATCGTAACGTCCACCACCGCCAATGGAACCCATTTGCACATTTTCTGGAGCAGACACCTCGTAAATAGCGCCTGTATAATAATTTAATCCTCTAGCAAGAGTTACATCCAATTGTAAATTAACGGTTTGAAGGCCAAGTTCTGAAATGGCTTTATCTATAAATTCTAATTCTTCAATTCCCTTTTTCCCTTCTTCTGAGCTATTTAAAATACCTTTTAATTGTTCTACTTGAGAATTGAAGTCTCCTGAAAGCGTAAACAAAGGTTTCAGTTTATCTATTCCTTCCTGAGAAATTCCTTTTTCAAGCATTTCTTCTTTTACTTTCTGCTCTCCTATTTTATCAAGTTTATCTAAAGCTACTGTAAAATCGATTAATTTATCGCTAGCTCCAATAACTTCTGCAATTCCAGAAAGTATTTTACGGTTATTTATTTTTATGGTAACCCCTTCTAATTTTAAGGCTTTAAAAACAGCGTCGTAAAGTTGAACGAACTCCACTTCTTGCCATAAAGAAGTAGAACCAACCACATCGGCATCGCATTGATAAAACTCTCTAAAACGTCCTTTCTGAGGTCTGTCTGCTCTCCAAACTGGTTGCATTTGATAGCGTTTAAACGGAAACTCAATCTCATTTTGATGTTGTACAACATACCGAGCAAAAGGTACAGTGAGGTCGTAACGAAGTGCTTTTTCCGAGATTTTTGAAGTTATAGCATTCGAATTTTTTGTCTGATAGAGTTTATCATCCACTTTATTCAAATAATCTCCAGAATTCAAAATCTTAAAAATAAGTCTATCTCCTTCCTCGCCATACTTCCCCATTAACGTGTCTGAGTTTTCAAAACTTGGTGTTTCTATAGGTTGAAACCCATACAATTCAAATTGGGTCTGAATGGTATTGAAAATATAGTTTCGTTTTGCAACCTGTTCTGGTGTAAAATCTCTAGTTCCTTTTGGAATGCTTGGTTTTTGTGCCATAATTTCTTCCCACGGAAGTGGAAATTTATTTAATAATTATTATATGTTCTTTATAAAGTCCGCATCATACAAGCACATTTGTAGCGCTATGAGGAGGAGTAACAAAAATAAAGAATAAAAAAATGTCTGTTGGATTTTTCTAAAAGAAAAATCCGTTGCTTGAGTTAATGAGCATGCTACTTACCCAGGGATTTTAATTTATCAACTTATCGAAATAAGTAAATAAATCGCCTTTAGTAATTACCCCGCCTTGTTCAATTAGTTTAAATTTATCCGAATTTTTATCTTGAGAGTAGTCTTTTTTAGCTTGTACAAACTCCACATTGTCGTCCATCAAGTTTTCTCTTAACCAATTAAAACCTTCAGTGGTAGTCAGGTCTTTTTCATTTTTTAATTTAATGCCAATCAATTGCATATTCTCTTCATTTAAATGAAATAAATGAATTTGCTGTGGAGAAATATGTTCTATAAACTCAACTTTATTTAACACACCTTCCCAAACCAAGTCGCTAAAGACATCTAATTCCAGTTCGGCAACTTCTGGTTTATTGACTTTAATATTTTCCCATTCTTCGGCAGTAATTGTTTGAGTAGCCAGGAAATTTATAAATTCTTTATGTAATTCTTCAAATTGTTCTTTTGTTAATCTAGCGTATTTCATTGGTAATAAATCTATTTTCAATTAAAGTATTATTTATTGATTCCTAAAGCTGTTGCCGCCTGAAAAGGTCTATCTGTAGCAAAAACGTCAATACCCATTTTCTGCCATTTAATATACAGAAAATCTCCTTTGGCTTCGGCTTGTTTGTCTAAGTTCCCCAGGGTTCCTAACATGGTTTTTATTCCAAGTTTATGAATATTATGGTATAGACTTGTATCTGAAAGTCGCGTTCCCGTAAAGGCCAACATATTAGTTACTGGAATTTCTGTTTCTAACAACCAATCTAATTCTTCTTGATTTCTAGCTGAAACGGACATGAGTAAATCTGGTGCAAACTGATAAGCTTTTTTAAGTTGCTCCACATCGTAAGTAATTATAATGGAGATATCTTCGGCATTTTGCTGTCTAATGGCTTCAACAACCTCTGCTACATCTACACTTTTTTTAATATCTATAGTAAGGATGGCCTGATTTTTCTTTGCCCAAGCCAGAACATCCAGAAACTTTGGAATTTTATATGCCGTTTCATTGCCGAAATCGTCCACCAAATTAAAAGCCTGAAGCTCCTGAAATGTATAATTGGTTAATTTATTGGTACCAGTTGTTGTTCTTTCCAACGTATTATCGTGCATTAAAACAAGCACATTATCTTTTGTTTTAGCAATATCTATTTCGAATACAGCTTGAATACTATCGTGTACGTAAGCTATAGTTTCCAGGCAATTTTCTGGATAATTGAGTAAAGCCACGCCACCTCGGTGCACACTAATAAAAGGAGAGTCGGCTTCATTATATTTAAAAGCTTCGATTAAAGCAGAGGATTTTCTAGACTCTACTTTAGATTCTACGGTAGATTCTATTGTAGGTTCTTGTTTTGGATTGGGCTTATTTTTACAAGATATGATAAGCAATAAAGTCAATAATAAAGTAATACGCATTTTTTAGGGTCTTAGAGTTTTAAATTAAAAAAACCGTCTAGAATGCTCTAAACGGTTTTATATTATAATGCAGAAATGCAAATTTTAAGCTTGAGCAATAACTTCAAAAGGAATTTCGAAAGTTACTTCTCTATGTAAACGAATTACAGCATCGTACTGACCTAAACGTTTGATATTTCCACCTGTAATACTGATGAATTTTTTGTCGACTTCATGTCCAGCTTTAGAGAAAGCTTCTACTAAGTCGGCTTTGGTAATAGAACCAAATAATTTATCACCTGCAGAAGCACCTTCGGTAGCTTTAGCTGGTATTTTAATTTCTAATGCTTTAATAGCTTCAGCAACTTTAGTAGCATCTTCAATTATTTTCTTTTCTTTAAATGCACGTTGTTTTAAGTTTTCTGCTAATACTTTTTTAGCCGAAACTGTTGCTAAAACAGCTTGCTTTTGTGGAATTAAAAAGTTTCTACCATAACCGTTCTTAACCGTTACAACATCGTCTTTAAATCCTAAATTTTCAACGTCTTGTTTTAATATAAGTTCCATTGTTATGCGTATTTTATTTTAATAAATCTGCCACATAAGGCATTAATGCTAAATGACGAGCTCTTTTTACAGCCACCGACACTTTTCTTTGGTATTTTAAAGATGTTCCTGTTAAACGTCTTGGTAAGATTTTACCTTGTTCGTTTACAAAACCTAATAACCAGTCCGGATCTTTGTAATCTACATACTTAATTCCAGATTTCTTGAAACGACAGTACTTTTTGTTCTTGTTAGTTTCAATATTTAAAGGCGTTAAATATCTAATTTCTCCGTCTTTTTTTCCTTTTGCTTGTTGTTCTATAGATGACATAATTACGCTTTTTGTTTAAGTTTTTCTCTTCTTCTCTCAGCCCAAGATATAGCATGTTTATCTAAAGTAACAGTTAGGTGACGCATAAAACGCTCGTCACGTCTAAACTCTACTTCTAATGGAGCAATTACCTCTCCATCTACTTGATACTCGAATAAGTGGTAAAATCCACTTTTTTTCTTTTGAATTGGGTAAGCTAATTTTTTTAGTCCCCAATCTTCTTTTGATACCATCTTTGCTCCACGAGAAACTAGAAAATCTTCGTATTTCTGTACTGTTTCCTTTATCTGAGTCTCAGATAAAACGGGATTTAAGATGAAAACAGTTTCGTAATGATTCATATTAAATTTATTTTATTGTTAAAATGAGTGCAAAAATAAGAATATTATTTATATCTTACAAGCTAATAAGCAACATATTTAATAGCCCGACTTCCAAATGTTAAATTTTGTTAAATGTTACGTTTTACCGATGTTTTTTGGTTTTTAACCGAATTTTTCGTACTATTGTCGATATCTTAACCGAAAAAAAATTAATGTTATGACTTTAAACTGTGTAGTAGTCGATGACTCAGCCATTCAACGTCTCTCCATTGTTAAGTTAATTGAAAACCACCCTTCTCTTAACTTAATAGCGGAATATAATAGTGCGTTAGAAACTAAAAATGGCCTTAACACCCATAAGGTGGATTTAATATTCTTAGATATTGAAATGCCTGTATTAAATGGATTTGAGCTTTTAGATGTTTTAAATAATAAACCTCAAATTATTTTTGTTACTGGTAAAACCGAATATGCATTCAAAGCGTTTAACTACGATGCTACGGATTATTTGCATAAACCTATAACTAGAGAGCGCTTTAATACAGCTGTTGATAAAGCTGTAGAACAACATAAATTAAAATTAGACTTTAACGAAACTGAAGGAGAGCACATCTTTGTAAAGAGCAATCTAAAAAAACGTAAGGTTTATATTAAAGACATTAAGTGGATTGAAGCTCTTGGAGATTACGTAAAACTAGTAACCGAGGAAACCAGCTTGGTTGTTTTATCTACTATGAAAGCTTTTGAAGCCGAATTACCTGAAGGGAAGTTTTTAAGAATCCACAAATCTTATATTGTTAATTTAGATAAAATTGACAGATTTAACAGTAAAAACGTTGAAGTTGGCGCTTACGAGATTCCGTTAAGCAGAAATAAAAAGACCCAATTAGTGGATGCTTTAAATAACAATATTTCTTAAACTACAAACTTAATAGCTATCGACATTTAAAATTACCCGCACAGCCCGAAAATCTTTTACAGCTAAGAAACTATTATTTATTTTAATGATAGTTTCTTTTGTTTTTGCAACAGATTGTTTTGGTGGAATTTTAACAATGATGTGCTTTATAAATTGATTTCTAATTCTTGCCACGGGTGGAAACTCCGGACCAAGAACATCGGTTTTAAAAACTAAACGCAAGGACTTAGCGTACCAATCTGCTGCCATATTTACCTTATTATAATCACGATGTTTCAAGGTTATTTTTATCAACCTATAAATTGGAGGGTATTTAAAATTCCGACGCTCGTCCATTTGCTCCTCAAACATCTCTAAATAAGAGTTTGTAGTAACTTGCTGTAAAATTCTGTGAAACGGATTATAAGTTTGGATTAAAACCTTTCCTCTTTCTTCTGTTCTACCGGCTCTTCCAGAAACCTGAACCATAAGCTGAAAACTCCGTTCATGAGCTCTAAAATCAGGAAAATTAAGCATATTATCTGCATTCATAATCCCAACCAACTTAACATGTCTAAAATCAAGACCTTTGGTTAGCATTTGTGTACCCACTAAAATATCTATTTCCTGTTGTTCCAGGGCTGTAATAACCTTTTCGTACCCGTATTTTCCTCTTGTCGTATCTAAATCCATTCTAGCCACATTACACTTAGGAAACAGTTCTTTAACCTCATCTTCCACTTGCTGGGTACCAAAACCTTTATTATCCAGATCCAAACTTCCACAAGCTTCACAGGCTTTAATCATAACAGCATGATATCCGCAATAATGACAACGTAATTGGTTTTTATATTGATGGTATGTTAAACTAACATCGCAATTAGGACATTGAGGAGAAACCCCACAGGTATTACATTCTACAATTGGCGAAAAGCCTCTTCTATTTTGAAATAAAATAACTTGATGCCCTTCTTTAAGAGTTTCAGTCATTTCTTCGATAAGTCTATCGCTAAAATGACCCGTCATACGTTTGCGTTTCTGCTTATCTTTTATATCTACTAATTCTATATCGGGCATCAAGACATTATTATATCTTGTTGTTAATTCTACCAACGCATATTTATTAATTCTGGTATTATGATAACTTTCTACACTAGGCGTTGCAGAACCCAGTAAGCTTTTACACTTAAATAAATGCGCTAATACAATGGCAGCATCTCTGGCGTGATATCTCGGTGCTGGATCGAATTGTTTATACGAAGACTCGTGTTCTTCGTCTATAATAACCAAGCCTAAATCTTGAAATGGCAATAAAACCGAAGAACGTGCTCCTAAAATAATTTGAGCTTTAGACGATTTATTTAACACCTGATTCCAAACCTCAACCCGTTCTTGAGACGAGTATTTAGAATGAAACACTGCCACTTTCTCTCCAAAATAATCCTGCAGTCTATTAACCAATTGCGTAGTTAATGCAATTTCCGGAAGCAGGTATAACACTTGTTTATTTTGAGCTAATATGTCTTCTATTAATTTGACATATATTTCCGTTTTTCCCGAAGAGGTTACACCATGCAATAAGGTGATATTATGCGTCTCAAATGAATTCTTAATCTCCTGAAAGGCTATTGTTTGAGCTTCGCTTAGTTTTTTTATTGGATTATTTTCTTCACCTGAATATTCAATTCTATCTGTTTGAATAAAATACTCTTCAAGAATATCTTTATCTATTAAGGCTTTAATAATAGCAGAAGAGGCCTTACTCTTTTCTGTTAATTCTGAAACTTTAATCGGTTTTTTTGTTTGTGCCGATAGCGAAAACAAAGTCATTATAACCTCTCGCTGTTTGGGAGCCCTACTCAGCTCTTCTAACAGGTCCTGCAACCCTTGATTTGATGAAAACTGAGACTGGAGTTTTACATAACGCACCAATTTAGGTTTGTATTTCTCAAAAATCTCTTCATCCACACTAATCACATTTTTATCTAACAAGCGCTTGATAACGGGCAGGACATTTTTTTTATCCAGAATACTGATAATATCAAGAATCTTTAACGATGATTGATGCTGGAGGGCTTCAAAAATTAAAAACTCATCATCTTCTAAATCAGATTCTTCAAAAACCCCGTCCTTATTGCTTGTAATGAGAGTTTCGCTTTCTAAAATAAACGCATTAGGTAAGGCTGCCCGCATGACATCACCCAAAGTACACATATAATACTCTGAAATCCATTGCCAATGTTCCAGCTGTTTTTGTGTTATAACAGGTTTATCATCTAGAATCTGATGAATTTCTTTAGCTTCATAAGCATAAGGTTCATTTGTATGAACACTATGAACCAAAGCTGTATATATTTTTGATTTTCCAAACGGCACAGACACACGCATTCCTGGTTTCAAAAAGCCAACTTCAGCCTCGGTAATGCTATAAGTAAAGAGTTTTGGAATAGGAATTGGCAATATAACGTCTATGTAGTGCAATTTAATAAGTGTTAGATTTAGAATATTAAACTAAGTTATTGTTAATCTTTTTAAGTCGGTGTAAGGACGCATTTAATTCGTAGCCTAAAAGCAGAATATTTGAATTTAACCATAGGTAAAACAACAAAATTAAAAGCGCTCCAATAGACCCATAAAGGTCGTTATACTTGGAAAAGTTATTGATATATACTCCAAATAAATAAGAACTCAAGATAATTAGTACTGTTGTAAAAAGGGCACCCACAGAAAAGAACTTTGACTCTTTTCCTTCCCTTGTTCCAAAATAATATAAAACAGCAGTTGCCAAATACACCATAATAACATAGAATACGTATTTAGCCACGGGAATCCAAAATTGAATATTCTCTTTTCCTAAAATACCGTAATTTTCAAGGTTTCCAAGTATATAAATTTGAAAATACCCAAGAACCACAACCGTTAGAATTAGTAAAAAGGCAAGAATTAAAGCCACACCAAAGGCGTACAAATATTGCTTAACTATATTTCTACTTAATTGTTCGTGATAAGAACTTTCGAAGCCTGCAAACACCGCGTTTATACCATTAGCCATTAAAAACATAGACACTAAAAAAACTGAAGATAAGAGGCCTCCACGTTGAGTTCCATCAATATTATCGAAAATGTTTTTAAAGAAGAACTCTGATGTACTAGGTGGTAAAAACGAATTTAAAAAATTCAAGAATTCCACTCTAAACCCCTCTATAGGTATTACCGGAATAACAATTAGTATAAAAAGTAAAAATGGAAATAAGGCCGTAAAAAAATTAAAGGCAATAGCACTAGCTCTAGTTGTTAATGCACCTCTTAAAATACCAATAACATATAGCTCTACCAAATCGTAAAAAGAAAGACCTTCTAAACCTGGTAGTTTTATCTGTTTAAAAAACTTAACAATTATATTTAAGACAGGGATTTTACTTAACTTATCTTCTATGGGCTTGGTCATGTATTAATTCATGGTTTTAGGTTTAGTATTCAAAGCTATCATGGAAAATACTACTCTGAACTATGAGTATGGCATTGATAATTAAACCGCTTTTAGACTTAGATCCATATTATAAACCGAATGGGTTAAGGCTCCCGAAGAAATATAATCTACTCCACATTCTGCGTATTTTCTAATGGTTTTTTCGTTAATACCACCTGAAGACTCTGTTAAACAACTATCCCCAATTATGGCCACAGCTTTTCTAGTGTTTTCGTAGTTAAAATTATCAATTAAAATTCTATACACACCTTTGTTATCCAGGATTTCCTGAATTTCTTCTAAATTCCTTGCCTCTACTATAATTTTTAAATCCCTATTGGTTTCTTTTAAATAGGCTTTCGTTTTGTTTAAAGCTTTAGTAATACCTCCAGAAAAATCTATGTGATTATCCTTCAGCATAATCATGTCGTATAAAGCAAATCTATGGTTCTCTCCGCCACCAATTTTTACTGCCCATTTTTCTAAAGCGCGAATTCCAGGTGTGGTTTTTCTAGTATCTAAAATCTTCGTTCCCGTGCCCTCTACTAAATCTACAAACTGTTTGGTTTTGGTAGCAATGGCACTCATGCGTTGCATGGCATTTAATACTAATCTTTCTGCCTTTAGAATAGCTTGAGACGAACCGGATACATAGAAGACAATATCTCCATATTTTACGTGTGAGCCATCTTCCATAAGCGTTTCGATTTTTAAGTCCTTATCGATATAATGAAACACCCTTTTAGCAAATTCAACACCTGCAATAATGCCTTCATCTTTTACTAAAAGTTTTGCTTTGCCTTCGGCATTGTCAGGAATACAAGCCAACGAACTATGGTCTCCATCTCCTACATCCTCTCTAATAGCATTGGCTACAATTATTTCTATTTCTTTATTGAATTGTTCTTCTGAAATCATCATTTTCTATTTGAGGTAAAAATACTAATACAATTACAAATTAATTGCATTCTAAATTCTAAATTCCAATTAAAATGTAAATTTGTAATTCAATTTATGTTCATTATGAGGTTTTCTTCTCAAGCTCCAAGAGGTTGTTAAGAAATAAACACTAAATCTCGTCTGATCTACGACCTAATACATTATGCAAATTAAACTCCTTGCCATAGGCAAAACAGACAACAAACAACTTCAAGCCTTAATGGACGATTATCAAAAGCGTCTTGGTTTTTATATCAAGTTTGAATTTGAAATAATCCCCGATTTAAAAAAGACCAAGAATTTAAGTGAAGAACAACAAAAACAAAAGGAGGGCGAACTTATTTTAAACAAACTTCAAACACAAGATGTTTTAATTCTATTGGACGAAAATGGCAAACAATTAAGTTCTGTAGGCTTTTCGGAGTACTTACAAAAACATATGAATTCCGGCATTAAGCAATTGGTTTTTGTTATTGGGGGACCTTACGGTTTTTCTAAGGAAGTTTATAATAAAGCCCAAGGGAAACTCTCTTTATCTAAAATGACCTTTTCGCATCAAATGATTCGCTTGTTTATCATTGAGCAACTTTACAGAGGGTTTACTATTTTACGGAATGAGCCTTATCATCATCAATAGTTTGAAAAATGGGATTAGGGATTAGGGATTAGGGATTAGGGATTAGGGATTAGGGATTAGGGATTAGGGAAATAAAAAAAGAAGCCACGAATTCAAAAACATGTTGAATTTGTGGCTTTTTATTATCGTTTTTTTTTAGAAAAGATTAATGTGTAGAAAACGTTTCTTTTCTCTTTTTAAGTTGAATATCCAAATCGTTTATAGTTTCTTTAACCGCCATTTCAAAATTCTTTTCTGTTGAAGTTGCAAAAATTCTTGGCCCAGGTAAACTCAATTCCATATTACAAATTTTACCTTGTTTTTTGGGATCATTATCTTGTTTAAAAAACACATCGCAGGAAATTATCCAATCGTATTTTTTAGCTATTTTTTGTAGATGTTTTTTTGTGAATTCTGATAGAGATTCGCTAGAATCCATATTTACGTATTGAATGATTATGTTCATAATGTTTGTTTTTATAATGAAGTTGTAATTTATTACAATATTACTGAAAATCAAAATCAATTAACATGATAAATGTCAATTTACCCCATATACAATCTACATCTTATGTATTTTAATACACTTGGGTTTTCATCTTAATTTTACACTTTTTGCCTGGTTGCTTTCTCAATTCCCTCGACTGCCAATCGTCTTTTAGTCGCTCTTTCTAAAGTAGCGTTGTATTGTTCAATAGCCTCATCAAATCTATTTTGCTCCATAAGCCATTCGGCATACAACTCGCTAGTTGGCTTAATAATTACTGGAGGTCCGTAACTATAACTTATAGCTTGTTCTTGAATGGTTGATTCTTTTAACAATTCTTCCGTTTTCTGAACATCTTGTTCCATCCAGGCTTTTAATGCTTTAACCTGCATGAGCATTATTTGAGACTGCATCAGGTCCATTTTGGTAGGGGTATCTCTAGAAACTGTAGCGCACATAGAAAAACCACTATCTAAATTTGAAACCCATATAGATTCTTTCTCTATTTTTTGAGACATGGTATCCATAGTCTGTGTTACTTTTTCAAGGTCTCCATCTAAATAAGCACGATACCCCTCAATAAAATAATACTGCGATTGAATAGTTAGATTTAAATTTGAAACATCTACTTCTATATTGGCGATGTCTGAGTTCCATTGATTGGTTTCTACCAGATAAGTGCCTTTTAAAAACACCAAATAGTTTTTAATCCTATTATTAGGTGTTTCTTTTAGGTATTGCGTCATGTCTAAAACCATTTGTCTGGCCTTTTCAAAATCTCCTTTCTGCAAATACCCATATTGCAACCAGTGAAATGCATGAAATCCGCGCGCATTATTGTCTAATCCTTTTCTCTGCATTCTATTTAAACTGGCTTGATAGGAGTCTATATTCGATGCTATTACCTCATCCCACATTCCAAGAGCCACATAAATATGTGAAGGCATGTGCAAGGCATGACTGGCATCTGGTGCTACTTTGGCATAGCTATTTGCTGCATCGAAAGCCAATTCTGCATGATACGGATCGTCATAAGAATGTATTAAATAATGAAGCGCTCCAGGATGTTTTGGATTTTTCTCTAAAACTTGTTGGGCTATTTTGGCACCTTCACCATAAATAGAATCGTCTCTTCCTTCTGGCACAGAACCTAAAAGAGATATGGCATAAAAAGCAGCAATTTCCTGATTGTCCGGATGCGTTTCATGAAGCTGTTTCATGTATTGCATATAGGACTTATCTCTGTCTTTTTTAGATGTTTTTGGAGTATATAAAACATCAATGGCTTGCAAAAATCCATTTTCAATAGTTGAGTATTCCTGATCTTCCTGAAGGCTTTTTGCTTTCTGTACAGCTGAAATCCCAGCTTTATAATCCTGTTGTCCCCAAAGACTGTGGTTGTAAGTCATAGCTTCTCCCCAATAAGCCATAGCCATATCTGGATCGGCTTTTTGAGCCAGTAAGAACTCTTCTCTAGCATCTTCGTATTCAAAACTATGGAGTAATAACAATCCTTTCTCAAAATAATCCTGAGCCAATTGGTTTCCAGTCACCTGAAATTCTACAACTCCTAATTTACTCGTATCTACATCGGTATTTTTATTCTTGTTTTTACATGATAAAACTGAAGCAATTAGTAGAACAACAAAAAGATTTTTTACTTTAAAAAGCATATATATTTAATTTTAATCAATTGATTTAAAGGTACATAAAATTATGATAGCTAAACATCCACTTTCATAAAAGTCCTAATATGCAGCAAAATAAAAAAATATAGTGACTTGTTGGCTAAAAGGAATGCTTTTCAAAAAAAATAAATATGGAATTCAGCATTAATATGAATTAATAAAGTTCTTAGGAAAAATTAACTGTAACTTTGCAGCCAAATAAAATGACATACACATTGTCATTCTTCAAAAACAATATATGTCATTTAACATCTTAGGTCTTTCTGAAGAGATTCTTAAAGCCATTAATAAAAAAGGATATACAGAACCTTCACCTATACAAAGCAAAGCTATTCCTCCAATTTTAAACGGAGAAGATGTCTTAGCTTCGGCACAAACAGGAACTGGAAAAACAGCTGGATTTACCTTACCTGTTTTGCAAATTTTATCTCAGGAGCAGCATTTGCGAAAAAGACCTGTTCGTGCTTTGGTTTTAACTCCAACCAGAGAGTTGGCTGCGCAAGTGTACAGTAATGTCAAAGAATATAGTGAGTTTTTGGATTTACGTTCTGCCGTAATTTTTGGTGGTGTTAATCAGAAACCACAAGTGGCACAATTAAGGCAAGGGGTTGATATTTTAGTTGCCACTCCTGGGAGGTTATTAGATTTATGCAATCAGAATGTGTTATCACTTTCTAAGGTAGATATTTTTGTTTTAGATGAAGCCGACAGAATGTTGGATATGGGTTTTTTACGTGATATTGAGCGAGTTATTAAATTGATGCCAGCAAAAAGACAAAACTTAATGTTTTCTGCTACTTTCTCTAAAGACATAAAAAAACTAGCTCACGGCATTTTAAACAGACCTGTTCAAGTAGATGCTACTCCGGAAAACTCCACTGTAGATGCTATTAATCAGCAAGTATACCGTGTTGCAAGTGGAAAAAAGACAGGTTTAATAATTAAATTAATTTCCGATGGCAATTGGAAGCAGGTTTTGGTATTTACCAGAACCAAGCACGGTGCCAACAAACTTTGCAAGAAGATGGTAAGTGCTGGTATTACGGCAGCTGCTATTCATGGAAATAAAAGTCAAGGAGCAAGAACCAAGGCTTTAGCTGGGTTTAAAAACGGAAGTATTCGTGTTTTAGTAGCCACAGATATTGCAGCTCGTGGACTTGATATTCCGTTATTACCTCATGTTATAAATTATGAGCTTCCAAATGTTTCAGAAGATTATGTACATAGAATAGGAAGAACTGGACGTGCTGGAGCTAGCGGAGTAGCTATTTCTCTAGTCAGCGCAGACGAAACCAGCTATTTAAGAGATATTGAAAAATTGGTAGGGCTTAAAATTCCTAAAGAAGTTATAGAAGGTTTTGAGCCTGATCCAAATGCATCTACTACTCCAAAAAAACAAGGAGGAGGCAGACATCAAAGACCAAGACGTTCCGAATCTAAAAAAGGTAGAACTGGAAGTCAAAAACCTAAGCAAAATAATACTAGAGGCGGTAGAAACAGAAGGTAATTGTAGAAATGACAGAAGCATTAAAAAGTAAAATTATCGAAGTATGCAATAAAAAAATTGCTCAAAAAGGACCACAAGTGGGCTTATCATTTTATGCCTTTTTTGCTAATAAAAATGACCATCCAGAGTTATTGATGGAAGCAGCCACTTGGTGGATTTTAACACATAAACTGGATCATTTTGAAAAAGCCGTTAACATCCAAAAACTTATTAAAGACGCATAGATGGAGTCACAAGCAAATAATCCGTTACATGGTGTTAAGCTCGTACAAATAGTTACAGAGCTTGAAGCGCATTACGGTTGGGAATATATGGGACATATTATAAGCATTCGGTGTTTCCAAGATAATCCGTCGGTAACATCTAGTTTAAAGTTTTTAAGAAGAACCCCTTGGGCAAGAACCAAAGTAGAACATATGTATTTAAACATGTTAAAACAGCAAGCCTCTAAAAAGGAGTCTTAAGTTTTTTATTCACCCTAATTTTATAACCTACAGAAATTTTAGCTTTGGTATTACTATAAACGTAATTCAAGCCGTAATCTAAATTAGTAGTATAAATTCCACTACCATAAACTAAGGTGGCATAAAAGCGTTTATAACTATAGCCTACTCCAGCTTCGAAGTCTATTTTATACAAAAGCGGGTTTGATACATTATAGTGGTCTGTTTCCGAATATCCTTTTTTGTACATAAGTCCAATTCCAGGTATTACATTTAAAGTTGCAAAGAAGTTTGCCGGCAATACAAACACAGATAAAATACCACCAGAGACACCAACTCCAACTCCTTTAAATTGTTCTAAATAGGCATCGCCATTAAAGTTCCCGTTATCCGGAATTAAAGAGCCATCTCCCATAAAACTATTATACACCATAAACCCACCAACCCCAGCAGATATAAAGTGTTTTTTTTCATCATTAGCGAGACCGGCTTTTAAGGTGGCAGAAGAAAAAGAAATCTTATTGAATGTATATAAGTAATTAAGACCAATGGAGAGCGAAGTAATATCGTCTCTAAAAACATCTGGTTCATTAAAATTATTATTCACATTAAACCCCTTATATCTCTGTACATATAAATTTACCAAATTATGATCTCCCACAATAAACGAGCCCTGCATGTCAAATCGTTTTGTATCATTTTCTCTATTTCCTTTTAGGTTAAAAGCAATATCAATAATCAATTTACTAGTTCCTAAACCAAAACCAACTCCAGCTCTATTATTAGGTTTAAACGCGAGTTTATCGCCATCATTTATTAAATTAAAACTTTGTCCTTTATAATTAGTAAAGAGTCTGATAGACCAATTATTCATATCTCTATCAATAAGTAGGGTATCTATAACCTGTTTTGTACTTAAAGAATCTGACTTTTTTAGTATTTGAGCATGAGAAGCGATTGTGAGACACAAAAAACAAATAAATATGAAGGTATGTTTACTCATTTAAATTTAGGGAAATTTTATAATTTGAAAATTTTAATGAAATTAATATTATTTTCCGTTTTTTTGATAAAAAATCACATCTCTTTAAAAAAACACTCTCCATATGACACTCGTTTTTGCCACAAACAATCTAAATAAGTTAAAAGAAGTTCAGGGTTTAATTCCTAAACACATTCAACTATTAAGCCTTCAGGATATTGGATGTACTGAAGACGTTCCAGAAACCCAAAATACTATAGCAGGCAATGCCATACAGAAAGCTGAATATATAAAAACCCATTATGGTTACGATTGTTTTGCAGACGATACGGGATTAGAAGTTGCAGCTTTAGACAACGAGCCTGGCGTATATTCTGCCAGATATGCGGGTGCGCAAAGAGATTCTAATGACAATATGGATTTGTTGCTGAAGAACTTAAAAGATAAGTCTAATAGACAAGCACAATTTAAAACGGTTATTGCGCTTCAGTTAAACGGAGAGCTTAAAACTTTTACAGGTATTTGCAAAGGAGAAATAACTAAAGAAAAACACGGTGAACACGGTTTTGGTTACGATCCTATCTTTAAAGCCAAAGGCTATACGAAAACTTTTGCTGAAATATCTTTAGATGAAAAAAACCAAATAGGTCATCGCGGGAAAGCCGTAAACCTACTAGTTAAATATTTAATTAATTTATAAATTATTCTGTCTGTTTGGAGACTGATATTTTAAGGGTTGAATACAACTAATTCTATTAAAAAAGCCTTTGGTATAAAATCTTAGTTTTAACCATTCCATACCTTTCTTAAATAGATTTAATTTAATATCTTGTCTATATGACAAACTATAAAAACCCTGTTGTTTGGCAGATAGCCGCATTACATCTTGATAATAAGACTTTATTTACAGGCGTTATTTTACATAAAGTGCCTTATAGTTTAAATAAAAAACCAGGGAGTTTTAGAAACTTACTAAAGGTAATTAGTTCGTATTTTGTAAAAAGTTACGACAATAAAGAGATTTCTATTTCAGTAAATGGACAAACTACAAATACAACGACAGACAAAGATGGGAGTTTTAGAGTTTTAATGGATGGCCTGCAATACGGTGAAATAAAAATACATATTTCTAATCATACAGAAGCTCTAAAAATTACACAAGATTATCCCATAATTCACGAAAACACAAATAGTCCGTTTGATATAATCTCGGATATTGACGATACTATTATTGTTTCTCACATAAAAAACTTTTTTAAACGCGTAGTCACAGTAGCGTTCAAAACTCCTAACGAGAGAGAAGTAATAGGTTTCTCGAAGAAAATGTTTGAAGTCCTTAAAAAACGAAAAGCTCGGATTTTTTATGTGTCAAAAAGTGAAAGTAATTTATTTTGGATGTTGATTGAGTTTATAAAATTTAATAAGCTACCAGAAGGCGTGTTGTTTCTTACTCCTCACTTAAATTTATTTCAGTTACTAAATCCGAATAAGGATATTAATTTTAAAATAGACAATATTAGATTAATAATTAAAAATACGGCTGACAAAAAGTATGTATTATTTGGTGATGATGGCCAACTTGATATTCAGATATACTCTGAAATTGCAAGAAGCTTCCCCCATAGAATCCTTAAAATTTACATTAGACAAACTCATCCAAAAATTTCAGCTCATCAGAAACAAATGATGGACGACCTAGTATCCACTGGGGTACCAGTTAAGTATTTCAAGTCTAATGACAGACTTGAAATTTCAGATGAACTAATTCAATTAAAATCATGAAACTATTTTTTATTGTAAATCCTGTTTCAGGTGGCGTTAATAAAGAGCCTTTTCTCAAAGCGGCTAAATCTTTATGTCATACATATCATATTCAATATAAGGTTTTTAAAACTACAGGAAAAAATGATGAGGAAACTGTAAAAAAACAACTTTCGGAATACAAACCGGACAAAGTACTTTCGGTAGGAGGAGACGGAACAACACTATTTAGTGCACTTGCTCTTATGGACTCTAAATACCCCATAGGAATAATTCCTTTGGGTTCTGCCAATGGCATGGCGACAGAACTTTATGTTAATCCGCAACCCATAGAAGCACTAAAGGATGTCATAATGTCGAATATTGAAACTGGATTAGATATTTTAAAGGTAAATGATAAATACCACACTGCACATATTGGAGATGTTGGTGTAAACGCCCAAATAGTAAAAGCTTATGAAAATGATTCAAAACGTGGAATGGCCATCTATGCCAAGTACTTTTTAGATAAACTTACCCAGGTAAAACCTTTTCCAATAACTGTTCGCGCAAATAATAAGGTATATAATGAAATGATATTTATGGTTGGGATTTGTAATTCCAGAAAGTACGGAACAGGTATTCCAATAAATATTAAAGGAAACCCTATGGATGGAAAGTTCGAAATTGTTTTGATTAAAAGTATTAATGCAAACTCACTTATTAAAGCAGGACTCTCTAAATTTGATGAAAGTTTTTTTGACAGTCAGTCGGGCATGGTATTAGAAACAGAGTATGCGGAAATAGAATTTGATAAACCCAGATTATTACAGTTAGATGGCGAGATAATAGGAAAGTTCAAGGAATTAAAGATTGAAATATTAAAAGGAGCTGTAAACCTAATTACAACCAATAAAAATCTAAATTTCACTTCATTACATAAAAACACTTCAAAATAACAATTAGTTATTAGTCTCATACAGATTTTAACTCTATGTAGTCCAAGTAGTACACTAATATGTATATAGTAAGCAGGCTTTTTATGGCATTCTTAAAACGGCAAAGCAATAGCTTCTGGATTAACAAAATCTTTAGAATACGGGTTTTCTAAAAAGCTAAGCATGGGTTTTTGAAATTGAAGAATTTCTTCTTTTTCAATACCATAAACCGACCAATAATTAGATAGTAATTGTGCAAATACATCTTCATCCCAAAACCCAAAAACAGGTTGTTTTCCAGCTGTGTCAATTTCTATTGCAATTCCGTCGTCCTGAGATTCAATTTTATATTCTGGTTTATACTGTAATATATAATCTGTATAATGAAATCTGGCATACAACTCTTCAAACTGTACAGGATGTAAGACATGTCCTTTCATTTTATCCAATATTTCTTGTTGCTTCTCCCCTATTACGCCATTATCCTGTAAACAAGCTATAAATCCAAAACCGTTGACCCCAAATTGGAACATTAGATTAATAGCATCATCCCGGTAACTAAAAATATCTGCTGAATATTTAAGAGGAAAAACCGCAATACTCCACGGTTTTTTTCCAACAAAAGAAATTGGTTCTACAATAGATTGTAGCATTAGATGAAAATGTCCAAAACGCTCCCTAAGCGCCGTAGAAAGTGCAAACTCTTCCCCTAGTTTTAACAGTCGGTCTCTTTCGTAAATCATTTCGTAATAAAGCAAACCATAAACCATTCTTCCCGTCCACTGAAAAAGCAGTACTTCGTCTAAAGCATTC
This sequence comes from Xanthomarina sp. F1114, assembly GCF_026410255.1. GTDB lineage: Bacteria > Bacteroidota > Bacteroidia > Flavobacteriales > Flavobacteriaceae > Xanthomarina. The sequence goes on from NZ_JAPMLL010000006.1 coordinate 29,387, forward strand.
ATCCCTTCAAAGCCATTTTTATATGCCTTTTGAATTTTTAAATCTAAATCATCGAAAGCTTGTTTAACTTCGGGAGAACAAGGTAATTTCAAATCGGCATAAGTATAAGATTTGGATTTATCCATCATTTCAATTCTTTCATCTCCAAATTTAAAATGATTCAAGAGCCATTCCGGAAAAACGGTCATACTTTCATTGGTTAAAACTCCTGTAAGGAAACAAAAATGCTCGTCGAAGATCAAATCTTTAAAAGGATTAAAAAGTAATTGGGACATAAGAATTTAGGATAATTAAGTTTTAAAATTTTTACAAAGATAGCCATTATCTCTTGTTTAGATAGTCCGTTATTCATAGAAATTAACACAAAAATCAACTAAAAAAACAACCATTTATTACCAAGCATTATTTTTAATTGAGTGTTTATATCTGCGAATTTTAAATACTATTAAACTATATTTGAGCTTATATAATTGATAGACTTCCAATAATTAAAATGAGATTTACTCCTTTTCCTAAATTAGAATCACACCGAATTTTTCTAAGACGAATTAGGGAGTTAGATTTAAATGAAATCTTATTCTTAAGATCTGATAAAACAGTTAATACATATATAGAAAGGTCTGAAGACAGAAAAACTAAAAACTTAGCTGATGCTTTAAAATTTATTAAAGAATTAGATGATTGTATAGAAACAGAAACGTCTATAGCTTGGGGAATTAGTTTAAAAAACAACCCGAAACTTATTGGTTCAATTTGTTTATGGAATTTTTCTAAGAACCATAAAGTTGCTGAGGTTGGCTATGATTTAAACCCTGAATTTCACAACAAAGGACTTATGAGTGAAGCCTTAAAAGCTGTTGTTGCTTTTGGCTTTTACAAATTACATCTAGACAAAATTGAGGCTTTTACTCATACCGATAATAAGCGCTCTAAAAACCTATTAGAAAAAAACGGATTTATTCTAAATAAAAACAGAAGAGACGCAGACAACCCTTTTAATATTATATATGAACTTGAAAACCCAAAAGCTAACAAATTATAGCTGTCATAAATTCCAAATAAGCACAAATGAAATTAAGAGATAAAAAACCAGCTTTAATACTTATAGATATTCAAAAGGATTTTTAGAAGAGACCTATTGGGGTGGTAATAGAAACAATAAAAATGCTGAAATAATTTGTGGCAAGATTTTAAAAACATGGAGAGAATTAGGTTTGCCTTTATTTCATATTAGACATAGTTCAACAAACTTAAAATCTAAATTGCATGTCAGTAATAAGGGATTTGAGTTTAACGAAAATGTCTCACCTATTGAGAACGAACCCATCATTACAAAAAACGTGAACAGTGCATTTATTGGTACTGATTTAAAAGAGCAATTAGATGCATTACATATTGACACATTGGTTATTATAGGACTTACAACAAATCATTGTGTATCGACAACTACTAGAATGGCTGGAAACTTAGGTTACGATACGTATTTAATTTCTGATGCCACGGCTACATTTAACCGAATTGGAATTCATGGAGAAACATATGACTCTGAAATAATACATTTAACAACGCTTGCTAGTTTAAACGAAGAATTTGCAACTATTTGGACTTCTGAAAAATTAATGAGTAACATATAAATAGTCTACTGCTTCAGAACTATATTATATAGGTTAACCAAAGTATATAGCTTGACTGTAATGTTCTATAAAGCATAAGAGTTAACCATGCCTAGTATTATTTACCCGCATTCAGTTCTCTCATAATCTCAGCAAACAACTCAAAAGATCGAATCTTCGCTTTAGCATCGTAAATATTGGTTACCACAATAAGCTCGTCTGCATTTGTATTGTCCAGGAAAGTTTTAATCTGTGCTTTAACTGTCGCTTTACTTCCTATAAAAGAATATTTCAACATTTGGTGTATTTGTGGATGTTGCATAACCTCTCTCAGCTCTTGATTCATAGCAATTGGTGGTTGTAGATATTCTCTTTTCCCCGTAAACAAACCTAGAAACATACGTATTAAGGAGGTTGCATAACTTTCTGCTTCCTCGTCTGTTTCCGCGATAATAATATTAACTCCAGCCATAAGGTAAGGAGATTCTAAAGCCTCTGAGGGTTGGAATTTTTGTCTATAAATCTGTGAAGCTACCTCTAAATGCTTAGTCGCAAAATGACTAGCAAAGGCATAAGGCAGTCCCTTTTTAGCCGCTAAATGCGCACTATCTGTACTAGAACCTAAAATATAAACAGGAACCTCCACCCCTTCTGCTACTGTGGCACGAATTTTTGCATGAGCGTTTTCCACAGAAAAATACTTTTGTATATCTTCTAAATTAGTGGGAAACGCATGTGCTGCCTGCATAAAATCAGGTCTAATGGCTAAGGCTGTTCCTCTATCGGTTCCGGGAGCTCTTCCCAGTCCCAAGTCAATACGATTGGGATATAGCGAACCTAAGGTTCCAAACTGTTCGGCAACAATTAATGGTGAATGGTTAGGTAACATAATCCCTCCAGAACCTACCCGAAGAGTTTTAGTACCTTCCGCTATATAACCAATAAGAACCACAGTTGCACTACTCCCAATATTGATAGCGTTATGGTGTTCTGCTAACCAAAAACGCGTATAACCAAAGTCTTCAGCCTGTTGCGCCAAATCGAGCGAATTATTAAATGTTTGTTTCAAACTGTGTCCTTCAGAAACTACGGCGAGATCTAGAATGGAATATGCTGTATGTGGGGATTTCATATGATATAAAATGATAATGTGTTAAAAATTAGATACTAATTTAGTCTTAACAGCACAAAAATACGGTATTAATTGAAGTCTTGCTGTTAGGGCTTTGTTAATCTAGATACACAAAATAAAACCCTTTAGTTTAATTAAGAACTAACATTTTCGTAACATTATAAACTATTTCAAGACCTATAAGGAAACCATCAATCATGAAAATAATCTTTAGTCTAAGCATTTTATTAATTTCAGGACAACTTGCTTTTGCACAACAGCGAGCTAAAAAAGTGGATTCTATTATTCAAACCATCCATAATAAATACCCACATGTTGCAGTTAGCATCGGGTTTATAGATAACGGAAAAGAGCATTTCTTCAATTATGGGAGTATCAGTCAGAACAATAAAGTGGAAGTCAATAAAAACACCATTTTTGAAATTGGATCCATTACAAAATTACTAACGGCCAATTTAATGGCACAAGCCCAGGATGAAGGAAAATTGAATATTAATGATTTTATAGATGATTATATACCGAGCGAATATATTTTATCGGAAGAGATTAAGAACAAAATTAAAATTTCTGATTTAGCTTCCCATCAATCTGGTTTACCCGATTTTGATATTACAAAACTTATCGAATTAAACCCGAAACAGCCATTAGATATAAATAAAGAAACAATTCATTCCCTTATTAACGACAGCACAAAATTGTTAGATTATGGCAATTATAGATACTCCAATATAAATTTTGTTTTAATGGGAATGATTTTAGAACATGTTTATGCTCAAGACTTTGATAGGTTGATAAAAGAAAAAATATTAATTCCTGCTCAAATGACACAAACTTTAACCACCAACTTTAATGTGAAAAACAAAGTGGTAGGCTACGATATGAATGGCGTTGAACAAGCGTATTTTTTTTGGAATCCTTTAATTGCACCGGCAGGCTTATTAAAGTCCAATGCCTCTGATATGGCTAAATTTCTAAAAGCTCTATTATTGATTGATGGCAAAATATTTAAAGCAACAGCAATTACAGAAGAGACTTTCTTTAAAAATACACGAAGAGAAATAGGTTTCGGACAACAAATAGAACGAAATGGAGATAACACCTTCTTTTATAAAACGGGTGACACCTTTTCCTGTTCTTCAATTCTGGCTTACAGTAAGAAGTCTGATTGGGGAATTATAATTCTAATTAACGAACATAATGCCGATTTAATAAGAGAACTTTTTAACGCCATTTACGAACACGCTTTGGAAGAAAAATAGTTTGTTACATCATTTAAAATTATGACTTATTTATAGCTCATTTTAAGCTTAATAAATAAAAACATGGTTTCAATTGTAACTATAGTATCTAAAAAGCAAATTTTAGATTTCCATTTCCTAATTTAAAGACTAATAAGCTATATTTGGATTGATATCCTATATAGTCTCAAAATTAAAAAACTTCAAAATTTGATTAAATATATAACTTTTACATTATTAGTCTTAATTTCAATGAATGCATTTGCCCAATTTGAAAATGAAGCTGCACACTATATTGAACTAAGATCGGTTGAAATTGATGATAACCTGAGAAGCAGAACCATGACAAAAAAAGTTGAATTTGATAGTATTAAAGTCAGATCCATCTGCTACCCAAATAAAATAAGGAATAAAATAAAATTCAAAGAAAGTGGAAATAAAATTATTGCAGATTTCTATCTTGAAGCTCATGAAATAATTTTAATACGGACTTTTGACAAAAGTAAAAAATTCAATAGCACTAAGGAAGCAGCGTTTTACTTCGAAGAAGGTAAATTAATTAATCAAATATTTTTGATAACCAATCCAGCTGCTTTTCAAGGAGATATAATTCAACAACCCCTTGACAAGACATTAGGGTTTAACGAAAATTTAACTTCGGAGTATTTGATACAATTATCAAAAAATATTTATGATAAAATAATTGAATAAAAACTCGAAGGTTTTAAACATACATATACACTTATAATATCTCCCTAATTATAGAAAACATCAGAGTTACTCGAATCCCTTAGCAACTGAATGAAATTTATAGAAAACAAATTCCGAAAAAACAGAAAATAAAACCAACAAGAAATAACAACTCCCTAACAATCACCTTACCATTAGAAATAACCTAGCAAAACCTCTGATAAAAATTTCTTCTATTCAAAGTAAATGGTATTAAATAAAATTGTACATTTGCACCTTGAAAAAAATCTAGCTAAGCCAAGCAGCTTATGTAGATAAACTCCTCAGAGTGAGGATGTGTTACTGGAAGTTAAGGGTTAAGTATGTCGATTCGCTTTCTTTGTAACACGACATAATTTAATCGAATACTTATATAAACAGAATGAACACATTCCAAGAATTGGGTCTTAATAGCGACCTATTACAAGCTATTACCGACATGGGTTTTGAAACCCCAAGTGATGTCCAAGCCAAAGCCATTCCAATTTTATTAAACGAAGAAGAATCAGATTTAGTAGCGTTAGCGCAAACTGGTACTGGAAAAACTGCAGCATTTGGTTTTCCAATGCTTCAAAAAATAAATATAGACAGTAGAACTACGCAAGGTTTAATTTTATCCCCTACTCGTGAACTTTGTTTGCAAATTACTAACGAGATGAAACAATATGGTAAATATTGTAAAGGTCTTAATGTAGTTGCCATCTATGGTGGTTCCAGTATTACGGATCAGGCCAGAGAGGTAAAAAGAGGGGCACAAATAATTGTTGCCACTCCGGGGAGAATGAAAGACATGATTAAGCGAAAAATGGTAGATATTTCTAAAATAGAATATGCTGTTTTAGATGAAGCCGATGAGATGTTAAACATGGGCTTTAAAGAAGATATTACCGACATTTTATCTCATACTCCCGAAGATAAAAGCACCTGGTTATTTTCTGCAACAATGCCAAAGGAAGTAGCTAGTATTGCTAAAAAATTCATGAAATCTCCTATTGAAATTACCGTAGGAAAGAAAAATGAAAGCACCAATAACGTTTCTCATGAATACTATTTAGTAAACGCCAGAGACCGTTATCAAGGTTTAAAACGTTTGGCAGATGCCAATCCAGATATTTTCTCTGTTATTTTCTGTAGAACCAAAAGAGACACGCAAAAAGTAGCCGAAAACTTAATTGAAGACGGTTATAGCGCAGGAGCTCTACATGGCGATTTAAGTCAGAACCAGAGAGATTTAGTAATGAAATCTTTTAGAAATAAGCAAATACAAATGCTGGTAGCAACAGATGTTGCGGCTCGTGGTATTGATGTGGACGATATTACTCACGTTATAAATTACCAATTGCCAGACGAACCTGAAGTTTATACACACAGATCTGGAAGAACTGGACGTGCTGGTAAAACAGGAATTTCTATGGTTATTGTTTCTAAAAGTGAAGTGCGTAAAATTAAAAGCATTGAACGTATAATCAATCAGAAATTTGAACATAAACAAATTCCTGATGGTATGGAAATTTGCGAAGTACAATTAATGTCTTTAGCTAATAAAATCCATAATACAGAAATAAACCCAGAAATAAACAAGCATTTAGATAGCATTAACGAGTTGCTAGACGATACTTCTAAAGACGAATTAATTAAAAAATTCTTCTCTGTTGAGTTTAGTAGATTCTTTAATTATTACCAAAAGTCTAAAAACTTAAATGTTTCTGACACCTCTCGCGGTGATGATCGTGATGGAGGAAGAGGTTATGGAAGTAACTCTAACGCCTCTAGATACTTTATCAACGTAGGTAGAAAAGATGGTTACGATTGGATGAAATTAAAAGATTTCTTAAAAGAAGTTTTAGATTTAGGCAGAGACGATGTATTTAAAGTAGACGTTAAAGATAGTTTTTCATTCTTTAATACTGAAAAAGAACAACAGGAAAAAGTACTGGCATTCTTTACAGATTATAAGCATGACGGACGTTTTGTAAATGTTGAAATCAGCGAAGATAAAGGACAAGGAACCAGCAGAAATAAAAGACGTCGCGATGGCGGTGGTGGAAAAAGACGTAGCTTTGATAAACCTAGAAGCGACAGACGTTCTAGATCTAGCGACGGTGGAGGTAATAGAAGTGATAGACGCTCTAGTTCCAGAAACGATCGCGACAACAAAAGCTTTTCAAGTAATCAATCTCGTTCCAGAAGATCTAATACAGAAACAAGATCGGAAAGGCCAAGACGTTCCAGACGTTAAACTTTTGTGTTAATTTTTAGTCAAAATATAAGATACTTTTACATATTCAGGTTTTGTTTAGTACTTTTATCAACAATATGACATTGATGAAAAAAATATTTTTTCTTTTTACACTCCTAATTAGCACCTCCTTTATGTTTGGTCAGACAGACACAACTGTAAAAGGTACTGTTATTAATGCTTCTAGTGGTTCTCCATTAGAAAGTGTAAATATTGTCAACCTAAACGAAGTAAAAGGAACTACGACTAATTCGAAAGGAGAGTTTGAAATTAAAGCGAAAGCTACAGACACCTTACATTTTTCGTATTTAGGTTTTAAATCTATTCGTGTACGTGTAACAAACGACTGGATAAAATATGGTAATTCTACTATTGAATTAACAGAATTAGCTTTTGCGTTAGAGGAAGTTGTTGTTACCGAGTTTAAGCTTACAGGGTTTCTAGAAGTAGATATTCAACAAGTAGTGCCAATTAACACGAATTATCGTTATAATATTTCTGGACTACAAACAGGTTATGAAGCTGGAGGACGATCTTCTAATGCTGTAACCCGAGTCTTAGGAGCTGTTTTTAATCCGGCCGATTTTTTACATAGCATGTTTGGAAAGCAACCCAACGAAATGCGGAAGTTGAAAAAAATGAAGCAGGACGATGAGATTAGAACGCTTCTTGCCAATAGGTTTGACAGAGAAATGTTAGTAGCACTCTTGCAAGTTAATAGGGTGGATTTAGATGAAATAATCAGGCAGTGTAATTACTCTAAGAGTTTTATTGAAACAGCAAACGACCTTCAAATTCTAGATGCTATAAGCGAATGTTACGAAGAATATAGAATACTAAGCCGAAATAGGAAATACGGCAAATTATAAAATAATAAAAAACCGAAAGAAATTCTTTCGGTTTTTTTTATGGCTTTACAAAACACCTCTTGTTCTCTTGAAGTTTTAGAATAAAACCCTTTCCATTTCTCTATTATACTCGATAGGGATAAATATCTTTATTAAAAGCGTATTACCAAATAGGCTTAAGATTCTTCATAAAACCGTGCAACAATCTTGTCGTAGCTTTTAATAGTTTTCTTTATCCAATCTAAACGTTTTTCGTTTTGCTCTTCTTCAGAGAGTTTCCAATCGATATCTGTTTGTTTTAATTTTGTGGTTACATGTTGTAAAACAATAGCTGCCGACACAGAAATGTTTAGACTCTCTGTAAATCCAGACATAGGTATTTTTAAAAAGCAATCTGCCTCATCCAATACTTCCTGAGATAAACCCTCCGTTTCTCTTCCGAAGAAAAAACAGGATTTTTTAGTCACATCAAACTCATGCAGCAAACAATCGTCTGTATGAGGTGTCGTAGCCACAATTTGATATCCGTTCTCTTTTAAACCCTTAATGCAATCCTTTACCGAATGGAACCTGTTTAAATCTACCCATTTTTGAGCTCCCATAGCTATTTCTCTATCAATACTTTTAGAGTTAACTTCTTCTACAATATTTACTTCCTGGATACCAAACACATCGCAACTTCTAATTACGGCACTTGTATTATGAAGCTGATACACATCTTCTGTAGCTACCGTAAAATGTTTGGTTCTTTGGTTTAATACTGTATTGAAGCGCTCTCTTCTGTTTTCGGTTAAATAGGTTTCTAAGTAAGCCAAAAGTTCTAAATCTACCATCTTTTATAAATAAAAAAACCTGATTATTGCATCAGGTTTTTAATCCAAATTATTATACAATTAATTATTTACTCCAATATTACCCTGGGCAATAATAGTTGCTAATTGCGCATTGCTTAAATGCACGTTTATATGTCCGTTAACACCTAATACATCTTCATAAACAAACCCAACACCATCATCTAAAGTCGCTACATTGGTTTTGCTAATTCCGGTGTTTCCATTTACAGGATTAAAAGTAAACATAATACTTCCTGGAGTTTCAATATCGTTAGAATAAATATACGCAGGATGCATTTCATTTTCCACTGTGTTTTCTAATAGAATTACAGCCAGAGCTTCGCCATTATTTCGTGCATAGAAAGTAACTGTTCCATTAATTTCTGGCACATCAACTTCGTTTAAAACATAAGATTCAGCGACTCCCGTTAGTTCGTTCTGGCCAATATCGCCTTGAGCAATAATGGTTCCTATATTAGTTTGGCTTTCATGCACATTCACATAACCATCAAAATCAATAATATCTATAAATAAAAATGCTGTTCCATCGTCTAAAGTTGCCACATTTGTTTCACTGATACCAAGATCGCCATCTATAGAATTAAATGTAAAAGCGATAGCCCCGCTTTCTACTGCCGTATTATTATGAATATGTGCTGGATGAATTTCACCACTTACCGCATTTGTTAATTGAATAACTGCACGAGCTTCTCCGTTTTTACGTTCAGAAAAAATAATAGTTCCAGAGGTTTCTGGTAAATCTTTTTCATTTAAAACATAGGTTTTTGTCACTCCGGTAAGCGCGTTTTCTCCAATATCTCCTCGTGCAAGGCTTTGGTTAGGTTGCGTTGCACTTAGCTGAACATTGACATACCCATCGAAGCTTAAAAGTTCTTCGTAGCTAATTGCAGTACCATCGTCTAAGGTCGAAAAAGTGATGGTACTAAACCCGATATCGCCATCTACGGTTCCCAGGGTAATAGCTGTAGTTCCACCTTCGGCAGCCGTATTATAATTTATACTAGCCGGATGAGAATCTCCCGTTGGAATACCTGTAAGATATAGTTCCACTGTAATTGAATTATCGTCGTTTTTTATAATTTTTGCTGTTCCATTCACATTATTATCATAGATAGAACCTATTTCATAAGTCTTAGAGATTAAAGTAGTTGGAATGGGAGTAATATTATCATCTCCATTACAGGCCACTAACATGACTAAGGTAAATACAAGAAACAGCGACTTAATTGTCATTTTCATAATTAAAATTTAAAGAAGTGTAATATTACACATAATTTATAAATTTTTGAAATGACTAAGAAGCCTTTTATATTTTATTTTGAGCGTAGAATTTAATAGCTTCACAAAATGAAACATATTGTAGTACTTACAGGAGCCGGAATAAGCGCTGAAAGTGGCATAAAAACCTTTAGAGATGCCGATGGACTTTGGGAAGGGCATGATGTTATGGAAGTAGCCTCTCCACAAGGATTTGCTAAAAATCCTGAATTGGTTTTAAATTTTTATAACGAAAGAAGAAAACAATTATTAACTGTTCAACCAAACGAAGCGCATTTAGCCTTAGCAAAATTAGAAGAAAATTTTAAGGTAACTATTATAACGCAAAATGTGGACGATTTGCATGAGCGGGCTGGAAGTGAGAATATTGTCCATTTACATGGAGAGTTACTAAAAATACGAAGCAGTGAGAATATAACAGACGTCAGACCTTCTAAAGAAGATATTTTTGTTGGAGATTTGTGTGAAAAAGGACATCAATTAAGACCGCATATTGTTTGGTTTGGAGAAGCTGTCCCTATGTTGGATAAAGCTATAGATATCTGTGAAACTGCCGATATTCTAGTAATTATTGGTACGTCTATGCAAGTATATCCTGCTGCTAGTTTGATGGATTTTGTACCAAACCATACACCAATTTACTATATAGATCCGAAACCAGCTAAAGTAAACAACCAAAGAATCACGGTTATACCAGAAACAGCAACCAAAGGCGTAAAACAGCTTATAAACTTGCTTTTAAATAATAAGTAAAAAGCTTCTGATTAAAGATAGTTTAAGCTTTCTTCTTTTCCTTTTTAGGAGGCATGGTTCCAAAAACTTTATCCCAAAACGTATTGGAAACTCCAAAAGCTTTGTTAGGATATTTATAATGATGTAAACTATGGTGATGCCATAAATCTCTAAAGCGTTTTGGAGGACGCATAACGTGTGTTGCTCTATGAACAAAAGAATACAGTAAATACCCAATAAAAAAACCAGGGAAAAACCCGTACACTAGTTGCGTATATCCGGCAAGCCAGAAAACCACATAAAACATTCCAAATAACAGAGAGGCTAATATAATACCCGGAACTGGAGGCATTAATAAACGGTCTTTATCAGTTGGGTAATTATGATGTGCGCCGTGCATAATAAAATGAAATCTTTGAGACCATTTGGCTTCTGTTACCCAATGGAAAACAAAACGATGCAGCATATATTCTGCAAAGGTCCAAAAGAATAGCCCAAATACAAATAGCCCTAAGAAAGCCCAAACACTTAGTCCCATAACTCCAATAGCTACATAGACTAAAGCTGCATTAACTAATCCGTAAACTATAATATTAGAAATTGGATCTGTTTTTGTTAAACGCTCCAAAATAGGATTCTTAAAGATCTCTGCTTGACCAGTTTGAAAATCTGTAGTCACTTCTGGTTTCATAAATTAAGTATGTTTTAATAAAACAAAATTATAAAAAATATAAGATACTAATAATAATCTATCTAGAATAATTAGGCGATTCTTTAGTTATGGTAACATCGTGTGGGTGACTTTCGTTAATTCCAGAAGCTGTAATTTTAATAAATTGTCCGTTTTCTTTTAGTGTTTCTACATCTTTTGCTCCACAGTAACCCATTCCTGCTCTTAAGCCTCCAACAAATTGGTGAATACTTTCGTTCAATTCGCCTTTATAAGCTACACGACCAACAATCCCTTCAGGAACCAGCTTTTTAATATCGTCTTCAACATCCTGGAAATATCGATCTTTACTTCCTTTTTTCATGGCTTCAACAGACCCCATACCTCTATAGGATTTATATTTTCTTCCTTCGTAAATAATAGTTTCTCCTGGGCTTTCTTTAGTTCCTGCCAATAAAGAACCTAGCATCACGCAATCTGCTCCAGCTGCAATAGCTTTAGGGATATCTCCTGTATAGCGGATTCCTCCATCTGCAATTACAGGAACACCAGAACCTTTTACTGCTGCTGCTACTTCCAGAACAGCAGAAAACTGAGGATAACCAACTCCAGCAACAACACGAGTGGTACAAATAGAACCAGGTCCAATTCCAACTTTTATAGCATCGGCACCCGCTTCAACTAAGTATTTAGCTGCTGCTGCTGTCGCAATATTTCCTACAATAACTTCTAATTCTGGGAATTTAGCTTTTACTTCTTTTAACACAGCAACCACACCTTTAGTATGCCCATGAGCCGTATCTATAATTACAGCGTCTACTCCACAGTTTACTAAAGCTTCGGTACGCTCTACAACATCGGCAGTTACTCCCAGAGCAGCAGCCACACGTAGACGTCCGTACACGTCTTTATTAGAATTAGGTTTTTGAGTAAGTTTGGTAATGTCTCTAAAAGTAATTAATCCAGCAAGTTTATAATTATCGTCAACAATAAGTAGTTTTTCAATTTTATGTTCTTGTAAAATAACTTCGGCTTGTTGTAAGGATGTTCCAACGGGTGCAGTTACTAACCTCCCACTCGTCATAACTTCTACAATTGGTCTTTCTCCATCTTTTTCAAAACGTAGATCTCTATTTGTTACAATACCTTTTAAAGTACCATCTTGATCCACAATTGGAATTCCACCAATACTGTGTTCTGCCATATTATGTTTAGCATCCTGTACTTTTGCATCTGTAGTAAGGGTTACAGGATCGATTATCATCCCGCTTTCTGCACGTTTTACTTTACGTACTTCGTTGGCCTGTTGCGCAATAGTCATATTTTTATGAAGCACGCCTATTCCTCCTTCACGAGCCATAGCAATAGCCATAGCACTTTCTGTTACCGTATCCATAGCTGCAGAAACTATTGGAATATTTATGGTAATATTTTTAGTGAATTTTGTTTGAATATTAACTTCTCTAGGTAAGACTTCTGAGAAAGCTGGAATTAAAAGGACGTCGTCGTAGGTTAAACCTTCTCCTACAATTTTATTGTCGTGTGCTGTCATGTTGCAATTACGTTTATAATTGCGTGCAAATATACAATATATATAGGGAAAAATGTTTTAAGTTTTTCTTAAATTAATTATATTTCTCTTCACAATATGGACGCAAAGTGTTTAAAGCATAATGATAACGGTTTTCTTTATCTGACAGATCTCCAGTGAATTTAACTTCTTTAGGAACCATAAAGGTATAAAGACCTTTCCCTTTGGCCATTTTATCAATAGTTTTTAAAGTTTTTTCATCTATTTCATTATAAATATCTTGTAGCCAAACATTCTGTTCTTTATCAATTAAAGCTTCGTCCCAGGCATAAGCATCTTTTGCTGTTAAGTTTTCTTCTGAAAAATAGAGCATTTTAAGCTGTGGGAAAGCTTTACCAAAAACAGTTTGGCTGCCTTTGGTAGCATAGCGTTTTACTTCTTTTCTAATGAATAATTTAAAAGGAAAAGATTGGGTAGCTTCTAACTTATTTGAAATAAAATACGCCATTTTTGGCCAGACCACTTCCTGTTCTTTTTTATCTAAAGTCTTAAAAAGCCATAGATAGAAATCGGTTCGTTGCTGAATAGTTTGGTATTCTAAGGGCCGATTATTTTCCAAATTATAGATGTTTGCTTGCTGCCAAACCAGGGTATTCTTTTTTCTGTCTTTACAGAGCCAGTCGGATGGTGCTAGTTGGGCGTTACCAGATATTTCCTGATATTCTTTTAAATTTTTATATTCTTTGGAATATGCTATTGATGAAATAACAACTAAAAATGTAAATAGTAAGGACTTCATATAACTAAAATGAAGCATAAATTTACAAGAAATTTTTATATTTTAATCTGTAAGGTTCCATACCAATTTCTTGGAGCCGAAGGGATAATTCCTGGACCTGGATAACCAGTAGCACGTCTTGTAAAATAGGCATTATCGAGAAGGTTATTAATTCCAAGCTCTAATTTAAAGCGATTATAGCTATAAGATAATGAGATATCTAAAATATCATAACTTGGTATTTGACCTATAACGCCACTTAAACTTGGTTCTATAGAGTTTGTAGCATCTGTAAATTGGCTTGACAAATAGGTGTATTGAACGCTTCCTAAGAGGTTTTTATAACCAAATCTCATTCCTGTTTTTATATTGACTTCTGGCACAAATTCCACTTTGTTTCCTGTAACTCCAGACTTCTCTGAGCTTGTGTATTCCGAATTAATAAAAGATGAATTAATAAAGTAGTTTAAACTAAACTGACTGTTTAATCCAATGAGTTTTTTAAGGTTAAGATCGAACAGAGATTCTACACCATACATAACGGCATCTCCTATATTTCCACGTTCACTGAAAATGCGACCATCGTCTAAAACCTTTTGTGCAAATCCGATACGGTTGTTATAAAAAACACTAAAAACATCCACATCGTAAGACAGAATATTTTTAAAATTTCCTCTTATTCCTAAATCGGTTGTAAACCCATCTTCGTCTGTTATATCTGGATTTATGGTAAATGCAGGATTACTTATATAAATATCTGAATAGGTAATAGATCGGTAATTTTGTGAAATATTTCCATAAAACTCAACGCCTTTTTTAGGCTTATAACTCAAGCCTAAACCTAGAAGTGCAAAAGAACGTTCAAATTTTTGGTCTTCATAAACAGTTTCTTCAAAAATAACATTCCCAGCAGCATCTGTATTAATATTTTTATAGAATCCGTCACTTTGGGTATTTATATATTCGAATCTAAACCCTGGTGTTACCGAGAATTTATCACTCAGATAAAAGATGTTTTCTCCAAAAACAGAGATATTTAAATTAGGGAGATCAAATTGTGATTGATTAGTGTAATTTGGAAATTCTTCTGTATAATAGTTAAAATCCGGACCATCTCCATCGCTTCCCGGGCCTTGTTGTTGGTTGTTATTTGCTTTATAAAACTTAGCTCCAATTAAAAAAATAGATTTTTTTTCAAATACATTGTATTCGCTTAATAAACGCGTCTCAAAGCCAAAATTATTAAAATCGCCTTTTATCAAATCACGTTCACTCATCGGGTCAATTTGGTTTACCCTATTTGATCTAAAACCTAAAGCATCTCTAGACGCATTTAGACCGAAAAAGTTAAAGGTAAAGTTCGTTTTTTCTGAAAATTTATGTGCAAATTTCACATTATACAACAACCAATCTACCTGAAACCAATTACGGGTTCTATTACTTTGGTATGGATCTTCATAAAACATTTGGTCTGTTAAACCTCCGGCTTGTTGTGCTAAATAGTTTAAATAGGTTAACTCTCCTGTAAGCGATGTGTTTTCAGAAAATTGATAGCCTAGATGAGCAAATACATTCGTCGATTCAAATTTAGAGTTGGGTCTAAATCCATCCCCTTGCTTATAATTGAAATAGGAATAATAACTCCATTTGCCTTTTGTTCCGCTAATGCTGGTAAAATTTGTAAACAAACCAAAACTCCCTAAAGTGTTTCTGGTAATAAGTTCGAAAGGTTTATTGGGGTTTGGTTCTTTCATTTTAAAATTAATCAAGCCTCCAAACTGGGTTCCATATTGCAGTGAGGCAGCCCCACGAACTACTTGGATTTCAGAAATCCCTTCGGAAGCTGGTGTATAATAACTTTCTGGATAGCCCAAAACATCTGCACTGATGTCGTAGCCGTTTTGTCTGGTATTAAAGTTAGATGTTCTGTTTGGATCTAAACCACGTCCACCGATATTAAGCTGCAATCCAGCATCGTCATTTTGATAAATATTTAAACCTGCTACCTGATTAAATATTTGTCGGGCATTATTAGATGCTAAATTTGCCATGGATTGATCTACTAAAACCACCTCTGTTTTCTTTCCGGCATAAATAGCGGTTTCTTCAACATCCTGAAGTCTCGATAATTCAAATACCTTTTCTTTTCTTGCCGAAATTTCAACTTCAGATAAAGCGACACTCAGTCCTTTCATAACTGCATTAACTTCTATGTCTTCTGTACTAGTTACAGCGGTTTCATACACTTCAAATTCGTATGAAAAAAACACCAGATTAATTTGTGCTTTTTCTGTTTCAAACTCATAATATCCAGTAGCATTTGTAGTAGCTTTTTTGCCAGAATCCTTATCAAAAACTTCAACATTAGATAAAGGTTGATTGTTTTCAGCAAAGGTGACAACCCCAGAAATTTTATGTTGAGAATACCCTGAAATGCTTATTAATAAAGCTATAAATATTTTAAAATCCTTTAATGTCATCGTTAAATGGTAGTATCCACGTTTTATGGTTAAATGATTCTTTTTCTTTGTATAAATCTACGGAGCTATCAATGTATGGCTGACTTAAACGTCCGTTTAAAGCGACATAACTTTCTGCAAAAACCTGGACATTTTCATGACCTTGAGCCGAAAAATGATCGCCTAAATAATGTGCATATTCTAAAATAAAATCTGGCTGAAAGCTCATTTGTTTTTCTTGAAAGGACGTCAGAAAATCAGTGTTATCAACTACAAAAGTAGTTCCTGTTTCCCCATTTTTAATAGTAAAGGTGGTATAGCCCATTTTTTCCATAAGCATCACGCGCCAAGAGAAACGGTAGCCTTCTTCTGTCCAAAACAATTCACTTGGATAGAGCATATATCTAAATGGAAATAACATTTGAATTGTAAAAAAAATCCCTAGAATTGGTAAAACTATTTTCTGTTTTTTTAGGCTGTATGTGTTTTTCACTTTTATTGACGTCCCATCTTTTAAAGTGGGCAAAATTCGTTTAATAAAGCGGATTATTTTATGATGAAAGTCAGCTTCAAAGAAAATTAACGTTGAAACAATCATGATAAACGGAAACATACCAATTGGGAATAAAACCCGTGTAAACACATGGAAAAAGACCACTAAAGCAAATGCAAACCAACGTGTCCGTTTATAAAGTAATAAAAATGGAATGGCTAAGTCGTATAACATTCCAGACCAACTCATGGCGTAATGAAACCATTCCTGTTGCATGAAGTTATTCCCTATAAAGGGTAGATCGTATTTAGAAGGAAGCCAAATTTTTAAAGGCATGGCTCTAAACAACCAATCGCTATTTATTTTAGCCAAGCCTGCATAAAAATAAACCATCCCAAGAAGAAGTTTAATACTATCAATACACCATTTTGGCACCTGTTTATAACTTACTTTCTTAATATAGCTATCCAAAGAAAAATAGGCGTTTGCCGGTAAGAAAATCATTAAAAAGCTTAAAACGCTAATAAAGTAATAATGATTTAAGTAGGTGGTTTTATCCATGAGCTCTATATAAGTAAAACTCAGAAAAAACATGATAATTGCTAATCTATATTTTAAACCTAAAGCAATTAAAACAGCAGATAATCCACAGATAAAAAATATGAGATATGTATATACACCTAATGGTTTAATCCATTCAAAACCAAAATATGAAAAGTGAAATTTTGGCTGTATATATAAAGTTTCAATCCAACCATTTGCCCAAAAGCGAACGATGCTAAAAAGCATCATAATACCGAACAGCATTCTAAACACAGCCAGAGGAGCTGCATCTGTTTGCTTTTGAAAATATGATTTAAAATTAACTTTCATAAAAAGAAAAAGATTCTCTAATACACTTAAAGAACCTTTAGTTTTATAATTTATTTTGACTTATTAATCGCCATCAGCGTCCACATAATCCACACTAATATTCATGGCCTGAACCATATCTACTTTTAATAACACAACTACTTTTTGCAATTCATCATAAGCTTGTGTCATTTTCTGATTATCGGTAGTCACTTGTTCGTAATAATTATTGTTTAACAGCTGAACTTTAGTTCTCGCTAAATCTATTTGATTGTTTATTAGCACGTCTAAATCTTCGCCATTTTTCACGGTGTTCAAGTATTGTAAATATTCATCGAAACTGCTATTTATTAGAGACGACCCATACGCTTTTCCGTTAAAAAAGTCCTGAACTGCTTGTAAAGCATCTAAATTCAATTCTTTTGAAATTTCTTGATTATAAAAAGCTTCCACTTTTTCTGGCAAAGGATTGGTAGAAAAGATTCCTGCTGGAATACCGACTTTATTTGCTCTTAGGCCTTTTTCGTAGTAAAAAATAAAATCGTTTGTCAATTTATTTACAGAGCTGGTAGCTGTATTAGCAGAACTACTTACAAATTGATCTCTATAAACCGTTGTCCAATCGTTCAAAACTATTTGGGTAAGAGATTTCATTTGATCGACTACATCAGACAGGTAGGTTTTATAACCAAGTGCATTGGTGTTTGTAGTATATTTTTCAAGAATAGCAGCATCATTTTGTGCCAGCCCATATAATAAGTAATCTACAGCTGGAAAACCAACGGCATCGTTATTATTTGGATGTGTTAAATCGTAAGTTCCGGAAGCCACGTTATTTTCAACATCTGAAACTGATGTTGGATAAATATTCATTTGGAAGTGATAATTAATTGCTTCAGCTTTACCTATATTGAACATTTCGGCATATTGCCATACTTTATAAGTCTCTTTCCAAGCTGTTCTAAAAGCGTCTAAATTAGTTTGATCTGGGTTTGCTACAAAGATATTTTTAGCCGTTACAAGATTTCCCAATTCGGAATTTAAACCTTGATAAACAGGAATAATAATATTATCTGCCCAGTTAATTAACATGGACTGTCTGTTAAAGCCATCTGAATTACTTCCACCTCCAGAACCGCTATCGTCTGAACCACTGCAGGCTACTACAACAAACAGAACTACAACTAAATACACTGCTTTTTTAATCATCTTAATTATTTATTTTTTGCAAAGATAATAAGCAGACATTTATTTTTTGATTAAACATCCGCTTATTATGATATTTTAGACTAATTCGGGATCATTTTAATTTTAGTTTGCAGCTTGTGCCACTGTAAAATTAAATCTAGAAGCAATATCTTCAGAGATAGAATCTAAAGTTGCATCTGTAACATCCCAAAAACCGTTTCCTGTCATTAATTCAGTGACATAGTCAGTTACTTCTTCGTGAGAAAAATACGGCATATTTGTATTTGGTTGTCTCGTAAATTGTAAGCTGTAAATAAATCCGAAACCTTCAGATAATTGATGACAAGCAGCTGCCATATCATTTTCTGCAAGTTTTGTTTTACCAGCTTGTAAATAATGAACGGCTCTTACAGCAATGACTTTAGAAATAGCCTCACGAACAATTTGTACTTGCTCATCTCTTACTTCGTAGTTTTTTGCAACAATAGCAGCTCTACCTAATTTTAAAGCCTCGAAAACATCTTGAGCAATTCCTGCAAAATCTGAGTCTGAATCAACTTGTTTTAAATAACCATTTAAAAAGTGATCGGCACCTAAAACTGGCATAGAAGGATCTGCCTCTGTTCCGTATAAATAACCATAAGCTTCATCCCACTTATGCTCCATTGTAGTATATGACTTTCCTGATTCTACAACACCGTTATTGTTGTTTTCTATATTAGAACCTTCATCTAAAACTGATGTACTTAAATAGTTATTAAGCATTTGGTCTGCCATTAAACCACCAATAATTCCTTTAGCTACTGCCTGATTTAATTCCAAACCTTTGGCGTTTAAGTATCTTGTAGTTCCACCTCCTAATTGTTGTAATTGACCAGCAGTTCCTGCAGATGCTGTAACTTCCCAATTAGGGAATACCGCATTTGCTTGTTCGGCAATCCAAGTATCAAAATCTGCTTTAATAATATTTGCTAATGTTGTATTGGCAGAGAAATAATCTTTTGAAGCTGCTACTTTAGAGCGAACGTTTTTAGAAGAAGCGTTTAAATCGGCATCAGAAAAATCGGCATCGCCTGCACTGTGTGCAAACATCGCTTCTAAATCTAATTGCGTTAATGTATTATCTTTTAAAGCTGAAGTTAATTCGCCAGCCATTAATATTCTTGTTGTTTGCCCGTTAAAGCTAACTGTTGAAACATTTTCGCGCTCAAATGTATAGGTAGCTGGAGTTTCTATTTGGTCTCCATTATCTATAAAATCGTTAGAATCGTCGTCACTTGAACAAGAAGTTAAAATCGTGGCAGCCATTGCTACACTGAGGAGTATTTTTTTCATTTTTATTTAGACTTAATATAAATAGATTGTTATTTTCCATGCAAAAATAGAACAGCATTTTAAAAACACAAAACTTATTTAGATTAATTTAAAATAAAATTCACTAATTATTTTTAACTTATTGTAAACGTGAGAATTAAAAAGGCAGAAAATTAGTGGTACATATTAAATATTTTAGACGCTTCGTTATAGGCACTTTCAAAACTTAGGGCATTAAGATCTGAAACCTTTTTTTGAGTAAAATAAGAAAGAAGTTTTTCGGTAGGCATATTTCCTGTTAATTCGTCCTTTGCCATTGGACATCCACCAAAACCTTGAATAGCACCATCAAAACGTTTACACCCGGCTCTATATGCTGCATCAACCTTTTCGAACCATGTGGTTGGGGTTGTATGAAGATGTGCTCCAAACTCTATATCTGGATACTTTGGAATTAAATTAGAGAATAAATAATTAATATTTTCAGGATTCGAGCTACCAATAGTATCGCTAAGCGACAAAATTTTAACGCCCATATTAGACAATCTTTCCGTCCATTCTCCTACTATATCCACATCCCATGGATCTCCATAGGGATTTCCAAAACCCATAGAAATATAAACAACCACTTCTTTATTTGATTTATCGGCTATTTCAAGAATTTCATTTAAAGTAACAACAGACTGTGCTATAGTTTTATGTGTGTTCCGCATTTGAAAATTTTCGGAAATAGAAAATGGATAGCCTAAATAATCAATTTGTTGATGTACAGATGCGTCTTGAGCACCACGTGTATTAGCTATAATGGCTAATAATTTGCTTTTTGTTTTACTTAAATCCAATTGATCTAATACTTGAGCCGTATCCACCATTTGAGGAATGGCTTTTGGAGAAACAAAGCTCCCAAAATCGATAGTATCGAAGCCAACGCGTAATAAGGACTGAATATATTGTACTTTTTTTTCGGTAGGAATAAAGTCCTTGATGCCTTGCATGGCATCTCTAGGACATTCTATAATTTTTATAAAATCGGACATTCTTATTATCTTGGAACTGTAAAAATAGGACTATTTTTTTGAAAACAAGATGAAAACGGCAATTCCCACAAATACGAATATTTGCAACCATTTTAAATAGCTTCCAATATGTTTATGCTGTGTTATATAAGTTGAAATAGAGCCAGCCAAAAGAGCAATGGATGAAAAAATAATAAAGGAAACAGCCATAAACAGAAATCCCAATACATAGAACTGAGTCACTTCATTCAAAGTGTTACTAAATAAAAAGCCAGGAAATAAGGCGAGAAAAAACAGAGAGACTTTTGGGTTTAAAACATTCATTAAAAAGCCTTGTTTAAATAGTTGAGTTCCAGTTTTCTTTGGAACACTTCCTGATCCTAGCTGTAAAGAGGCATCACTTTTAAAAACAGTATATGCTAAATACAATAAATATGCTGCTCCAAAAAGTTTGATGATAAAAAACAGAGAATCGTTTTCTTTTATAAGTGCCGAAACCCCAAAGGCCACTAAAGTAGTATGCACCAAACAACCTGAAATTAACCCAGAAACCGTAGCTAAACCAGAGGTTTTTCCATGACTAATACTTTGCATCAAAACATAGATATTATCTGGTCCTGGAGAGAATGCTAAGGCAGAAGTAGCAATTATAAACGATATTAAAATATCGTAATTCATTAACTGCGTTTTAAAATGGCTTTGTTAATGTTTTTAATTAGTTTGGGACCCTCATAAATAAACCCAGTATAAACTTGGATTAAACTAGCTCCTGCATCTAATTTCTCTAAGGCATCTTTTGCAGAGTGGATTCCTCCTACTCCAATGATGGGAAAAGAATTACGACTCTTATCGGCCAAATATTTAATGACGTGTGTTGATTTATCTTTGATAGGCTGCCCACTTAAACCGCCATTTCCAATTTCTTTTAAACGTTCGTCAGAGGCTTTTAAGCCTGCGCGATCTACCGATGTATTACTTGCAATAACTCCATCTAATTGAGTTTCTTCAATCAGTTCCACTATTTCATCCAATTGGGTATTATTTAAATCTGGAGCTATTTTTAGCAAAATAGGTTTTTGCTTTTCAAAGGTTTTATTGGCTTGTTGGACGGTTGCTATTAGTTCCAATAAATAGTCTTTATCGTTTAATTTAGCATGACTTCCTACATTTGGACAACTTACATTTAGCACAAAATAATCTACATAAGGATGCAGCGCGTTAAAGCATGTTAGATAATCTTTGGTATAATCTTCTGGTAAGGTTTGGGTGTTTTTACCAATATTTCCACCAATAATAACTCTACCTTTATTTTTTTTTAATTGCTCGATGGCAGCTTCAAGACCTTCATTATTAAAGCCCATTCTATTAATGATTCCTTGATCGTCTTTCAATCTAAACAAGCGTTTTTTAGGATTTCCAATCTGTCCTTTTGGTGTTAGGGTTCCTATTTCTACAAAACCAAAACCAAAATTAGCCAACTCGTTATAAAGCACAGCGTTTTTGTCAAAACCAGCAGCCAATCCAACTGGGTTTTTAAAAGTTAAACCAAAAAGCTGCTTTTCTAATTTCGCATTTTCAACCACATAAAGGCTTCTAAAAATAGCAGCCATTCCTGGTATTTTCAATACTGTTTTTATTAAAGAAAATGTAAAATGATGTATTTTCTCAGGATCGAAAAGAAAAAAAACAGGTCTTATAAGTAGTTTATACATAAGAGTTATATTGTTCGACAAAAATACCATTCATTTGATTAAAAATGCTAACATTAGTTTTATAAATTATTGGTATTTTTGAAAACCTTAAAATACACCGATTTTCTTTAATTAAAATATATTAAGATGATAGAAAAACAACATATTATAGACCGTTTTGTAAGTTATGTAACCATAGATACAGAGTCTGACCCAAAAAGTGATTCAACTCCTAGTACAGAAAAACAATGGGATTTAGCCAACAAGCTGGTTGATGAGCTAAAAGCTATTGGTATGCAAGACGTAAGCATAGATGAGAATGCTTACATTATGGCAACTTTACCAAGTAATGTAGATCATGACGTTCCAACTATAGGTTTTGTATCTCATTTTGATACCTCTCCAGATTTTACAGGAGCTAATGTCAAACCTCAAATTATTGAAAATTATGATGGGAAAGACATTGTTTTAAATGCTGAACAAGACATTGTATTGTCTCCAGATTATTTTGAAGACTTACTTTTATACAAAGGACAAACTTTAATTACTACAGATGGAACCACTCTTTTGGGCGCCGATGATAAAGCAGGAATTACAGAAATAGTTTCGGCTATGGAATATTTAATCAATCACCCAGAAATTAAACATGGAAAAATACGTGTTGGATTTACTCCAGATGAAGAAATTGGTCGTGGCGCACATAAGTTTGATGTTGAAAAATTTGGTGCTGATTGGGCTTATACCATGGATGGTAGTCAAGTTGGAGAATTGGAATACGAAAACTTTAATGCTGCCGGAGCCGTTGTAAAAGTAAAAGGAAAAATTGTTCACCCGGGTTATGCTAAAGGAAAATTAGTAAACTCCATGTATATTGCTACTGAGTTTATAAATTCTTTACCAAGATTAGAAACGCCGGAACATACGGAAGGTTACGAAGGCTTTTTTCATTTATACTCTATAGAAGGGGAAGTAGAAGAAACCGTTTTAGAATATATTATTAGAGATCATGACAAAGAGCATTTTGAAGCTAGAAAAGAAGTCATGTTAAAAGTGACAAACGATATTAATTCGCAATACGGGAGAGAAGTCGTAAGTATTGAGATTAAAGACCAATACTATAATATGAAAGAAAAGGTAGAACCAGTTATGCATATTGTTGATATTGCTGAAGAAGCTATGAAACAATTAGACATAAAACCTTTAATTAAAGCCATTCGTGGAGGAACAGATGGTTCTCAGCTAAGTTATATGGGTTTACCTTGTCCTAATATTTTTGCTGGAGGACATAATTTCCATGGCCGTTACGAATATGTTCCAGTAGAAAGCATTATAAAAGCTACTGAAGTTATTTGTAAAATTGCTGAACTAACAGCCCAAAAGAAATCTTAATAAGCCCAAATCTATAATAAATCTATAATAAATCCATATGAAAAAAACGCTCTTAACCCTATGCCTTTGTGCTTTTTCTTTATTGGTAACAGCTCAAGAAGCAAGTGTTGAAAAATCTGTCTTTGGAATACAGACGGGTTTAATAGGACTTTGGGTTCACAACGAATCCAGGTTGTCTAACAAAATAGCTTTGCGAAGTGAAATAGGTGTAGACGCAGGTTTCTGGGCTGGAAGGAATGATACAGATATGCTTTTAGCCTTAGTACTATCTCTGGAACCAAAATGGTATTACAACATAAGTAAACGGAAAGACAAGTCTAAAAGAATTGATGGTAATAGTGGGAATTTTATTTCTTTAAAAACAAGCTACCATCCTGACGTTGTAGTAGCCTCAACTAATGATAATATTAATTTAGTTAGCGACTTAACAATTGTACCTACTTGGGGAATTAGAAGAAATATTGGAAATCATTTTAACTATGAAGCGGGAATTGGAGTAGGATATATCCATTATTTTAAAGAAAAAAATGTTAGAATTAATGGAGAGGCAGACGTTGCTGTCAATCTACATGCTAGAATTGGTTATAGGTTTTAACTAATTAATCAAACATATAGAAAAGCTTGGACTAAGATCTAGGCTTTTTTTATTTTATAATTCAGTTAATTATCCCATGCGCCAAAAAACAAAAAAAGTGCAATTTTATACAAACTGCACTTTAAAAGACTAATTAAAACGTTTGGGGTTAAAAGGTGTAGGTTAAAATACCAGCAAAGTTTCTTGGATCTGTTTGGTTTATATACGTTGTTCTATAAGTATTATAACCAATCTCATTAAACACATTGTTTAGCAGTACCCTAAAATCCCAATGCTGATTAAGTTTATAGGCTGCTTGCATATTCACTTGCGTATAAGCATCTACAATAAAAGGTTTCTGGTTAGGAACAATCCCTTCATGAGTAACAGCTCCAGAACTCCAATCGTTTATAGGTCTTTCACCTGTAAAATAAACACCGGCTCCAACAGACAAGCCATCTAAAAGGCTATTAAACCCATAATTAACATAGCCGTTAAAGGTGTGTTTTGGCGTATTTAAAGGTGCCGAACCATATACATAAGATGTGTGTTCTTTATATTGAGCATCGATATAAGAATATCCGGTAATAAGTTCTAAATTTGGCAGAACACGGCCACTAAGCTCTACTTCTACTCCTTTTCTTTCGTCGTTTCCTCCCTTTTGATAATAGCCAGTTTCTACCCAGTTTTCATCGTAAACAGGTAAGTTAATATCCTTATTATTAATTTGGAAGAAGGTAAAATTGAAACGCAAACGACTATCCAACCAATTTGTTTTTATACCAGCTTCAAATTGATCGTAGCGTTCATTTCCTAATTCATTTCCATTAATATCTAATCGAGTGGCTGTTCTAGGATAAGAACTATTGGTATAAGAAGCAAATACATTAATATTTTCTATTGGGGTAATAATAATCCCTCCTAATGGATTAAAGGCATCACTTTGTACTGTTTCTAATTCGGCTTCTGTTTGTGTTTTACTATATCTAACCCCTAAAAAGGCTTTTAAGTATTTATTAAATGTCATGACATCTTGAGCAACAAAACCAATAGCACTTGTTTTTGCTCCAGAATATGTTGCGTTACCCAGGTCCAAATTATCGGGCAGATTTCTGGTATTACTAGTAAATACATCTATAGTATCTACTGTAGAAACTCTTTGATTTTTGGTATTGAAAGATGACGTTCTGTAATCGAATCCCACTTGAAATGTATGAGAAACACCTCCTGTTTTAACATCCTGCCCAACTAAATCAAATTGTAAAACGCTGTTATCATCTTGACGCTCAGAAATGGCATATCCACGTTTCCGTTGGTTGTAAATAGGAGTATCGAATTCATCTTCAATAACAGCTCCAAGGCTTGCTCCTTTATCGTCCAGATCTAAATTAGATTTATAAAAAGCAGCCACTAAATTCAATTTATCTGTTAATTCCCGATTAAATCTTACCGAATAAGTTGTGTTTTTAGTTAAGGCCTTATCGTTTTTAAAACCCAGAAACTGGTTGTATGGCAAATCGTAAATAGCATTGGTATCATTCTCTGCAAGGTTAACCGTACCCACATCTGGCGTTCTACTATCGTCAAAATAATCCATTTCAAGAGTTAATGTGGATTTATCGTCTACGCGCCATTCAAACGATGGGTTGATATAAAACCTATCAGAAGAAATTCCAGCTCTATAACTATCTGCGCGTTCTATAGCACCATTAATTCTAAAAGCCACATTTTCGTTGTTAGTTAATGGCCCAAACACATCAAAAGCAGTTCTTACTTGTCCAAAGCTTCCGGCACGAACGTATGCATTTCCTCCAAAGTAGTAATTAGGTGTTTTGGTTACAATATTAATTATACCACCTGGACTTCCTAAATCGGTTGCAACTCCTTGTGTAATAGCTGCCGACCCTTTTAAAACTTGAATATTATCCACCCCCTGCATATCGGTTAAAATACCAACACCTCTAAAATCGGAATGCACACGAACTCCATTTTTTAAAATAGGAATCCCTCTAAATCCTCGAGAAGACATACTCTCTCGTTTGTTTCCATAGGTGGCAAAGGTGTAAACTCCAGGTACGTTTTTAGTAGCATCGGAAATGGATAAATTTCCCTGTTGTGTAATTAATTTTTCAGATATAATTGAAATACTCTGGATTTGCTCGTAAGGAGCTAACGGCAATCTAGTAATAGCTTCAATTTTATCTGGATGTTTATATCGGTTTCCAAAGATTTCAACTTCGTCCAAATAAGAATCACTATCTAAGTTGAAGTTCAGGTTTACGGTTTCGTTTTCTGATAATTGAACGGTGATACTTTTAGAAATATAACCTACAGATGATACTTTGACAACATATTCTCCAGCTGAAAGATTTCTAAATTCAAAGTAACCATTCTCATCAGCATTGGTTCCATAAATGGTACCTTGAAGAATAACATTTACGAAGGAAACCTCTTCGTTATTATGACTTTGAATAAGACCTGTGATTTGTGATTGTGAAAATGACATTTGAACTGCCATTAAGAGGAGTAAACATAGTTTCTTAAACATGATATTTATATATTATAATTTAGATTGATTTTAAATTAGGCGCAAATATAGCCTCCTCTATCACATTAGCAAAGCTTATTTAGACTAAATTTAAATAGTGTTTTGTAATGAGCTCAGACTGTGAAATGTAGAATGAAAAAAAAATATGTACTTTTATAGAAACCGTTATTAGACATGAAAAAAGCAAGCTCTGTTGAAGAATATATTGAAAACACCTCTCTTTATAAGGAAGCTCTCGAACTACTAAGACAGCTTATAAATTCGACAGAATTAGAAGAAACGCTTAAATGGAAAGAATGTATTGGGGATAGGCGCTTTTAAAAGTCATTTTGGCATTTGGTTCTTTAATGGTGTATTTTTAAAAGATGAAAAACAACTCTTAGAAAAAGCACAAGAAACAACCAAAGCACTAAGACAAATGCGTTTTGAAAATATTGGAGATATTAAAAAATCCCTTGTTTTAGAATATATACATGAAGCCATAGAAAACCAAAAATCAGGAAAAATACTAGAACCTGAAAGGAAAGGAAAAACGGTAATAGTCCCAAAGGAATTACAAGAAGAATTAAAATCTACCCCTAGTTTGTTAGCTGCTTTTAAAACACTTACTCCTAGAAAACAACGTGAATACTGCCATTATATAGATTCTGCTAAACGGGAAACCACCAAACAATCTAGACTAAATAAAATTAAACCTATGATTATAGAAGGCCTTGGTTTACACGACAAGTACAAGAATTGTTGACCGTCTTGTTTAAAGTAAGAACCGATAATTAACAGAAAGTAAAGCGGATTTTCTATTTCCTAGCACACCCCACTCTGTTCTTAACATCCAATTCTTATTATATTGAAATTGCGCGCCTATAATACCATTCCATTTTTGTTGTACTTGCTTTTCAAGCCCATACTTTATAATAGCTTCGCCATCTGCTGCATCCAAGCGATCTATAATTGGGGTAAGTATCTGGTCTGCGACAAGTTTTTGAGGTATGGTAGCTTCATTGTCGTACCAATTATAATAATCAGAAACTATGGCATCTTTTTTTGTTCCATCTGCTGCTGGTAAAGCATCTTTTAATTTTAACTGGCCAGAGGTTGCACTTCCGGTTTCCATAAAAAATCCACCTACCCAAACCGCAATGTTTCTACTTGGTTTTTCTTTAAAGACATAAGTATGTCCTAATCTAATTCCTGTAACTCTTACGGGTACAGCTTTATCTAATAACTCTGGTTTATTCCAGGTAAAGTTAGCGTCTACCGAAATAAATACCGGACCAACAGCTCCTGCCGCCATAATTCCGATTCCCATATTAGAAACTTTTTGTTCTACAACAGATTGAAGAGTAACTGGGTACACCAAATTTACTTCCGTTCTGGTGTGTGCGTAGCCTAAAATTCCATACACATTAAGAAATGGAAATACCCAAATATCCGGTCTTACATTTATTGTATATGAGGTATTTGTATTTTCACCAAATTGGACAAAGTCAATTTGTGTTAATCCTATATCTACATTTTTATTCTGTAATCCGAGTTGTAAGTTATTAATTGCAATTCCCTGCTCCATCCACATAAAATTGCCCATAATTCCAACCGGGTACGGAATATCGAAACCTTTATTATAAGCTCCTTGTCCCAAAATAGGAAATACATAGTTATAATCTACTTGTTTTAGACTATCTCTATAAACTTCGTACTTATGTTTAACCTTTATACTTGGCTGTTGTGCCCAGGTTATATTAGCAATTAACATAAATAAACCAAATAGTGCTACATTTCTTTTCAACATTATATTTTATATTTTAAAACACTATTTATATGTATTAGTATTTATGAAAGTAGTGCGTATTAAAATAGGATAATCCATATCGCATTTAAAGTTGATAAAAATAAATAAGTCACTCAAATTTTGAGTGACTTATTTTATATATTTAAGTAAATTAATTACTTTTTACTGTCTGCCGAAGGATTCAATTTTTTGCTCATTTCCATAGAAATGGCAGACTTATCGAATTTAATCTTTCCAGCTAAAGTTTCAATTACACAGCTTGCATCAGAATCGTTTAGTTCTAATACTTTTCCATGCATACCACTTTTGGTAATTACTCTATCGCCACGTTTTAGTTCGGCAGCGAATTTTTTTTCTTGTTTTTGACGTTTCATTTGTGGTGCAATCATAAAGAAATACACAACTACAAACATTAAAATAAACGGCAAAAAAGTGCTAATATCTCCCATTTATTTAATCGTGATTATGACCTTCGTGTCCTGGTCTAGTACTAGATTTTACTGGAACTTGCGCTCCCCCTACAGGTGCTTGAGCTCTAGCAGGTGCTACTGGAGCGTTTGGATCTGGTTTTACAAAAGCAGAAATTTTAACTGTTTCTTTTCCAGATTCTGTATTAGCTGTAACTGTAACTGTTTTAGATACTTTGTTAGCTCCTGTTCCGTTAAATTTTACAGTAAAATGTCCTGATTCTCCTGGACTTAAAGGTTGTTTGCTCCAATCTTGAGGAACTGTACATCCACATGAACTTTTAATATCTGTAATTACTAAAGGAGACTCTCCTGTATTTGTGTAATTAAAGACTGTCTCAACATTTTCTTTCGACTCAATTTCACCAAAATCATGTTCTTTTTTATCAAAAGTAATCACAGGAAATTTTGAAGAATTTGCATCTCTTTCTGCTGCTACAGCAACGTTCTCTTCATTGATTTTTTTAGAAGCATCTTCTTTACAAGATGAAAATGCTATTAAACATAGAGCAGAAAGCCCTAAAAGTACTTTTTTCATTTTAAATTATTTTTTTTATTTTTATTTAAGTTGTAAAAGTAATAATAATTTATTATTACATCAACCCTCTTCCTGTTTTATTTAAAGAATTGCTTTCTTGGTATTCTTTAATAAGCTTATCTAAAATACCATTAATAAACACACTACTTTTAGGAGTCGAGTATTCTTTGGCTATTTCTAAATATTCGTTAATGGTTACTTTTACTGGAATAGAAGGGAATTTTTGAATTTCGCAAATTGCCATTTGTAACAATACCGTATCTATACTGGCTATTCTTTCTGCATCCCAATTTTGAGTTTTAGCTTGAATTACTTCTGAAAACTTAGACTGATTTAAAAGTGTTTTCTTAAATAAATTTATGGCATATTCTTTATCCGCTATATCCTTATACAATTTAGGTATAAAATAAGTTGACAAAGAGTCCTTCTTAACTTTACGAAGTAATTTTAAAATAGCTGTATTTACTACAGGTAAATCGTCTATCCAAGTAAGGTTTTTGTCTTCTAGGTAATCGTAAAGTTTTTCGTTTGGCGCAATAATTTCAGTAAAAACATCTACCACAAAGTCTTTATCTTCTTTAAAGGTTGACGTTTTGGTTTGCATATACTGCTCATAAAGATCGCTAGCTAAAACTTGACGAAAAATAATATCCACATATTCTGAATCTAGCTCCCAGTTGGAAATTTTTCTTTCTTCGAGTTCATCTTGAAGCAATACATTGTTTTTCAACATTAAAAGCGCCTCATTATTAACCAGTTTTTTATTAAAATTCTTCTCCTCTTTAGTCGCCAGGAGTTTTTTACTGGTTTTTTCTGCGTGATCTTCTGCTTTTTTCTGAAGTTCAATAAGCAAAGAGATCATTAACAAATACAGGTTGTAAATATTATCTAAACTGTGAATTAAGAACTTTTGTTCTTTATCAAAATTATCACTTTCTCCTCCTTTAAAAGAGTAAATAGTTTGCATTACTTTTATTCTAATGTGTCTTCTATTAAGCATATGTACAAAGAACTAAATGTTTCAATATTAAATTAATTTTAATATGATGTTGTTTTATTAAGCGACCTTATTTATTAGGTAGCCATTTAAATTTTTAATAAAAAAGGCGAAAGTAATAATAACTTTCGCCTTGCAAAAATAATATTATTTTAAATAACTATCTCTTATTCTCTGCTTTTCTTGCATCGATTCTGTTTTGAGCTATATTTAAAGCAGCCTGATTGGCTGTAATGTTATTCGCTTTAGCGTTATTTAATATTTCCAAAGTAGTATTGTAAATATTTTCGGTTTTACGCATAATTTCTTTTCTGTCGTAACCTTCTAATTCGGCGTATACATTGATAATACCTCCAGCATTAATTAAAAAATCTGGGGCATAAACGATACCTTTATCTTGCAACAATTTCCCATGAACAGCTTCTACAGCTAATTGGTTGTTTGCTGCTCCTGCAATGACTTTAGTTTTAAATTTATTAATGGTATCGTCGTTGATAGTTGCTCCAAGTGCACATGGGGCATAGATATCCATTTCTTCAGAGTACAGATCGTTTCCTTCATAGATAGAAACTCCGTATTTCTTTTTAACCTCTTCTAAACGTTCTTGGTTAATATCTGTAATAGTTACTTTAGCACCTTCGTTTACTAAATGTTCTACAACCGTTTCACCTACATTTCCAATTCCTTGAACAAAAACCACTTTATCTTCTAAAACATCCGTTCCGAATCTAAATTTAGCAGCTGCTTTCATTCCCATAAAAACACCATATCCTGTAATAGGAGATGGGTTTCCAGAACCACCAATAGATTCAGAAATTCCGGTAACGTAAGGAGTAACTTCTCTAACCGTGTCCATATCTGCAGTAGTCATTCCTACATCTTCGGCAGTAATATACTTTCCACTTAAAGAATGAACAAATTCACCGAATTTTCTCATTAATTCTGGTGTTTTTTGAGTTTTCGCATCTCCAATAAGTACAGCTTTACCTCCACCTAAATTTAATCCAGTGATAGCAGACTTATAGGTCATCCCTCTAGATAGACGGAGTACATCGTTTAAGGCTTCCCATTCGTTTGTGTAATTCCACATTCTAGTTCCACCTAAAGCAGGACCTAAAACCGTATTATGAATACCAATTATTGCTTTTAATCCTGTATCTTTGTCGTTGCAAAACACAACCTGTTCATGATTATCGAACGAAAGTTGACCAAAAACCGGATCCACTTTATGAAGTTCGTTTGTATTGATAACGTCTGTAACCATTTTATTTTTTTTTTAAGTTATATGTTGTGTTTTAATGAGAAATCACTAAAAACAATGCGCAAAATTAATTCTTTAATAAGGTATTCACAAATTATTAATGGTAAAAAGCGAATTTGTTAAAAACTTTATTCTCTATAAAGATTTAAATGAAAGAACTACAACATCTTAACAAGTATTTTTTAAAGTATAAATGGCGTCTTGTAGTAGGTATTTTAATAACAATTGTTGCTAAAATATTTTTATTATTTACCCCAGAATTAATTGGCTCATCTATAGATATAGTTAACCAATATATTCAAGGAGAAGTTACGGATATTGCAACGGTTAAAAAAGAGCTGTTTATTAATATTCTTTATATTATTGGAGCTGCTTTAATTACAGGTGTACTTACCTTTTTTATGAGACAAACCATTATTAATGTGTCTCGATTTATTGAATACGATTTAAAGAATGAAATCTACCAACACTATCAGAAATTATCTCTAAAATTCTATAAAAACAACAGAACTGGCGATTTAATGAATAGGATTAGTGAAGACGTTGGACGTGTACGTATGTACTCTGGTCCCGCTATTATGTATAGTATCAATACCATTACACTGTTTATTATTGTCATTGGGTTTATGTACAATCAAGCGCCTTTATTAACACTTTACACCATTGTTCCCTTACCAATTTTATCGTTTATTATCTATAAATTAAGTAAAGAAATTCATAAAAGAAGTACCATTGTACAACAGTATTTATCCCACTTATCTTCTTCTACTCAAGAATCTTTTAGCGGAATTTCAATAATTAAGGCTTATGGTTTAGAAAATGAAACCTCTATAAAATTTAATGAGCTTTCTGAAACCAGCAAACAGAAACAATTAAGTCTTGTTAAGGTAAATGCCTTTTTCTTCCCCATGATGATTTTGTTAATTGGAATTAGCAATTTGGTAGTAATCTACGTTGGGGGACTTCAATATATAAATGGTGAAATTACTTTAGGTGTTATTACCAAATTTATTATTTATGTTAATATGCTTACCTGGCCAGTAGCTACTGTTGGGTGGGTTACTTCTATCGTCCAACAAGCAGAGGCTTCTCAAAAACGTATCAATGCATTTTTAAAAATAACACCGGAAATAACCAATTCCGTAGAAGAACCTTCTGAAATTATTGGAGATATCGAGTTTAAAAATGTTCATTTTACATATAGCGATACAAATATTGAAGCCTTAAAAGGAGTTTCTTTTAAATTAGCACATGGAAAAACCTTGGCTATTATAGGAAAAACAGGCTCTGGTAAATCGACTATTCTAGATTTAATTGGTAGACTTTACGATATTGAAAAAGGAGAACTGTTAATAGACAATACACCCATTAATAAACTTAACTTAGCAAGTTTAAGAGATAGTATAGGCTATGTACCTCAGGATGCTTTTTTATTTTCTGATAGTATTAAAAACAATATAAAATTTGGGAAAGAAGACGCCACGGACCAGCAGGTTATTCAAGCAGCAAAATATGCTCAAGTCCATAAAAATATTATCGGGTTTAATAAGGGGTATGATACTGTTTTAGGCGAAAGAGGAATAACTCTTTCTGGCGGACAAAAGCAACGTGTTTCTATTGCCAGAGCTATTGTTAAAGATCCAAAAATTTTACTTTTTGACGATTCTCTTTCTGCTGTTGATACAGAAACTGAAGAAAAAATATTAAACCACCTGCATAATATAGCTCAAGGTAAAACCACAATTATTGTAAGTCATAGAGTGTCTTCTGTAAAAAATGCAGATCAGATAATTGTATTGGACGATGGAAATATTGTACAATCAGGAACACATAATAGCCTGATAGACACCGAAGGATACTACAAAAACCTTTATATAAAACAACTAAGTGAAAGTAATAAATAAAAGAAACGGACATCTTTAAGTTTTTATCCAAATCTTGTTAGCAGATTAAGTGCAGCTTAGAATAATTACAATTTAGAAAAAAAGTATTGACTTAAAATGTTGGTTGGTAACTCTTTTTTTTAGATTTTTGAAAAACTTTTATAAACAACAATACGATTATGAATAATAATGATATGATGGAGAAAGAAGAGATTTTTTCTAAAGTATTAAGAGCTGGCAGAAGAACGTATTTTTTTGATGTAAGATCTACAAAAGCGGGTGACTATTATTTAACGATTACAGAAAGTAAGAAATTTACAAACGATGATGGTTCGTTTCATTACAAAAAACATAAAATTTATTTATACAAAGAAGATTTTTCTGAGTTTAGTACTATTCTAAATGAAATGACTGATTATATAATAAATGAAAAAGGTGATGAAGTTATAAGCGAACGTCATCAAAAAGATTTCAAAAAAGACTACGAATCTCAAGCTACAGATAAAAAAGTAGCCACTACAGAAACTGAGACTCCATCTACTGAAAAATTTACAGATGTTAATTTCGATGATATTTAATAAATAAGAAGATTATTTTAAAAGCCATTACTTTGTAGTGGCTTTTTTTTGTGTCAAAAATTAAAGTTTCACACTTAAAAGAGCTATAAATAAGACGGTTAAGAGATAAGCAATTCCATAAACAGTACCAAAGCTTAGAGCTATAATAATACAGAGTATCAAAACCCAAAGTGGTACCAAAGTAATACTTAATGCAAATCTAAATGTAGCTATAAATTCAACTTCTTTAATTTTTGGCTTTATAGAGAACTTCCAAATAACATAAGGTGTAAATAAATTTAGAATTAACAGCGCTTTAAAGAATTGTTTTCCCCCGCTTTTTGTTTGTTTTTGCCTTGTTTTGCAGTTTTTAAAATTAGAAGCAATACATTTATTTGTAGCTTTTGGATCTAAAAAATTGACATTTAAGGCTTTTAGTTTTGTAATGGTTTTATCATAAACAGCACTGTCAATATGTGTGGTTAGACCTTTTATTTTATCCTGTACGGTTTGTTTTAGAGTAACAACTTCTTCATTTGAAAATTCAGAAACTAAAGGTTTTGCCGGCATAGGTTTTCCGTAATACAAAGCTACACTATCTCCGTAGGTTGACCCCTCTAGATAATTGAGACCAATTGGCACCAATTGTAAATCTAAATTTGGATAGCTATTTAAGGTTTCGAAAATAATTCTAGTAAAGCCTTTGCTTAATGGTCTTACCGTTCTATTTATATGATGATTCCCCTCTGGAAAAAGAGCTACTGCTTGATTTTGTTTAAGCTTCTCTGTACACGTTTGAAATATATAATTGTTTTTACTTATAGTACTCCAACCATCTCGAACCCGATATACAGGAAGCATATTGACACTATGAAGCAACTTAGAAACTAAAGGTTTTTTAAAGACACTAGCTCTCGTTAAAAAATAAGAAAACCTCCCCGATGTTGTAGCAATTAATAACGCATCTATTAATGCATTTTGATGATTAGACACAAAAAGAATGGGTTTGTTTTTAGGAATAGTGTCTTCTTTAACTATAATTATCTTTTTATAATAAAAAAACAAACCAAGTGTTAAATACCCCTTTACTGTATGTAGCCAAAGTTTTTTCAAGAAATTTCGAGTATTTTCTTGTCTTTGTAAGACCAGTAATAAGAAATAGCCAAGCCGGAAATAATATGCCAAATTCCCCAAAAGGCTGCTAAAATTGCCATTCCTCCTAAACCATTAAAAAAAGTAAAAATTAATAAGAGTCCCAAACCAGAATTTTGAATTCCTGTTTCAATAGCCAGTGTTTTTTGATTTTGGAAAGACAGATTGAATGCCTTTGCCACTGTAAATCCTAATAAAATAGCTAAGATATTATGAAGTATACCTATACCAATAACATGATGCGCATATCTATTAAATACGTCTATATTCTTACTAAATGCCAGAATAACTATAACTACAAAAACAATTATAGAAAGAGGTTTTAAACGTTTACAAATTAAAATAGCTAGTTTTTCATTTTTTGCTCTTAAGAGCATTCCTAACATTAACGGAATTCCCAGGATTAAAAGTACAAGCTCTAAAAGTTTAATAGGGTTTAATTGCACTTCCTTTAAAAGCACTGATGTTGGTTCGTATAAATAACCATAAAACTGAAAATTGAAAGGCGTCATAAAAATGGCTATAAAAGTTCCAATAGCAGTTAAACTAACAGAAAGTGCCGTATTTCCATTTGCTAAATGAGTCATGAAATTTGAAATATTTCCTCCAGGACAGGCAGCAACCATCATCATTCCAAGTGCAATACTTGGCTCTGGTTTAATAAGTAATATAAGTAAAAATGTAATAAAAGGTAATAGTACAAATTGT
Source organism: Xanthomarina sp. F1114 (assembly GCF_026410255.1). Lineage (GTDB taxonomy): Bacteria > Bacteroidota > Bacteroidia > Flavobacteriales > Flavobacteriaceae > Xanthomarina. Next base: position 65,905 of record NZ_JAPMLL010000006.1, read on the forward strand.
AATAAAACTCCAATTAAAACCAATTTTGGTTGTTTAGACAGCCTTTTAAAATCGCTTGGTTTTATTCCTAAAGCAACTCCAAACATAATAACAGCCAATGCAATGTTTAGAATTAAGAGTCCTCCACTATCAAAATTAATTTTTACCTGGTCTAATTCATTCATATATTATTGGACTGTAGATCCATTTTGTACTTTTATTTCTGGGTTTAAAAGAATAACCTCATTTTCTTTAACTGCTCCTAAAACTAAACAATCACTCATAAAATTAGCTATTTGTTTTCTTGGAAAATTAACAACAGCTACTATTTGTTTATGCAAAAGATCTTCTTTTTTATATAAAGTAGTTATTTGAGCAGAGGTCTTTTTAATACCTAAGTCGCCAAAATCAACTTTTAATTGATATGCTGGTTTTCGGGCTTCAGGAAAATCGGATACTTCCAAAATGGTTCCTACCCGTAGATCTACTTTTACAAAGTCTTCAAATTCAATAATTTCACTCATTTTTATCAGAAATTGGCAGATTAATAATTCAGTTGAATACATAAAAAGTACCGCAATATAAGTATATCCAACTAATTCTAATTGATTTGGAATACTGATTATAAAATTGTAATTTAAATTTTTGACTAAAATAAAGACAATATGGCAAGAACCCCTTCAAGCATGCTTCCTTTAGGTACAAAGGCTCCTTCTTTTATTCTAATGGATACAGTTTCTGGAAATAACTATTCTTTAAAAAATTTAAAAGGATTAAAGGCTACAATCGTTATGTTTATATGCAACCATTGTCCTTTTGTACAACATATTAATAACGAAATTAGCCAACTAGCTAAAGATTATAAAAGCAAGGGTGTAAATCTAATCGCTATTTCTAGTAACGATGTTGAAAATTACCCACAGGATTCTCCTGAGAAAATGAAAACCAATGCTTTAGAACAAGATTTTATATTCCCTTATTTATACGATAAATCTCAAGAAGTAGCTCGGGCCTATAAAGCTGCATGTACTCCAGATTTTTACGTTTTTAATCAAAATTTAGAATTGGTTTATAGAGGACAATTAGACGATTCCAGACCCGACAATGATATTCCTGTAACTGGAAATGATATCCGACACGCCTTAAACTGTCTAATAAAAAACGAAGAAAACACAAGAAGTCAAAAACCTAGTATTGGTTGTAATATAAAATGGAAGACATAAGTTTTAGTTTTTAGTTGTCGCCTTAAACAGCGTAAACTCAAACCGCTTAAAATTTAAATAATTAAAGAATAAACAGGTACCGTTAATAAGCTATTTGTTCTTTTCCTCGATCCACTTACTCATATACTTGGTGCTTTGCATACTTTGATGCTGAAGTATTTGCCCGGTAAAATTATGAGTCCGGTGATTTTCCAATTGCTTTGATATTTCTTCAATTCTATTTAGAAATTCCTTTTGAAACTGATTTTTCTGAAACCGCTTATTGATTATATCAAAGCCGTTTTTCTGCTTTTGCATCCAAAGATCTTTATCTCTATATAAATGCACACATTTGTCCGCAAATTCCTGAGAGTCATCTTCTATAAAGCCATTTGGCTCAAGTTTCCCATACATTCCCTCTGCTCCAATATTTGTTGTAACACAAGGCGTTCCATTTTGCATAGCATCTACCAACTTTCCTTTTAATCCCGCACCAAAACGTATGGGAGCCACACAAACTTTTGATTCTTGCATAGCTTCCGAAACATCTTTTGCAAAACCCTTAACTAAAAAACCTTCCCGTTCATTATGCAACTGAGTAACTTTTTGAGATATATAGGCACCAAAAACATGTAGTTCTGCTTTAGGTAATTGTGTCCTAATTAAAGGCCAAATAGTTTCTTTCAAATATAAAACGGCATTATAGTTAGGTTCGTGAAGAAAATTACCAATACTTATAAAATGCTGTCTAGATTCAAAACCAGGGAGTTTTTCAATCTCGGAAGTTGAAATTTTCTCTAATAAAAAAGGCAAATAACACAAAATAGTTTTGGGCACTTTAAACTTTAATTCTAGAAAGTCCATTTCAGCTTCAGAAATAATTAAATTTAAATCGCATCTATATATACTCGCTATTTCTCGTTTTGAAGTGTCGTTAAATAAATAATTTAAACCAAAAGCCTTATTTGCCTTTAAAGCCAGTTGTCTGCCTTTACGCAATCCGTGTAAATCTTCGGTGTCGAGAATTCTTAAAGCTTGAGGACATTGTTCCACAACTCGCCAACCAAACTGTTCTTCCATCATAAACCGATCGAATAGAACAATATTGGGATTTATTTTTTTTACAAAAACATCAAAACTAGAACTGTTTAGTTCTATTGGAACTTGCTTCACTCCTATTTCTTCCAGGTTAAAAGCATTGTCACTTTTAGCACAAGGACTTGCAAAGGTAATATTGTATTTAGCTGTTTGAAATAATTTAATAATTTGCAGCATCCTACTTCCTGCAGCAGAACTTTTGGGTTCTGGCCAAACATAACCAATTATTAAAAGGCTTTTTGCCACGAATTTATTATTGTTTTTAGGTTGAAACTCATAATTTCCGAATAAATATAACAGAGTTTTAAAATCGGTCCAAATGTAAATAAAAACTATTAAGTACTTAAGCAAACTTACTATTGAAAACGACTATTGTGGTTTTGGCATTAAACTATATTTAAACCTCACTTGTTTTGCCCATTCTACCATTTCCAGAATTTCAGAATCTGAAAGCTTGGCTTCCTGATGTGTCCATGTATAAGAAGGCAATGGCATTTCTTTTTCTTCAATCATCTCTATAAGTTCATCAAATTTATGATCCTTTTTCTTTACAGACAAGCCTTCCCAATTAGACATATTAAAATGCTTTTTTCCATGTTTTACATGATCTGCCATCCAGTAATTAATAGGAGTTATATTATTATACCACGGATATTTTGTAACATTTGAATGGCAATCGTAACAACTTTCTTTTAAAATAATTTTAATATTTTCTGGCGGATTAGTTTCAGATAAAAAAGGTTCTAAAGACACCAAATCACCTTTATTCTTTTCCGGGCCAAAAAATTGAGCAACAACAAATACAATTAGCATTACTAATAATATTTTTTTTGTAGTTTTCATTTTTGAATAATTTCAGAAAATAAAAATAAGTATTTCTTGTGACTAAAGACCAACTTTATAATGAATTAAATTTCGTGAATCATACGCGAGACAAGCGTTTGAAGTATGCTAATTTAATTTTAGACACACCAGAATTACTTCCTAATTTATTGGATATTCTATTTGATGTAGACGATAAAACATCTTGTAGAGCAGCTTGGGTCTTAGAGTTTGTATGCGCCGACAACTTAGAATTACTACTTCCTTACTTGGATGTATTTACTGAAAATATTAATAAGGTGCATTTAGATCCAGCAGTAAGACCAATTGCAAAAATATGTGAGTATTTAGCAAAAGCATATTTTTCTAAAACAGCGAATAAGGTACAATTAACTTTAACCAATAAACACAAAGAGCTAATTGTAGAAACTTGTTTTGACTATATGATTAACGATGAAAAAATAGCACCCAAAGCATATTCTATGAACACACTTTTCCTCTTTGGAAATGAATTTGATTGGATTCATCTAGAATTAATAACAATTATAGAACGGGATTACCAGATACAGAGCTCGGGTTTTAAAGCACGGGCAAGGCAGATTTTAAAAAAGATTAAGAAGTAGTGCATTAGCTATAAAATTCACAAATCTTAAATCGACTATAGAAAATGATTTCATTATCTTTGCATCTTTAAAATTTGCATTGAAAATTAATTTAAAATGCACAAAAACTAACACAACACATGTCTTTAACATCTTTAAATGCTATTTCTCCTATCGATGGTCGTTACAGAAATAAAGTAAACGAATTAGCGCCATATTTTTCTGAAGAAGCCTTAATTAAATATCGAGTTCAAGTAGAAATCGAGTATTTTATTGCACTTTGCGAAGAGCCTCTACCTCAACTTGAAGCTTTTAACACCAATTTATTTGATGATTTACGTGCTATCTACAAGAATTTTACAGCTATTGATGCGTCTGCCATTAAGGAAATTGAAAAAGTAACTAATCACGATGTAAAAGCTGTTGAATATTTTATAAAAGACAAGTTTGATGCTTTAGGCATTTCAGAATATAAAGAGTTTATTCATTTCGGATTAACATCTCAAGATATTAATAATACGGCTATCCCTTTAAGTATTAAGGAAGCTATGAATGCTGTTTATGTGCCGGAGTACATTATTCTTCATAAAAAATTAAAAGATCTTTCTAAAGACTGGGCAAACATTCCAATGTTAGCCAGAACCCACGGACAGCCGGCTTCTCCTACTCGTTTAGGAAAAGAAATTGAAGTGTTTGTTGTTAGACTTGAGGAGCAATTTAATTTATTAAATGATATTCCAAGTGCTTCAAAATTTGGAGGTGCTACAGGAAACTTTAACGCCCATAAAGTGGCATATCCAAATATAGACTGGAGAGCTTTTGGTAAGAATTTTGTTCAGGGAAAATTGGGTATGCAACATTCATTTCCAACCACACAGATTGAGCATTACGACCATATGGCGGCTCTATTTGATTGCTTAAAACGCATTAATACTATTTTAATAGATTTAAATAGAGACATTTGGACTTATGTGTCTATGGATTATTTTAAGCAAAAAATTAAAGCTGGAGAAGTTGGTAGTTCTGCTATGCCACATAAGGTAAATCCGATTGATTTTGAAAATAGCGAAGGAAATTTAGGCATTGCCAATGCTATATTTGAACATTTATCTGCTAAACTTCCTATTTCTAGGCTACAAAGAGATTTAACAGACAGCACGGTTTTACGTAATGTTGGCGTGCCGTTTGGACATACTTTAATTGGATTTAAATCTACTTTAAAAGGTTTAGGGAAATTACTTTTAAACGAAAGTAAATTTGCTGAAGATTTAGAAAATAATTGGGCTGTTGTGGCAGAAGCAATTCAAACTATTTTACGTCGAGAAGCTTACCCTAATCCTTATGAAGCTTTAAAAGGATTAACTAGAACCAATGAGAAAATTAATCAAAAGTCTATTTCAAATTTTATTGATACCTTAGAGGTTTCAGAAAGTATTAAAAAGGAATTAAAAACCATTACTCCAAGTAATTATACTGGAATATAAATATGAGACTTACAGACAAACAATCTTTACTAATTTGTGCCATAGTAGCATTTGGATTTTCTGTTTTAGGAATTTTAGGTGCTTTGGAAAATTATGTGGTTGTTGGAATTTTGCTCTTCCTTTTTATATTAGTGGTTTATAATTTAGTTAGTAGCAAACATCTGTTTGATAAAGATGAAGAGCCTCTAGAAAAAGAGGATACAATTCTCCATCAAGATAAAACTTTATAAAAACAAAAATGGCTTCTAAATATAGAAGCCATTTTTGTTTAATGAATGATACTTTTAATTAAAAAAGCCTAAAACATCTTCAAATTGAGAACTATCGATATCTGCTTTTTGTACAGCATCCACAAGAGTTGCCATTTTTTCTGGACGCATATTGCTTCCTAAAACTCTAACAATACCAAAGCCCATATCTTTCGAGCTGGTGAATACAATAAACTCTTCGGCTGCATCATCATCACCAATATATTTGACAATTACTTTCGCAGTTTTATCGTTAAATTCAATCAGTTCAATATATTTTTTATTACTTAAAATAGATTTTACTTTAGCAAGCTCTTTAGTGTAAACATCTTGATTGCTATCCGTAATTTTAAATCCTAAAAAGTTGAGTCTTTTTACCGACTTATAAGCTTCCTTCTGCTCTTCAGTTAAAGAAGTTTCATCTAATTCTACAATAGTTGTAGGAATATCGGCTGAAATAAAATCCGGAGTTTCTTGATGATCTACAAAGTATGTCTGTAGAGACTCTCCATTATTACAACTTACTAGCATGATGAGTGCTAGTAAGCTGAATAGTGTTGTTTTAATTGAAGAATTCATAAGTTTTACTTTTTGTTTTTCTTATCTAAATGCTCACTACCTTGAATGTTCATTTTCTTTGTAAGTTTAGAAATTTGGTTTAAATCAATGTCACCCGTTAAAGACACAACTACCGTTTCAAACTCACGTTTTTCGCCATTCATATTTACCTCTAAATCTTTTGTAACAGCACTTAGGCCATCTACAAACATTAGAAATTCACTTACATGGTCTTCGTCTCTTCCTTCTTTTACATAAAAGGTCATATTGACACCATTGTCTTTAACCTCCATGAGTTCTTCCAAAGCATTTTTACGAGATTGCACCCATTTGGATACATCTCCAGAAATAGTTTTATTACCAGTTGTAATAACTTTAAAGCTGGTTATACTATTTACCATGTCTATATATTCTTGTGCTTCAGGATCGTCTGTATTAATATCCATTTTTGCTAACATTTGAAACATTTTTGGTTTAATAGACACATAAGTTACTTCCGGATTATCGCTGTATTTCGAAAAAATATCCTGTGCCATGGAAGTTAAAGGCAATAACATAATTGCCATTAAAAAGAGAATTGCTTTATTTTTCATTTTTCTAGTTTTAAATTTATTATTCGATTTCATTTTAATTATTTTTTTAAGTTTCCTAGCAAGTATTATACCTGAATTGGATGGGTTTATTTAAAAATTATTTTTGTTTTAGTTTCCATTTCGTCCAAATAACCAACCTTAGACATTCCTGCATCTAATTGATCCAGATAACCCAGTTTTTCAGTTCCTTTATTTAAACTATTAGAAATTAGTTCTAGAGATTTAACCACTTCGTTATACGCGGTCATTGGATCGTCGAAAGTTCCTAAATCGTCTTCTTGTTGAAAGATAGGTGTATTAAAAAAGATGCCTAATAATAGAATTGCTACTGCTGCTACCGAAATCCACTTATAACTTATAGTTTTCTTAGATTTTAATGGAACAGTTTTAGTAAAGGTTTCTTTTTGGTTTACCGTAAAGTAAGTAAACATAGGTTTGTAAATCTCTAAATGTGTTGCAACAGTTTCTTGCGAAAAATAGTTTTTTAACTCTTGCTCCTCTTTTAAAGTTGTTTCGCCGTTTTCGTACTTTTCAAGTAAGTTTTCTATATTATTTAGCTCCATAACTATGTGTTTTAGTTAATTGTTCTCTTATTGATTTTCTTGCTCTGGACAAAGCCACTCTTACTGCCGTATTTTTCATGTCTAACATTTTGGCTATTTCATCCAAATCGTATTGTTCTATATCTCTTAATTGAATAATTATTTTTTGCTGTTCGGGTAAATTCTCAATAATTTTTGCTACCCAATTGACACTATCGTTTAATTCAATCTGTTTTTGTAAAGACGTGTTTTTGTCTTGATAATTACTATGTACAATTTTTAAGTTTTGCGCATGTTTGGACTTTAATTTATCCAAACAAAAATTCTTGGTCATCGTCATAGAAAATGCTTCCACATTTTTATACTCTTCAATCTTTGTTTTATTATTCCACAGTTTTAGCAAAATTTCTTGTGTCGCATCCTCTGCTTCTTCCCTCGAAACCAATAATCGTTTTGCTAAACGAAAGATTTTGTCTTTAAAAGGTATGACAATATTTAAAAATTCTGCCTGTGTCATAGTTTTGTTTGGATTGTAACAGCTGGTTTATGTCTGTCTATTATTACGACGATACATTTGTTGTTTTGTTACAAAAAATTTTTAGTCTAAGATAAAGTAAGTACTTTTATTCCGATTACTCTGAAGTAAAAGTTCTTTTATGAAAATCAAACATTTAAAATTTATTGGTCTATTATTAGTGTCTTCACTCCTTACTGTTGGGTGTTTTGAAGATCTTGACGACCATCCTGCTGCAACTAAAGATTTAAACAATTTTGTTTGGAAAGGTCTAAATACCTATTATTTATATAAAGATAATGTTCCTGATTTAGCAAACGATAGATTTTCTACATCTGAATATGAAAATTATTTAAACAGCTTTTCTTTTCCTGAAGATTTATTCGAAAATCTCATTTACCAAAGACAAACTATTGATAGGTTTAGTTGGATAACAGACAATTATATTGAATTACAGCAACAGCTTAACGGAACAACTTATAACAACGGCATGGAGTTTGGACTAGTTCGTTTTTCAAATACAAGTACTGAGGTTTTTGGATATGTCCGTTATGTGTTACCAAATACAGATGCTGAAAGTAAAGGCATAAAACGTGGAGATATATTCCACGCCATAAATGGTGTTCCTCTAAATATAAATAACTACAGAGACTTATTAAGTGCTAATAATTACACCATAAATTTAGCTATATACAACGATAATGGCACAACAGAAACAACTGACGATTCTATAGACCCAATCAATCAAAGTGTAAATCTAAGCAAGTCTCCTTATACCGAAAATCCTATTTTTATAAAACAAGTGCTAGAAGTGGCCAACCAAAACGTGGGTTATTTAATGTACAACGGTTTTACAAGAGATTTCGACATGCAACTTAACGATGCCTTTGGGTATTTTAAATCTCAAAACATCCAAAACTTGGTCCTGGATTTACGTTATAATTCTGGAGGTTCGGTCAATACGGCAATTCTCTTATCCAGTATGATTACCGGGCAATTTACAGGACAGGTTTTTAATACCAATCAATGGAATAGTGAGATTCAATCGCAATTAAATCCAGGTTCTTTAATAAATAATTTTGTCAATAATGATGATGGAACTTCGTTAAACAGCCTAAGTTTAGGAAAACTATATGTTTTAACTAGTAAAAGTACAGCCTCGGCAAGCGAATTGGTAATTAATTGTTTGAATCCGTATATTGAAGTTGTTCAAATTGGAACAAGTACTACAGGAAAATATCAAGCGTCTATAACTCTTTACGACTCGCCAGATTTTAGTGGCAGAGATGTTAACCCAATTCACACCTATGCCATGCAACCTTTGGTTTTAAAAACATCTAATTCCATTGGAAATACAGATTATAACGATGGCCTTTACCCAACAATTCAGGCTAAGGAACGCTATGGACATTTAGGCGTTTTAGGGGATCCAGACGAAACACTATTAGCCATAGCTTTACAACAAATTACGGATGGTGGCAGAATATCTATACAACCACCTAACTCTATTGAAGTAATTGGAGACAGTAAAGATTTTACTTTTACCAAAAACAGAATGTATATAGATTAGAAATGAATAATTTCTACTGTATTTTTAATTTATGACAGCTTACAAAACCTACTTTAATTGGAGTACTGGAAAAGATTCTGCCCTGGCACTTTATTACTTATTACAAGATAAAGGTTTTAGTGTTGATAAACTAGTAACAACCGTTGAGCACAAGGCTGAGCCAACGCTCGGCAGGCACATTTATTTTTTGCCAAACCACGCCATCAAACGCACAAAAAAATAAAAGAGCCTGCTTTCCCACTCTGTAAAACAGGACTTACAAATAAGAAACAAACAAAAACTAATTTTCAACTTACTCGTCGTATTTTCATTTTTTCGCGTTAACACTTCTTAACACTATATAACACTGATTAACTATTTTTTGGCTTGTATATGCTTTGCTTTGTTTTATATAAACAATTAAATTAAAATTTCATGAAAAAATTAGTAACCCTTTCGATGTTAGGACTTATGTCTGTAGCGGTATTTGCCTCAAATGAAGGAAGTACTAAAGGCTTTTTTGAAGCAAATTTAGAGCACACAAACAGTGCAGAAACTCTTAATGCCGTAAAAGCACAAATTACTGTAAATTGTGAAGACGGTTCTTCATACACTGTTAGTTGTGATAGTTGCACTACTGGGCAACTTATAGATATTGCATGGACTTTGTGTAACTAAACTATCTACCCTTCTCGGTTGAACTGAGAAGGATTTTTATACAATTAAAAACAATCACAGTATTATGAGATATTTAATATTTTTCTTCCTTGTTACATTAACTGATATCTGTAGTGCCCAGAATAAGGGCATTGTTTATTATGGACATATAGAAAGCCCTGGAAAAGGTGGTCCTGCCGGGTTGGACTTTAATGCTTATTTGGTCTTTGACAAGACTGCTTCCTATTATGTAACTGCAAAAGATTCACTGGAAAATCAAGCTGAATTAGAAAGGCAACAAACCAAAGAAGTAAATGGAACAACCCAAATGTATGTGGGTAAGCATACATTGCCACAAGGTAAGCAGGTATATTATAACCGCCACAAAGACAGCCTTTGGTGGAACAAAAAGTATAAAGAACCTGTTTATGGTCGTGAAAAAAGAGATAGAATCAATTGGAAATTAGAATCCGAAACCAAAACCTTTGGAGGACTTACTTGTCATAAAGCTACCGGAGTTTTCAGAGGGAAAACCTATACTGCTTGGTATACAAAAAAAATACCTTTGCCATACGGGCCTTGGAAACTACAGGGACTTCCAGGGATTATACTTGAAGCCTACGATGAGAAAAAGGAAATGTACTTGTATTTTAAATCAATAGAATATCCTACACCACAGAACCTATCAATAGGGCCAGTTGTAAAACCCAAAGAAGACAGCAATTACAATTGGATTTCACTTAACGAGTACAAAAACTTATTAGAAAAATTAGTCGAAAGAAACAAAACGAAAGCCATACTGATTGCCAAACAAATAGGTGGAGATGTAACCGTAGATTCAGGAGGCATTGAAACATTAAGCGTTGAGCTTTTTAATTAAATTTCGATTTTTTTTAAGTTTTATCAAACCCCATTTGCTTATGGGGTTTCATTTTTACAAGATGCCTCAATGAGATCTATATTACCTCTTATATTCCTTTTCGTAACTATCCGTATTTTGGGGCAAGATATCAGCGTTTCGGGCTCAATAACTAACCATCAACTTCAACCTATTGAAAGTGCTCTTGTATTAGTTAAGAGCCAAAATAATGATGTTTTGAGTTATACATATAGTAATGAAAAAGGCTTCTATCTGTTAGAATTTGAAACAGACACCGTGCAATTATATTTGATCGAAGTTTCAAGTTTGGGCTATACTACAATTAAAAGGGAAGTAGAGATAAACAAACCCACTCAGAACATCAACTTTAAAATGGAGGAGCAAATGGAGTCCTTAAAAGAAGTTGTAGTAGAAGCACACCAAAAAATTAGGATAAACGCTGATACTACTTTTATCAGGGTGTCCCCATACACCACAAAAACAGAAGAAACTGTTGAAGATGTTTTAAGGCGGTTGCCAGGAATAGAAATTTTACCCGATGGCAGTATAAAAGCCCATGGAAAACCTATAGAAAGCCTGTTGATAGAAGGAGAAAATATTTTAGGAAAAAACTATAAAATTCTATCCAAGAATTTGGATGCTAAAACATTGGAGGAAGTCCAAATTTTAGACCATTACGAAGAGAATCCCATTTTCAAAAACCTGTCAAATTCAGAAAAAGTAGCCATAAACCTAAAGTTAAAAAATGATTTTAAAAATATTTGGTTTGGCAATGTTTCTGCAGGTTATGGATTTAAAAACCGTTATCAAAGAGCAATAACATTAGGTTTGTTGAAAAAGCGGATAAAACTGCTGGAATTTAGCAATGGTAACAACATAGGGGATAAAGCAGCGAACCTTTTGAGCAATGATGAAATCGTGATTGATTTATCTCAAATGTTTCAACATATAGAGAAGAAACCATTTTTGGTTTTTTCAATCGATGAGCAGGAAAACAATGTGTTTAATAGTAGGAGTAGTTTCAACACGTCCATGCTTCATTCGCTTGGCCTGTCTTCAAAAATAAGCGAAAGGTTTACCGTTAGAGGTTCTGCAAATTTTGTTTATGACAAAACCACACAAGACTATCAAGCCATTACCCAATATAATACAGGGGAGAACTCGACTACATTTTCAGAAACAAATAACTATCAAAATAATAACCAGGCTGGTTCAGGAGAATTAGAACTAAAATACATTCCTAACTCAAAAAATTACCTAACTAATATTATTAAATATACCTTTAATCCTCAAAAAGCATTTAATGGCATAATCTTAGGCAACACAAATGTATTGCAACAAAACGATGCTTTTTCAGAAACATTTTATAACCATTTAGAACACACCTATCTTTTAACGCCTAATACAGCATTGTATAATTATCTTTATTTAGGCTATGGCAGTTCAAAGGAAAGCGTAAAAATTGAATACCCAGTCCTAAATGATTTTTTAGAAATAGAAAACCCCGAACCTGTTTTTCAGGATGCTTCAGATAAGTTTAATTATTACGGTTTGCAAAGCACCTTGCTTACTAAACGAAGAAAATGGGAAAACCAGTTGAAGTTTTACGCCCATATGGAAAATGAAAATGCTTCAAGCAGACTTTTTACTAAAAACCAAAATGATTTTGAAGATTATACAAATAACCTAAAAATCGATAATAATTTTGTTTCGGTATCCAATGCTTTTAAATATAAACTAAAACAAGATAATTACATAAGAGGCAGCTTTATTTTTACCCAAGATTGGTTTAATAAAAATAACTATTTACTAAAAAGTGCCTCTCTCACTTTTAGACAAAAGTTAAAAAATATTGGAGACATTAGGATAGGCTACAATTACAAAGAAGATTTGCCAAAAACACCAATGCTTCTATATAATTTTGCTTTAAACTCATATCAAGGTTTCGAAAAAGGAACCAATAAAATTACCAAATTGAAAAGTTCAATTTTTTCATTTAATTACAGTTTTTACAACGATATTAAAGGGTTCTCTGTTAATAGTTCTGTATTGCACACAATTACGCATTTGGGTTATGCAACCAATACATCTATAAACAATAATTTCATTTTCGTCGATTTGTTACCTTATTCTGGAGGAAGTAATACTTTAGCCAATGCCAGTCTTACCAGTTATTTTAGTAAATTAAAAATAGCCACCAAATGGGAAACTAGTCAAAGTTTTATAGAATCCCCTCTTTCTGACGACGGAGAAGAAGTATTTAACCTTAAAAATTATTCAGGAAACTATGCTTTTTCTGCAAGCTCTTATTTTAACAAATGGTTTAATTTTTCAGGTGGGTTTTCTTATAAGTTTTCTTCTTCAAAAGTAGATAGGGAATCGAATTCTTTTAAATCAAAAAAGGTTTTCTTAGACTTAAATATTAAAATTTCAGAATCATTAAAAGCCACTGTAAATAATGAGTCTTATTTATTGGAAAATGATACATATCTTTTTTTAAACGCAACCATTACCTACGAGCCTCAAAAAAGCAGATGGTCTACAAGCTTATACTTAAATAATTTATTTAATGAAGAAGATTATCTGGTTGAACAGATTAGCTCATTTATGTCCTATCAAAAACTCATTAAGTTAGCGCCTGCATATGCACTTTTCAGTATAAAATATAGATTTTAGCCTTGTTGAAATCACACTACAAACTTGTAGCCAACTCCTCTAACATTTAAGATTTTGATAGTTTTATCTTGAGATAATTTTTTTCTTAATTTACTGATAAATACATCCATACTTCTAGCAGAATAAAAAGAGGTGTCTCCCCACAATTGTTTTAACACTAAAGAACGCTCCACAACTTTATTTTTGTGTTGCAACAAAAGTAACAGCAGTAAACTTTCTTTACTAGTAAGGTCTTCCTTATTTTCTTCTTTATATTGAAGTGTTTGCTTTTTAGAATTAAACTTATAATTACCTATAACCATGTCTTTTTCTCCATGAGAAACCATTTGTTTATTGTTCAACAAATTTTTAATTCGCGCAATAAGTTCCTCTATACTAAATGGTTTTTTTAGATAATCATTACCACCAGTATTAAATCCTTCAACAACGTCATGAGGTTGTGATTTTGCTGTTAGGAAAATTATTGGCGTTTCCTCATCTGTTTTCCTGATGTGTTGCGCTAAAGTAAAACCATCCATTTTTGGCATCATGACATCAAGCACCAAAATATCTGGTTTTTGAGCCCTGTACAATATAAACGCCTCATCTCCATCATGGCATAGTTGTACGACAAAACCTCTAGTTTCAAGACTTTCTTTTACAATTTGACCAAGCGTTATTTCGTCTTCTGCAAATAAAATGGTGTGCTCTTTATTCATTCGTTTGGTATTGATATTATAAATGTTGTTTTGTTATCCTTAAAAAACACTTTTGCCATCCCATGATGTTTTTCCGCTATTTTTTTAACGTGATACAACCCGACTCCATAGCCCTTTACTTCGTGAAGATTACCGTGGGGAACACGGTAAAATTTATCAAAAACTTTTGCTCTTTGTTCTTTATTCAGGCTATTTCCATTATCGCTTACAGCAAGGGTAAATTCTTGAGTATTTTCAACTAAAATTTCAATTTGATTTCCTCCATATCTTATAGCGTTGTCCAACAAGCAACCCAAGGCATTCCCTAAATGAAATGGATCTATAAACGTCTGGTTTTGGATGACTTTAGACACCTCCATTACAATCTCTTTTTCAGAGTTCAACTTGTAATTTTCAACAATTGGAGCTATCCATTCTTTTATGTTTATGGTTTGCCTGTTTAAGTTCCAGTCATTAGTATCTAAAAAGGCTGTGTCCATAAGTTGATTTACCATTTTTTCCAACTTTCCCAATTGTTGGTTAGAATAGTCCAAATATCTGTTGGTTTTTTCAAGATCATTGGAATCATTAAAGTATCGGATGCTTTCCAGTGCTGTTCCAATGATAGCAATAGGTGTCTTGAACTCGTGGGAAATGTTGCTAATCAAATCATTTTTTATTTCAGAAAGTTGTTTTTGTTGCTTTACTATGTACAATAAATAAAACAAGGCAAATAGAATGATTATTACCAATAAAAATGATAAAATAATATTGATCAGACTTTTTTTAAGGATAACCTTAACCGCATTGGGAAACAACATTTCAATTTTTTCTCCTTTTTTCAAATAAGTGGATTTCCCCTTTGTAGAAAGATGTTTAGAAAATATAGCTCCTCTATGTGATGTTGCAAAAAGTGTGTCCTGCTTGTAATAATTTAAGGTATAAGGAATAGTATATTCTTTTCTATCCAATTCATTGTCCAGAAAGACCTTTAGCTTTTTAAAATTGATGGAATCCTTGTTTATTGATATATTTATCATTTTAACATTTGCAGTAGAGGAAAGGCTCTCATGTATTTTGTCGTCTTTAAAAACTGAAATGTTTTTCGGTTCTCCCTTCATAGAAATAGCCCCCATAACCTTCTTTTCTATAGATAGATTAGACGGTCTTTCCAGGGAATCTGTTGGAACAATTAAGGTGATGTTTTTTTGCTCGGAAACCTTTATAAAATAATTGTCAAGAGCAACATCCAATGATTGTTGCATTTCCCTTTTAAAATTTGAACTGTTTTTTTGGAAATCAATATAACCTGAATACAATTGCACTGCTATTGTAGCTAGAATGGCAATAGTTAATAAATATGGTATTCGACGATATAATTTTTGCATAATCAAATCAAAGGTAGTGTATTATTATTTTTAGAAAAACAAATATGGTGATAACTGTCCATAACAACAACTTCAAATTCACGCAAGCACAACCCGTTTTTACCAGCGTAAAAAGCCATCCCTCAATAAACGGGAAGAGCTTGCTAATTTAGGTCGTCTGAAGAAACTAACGGCTGAATTGCAAGCTGTACTCAGAAAACCCAGTGCTCAACAATGGCTATAAAAAACAGCTAATTAATACTTAACTTAAACTTTTTGCTATATTTATAACGAAAAAGATTGCTCGGAAAGGTCAGCGTGCACTTGCACGCCACTTTTCATCGCCAAAACCATAAACAGCGCTTTTAATCGGGTGTCCATGCATGGCATTAGAATTTCCTTATTGGAAAAACAAGTTGCAGCTTTAGGAATTCCTCTTTCGCTAATAAAACTTCCAGAACAACCCAGTATGGAGGATTACAACCGTATTATGACCCAAGCTACAAATCAACTTAAAAAAGATGGTTATAGTTATGGGGCGTTTGGCGATATTTTATTAGAAGATTTAAAACAATATCGTGAAAAACAATTAGGAAATCAAGGGATAAAAACGGTGTTTCCACTTTGGCAACGAAATACAAGCGAATTAATGCAAGAGTTTCTTGATGTAGGCTTTAAGGCAGTTGTAGTTTGTGCCGATTCAAAACATTTTTCGGAAGATTTTGTTGGAAGAACGTTGGACGAAGATTTAATTGCTTCCCTTCCAGAGGTAGTTGATCCGTGTGGCGAAAATGGCGAATTCCATACTTTTTGTTTTGATGGTCCTATATTTAAAAATCCTATAGAATTTGAAGTGGGAGAAAAAACCTATCGCGAATATCCAAAACCGAATTCTACCGATGCTGCTTCAGGGTTTTGGTTTTGCGATTTACTTGGATAACCATAAAAAAATGCCACTAATCTTAATTGGAGATTAAGGATATAGCGGCATCTAATACAAATAAAATGTTTTACTAAATTTTATATTTCAGTAAAAACCCGATACTTTAATATCGAACAAAAAACTAATTAAAATAAATTTTTGAAGCGATCAGTCCTACTTCAAAAGTATGAATTACAGATTTCGTGTTTAAATCATAAACAACCAAATCGCTTAAAGACACAAAGTCTTTGGCATCTGTAACATATAATTTATCATCTTTCACAGACATTCCATAAGGGGAAATTGCACCTAAGTTAATTATTGATGTACTAGGCAATGAACTGGCAGAGTCGCTTAACTCAAAAATCTCATTTCCAGACTGGTAATATACTTTTCCGTTTGTATATCCCATAACGCTTGGATGTACGCCATTGGCAAAAGTCAAAGTTTCAACAACTGTATTGGACGATAAATCTATTTTAGAAATAGACGCAGGGGTTTCATCACCTGTCCAAGCAGCTTTGCCTTCACATAAAACTACTAATTGTCCACTATTATTAATAATCATTTCATCTGGAACATCATTAACTAGAATAGTAGAAACATCAGAATTTGACACATTAATTACAGAAACTATATTATTAGAGCCATATCCTCCTTTATGAGATACATATAACTTATTTCCAACACTTAGTATTTGCTCCGGTCCTTCTTCTACCGGGATAGTATCAATTACCGCATTGGTTGCTAGATCTACAACTGCAATAAAATCATCTGTAGAATCTGTAGGATCTCCCCAATTTGTTACATAACCATTTCCTCCGGCAAAAGCTATAAATCTTGGTAGTTCCAACCCAGCAGAAATTGTTGCTTCTTTTATAAAACTATATCTATTTACTACATGGATATTATTGTTGTCAACAACCACATAGGCATTATTGTCATTAATTCCCATAGATTGCACATAAGTTCCTAATTCTTCAGCATTAACATTAAAAAACACATTGGTTTCTGAAGTAGAAAAGTCATTAGAAATAAAAGACACCGAACCTGAAAGTGTACCACCTTCTGCACTAACAAAAATTCCATTCTCATAATCGCCTAAAGCAACTGGAGGATTCACAAAATTGTCATCGTCGTCACTACAAGACGTGGTTAGAAAACCAAATACTAAGACTAAAGTTAAAAATTTAAATACGTTTTTCATTTTTTTAAAAATTAAGGTTTATATAAAAGTTATAATTAATTCCAGGCATATATCTATTTACTACTGCCTGATAATTGACATTAAAAAGATTCTCAAATTGAATTCCTACAGTGTAATTAAGGTGTTTTCCAAAGGCATATTCTGCTCCAGCATTCGATAATAAATAAGCATCTAAAACATACTTTGGATTATTATCTGATAATGTAAACACTTCTCCCACATATAACATTTGGTAATATGCAGACACACGTTTGTATTGATAATTCAAGGAAGCCGTAGCTTTATGGTAAGGCACATAAATTAGCTGCTTTTTGGTTTCTTTATTCTCAGACACGGTATAAGCATAAGTGCTTCCTAGAGATATTTTATGAGCTTGAAATTGTTGTTCAAACTGAAATTTAGCTTCAAGTCCGTAACTTAAAACCTTATCGGTATTTATAGGTGTCCATATACTTCCGTTAGGAAGCCAACGAATCATATTTTTAATGTCGTTATAATACGCTACCACAGAAAAAGACAATTTGTTAAACTTTAATTCATTTCCTAGTTCTATCTGGTAGGATGTTTCTGGGTTTAACTCCAAGTTTCCACTTCCAAACCAATACAAATCGTTGTATGTAGGTATTCTAAAATTCTTAGAACCATTAATATTGATACGATAGTTGGGAGTTACACGATATTGCAATCCCAGACTATACAGCAAAGGACTTTCATAATTATTAGTAAGTTCTTTTCTAAGACTGGCTTCGTATAAAAACTTATTAAAGGTTTGCTTAAACAATAAACTGAAACTAGAAATAGTTCGTTCATTTTTAGCAATATCAGAGCCTTCTCCCGTGGTAGTTTTTAAATCTAAAACACCTTGTAAACTAGCATTTTTAAGAATCTTATAGTCTAACTGATACTTTCCTATAAACGATTTTGCATCTCCAAAACTAAAGTTCTCCTTTTCTATATTCGGGAAGTATTTATATTTTTCTGTTATATGTGCCAGGCTCATGGTAGAAATAAACCTCCCATAAAAACCTTGCCATTCTAAAAGGTTTCTAGTATTAAAATCTTGATATTTTGTAGGAGTTTCCGAAGGAAAAATTAAAGAAAAATGACGGTCGGAATCAAACAAATAACTGTACAGCTTTACAACATTCTTATTATTTATTTTGTAACCAACATTTGCAGAAAATGTAGCATTATAAAATTGACCATTTAAATTAGTTTTATCGCTGTCTACGTACGGATAATCGTTTGAGGAACTTGTTCTACTTAAGCCTATTTCAACAGAAAATTTATCTGTAGATATGCTTCCATTATAGCTAAGATCTAATGTATTAAAGCTACCATAATTAGCGTAAAGTTTGTTTTGGAAACCAGAATTAAATTTCAGATTATTATTTAAATGTACCGAACCACCAATAGCACCACTTCCATAGAGCACAGAGCCACCTCCACTTCTAACTGTAATATTATTGAAGTTTCTAATATTAATGGTATTAAAATCTGTTTGCCCATTAAATTGTGAATTAATATTAATCCCATTCCAAATAACGGCTGTTTGCTGCGCAGTTGTCCCTCTAAAAGATGGAGACGACACCATACCTAAACCATTTTCCTTAAAGTAAATAGAACCATTATTATTGAGCAGTTGTGTTAAAGATGAAGCGCTTCTTGTTAAAACACTATCTTTTAAAACACTTGTGAGCTGCGTATCTGAAAACGTTTGTAGATAGCTATCAGATTTTAAAACAATTTCGTCAAGTTGTTGTATGGAGTCCAGAGGCGACTGCGACCATGCCACAACACCTATATGTAATACCAGAAAAAAGCTAAAAACCTGTTTCATATCCTTAAAGTTCTTTTCCCGAAAACTTTTAATTTAAGTTGATAATCATGGCAGGTCTCCTGACTTGTTTTATGCTATTGAACCTTCCCAGCTTTTATAAACCAGTGGTTATTGAAGTAATAGCCTCTCTAAAATGAGATACGTTTAATTAAGACGTATAAACTTACAGTTGCGGGAACAGTCCAAGAATGAAGATTAACGCATATTGGTTTTTGATTTTATGAACTACAACATATAATTCAACAATCGCTTTTTAACAAGCATCAATCTTTTCACTTGATTCCCTTTTAATCGACTATTTAGTCGAACCAAAATTCTTTACAAAAATAGATTAATAAAAATGAATTACTCAAAGAACTTTAGAAAATTATTTTTTCTTATTGAGTTTGTAGATAAGATAAACGAAGCCAACTAAAAAATGGAAGATTATTATTCCTGCTACTATATATATTGTTAAATTTGACCCGTCTCTCATGGTTTTAATTTTTACAAATTTAAAACTTTGAGCATTCTTAGAAAGTTACAAATGTTACATAAATTATGATTTCTAGATATTTTTTAATTGGTCTTTTTTTTCTACTATTTAATTGCAAAGACAAAGAAACCCGTACTTCTTTAAAACTAGATGTGGCAAAGACAGAATTAGCCCATGCCAAAGGTTTCGAGATAAAACACCACGAGAATTTTACGAGCTTAATTATAAAAAGTCCTTGGCCAGAATCTAAAAAAACATATCATTATGCTTTGGTGCATAAAAACATGGCTTCAAAAGTTACCTTAAACAAAGATAATTTCGATGGTATAATTACTGTTCCTATTGAAAAAATGGTGGTTACTTCCACCACGCATATTCCAGCTTTAGAACTTTTAGAAGTAGAAAATACACTTATAGGATTTCCTGGAACCGACTATATTTCTTCAGAAAAAACAAGAGCCAGAGTTGATAATGGTTCCATTAGAGAATTGGGCAAAAACGAAGGTATAAATACCGAAGTTTTATTAGAAATACGTCCGGATGTTGTTATTGGCTTTGGCATGGACAATAACAATAAATCTTTCGATAATATTAAAAAAGCTGGAATTCCTGTGATTTATAATGGCGACTGGGTGGAACACTCTCCCTTAGCAAAAGCCGAATGGATCAAGTTTTTTGGTGTGTTATATAATAAAAGAACAGAAGCTGATTCTA
Organism: Xanthomarina sp. F1114; assembly: GCF_026410255.1. Taxonomy (GTDB): domain Bacteria; phylum Bacteroidota; class Bacteroidia; order Flavobacteriales; family Flavobacteriaceae; genus Xanthomarina. Next base: position 86,511 of record NZ_JAPMLL010000006.1, read on the forward strand.
TTTATAATACTATTGAAAAAAATTATTTAGAGGCAAAAGCTTTAGCTTCAGACGCAAAAAACAAGCCCACCGTTTTAAGCGGCGCCATGCACAAAGACATGTGGTATTTGCCAAATGGCACAAGCACCGAAGCTCAGATTTTAAAAGATGCACATGTAGATTATTTATGGAGTGAAACCGAAGGGGTTGGCAGTTTATCTTTAAACTTTGAAGTGGTTTTTGAAAAAGCCAAGAATGCGCAATTATGGATCAACCCTTCGTATTACACTTCTTATGAAGCACTAGAAAAAGCCAATCCGCATTATACAAAATTTGAAGCCTTTAAAAATAAAAACATGTACACTTTTGCCAATACAAAAGGAGCTACCGGAGGCGTTTTGTATTACGAATTGGGTATTGCCAGACCAGATTTAGTATTAAAAGACATTATTAAAGTTTGTCATCCAGAACTATTAGAAAATTACACACCCTATTTTTTTAAACCTTTAGAATAATTGCCAAAAACAAACACATATACTTTTTCTTTTATAGCATTAATCCTTTTATTGATTATATGCTTTTTCTTGAATATTAGTTTGGGTTCTGTTTCCATTCCAAATTGGGCTATTTTTAAAAGTTTCTTTGGAACCTTAGAACATGAATCTTGGTCATACATTATTCAGGATTACAGACTTCCAAAAGCATTAACAGCAATTTTGGTGGGCTCTGGTTTAGGAATTTCAGGCTTATTAATGCAAACCTTATTCCGAAACCCCTTAGCCGGACCATTTGTGTTGGGTATTAGTTCTGGAGCTAGTTTAGGAGTCGCATTAGTTATATTAGGCGCTGGTATATTTGGTGGTGTTTTTGCATCTTTATTAATCTCTAAATGGAGTATTGTTATTGCTGCCAGCTTGGGTAGTTTTTTAGTATTACTTGCTGTATTAGTGGTTTCATCTAGGGTAAAAGACACCATGGCTATTTTAATTATCGGACTCATGTTTGGAAGCATTACAGCTGCAGTGGTAAGTGTCCTTTCCTATTTTAGCTCGGCCGAACAATTACAACAGTATATTTTTTGGGGCTTTGGAAGTTTGGGAAATTTATCTTGGAACGAACTTCTTATATTTTTTATTATTTATTGCTTCGGAATTTGTCTAAGCATCATTTCCATAAAAGGTCTAAACACCTTACTTTTAGGAGAAAACTACGCAAAAAGTCTGGGATTAAACATCAAACAAAGTCGTTTTATAATTATTATTGCAACTAGTTTATTAGCAGGAACTATCACGGCTTTTGCCGGACCTATTGCTTTTATAGGTTTGGCAATTCCACATATTACAAGACAGGTTTTTAACACCTCCAATCATAAAATATTATTACCGGCAGTGTTTTTATTTGGAGCTATTATCATGCTAATTTGCGATAGTATTGCACAAGTTCCAGCAAGCGACTATACCTTACCTATAAATGCCATAACATCTTTAATTGGAGCTCCGGTAGTTATTTGGTTATTGGTAAGAAAACGTAAAATGATTTTTTAAATTATAGATTAAGACTGAATTAGTGTCAGAAAACAAAGAACATATCATTCTAGAAACAGAAAACCTTAATATTGGTTATAAAACCAAAAAGAAGGAATCTGTAATAGCATCAAAAATCAATATTCAACTACAAAAAGGAGAACTTATTGGTTTGGTTGGTGCTAATGGCATTGGAAAGTCTACCTTATTACGAACTCTGACAAATGTTCAAAACGCACTAAATGGCGAAGTTTTTATTAATGGAAAATCACTTTCAAACTACAGTTCCGAAGAACTTGCAAAATCCATGAGTCTGGTTTTAACAGATCCCATTGCTTCAAAAAACTTATCGGTTTTCGAATTGGTGGCTTTAGGAAGACATCCATACACCAATTGGGTTGGAAATTTAACTACCGAAGACATCAACATTGTTAATCAGGCTTTAGTTCACACAAATATTGAAACTTTAAAGCATAAAAAATGTTTTGAATTAAGCGATGGGCAACTTCAAAAAGTATTGATTGCTCGTGCTTTAGCTCAAGATACAGATTTAATTATTCTCGATGAGCCAACCACGCATCTAGATATGTACCACAAAGCTTATATTTTAAAATTGCTTCAAAAATTGGTGAAAGATACAGGGAAAACCATCTTATTTTCTTCGCATGAAATAGATTTAGCTATTCAGCTCTGCGATAAAATGATAGTTATGACTCCCGAAAAAGTGGTTACAGATCAACCTTGTAATTTAATTTCAGAAGGAACTTTTAATACGCTTTTTCCCAAAGATTTAATTGTTTTCGATGAAACAACTGGGAGTTTTAGGGTGAAGAAATAATCTCTTGCTACACAATACAAAATGTGAGTTCTGAAGCTCAATTCTTAGATTCTTCTCTTTATTCAGAATAACTAATTTCCTATCTTTGATAAAATTCAATTTTAATTCATGACCGATAACCTTATTCTCATTGTAGCCATTCTTATTGCTGGTGGTATTGGTGCCTATCTTGGTATGGCTTTTACAAAACTTAAAACTAAAGGCGAAAAAAGCACACTCGAAGAACGTCAGAATCAACTAAACCTTGCTATAACCGATTTAAAAGCTACAATTTCCAAGATTGAAGTTGAACGCAATGACATTCGCAACGAGAAAGACTTATTAAATTCTGAATTAACCAAACGCAATACCGAATACGAAAATTTAGAGAAGCAACTTTTAAAACGCGATAAAGAAATTGCACTCCAACAAGAGCAATTACGCAAAGATTTTGAACTTCTGGCTACAAAGATTTTAGATGAAAAATCTGAAAAATTTACACTTCAGAATAAAGAAAATATCAAACAAATATTAAACCCTCTACAAGAAAAAATTCAAGTTTTTGAAAAGAAAGTTGAAGACACTCAAAAGGAAAGCATTAGCATGCATTCTGCTTTAAAAGAGCAGTTATTAGGCTTAAAAGACTTAAATCAGCAAATGACTAAAGAAGCCACTAACCTTACCAGAGCTTTAAAAGGCGATAGTAAAATGCAAGGAAATTGGGGAGAATTGGTGCTAGAACGTGTTCTTGAAAAATCAGGCTTAGAAAAAGATCGCGAGTATTTTGTACAACAAAGCTTTACCCGCGAAGATGGTTCTCGCGTACTTCCAGATGTGGTTTTACACTTGCCAGATAATAAGCGCATGATTATTGATAGTAAAGTATCGTTAACAGATTACGAACGCCTGGTAAATGCTGAAGATGACGAAAGAGCTTTGTGGTTAAAGGCGCATGTAAACTCTATTAAGAGACATGTGGATCAGCTTTCTGAAAAGAAATACGAAGATTTATACGATATAGAATCTCCTGATTTCGTCCTGATGTTTATACCTATTGAACCTGCATTTGCTGTGGCTATAAACGAAGATAATACGCTTTACAATAAAGCTTTTGAGAAAAATATTGTTATTGTAACTCCAGCCACTTTATTAGCTACTTTACGTACTGTTGATACCATGTGGAATAATGAAAAACAACAAAGAAATGCCTTAGAGATTGCCAAACAAGCTGGGGCACTTTATGATAAATTTGAAGGCCTAGTAATTGATTTAACTGGGGTTGGCAAAAAAATTGATGCTGCAAAAACGGATTATTCGGCAGCCATGAACAAATTGGTGGAAGGAAGAGGCAATATTATTGGTCGTGTTGAAAAACTAAAAAAAATGGGAGCTAAAGCAAAGAAATCACTTCCGGATGCTATTATAAAACGTGCTCAAATTCAAGATGACGAGGAGTAGTAAAACAAAAACTTTATGAAAAATTTTCTTATTAAATTTTTAATCGTAATTATTTTAGTTCTTTCGGGCTATGCTGTTTTCGTGTATTTTGCAACCTATAGCAATGGAATTAGAGCTGGAGAACTAGTACAGTTTAGCAGTAAAGGAGTTATTATAAAAACCTGGGAAGGCGAGATAAGCCAAGGAGTATCCGAAGGACAGTTATTTAAATTTTCTGTGGAAGACAAAGAAAAGGAAGTCATTCAAAATTTAAAGGATTTTCAAGGTAAATACGTAAAACTTCACTATTTTGAACGTTATAATAAGATATTTTGGTTAGGAGACACTAAGTTTTTTATAACCAAAGTTGAAGAAGACACAGAACGCAATAACAGACGCTTTTAAATGAGAGACACTTTTAAACCAGCAGAATATTCCCGAATTTCCATTTCTGAATTAATGAAACCCTCCCACTCCAATTTTAATGGCAAAATACATGGAGGGTATCTTCTTAATTTAATGGATCAAATTGCTTTTGCTTGTGCTTCTAAACATTCGGAAGCTTATTGTGTTACAGCTTCTGTGGATACGGTAGATTTTTTAAACCCTATAGAAATTGGAGAATTATTAACCATGAAAGCTTCTATAAATTACGTGGGAAACACATCTATGGTGGTTGGAATTCGCGTGATTTCAGAAAATATTATTACAGGAAAAATTAAACATTGCAACTCTTCGTATTTTACAATGGTAGCTAAGAGTGATGATAATAAATCTGTTTCTGTTCCGGGTTTAATTTTAACTACTAAAGTTGAAATTAGACGTTTTTTAAAAGCTATTGAGCTTATTAAAACCAAAAACTCAAGACATAAAGAGTTTAATCAAAAGTCTTTCTCAGCAACAGATTACCTGCATGTACTAGAGCCATACAAGGTTAAAGTAAAATTATAGAGCACTTATTCTACTGGTTTTCAGTATAAATATTTAATTTTCTTCAAAATATATTTGCATTTACCATAAAACAAACTATCTTTATTATCACGCAATAAGGTGATATTTAATAATATCCCTTAATAACGTGATAATTATTATTATCATGTAATAACGTGATAATATTAGACTGCAATTAATTAGAAGAAATGACAAGTGTAATAACAGGAGACATCATAAAGTCTCGAAGTGTAAACAATCCGGAGCTTTGGTTACAGACCTTAAAAACTGCCTTGACTACTATAGAAGCAGATAAATCTTTATGGGAAATTTACAGAGGAGATAGTTTTCAACTAGAAATAAAGGATATTAATAAAAGTTTTGAAGCTGCCATCTATCTTAAAGCTTGTATAAAAACTATTAAAGAGTTAGATGTTAGACTTGCCATTGGCATTGGATCTAAGACATATTCTGGAAAACAGATTACAGAATCACAAGGTGAAGCATTTCAACATTCAGGGGAAACTTTAGAAACTTTAAAAAAAGAGAAACAGAATCTCAAAATAAAAACCTCTAATAAACAGTTAAACAAGGAGTTAAATCTTTATTTTAGATTAGCTTTATTAAGTATGGATAGCTGGACAGTGAATTCTGCCGAAATTATCAAATTAAGCCTAGAAAATCCTAATGCCATTCAAGAAGACTTAGGTAAACTTTTAGGAATTAATCAGAATACCATTAGTAGAAGACAAAAACGAGCTAATTTGGACGAAATTCTAGAATTGAACAGTATGTATCAACAAAAAATAACACAAGAATTATGATGCTTTTAATCAAGCTATTTTTGGCACATTTAATTGGCGACTTTGTTTTTCAGACTAAAAAATCGATAAAACAGAAAGAGAGATTAAAACTAAAATCTCCCGTTTTATATATTCATATTGCCATTCATTTTGTTTTACTATCACTTATTCTTTGGGATATTTCATTATGGCCAATTATTCTAACTATCACTATTTCTCACTTTATAATAGATGTTTTAAAACTAAAATTTCAGAAGAAAAAAACAAAGCGTTTATGGTTCTTTTTAGACCAATTGTTTCATATAATCATGATTTTTGTGGCGTACTTCCTCTTTACAGATAACAGTCTTGAAGTCTCGACCATTTTTACGGAAACAAATGTATTGCTTCTTACCTGTGTGCTTTTTCTAACCCAGCCTGTTTCTATAATCATGATGACTATTTTTAGCAAATGGAACATAGAAAAGTTAACAACAGGTAATGAGTCTTTAAAAGATGCCGGTAGATATATTGGAATGTTAGAGCGCTTGTTGGTGTTTATATTTATAATTTCAGATCATTGGGAAGCTGTTGGATTTTTAATAACAGCAAAGTCGGTATTTAGGTTTGGAGATTTAAAAGAAAGTAAGCATAGAAAGTTAACCGAATATATTTTAATAGGAACGCTAATTAGCTTTGGAATTGCCATTCTTACAGGATTACTCTTTCTTTATTTAACATAAATAAAAAAGCCACCAGAAATAATCTGATGGCTTTAAATATTATTTAAAACAGGTAATTTATTTACTTAAATACATTTTACGTCTTGCGTATAAGTTGTAAAATTCGTCGTCTTTTAAACTATCTATAAATAGAATACTCTCTCCGGTACTTTTCATTTCAGGACCTAATTGTTTATTCACATTATGAAATTTATTAAAAGAAAAAACTGGTTGCTTGATTGCAAAACCTTTTAACTGTGGATTGAAGTTAAAATCTGTTACTTTCTTTTCGCCCAACATAATTTTAGTTGCATAATTTACATAAGGTTCTCCGTAAGCTTTAGAGATAAAAGGTACAGTTCTAGAAGCTCTTGGATTGGCCTCTATAATGTAAACAATATCGTCTTTTATTGCAAATTGAATATTAATTAAACCAACTGTTTTTAAAGCTAGCGCTATTTTTTTGGTATGATCTACAATTTGTTGCATCACAAATTCGCCAATATTAAAAGGAGGTAAAGTAGCATTACTATCACCAGAGTGGATTCCACACGGCTCAATATGTTCCATTACACCAATTATATATACATTTTCACCATCGCAAATGGCATCTGCCTCGGCTTCAATAGCTCCATCTAAATAGTGGTCTAATAATAATTGATTTCCTGGCATTTGTCTTAATAAATCAACAACATGCTCTTCTAAATCTTGTTTATTAATTACAATCTTCATTCCCTGTCCACCTAGTACATAAGAAGGTCGAACTAAAATAGGGAAGTCTAAAACATCTGCAATGGCAGCTGCTTCGTCTGCTGTTGTAGCAATATCGAATTGAGGATAAGGAATATTATTTTCTTTAAGTAAATTAGAAAACAACCCTCTATCTTCTGCTAAATCTAAAGATTGATAAGTAGTACCAATAATTTTAATTCCATATCTATCTAATTTTTCGGCAAGCTTTAAAGCTGTTTGTCCACCAAGTTGTACAATAACACCTTCTGGTTTTTCGTGCTTGATAATGTCGTAGATATGCTCCCAGAATACAGGCTCGAAGTATAATTTATCGGCCGTATCAAAATCTGTTGAAACCGTTTCTGGATTACAGTTAATCATAATGGTTTCGTATCCACATTCTGCAGCCGCCAAAACGCCATGAACACAGCAATAGTCAAACTCTATTCCTTGACCAATTCTATTTGGACCAGAACCTAGAACAATAATTTTTTTCTTATCGGATACCACGCTTTCATTATCTGAGAAACGTTTCCCATCTACTGTTTCAACTTCGTTTTCGAAAGTTGAGTAATAATATGGCGTTTGTGCTTTAAATTCGGCCGCACAGGTATCTACTAATTTATAAACACGATTAACACCTAACTCTTCACGTTTTTTGTAAACCTGACTTTCTAAGCAGTTTAGCATGTGAGCAATTTGTCTGTCGCCATAGCCTTTTTGCTTAGCTTCAAGAAGTAAATCGCGTTCTAAAGTGTCTATAGTGTAATTTGAAATCTCTTTTTCAAGAAAATATAGCTCTTCATATTGCTTTAAGAACCACATATCAATTTTTGTAATTTCGTGAATTCTACTCAATGGAATTCCCATTTGAATAGCGTCGTAAATTACAAATACACGATCCCAGCTAGCATAAGTTAATTTGCTAATAATCTGATCGTAATTCTTATAACCTTTTCCATCTGCTCCTAATCCATTACGTTTTATCTCTAGAGATTGTGTGGCTTTATGAAGTGCTTCCTGGAACGAGCGTCCAATTCCCATTACTTCTCCTACAGATTTCATTTGAAGTCCTAAGGTTCTATCACTCCCTTCAAATTTATCAAAATTCCATCGTGGAATCTTCACTATTACATAGTCTAGAGTAGGTTCAAATAAAGCAGATGTAGATTTTGTAATCTGATTTTCTAATTCATCTAAATTATAACCAACAGCTAATTTGGCTGCTATTTTTGCAATAGGATAACCGGTTGCTTTTGAAGCTAAAGCCGAAGAGCGAGATACTCTTGGATTAATTTCAATAGCAATAATATTTTCTTCATCATCTGGACTAACCGCAAATTGCACGTTACATCCTCCGGCAAAATCGCCAATACTACGCATCATATGTATAGCCATATCGCGCATTCTCTGGTAAGTTTTATCGCTCAATGTCATAGCTGGAGCTACTGTTATGGAGTCTCCTGTATGGATTCCCATAGGGTCCATATTTTCTATAGAACATATAATTACTACGTTGTCGTTTCTATCCCGAAGTAATTCTAATTCGTATTCTTTCCACCCAATAAGTGCTTTATCAATCATAACTTCGTGAATTGGAGAAATTTCCAAACCACGGGTTAATAACTCATCAAATTCTTCCTCTTTATACACAAAGGATGCTCCTGCTCCACCTAAAGTAAAGGAAGCTCTAATAACTAATGGAAAGCCAAATTCTTGAGCTATTTCTTTTCCTTCCAGATAAGAAGTTGCGGTAGCTTGCGGAGCCATTGGCACTCCAATACCTAACATTAACTCTCTGAACTTTTCACGATCTTCAGTAATATTAATGGCTTCAATATCTACACCAATAATTTCCACATTAAAATCTTCCCAAATGCCTTTTTCATCAGCTTCAATACATAAATTTAATGCTGTTTGTCCACCCATTGTAGGTAAAACGGCATCAATTTGCGGATGATCTTTTAATATTTGAACAAGAGATTTTGTAGTAAGTGGCAATAAGTAAACATGATCCGCCATAGAAGGATCTGTCATTATTGTTGCTGGATTAGAGTTAATTAAAATGGTTTCTATTCCATCTTCTCTTAGCGATCTTAATGCTTGAGTGCCTGCATAATCAAATTCGCATGCTTGACCAATAACTATTGGACCAGAACCAATAATTAATATAGACTTAAGGTTTGTATTTTTAGGCATTTTCTTGGTAATGTATTGTTATTATTGTGTTTGCAAAAATACTGAATAGTACATATAAAAAAAGGCGTTACCGTAAAGTAACACCTTTATATATTAACAATTGTTAATCATTATCTTTTATGACTTGCTTCAGAAGATACAGATATTTTCTTTCTTCCTTTGGCTCTTCTACGAGCTAATACCTTTCTACCATTGGCAGAGGCCATTCTTTCTCTAAAGCCATGTTTATTCTTTCTCTTTCTTTTTGACGGCTGAAATGTTCTTTTACTCATTACTTATATCTTTAAAAATCTTCTTAATTAGCTAAATCAATTGTTTTATCCCTATGTCTAAAACTGAGCGCAAATATACGAAGCCTTTTTTATTTCACAAACCTTATTTTAAAAATATTTTTTCAATAAAATTTTAGTTTCTTTGCAGTATCAAAACAATCGCTTTAAAATGAACCTTTTTGTTGTAAAAATATCAATTTGTTTTCTCTTGTTTTCTACACTAGCATTTGGGCAACAAACCTTAGAATATAAACTTAATATAGGTGATAATCTGACTGTTACACAAGTTGCTCTACAAGAAATTGTTCAAAACATGAACGATTCTAAGCATGAAATGACCAACAATTTAGAATGTGATTTTAATTTAATTGTCACTGCTAAAACAGATAGTTCTTACCTTATTAATTTCAGTTTTAAACGATTAAAACTAAAAACCACCTCTAATATCTATGGTGAATTAATGAATGTAGACACCAATAAAGAGATAAAAGAAGGAGATGTTGAGGCAAAAATGTTTGCAGGTCTAACTAATGCCGTTCTAAAAATGGAAATGTTAAAAACAGGCAAAATAGTAAAAATAACAGGTACAGAAGCTATGATTAAAAAAATGGTTAATGAAACTGGAATAGAAGACGAATTTACCAAAGAACTCATGTTTGAAGCTGTAAAAAAAGAATATGGTAGCGAAAGTCTGTCCAGAAGTTTCGAACAAATGACCTACTGCTATCCTGAGAAAAAAGTTAAACTAAACGACCAATGGACAAATAGTTTTTCTGGAGATCTAGACGCCACAAATATTTGGACACTAAAAGAAATTAGCAATAATATTATACTAAGTGCTGCCAGTGATGTTAGTATCACTTCTGAAGAGGAAACACATGTTATGAAGTTAAAAGGCACCCAGAAAACACAAGTTATTGCAAATAAAACATCTGGATTTCCAGAGTTTATTACAGTCGATTCTAATACCAAAGGAGTAACTGTAATGGATCAAATGAAAAAAGTAAAAATACCAACAACAATTATATCTAAAACAACTTATAAAACTAAAAAACATGTACAATAAAGTATTTAAATTAATAATTGCAGGTTTAATAATTGCTTATGCTATTTATCAATTTACCGAAGGGTTTATAGGTAATGGTATTATGTATCTTCTTTTATCTACAATTTTTATTTTTCTGTATTTTAAAAACGAATTTATTCTATTGGCTTTTTTACGCTTGCGTAAACAGGACTTTGCAGGTGCAAAAAAATGGTTAAACAAAATTAAAAACCCTGAAACGGCATTGGTAAAAAAACAACAAGGATACTTTAACTATCTTCATGGGATTATGGTTTCTCAGGAAAATATGAATGAAGCCGAACGATACTTTAAAAAAGCTATAGATTTAGGTTTATCTATGGATCATGATTTGGCAATGGCAAAATTAAACCTGGCAGGAATTGCATTCAGCAAAAGACGAAAAAATGAGGCTCAAAAACTTTTAAGTGAAGCTCAAAAGCTAGATAAACGAAACATGCTTACTGATCAAATTAAAATGATGAAAGACAATATGAAAAAAGCACAAATGCCAAATCAGCATTTTGGAGGTCATAAACAACAACGTGCAGGAAAACGCAGATAATTTTAGATGCTTAGTATTATAGTTTGAAGTCTCAAGGATTATAATTCAGAGTCTCTGGTTATTGACAGGCAATAAAAACCTTTAATACCAAATATTAAAAAAGCTTAACTCCCATAATAAGAGTTAAGCTTTTTTTTATGCTAAATATTTAGTTTACAATGCTTTTTACGTATAAAAGTTTATAAAAAATTAGTTTTATACCACTCTACTTGTTTTTTAACCCCTTCCAATAAAGTTGTTTTAGGATTATAATCAAGTAGTTTTTTAGCTTTATCAATATTAGCTTTGGTGCGCAGTTGGTCTCCTGCTCTAGCTTCTACATGATTCATTTTAATAGATTTACCAATTACTTTTTCAACAGCTTCAATACCTTCCTGGGTAGTGTGTTCAACTTCTGTTCCTAGGTTTATAATTTCACCATCTACTCGAGTTTCTTTATCAATAACACTTACAATTCCATCTACAATATCTCCTACATACGTAAAGCTTCTTAAATGTGTGGTACTACCTTGATATAATGGAAAGGCTGTATTATTAAAAGCACAAGCAATTAATTTAGTGTACATTTTTTCAGGTCTTTCACGTGGACCAATAACTGAATACAGTCTTAAAGAACACGACTTTAAGAGTTTTTCTCTAGATTTTTGAAGCACCAACTGTTCTGCAGCTAATTTAGTAACTCCGTAATGCGATGCTGGTTTAGCTGCCATGCTTTCCGGAAATGTTGCTTCTAAACCATAAATAGATGAAGTTCCAATATTAACCAGCATTTTTAAATCTGGTAATTGTAACGCATAATCCAATAAGTTTTTGGTAGCTAATATATTATTCGTGAAATAATCTTCAAAAGTTGAAGTTTTAGATATACCAGGTTGTGCTGCAAAATGGAAGATATAATTAATATCCTTAGGCAAAGAAGATACAAGATCTTCATCTCTTAAATCTTTTTGAATAACAGTTATGCCTTTATCGGTAAGTGCTTTCTCATTTAACTTTTTAAGAGTTTCACTGTAATACGGCGAGAAATTATCGACACCTATAACCTCATGTCCTAAACTTTGTAAACGCTCTGCAGTATGAGAACCAATAAAACCAACGGCTCCAGTTATTAAAATTTTCATATTTATTTTCCTATTAAAATGTATTTCAAAAAATATAAGATTTCTTCTTCGTCCTAAATTTATGAATAATTAAACTATTACAAAGAAACATTTTTTTTTCTGTAAGATTAGAATTCTTTAAAAAAGAATACATTTGCAGAACCAAGAATGAGTTTATGAGTTACCAGTTTACCATTATAGTTCCTGTATATAATGAGGAAGATAATTTAATTCGAGTAGAACAGGTTCTTTTGGATTACACAAAAATAGCAAGCAAAAAAGCTAAAATATTGTTTGTTAATGATGGATCTAAAGACAAGAGTCAAGAGCTTATTGAAGCTATTTGCAGCAGACAGGCTAATTTCACTTTTATTAGTTTTAAGGAAAATAGAGGTTTAAGTGCTGCCATAAAAGCTGGTTTTGATTATACAGACACAGAACTTGTTGGTTATATAGACTCCGATCTACAAACAGCTCCTGAAGATTTTAATTTACTTTTAGAACATATTGGAGAATACGATTTGGTAACTGGTGTTCGAGCCAATAGAAAAGATAGTTTTGTAAAGAATATGTCGTCTACCATTGCCAATGGAATTCGCCGTGCCTTTACACATGATGGAATGGATGATACGGGTTGTCCATTAAAAGTTATCAAAACAGATTATGCCAAACGCATACCCATGTTTAACGGCTTACACAGGTTCTTACCCGCCATGATTTTATTACAAGAGGGGAAAGTTATTCAAATTCCTGTACAGCATTTTCCAAGAATAGCAGGAACAGCAAAGTTTGGGTTATGGAATAGATTGTTTGGACCTTTAATGGATTGCTTTGCTTATTTATGGATGAAGAAAAAATACATCAACTATTCTGTAGCTAAAAAGAGTTCATGAGTAGCTGGTTAATATATAGCATTGGTTTTTTAGCGCAGATTTTGTTTTCTTCAAGACTAATTGTCCAATGGCTAACTTCAGAAAAGCAAAAACAAGTTACCACGCCAACCTTATTTTGGTCTTTAAGTTTAATAGCATCCTTTTTATTATTTGTTTATGGTTATTTAAGAAACGACTTTGCTATTATGCTTGGGCAATCCCTGACCTATTTTATATATATTAGGAATTTACAATTACAGAATCAATGGCAACGGTTACCTAAATTGGTACAGCTTTTTTTATTTTTTGTACCCATACTCATTGTAATATTCTATTATAATAACAATGCTATAGACGTGGATTTATTGTTTAAAAACGAAGCAATTCCAGTTTGGTTATTGGTTTTAGGAATAGTATCTCAAACTATATTTACACTTCGTTTTGTGTATCAATGGATATATTCCGAAAAACGCAAAGAGTCTACTTTACCCCTGGGTTTTTGGCTTTTAAGCCTAATAGGATCTATATTGATATTGATTTATGCTATTTTTAGAAAAGATCCAGTGCTCTTTGTAGGACATATTTTAGGAACTATTATTTACGTTAGAAATCTTGCTTTATTACATAAATCGACATGATAGAAGGCATTAAAAACAATCCCGTTTTAAGTATTTGTTTGTTTACAACAATTGCGCTGTTACCAAATCTTGATGTTATAAACGTTACTATTATGGAAGCTAGAAATTTCATTACGGCTCGAGAAATGGTTCAAGATGGCAATTGGTTATTAACTACAATGAACGGCGAAGCTCGATACGAAAAACCGCCTTTACCAACTTGGTTAACCGCTCTTTCGGGAATGATTTTTGGATTAAAAAGTGTATTTGGATTAAGGCTACCGGCTATTTTATTTATAATGTTTTTAGCTGTTTCTATTTTTAAAATATCCATGCTGCTAGTAAAAGACAGAGCGCAAAGCGTACAGCATGCATTTATTGCTTTAACTTCATTTTATATTATTGGCATCACCATTGAAGCTCCTTGGGATATATTCTCTCATGCCTTTATGTGTTTTGCCGTCTATCAGTTATTTCTTCTGTTTGAGAAAGATAAAAAATACTGGAAACACACTATTTTGGCAGGTTGCTTTATTGGGTTCTCTATTTTAAGCAAAGGTCCCGTTTCCATGTATGCTTTAATGCTTCCTTTTCTATTAGCTTATGGTTTTACTTATAAATTCAAGAATATAAAAGCCAAAGCATTTTCTTATTTAAGCGTTATTATTTTAGCTTTAATTGTTGGAGGTTGGTGGTATCTGTATGTTAGACTTCAAGATCCGATTACGTTTAATGCTATTACTGAAAAAGAAACCTCAAACTGGTCTAGCTATAACATAAGACCATTTTATTATTATTGGAGCTTTTTTACTCAAAGTGGACTTTGGACAATCCCGGCCTTTATTAGTTTATTATATCCGTATTTAAAGTCTAGAGTCAACCATTTAAAAGCCTATCAATTTAGCTTACTTTGGACACTTTTAGCTGTGGTATTATTATCGCTAATTCCAGAAAAAAAATCGAGATATTTAATGCCTGTTTTAATTCCTTTAGCAATCAATATAGGATTTTATATTAACTATTTAATTAGACGCTTTAAAACTATTAAAGACAAACGGGAAACATTTCCTGTATACTTCAATTTTGGGTTAATTGCTCTAATAGGACTTGCTTTTCCGGTGTTAGCCTTCGTGTTTTTAAAAGATAATATCTCAAGTCATTGGTTTTCATATATACTTGCATCTATAGTTTTATTTACAATAGGTGTATTTATCATTTTCTATTTAAGAAGAAAAAATATAATCATGGTTTTTAGACTCACAGTCTTATTTTTTGGAAGTGTAATCTTAACAGCTTTACCTCTTTCTGAAGGATTAACTAGCGAGACATATAACCCGATTTCAAGTCTTAAAGACGAAGTAGATCTTGAAGGTATTCCCATGTACGGAAATCATTATATTTCTCCAGAAATGCTTTGGTATTATGGCGGAAAGATTCCGTTTATTTCTTTAAATGATAATTTAGATACATTTCCGAAGGAGAAAAAATTTGGACTTCTTACATCTGAAACGATAGATAAAAACACATTAGAAAAATTGCAAGAAGCATTTATTGTAAAAAGAATAACTACCTACAACTTAAATCGAGCCTCAGTAGATTCCAGGCAATACAACGACAGGCTTCTAAATGTGTATTATGTTTTTGAAAGAAAATAAATCGTGATAATTTCTACTGAATACCAAACTCATGTATTATAATATAACATTTCGTACCTAAAGGCACGAGGTTTTATTTGAACATTGTTTGCTACCAATATATTGTCCCTAGTGGGACAGGAAAACATTAAAACTTATAATAGCTACCAATATATTGTCCCTAGTGGGACAGAAAACATTAAAACTTATAATAGCCACCAATATATTGTCCCTAGCGGGACAGGAAAATATTAAAACTTATAATAGCTACTACCAATATATTGTCCCTAGCGAAACAGGAAAATATTAAAACTTATAATAGCCACCAATATATTGTCCCTAGCGGGACAGGAAAACATTAAAACTTATAATAGCCACCAATATATTGTCCTTAGCGGAACAAAAAAATCGTGATACTTTTACCAATATGCGAATCCTATTGGACGGGAGAAAACAAAAATCTTTTGACGCCTATAACAAGATCTCTTACCCTACAGAATAGAAATATGAAAAAAACCCTATGTTCTACTTTTTGATAAAACAGCCATTGTCCCTTTAGGGACGATATACCGGTAAAGAAAAGTATGGAGAATTTCAGTTGTGCCTTTAGGTACAAAATATGAGGTGAAAACAGTCTTAATTTTAATTAAAACACCCAAATAAATTAATACAACTTATATTTATTCTTTAAATACTGACTTAATTTATAAAACATAAAACCAGAAAGCGCTCCAAAAAGAAAGCCACATACAACATCTAGTGGGTAATGAACTCCAATATATATTCTACTATAACCCATTGCTGCAGACCAAAACAGCAAACCAAAAATAAGGTATTTGTATTTTTGTCTTAATAAAAGACCTGCAAAAACAGCTACAGCCATAGAGTTTGATGCATGACCAGAGAAATAGCCATATTGTCCACCACAGCCTTTTTTAACAATTCTCATTACCTCTTTTACTCCTTCTTGATGACAAGGCCTTAAACGTTCAAAGCTATATTTAAACAAATTGGTTATTTGATCTGTAAACGTTACCATAAGAGCAATTGTTACTAAGATAATTAAGAACATACGTGGGGTATGTTGTTTAAAAATTAAATATAACAAAATGGCATAAAAAGGGATCCAATAGAACTTTGTGGTATAAAACATCCAAAAACCATCCCAGGTATTGCTACCTAAATTATTGAGGTATAAAAAAAGTTCTGTATCTAAATGTAGTAACTGCTCCAACATATTAAAAAGTATCTAAAATTATAAGTGTTTTTGACTCTCTAGGTTATCAACCTATTAGAAGCTCTAAAGTACTTTAAGTTTTATTAATCCTCATAACGAGAAATTTCTCTATCGTAAAACTCATTGGCTTGCTGAATTAATCCTTCAGCCTCAATTTCAAGTTCTTTTTGATCATGCTGATCGAAATCCTCCAGCCACTCTACTTCATCATCTTCTAGATTGATTATAAATCTAGGAAAATCTGTATGTATTACAAAAATTGCTGTTGGAAAATCGGTATTATCACCTAATAAGAATTTTGGAAAGTCCATTCTTTATAATATTATTCGTTATTTAAAATTAGTTTTTTGGTCAGATAATTAAATCGAATATACAACAAAATTGCGGCTGTTGTTAATCCTGCCAAAAGTCCGAGCCAAATACCAAAACTACCATAGGCTTCTTCTCTTCCTAAATAAAAACTAATAGGAAAGCCAATCATCCAATAAGAGATAAAAGTTATAATAGTTGGAATTTTAACATCCTGTAAGCCTCTTAAAGCACCAAGCATGACTACTTGAATGCTATCGCTTATTTGGAAGAATGCAGCTGCAATTAATAATTTAGACGCAATTGTTACTACTTCGGTATTATCAATTAGATTATCTAAATCGTCAAAATCGACATATATTTTCGGTAATTGTTTATGAAAAACAAAAAAGATGGTAGCAAAAAATACAGCTAAACACATTCCTAGTAAAAAAATGGAAAAAGCAATACGTCTCAACTCCGTAAAATTTTTCAAACCTTTTTGATTTCCAACACGAATCATAGCGGCCACACTTAAGCCAGTAGCAACCATAAAAGTCATGGACGACAGATTTAAAGCAATTTGATTGGCCGCCTGAGGGTTTTTACCAAGCAATCCACTAATCCAAACGGCAGAGGTAAAAATACCAACTTCAAAAAACATTTGCATGGCGCTGGGCGCACCTATATTCAACATTTTTTTAATCATAAACTTATCTAAAACAAAAATCTTAATATTTGTTACATAAGCTTTAGATTTCTCCTTCCCCTTTAATAGCCACCAGATGTAAGCAACCATAACAAATCTAGAAATTAAAGTTCCATAAGCGGCTCCAACAATACCTAGTTCTGGGAAACCAAATTTTCCAAAAATTAACAGATAGTTAAAAAAAACATTAACCACATTTGCCAGGATAGTAGCGTACATGGGGTATTTAGTCATAGACAAGCCATCACTAAACTGTTTAAAAGCCTGGAAAATAATTAAAGGAATTAATGAAAATGCTACTAAGTCCAAATATGGAATAGCCAACTCTACCACTTCAATGGGCTGTTTCATTAAATACATTAGAGGTTTTGCAAAAAGCAATATTGTGAAAAGTACAAGTCCTAATGCTGTACATAAAAACAACCCATGCTTTAAAGCAGATTTACCTCTTACAAAATTATTTGCAGCATCTGCTTCTGCAACCAAAGGTGTGATTGCGGTTGAAAAACCAATTCCCAGAGACATAGCTACAAACATAAAACTATTACCTAAAGACACGGCTGCCAAATCTGCCGTACCTAACTGTCCAACCATGATGTTGTCTATAAACTGTACAAAGGTATGCCCAAGCATACCTAGCATAACGGGAGCAGACAATTTCCAGTTGTATTTAAATTCTTTGGTGTAGTTCTTCAAAACCATTTTGCAAAAGTAGTATTTCGCTTTTTGTTATACTAACTAAGAATGCTTTTTGTAACAGTTTAACATGGCATTAAGAATTCCATATATTTTCATTAAGTATCTTGTTTCAAATTTTTTTTATGAAATTATTTATCTTCATTTTACTCATCACTTTTACTACTTTAGGTTTTTCACAACAAAACCCTAAACCTTTTCTATCAGAAATAACCAACACCTTTCCTAATGTTAGAGATCTTGCAATATCTCCCAATGGAAATGAAATACTATTTACCGCTCAAAGTGTCATGGGGAATTTGTCAGCCATTGTGTCTTCAAAAAGAATAAATAACTCATGGACTAAGCCAGAAGTGGTATCATTTTCTGGTCAATTTTATGATTTAGAGCCTTACTTTTCTTCAAATGGCCTGAAACTTTATTTTGTCTCTAGCAGACCTTTATCTAACGAAACTTTAGAACCTAAAGATTTTGATATTTGGTATGTGGAACGCCCAACTTTTAGCGATCCATGGTCTGAACCAAAAAACATGGGATCTCCTATAAATTCAGAACATGGAGAGTTTTATCCTTCTATTGCTGATAATGGTAATCTTTATTTTACTCGAGATAATCCAGATTTAAAAACGAAAGACGACATCTATGTAAGTGAATTTATAAAAAATAAATACGAAACTCCTAAAAAATTACCAAACGGCATAAATTCTGAAGGTTATGAATACAATGCTTTTATAGCTCGGGACGAATCTTATTTACTATTTGGTAGTTATAATAGAAAAGATGGTTTTGGAAGTGGCGATTTATATATTAGTTTTCTAACAAAAGAAGGCTGGTCTGTTGCTGAAAACTTAGGCGACACAATCAATTCTGACAAAATGGATTATTGTCCGTTTGCTGATAGCAAAACAAACACCTTATACTTTACAAGTAAACGAGATAATACCAAAGTACAGCATAAAAAACCTTTAACTACTGAAGAATTTATTACTGAAGTAAACAAGGCAGACAATGGTTCTAGTAGGTTATATCAGGTTTCTATAGATGGTTTTTTGAAAAGAAATTAACAATTGGCATTTCTGACACAAAGAGCTTAACCTCCACAAACTCATCTATCATGTCATTCACTTTTTGAGCTGCAGAATTATAAACTCGGTATTTGAAATCTACAACTTATATAAGCATCCACTTTTTTTCCATTAAGTTCAGCAGGTAACCACTCTCCTCTGGTTTTGTTTATTTTTTCTTTTATAATGTCAGAAAAATCTGGATTCCAAAAAGAATTTGTAGACTTAATTTCTCCTATAGTCCCATCTTTTTTTATTAAAATAAGAACATGCGCATAAAAATCTTTATTGTCTTGATGCTTCTTTTTTAACATAATATATTCAAGTTCTATGTCCTGTTTCGTGTATAAGAACTCTCCAATTAATAAAGGTGGACTATCCAGAGTTTCCCAAACAGATTCTCCATTAATAACCACCTCATATTCACTCGTTTTAATATACTTATCAACGTATAATAATGTATTCGTATCAAAATTAAACGTTTGAAGCTTTTTTCCGTATACACCATCATAATATTCCCAAACTCCAACCTTTCTTCCATCTTTATAATACCCTATGCTTCTAGGTAATCTAGTTGATGTAAACCACTCTTGCCATAAGCCATTCTTTTCATTTAAATGATAATTTCCAGAAACTATTAGCATTCTATGAGACAAATTATACTCTTTATAGTACCCTTGTTTTGTTTTTTTATCGGATTTTAGTACTTGGTATTGGGTTGAAACTAAAAAATTCTTTTCTGTTATTCTTTTAAGTTTTTCTGGCTTTTGGGCTGTAGAAATCGACACACAGAGTAACAAACAGAAAGAAGCTATAAGATATTTTATTTTCATAGAATTTGGGGGTGAAAAATTTAATAAAAAACTAACATAAGAAATAATTTAAATTTTTGAAATATTCAACTTAGACTCCTCAAACTCGTGCATCATATCTGCTACAATTTGTGCTGCTGGTTTTATATCGTGAATTAGACCTGATATTTGTCCTATTTCTAATTCCCCATCCTCTAAATCGCCTTCAAACATGCCTCGTTTGGCTCTGGCTCTTCCTAGTAGTTCTATGAGTTCTTCTTTAGTTGGAGAGGTTTTATATAAGTCTTGAATCTCATTAAAGAATTTGTTTTTTATCAATCTTACTGGCGCCAATTCTTTTAAAGTTAATTGGGTATCCCCTTCTTTAGCATCTACAACTACTTGTTTAAAAGCTTGATGTGCTGAACTTTCTTCGCTAGCCACGAATCTGCTTCCTACTTGTACAGCATCGGCTCCTAAAACCATGGCTGCCAACATGGCTTTTCCAGTAGCAATCCCTCCAGCCGCAATTAGTGGGATTTGCAATTGCTCCTTCACCATTGGAATTAAAGTTAGAGTTGTAGTTTCATCTCTTCCATTATGTCCCCCGGCTTCAAATCCTTCTGCAACTACGGCATCCACCCCAGCTTCTTGAGCTTTTAAAGCAAATTTCACACTACTCACCACATGAACCACAGTAATCTCCTTATCATGTAACCAACTGGTCCATGTTTTTGGATTTCCTGCCGAAGTAAAAACAATTTTCACACCTTCTTCCACGATAATATCCATAATTTCCTGAATATTAGGATAGAGCATAGGTACATTCACCCCAAAAGGTTTATCGGTTGCCTTTTTACATTTCTGAATGTGTTCTCTTAGAACATCTGGATACATAGATCCGGCTCCAATTAGGCCTAAAGCGCCTGCATTACTTGCTGCTGAAGCCAGACGCCAGCCGGAATTCCAAATCATCCCTGCTTGAATTATTGGGTATTTTATTTGAAAGAGTTGGGTTATTCTATTTTGCATTATTTTTTAATAAGTTTTTTAGTTATCGTGCCGTTTTGGGTTTCTATTTTTAATAAGTAAACCCCATTAGATAAAGACGACACATTAATTTTAGATGAATTTAATAAGTTTTTTTCTAACATCTCTTTTCCTAAAATGTTATATAAAGTTATTTGTACTTGTTTTTCTGAAGCTGGAAAAGATATGTATAGATTGTTACTAAATGGATTTGGATAGATATGAATTTTATCCTGTAATATTTCAACATCTTCAATACTTAAACCTTGGTTTAAAGCCGAAGCCAAATTAGGAATTCCATAACCCATTAAATAGTCTGGTGCATTGTATTGAGAAGCCGATTCTCGAATTAATTGCATAATTTGAGAATTATTTAAATCTGGTAAAGCCTGCCACAAACAAGCTATAGCTCCAGCCATTATGGGCGAACTAAAAGACGTACCATTTGCAACACCAATTACATTATCTTCCCAAATAATAGCACTTGCTTGCCCTTGAGTTACCACATCTGGCTTTTGAGTAGGCTGAAATGCACTACCTTGAGAGCTGAAATTTGCATAATCGCCATTAGAATCCACGCCACCAATGGTAAAAACTCCTGCAGCATCGGCCGGAGCATTTAATCCGTTTGCCCCTTCGTTTCCAGCAGAATTGACCACTAGAATTCCTTTTTCAAAAGCAATATTAGCGCCTTTACTAATATAAGTAGTTAAGCCATCTAAATCTGCATCTAAATGTGTGTAATTTGGATTATCGTAAGTTTTATAGCCTAAAGAAGAATTAATAATATCTACCCCTAAACTATCTGCACGTTCGGCAGCCTCAACCCACAGGCTTTCTTCTATCGGGTTTTCGTTAGGCGCATTTTCAGTTCTAAATAAATAATAAGACGCATCTGGAGCTGTGCCCACATATTCATCTTCTATATATCCAGCCATTGTACTTAGAACATTAGTACCGTGAGAACTTGAAGTGTTAGCATAAACATCTGGGTTTCTATCGTAGAAATCATAACCACCTAAAATTCCATTATTGTCTCTTAATCGCTGAAAACCTCCCATGGTATTTACATTAGGAAAACCTGCATCAATTACTGCTATAGTTATTCCAGTTCCAGTATAATTATCTTGATGAAGGAGATCGCCTTGAATCATTTCAATTTGATTGGCTGCAGAACCATAATTAAAACTTGTCCGACGTGTTTCTAACTCAAATTTATTCTTAGGAACCTCTAGTCTAGCGTTAAGATTATTATCGGCAAAAACAATGTCGACCACATAAGCTAAACTTAATAAACTATTAATATCACTTTCAGTTCCTCTAACATGGACCGCATTAAACCATTTGGATTTTGAATGAACGCTAATGCCTGTTTCAGCTTTTAACTGGGAAATATAAGTTTCGTTTACAGGGACATCGCGTGCATCGATAGAAACCCCATGAGCTTGCTTTCTATCGATAGCTTTTTGAGTTAAAATAGATATGGGATTTGCTATGGATGCAGCAACATTTTCTTTATCTGTTAAATACACCCAAGCATCTTCCTGTGCAAAAATCTGAAGTTGAGAACAAAGTAGTAATAAAAAAAGTAGTCTTGAGATCATGAGTGTGACATTTACTCATGCAATTTAAGAAATTACTCCTGAACCAACTAATTCATCCTCCAGATACCATGCAACAAATTGCCCTTCGGTTATGGCCGATTGTGGCGCTTGAAATTCTACATACATTCCAGAATCTACTTTATATAAAGTTGCCTTTTCTAGAGGTTGTCTATATCTAATTCTAGCCATAACCTCCATAGTTTCGTCTAATTGAAGTTCTAAATCTTCACGAACCCAATGCAATTCTTCGTTTGAAACAAAGAGAACTGTTTTATACAAACCTGGATGTTGTTTACCTTGTCCTGTATAAATAATATTATCTTCTACGTTAGTTTCTATCACAAAAAGTGGATCTACTGTTCCACCAACTGCCAAACCCTTACGTTGTCCTTTAGTAAAATAATGAGCCCCTTGATGTTTCCCAACTACTTTTCCATCTTGTTGGGAATACCTAATTCTTTTTGATAAAAACTTAAGCTCTTCTTCTTTAGATTGAAAAGCTGGACGCTTTTGTTGATAAGCATTAAAATCTTCTGAAACCTCAACAATAACACCTTCTTTGGGTTTTAATTGTTGCTGAAGAAATTCTGGTAATCGCACCTTTCCAATAAAACAAAGGCCTTGAGAGTCTTTCTTTTCGGCAGTTATTAAATTTTGTTTTGCTGCTATTTCCCTTACTTCGGACTTTTGTAATTCGCCTATTGGAAATAAGGCCTTTGCCAATTGTGCTTGAGACAGCTGACATAGAAAATAGGATTGATCTTTATTTGCATCTGCTCCAGCTAATAATTGATGAATCTCTTTTCCGTCCTTTTCAATGGTGTTTTTTCTACAGTAATGACCAGTTGCAACATAATCTGCACCAAGGTTCAATGCAATTTTCATAAAGACGTCAAATTTGATTTCTCTATTACAAAGTACATCAGGATTTGGAGTTCGCCCCTTTCGGTACTCGTTAAACATGTAATCTACAATACGTTCTTTGTATTGCTCACTTAAATCGACAGATTGAAAAGGTATCCCTAGCTTATCTGCTACTAGCATGGCATCGTTACTATCGTCTAACCAAGGACATTCGTTAGAAATAGTCACGGAATCGTCATGCCAATTTTTCATAAATAAGCCAATAACCTCATAACCTTGCTCTTTTAACAAGTAGGCTGCCACACTGGAGTCTACACCTCCAGAAAGTCCAACTATAACGCGTTTTTTCTTCATAATTTCAGTTTGCAAAGATACGATTTTTAGATAAAAGCATAGCTATTAGCTTCTTATTAAATTATTCAAGACTATATAAACATCTACTTATCAGCTTATTAAATCCTATTATCAGACATTTCAAAATATAGTGTTTTAAATGTGAGTATTTTTTAATACTTTTACTGCACTTAAATTTAGGTAATTCTTCTACTTCGATTGATTAATAGCTTACTCATCTTGAGGCATACCTAAAAAAGTGAAGCTCCTTATTTTTATAAGGAGCTTTTATATTTTAAGAGCAATTTAATGCTTTTAGTCCCTTTTTAAATATGGGTTTTTACTATAAACGGTATAATCCTTTTCTTCACTTAAAGTCCCATCCTCCTTATAATATTTCCAAACTCCATCTTTTCTATCGTTTTTATATTGTCCTTCAATTTCTAGAACTCCGGCAGATGTATAAAATTTAGCCTCACCATGTAAAAGTCCATCCTTGTATGTATAAACCTTCATTACTTTTCCGTTCTCATAAAACCAAGTAGCCTTACCATCTAGCTTCCCTTTTTTATAAAAACGTTTTTCGGCTATTTGACCAGATTTATAATAAACCAAACTCTCGCCCGCCAAAACACCTTCATTATTATAGTGCTCTAAAGTCATTATCTCCTTAGAATCTTTATGATAATAAATCCATTCTCCAATATAGTCTTTACCATTCATCTGGCCTTTACTGATTGTGTTCCCATTAGACGCATAAAAAAAGACTTCAGCCAAATTATCTTTCTCATTAAACTCTTTGGAGGCTGTTAAAACAGCATTATTATTAATGTTTTTATAAAATTTAAAGATACCTATTTCTTTTCCATGTTTAAATTCGCCTTCATAACGAACAATGTCGGTGTTTTCAAAATTCTTTTTCCAAACACCATGTCTTTTACCATTTTCATCAAATTGGTTAATAGTTTGTGCTAAGAAAATACTTGGCATAAATAAAATTAAAATAACTAGAATCTGCTTCATACTCATTAAAAGTTTACAATTTAGAAATCGTTATTATAACGATGGGATTATAAAAATGTTATCTAACAAAAAAGCTGCCAAAAATGGCAGCTTTAAATTATTTCTTATTTTTATTTTGTGCTTGTTTTTGCTGCTCTGCCTGCTCCATCATTTCCTCCATTTTCTTTTGGAAGCGATTTTGTTTTTTAGGTTTCTTTTTATTCACCTGTATTTGCGCATGAATTTTATCTTCGTCCAGGATATAGTTCTTAATTACTAACATAATACCAATACTAATGGTATTAGAAATAAAGTAATACAAACTCAATCCTGACGCATAGTTGTTAAAGAAGAAAAGCATCATTAATGGCGAGAAGTAAATCATGTACTTCATCATTTTACCCATATCAGGCATTCCTTCTTGTGTTGGCTGCGATGCCATTTGTTGTCCTGTTGTCATTTTCATATAAAAGAAAATAGCGATAGCTGCCAAGATTGGGAACAAACTAACATGATCTCCATAAAATGGAATTTTAAATGGTAAATATAATACAGCATCATAAGATGATAAATCGTCTGCCCAAAGGAAACTTTTCTGTCTTAAATCGAATGCTGTTGGGAAAAACATAAATAAAGCATAAAATACCGGCAATTGAATAAGTCCTGGTAAACAACCACTTAACGGACTAGCACCAGCTTTATTTTGAAGCGCCATAGTTTCTTGTTGCGCTTTCATTTTATTGTCTTTGTTTTTTTCTCTAATAGCGTCTAATTCTGGTTTTAACACCTTTAATTTTGCCTGAGATAAAAATTGCTTGTACTGCACAAACGACATTAACAATTTAATAAGAATAGTCATGACAATAATAGCAATTCCATGAGGCAAGAAACTACTTAAGAATCCGAAAAGAGGAATAAAAATGGCTTTATTAATCCAGCCAAAAATACCCCATCCAAATGGAATACTTTCATCTAAATTATCGTCGTATTTTTTTAATACTTTACTGTCTGTAGGTCCAAAAAAGAACTTTAAAGGCTGATTTACTTCTCCAGCTTCGAAAGTTAAAGGAAACTTTGTTGTATAACGTTTTGTAAATACTGTATCGATATCTTCGTTTTCAACTAAATCTTCAGACGTAATTCTAACGCTTTTTATTGGGTTCTTAGAAACTAAGATAGAACTAAAAAAGTGCTGTCTGTAAGATAACCATTTAGCATCTTTTACTGTTTCCTCATCTTCTCCCGCTTGAGATAGTTTGTCAACTTTTTTACCGTCGTGTTGATAGGTTAAACGCGTATACCGGTTTTCGTACGAAATACTTTGATCATGACGATAGGTATCTAAATCCCAATTCAGGTTTACTTCTTGAGAACTGTTTATTACATTGCTTAAACCTTGTGATCTAATGGTAAAATCTACCATATAATCGTCCGGTTTTAGTTCATAACGGTATTCTAAATATTTATCCGGAGATACTTGTAATTTCATTGAAACCACCGTGTTTTCTCCATTTTTAGAAATAGTTGGTTCGAAGTAAAGATCTCTGGTATTTAAGATTCGGCTATCTGTTGTACCAAAATTAATATTAAAATCTGTATTTCCATTTCTTACTAAATAAATAGGAATTGAATCGAAATCGACAAATTGTTTCAATCTAATTTCAGATAAATACCCACCTTTATTGCTAAATTTAAGAGCTAGAACGTCATTTTCAACCAGTGTTTCTTTATTGGTAGCCGATGGAAGTGTTGAAGAATATGCAAACGCACCTAATTTATTATTTAAAGCAACTAATTGCATAGAATCTGTAACTGTAGCTGCAGAAAAATCCTCTGCAGTTGTTACAGCTGTATTTGTTTTTTCGGTTGCTTTTTTCTCTGCCTCAACTTGTTCTTGTTTGGCTTGTTCTTGAGCTGCTTTTTCTTCTTCGGTAGGCGCATTAGTATACATCATGTACACTAAAATTCCAAAAATAAGTACAAATCCGATAATCGAATTTATGTCAATTTTCTTTTCTTCCATATTTAATTTTTCTCTTCGTTTTTGATTGAAGGAAGGCTGTGTGATTAATTTTTAAAAAACTTATTCTTTAACAGTTTATCGGTCAAGGAAATATTTTTAAGTCAAAAATTACTCCGTTTTTATTTTTGTGCCATAGTGGCACTCTTGTTTGTTTTTTTATGTTTTAATGCAGCTTTTATAAAAGCTACAAATAAAGGGTGAGGGTTTTTAACCGTACTCTTATACTCGGGATGATATTGCACTCCCATAAACCAAGGATGAGATGGGATTTCAACAATCTCAACAAGGCCAGTTTCTGGATTGGTTCCAGTTGCAAGCATTCCAGCAGCTTCTATTTGCTTCTTATACTTATTATTAAACTCGTAACGATGTCTGTGTCTTTCTTGAATGCTATTAGCCTTATAGATTTTTTGTGCTAAAGAATCCATTTTTATATCGCAAGCCCAAGTACCTAAACGCATTGTTCCTCCCTTATCTGTAATATTTTTTTGTTCTTCCATTAAGTTAATAACCGGATCTGGGGTATTTGGGTGCATCTCTGAAGAGCTGGCTTCCTTAAGGTTTAAGACATTTCTAGCAAACTCTATCACCGCCATTTGCATTCCTAAACAAATTCCTAAAAAAGGAATATTATTTTCACGAACATATTGAACAGCATCAATTTTTCCTTCAATTCCTCTTTCTCCAAAACCTGGAGCTACCAAAACACCATCTAAATGAGATAGTTTGGCTTTGGCATTATCTTCGTTAATATATTCTGAATGAATAGGCTCTACATGCACTTTAACTTCATTTTCTGCACCTGCATGAATAAATGCTTCTAAAATAGACTTATAGGAGTCTTGAAGCTCCACATATTTTCCAATTAAACCTATGGTTACTTCGGTTTTTGGGTTTTTAAGACGTTCTAAAAACTTGTTCCATTTTGTTAAATCTGGCGAATGACTTTCTAGAGCTAATTTCTTTAAAACCACTTTATCAAGACCTTGTTCCAACATTAAATTAGGAACATCGTAAATGGTTGAGGCATCAATAGACTGGATTACAGCTTCTTCACGTACATTACAGAATTTTGCTAGTTTGCTGCGCAATTCGTCTGGTAATTCGTGTTCTGTTCTACACACCAAAATATCTGCCATAACACCAGATTCCATAAGTGTTTTTACACTGTGTTGTGTAGGTTTTGTTTTTAATTCTCCAGCTGCAGATAAATAAGGTACCAACGTTAAATGAATAACTATGGCATTATTGTCTCCTAAATCCCACTTTAACTGACGTACAGCCTCAATATATGGCAAAGACTCTATATCTCCTACGGTTCCTCCAATTTCGGTAATAACAATATCGAAATCTCCAGATTTTCCAAGAATTTGAACACGTTCTTTTATTTCATCAGTAATATGAGGGATAACTTGTACGGTTTTACCTAAAAACTCTCCTCTTCGTTCTTTTTCAATAACGCTTTGATAGATTCTACCTGTAGTTACGTTGTTTGCCTGACTAGTAGGAACATTTAAAAAACGTTCGTAATGCCCCAAATCTAAATCCGTTTCCGCACCGTCATCTGTTACATAACATTCTCCGTGTTCGTAAGGGTTTAAAGTTCCTGGATCCACATTGATGTAGGGATCTAATTTTTGAATAGTAGTTCTATAGCCTTGAGCTTGAAGTAATTTTGCAAGTGAGGCTGCAATGATACCTTTTCCTAATGAAGAACTAACTCCTCCGGTTACAAATATGTATTTTGTTGTAGTTGTCATGTTGCGCTGTTAAACGCCGGCAAATTTACAAAATTAAAAGAGTTAATAAGGTATTGTTTAAAGGAATTTACTTCTATTTATATATTTTTAATAAATAGTTGAATTTCAAAAATATAAAAAAAATAAACACTAAATTTATAGTAAAGTTATCCACCCAATTACTTAAAAATTAAATTATGAAAATATTGACAAACCATTGTATTTATTTAATCTTATTTTTACTTACCACACAAGTTAGTTTAGCTCAAATTACAGACAAGGTTTTACCGGATAAGGAAAAAAGAGAACTTGTTGAAAAGAAAGGTAAAATAACAGAAATAAACAAAGATACTCGTGAAGTTACCATTATGGGTTCTACAGGAGAATTACATACTGTTACTGCTGGAGAAGAGGTTAAACGGTTTAACGATATTGAAGTTGGAGACGATGTTACTTTTAGTTTTTACAAATACATAAAAGCTGAATTTCGTGATCCAACTGAGGAAGAATTAAAGAACCCTCTGGTAGTTGTAACTGAAAAGGATAAAGCCGATCTAGAAAGGAAACCCGGGGCAGTTTTAGGCGCTATTGTTCAAGCCGTAGTTACTATTCAAGTAATTAATTTACCATTTATGTATGTAAATATTGAAGGCCCAAACGGGAATTTCACTTCCATACAAATGGAAGATAAAGAATTAATTAAGAAACTGCATGTAGGTCAGGTTGTAGTTTTAACTTATGCAGAAGCTATGGCTCTAAGTTTAGAAAAAGTTGATTAATTTAAATCTAAAAATAGTAGCAACGCCAATTTCTTTATTTAGGAAATTGGCGTTTTATATTTCTTATTAATTCTTCTAGTCCGTTTAGTTTAAGTTCGTAAACAGTTTCTAGCATGTCTCCTAATTTTCCATTTGGAAAACCTTTATTGTGATACCAAACCACATAATATTCGGGTAAATCTATGAGATAACGATCTTTATATTTACCAAATGGCATTTTGGTATGTGCCAATTTTATAAGAAATTCTTTATCTGGTTGCAATAAGCTCATAGCTTAATTTACTTCAATAATCTTTAAATCTTGATATTTAACCAGGTACACGGTATCGTTATAATATCCGCCTAAAAACTTATTTTTATAAGCAAACTTATTTTCAACGTATTCTGTTAAAGGTGCTTCATTTACCGATGAGATTAAATCTTCCGAAGTTACTAAACGCAAAACTACATCCATGGTTAAATCGAAACCCCGAACAGCAATCTTATTTGGTGTTATTCCATAAAGTTTCTCATAAGCTTTTACGAAAGAGTTATTATCGTCTTCGTTATATGATTTTGCTATGGTAGGAAAATGAAATTCAAGATTAGACAAGTGATAATTTGAAACCTCATCGTTTTCAAAAGCAGCATTCATATTAGTTGTAATCAAGATAATGTTCTTCTCCTTACTTTTCATAGAATTTAATTTACTAGTAACATTAGAAATAAACCCAGGATTATCCGATTCTAAAAACACCACATTATTTCCAGTCTGTAATTTACTGGTAATATCAGCATCCAAAACATAAAAAGCATCTTCACCCTTTTTATTTTTTCTTGAAAATATTTGAGGAGCAGAAGGAAATTTACTTTTTAAATTATTATTTACTTTGGTGTGCTTTTCATCAGAAATAATAATTACATTGTTTTTTGTACTATCCTTCTTAACATAATTTACCGCTTTATCATAAAGCAAAGATTCTGACGGTCTAGATTGGAATACATTTTCTGAAAGCACCACTTTTTTAGTAATTGGCGATACTACAGGAACGTTAAATGGTTTTAATTGCGTAGCAACCTTTTCAATATTGTTAGAAACTAATGGTCCAATTACAGCATCTACATCATTAAAAGTATTAGTCTTTAGAATATCCATGACTTCACTTAAAGAGTTTCTAGTATCGTACACATCAACCTTTAAGGAAACACCTAATTTTTTAAGTGAATCTAATGCCATTAAAGATCCAGAATAAAAATCTAAGGACATCCCTAAATAAGGATTGGTAACCACTTCTTTTTTAGCATCTTGAATGGAATCTGCATTAACCTTATTAAGCTGGAAAGGCAACATAAATACCAGATGCTTGGTGTTGTAGTTATTTATATGTTTTGTTAAATCTGTACCTTTTAATTCTGTATTAGAATTCTCTTCAAGTGTAGCATTGTGCGGTACTTTTAAAATCATCCCTACTTTTAATCCTGATTCTTTAAGTTCTGGATTTAAAGCTTCCAATTGTTCTTGCTCAAGACCCAATTTTACTTTTAATCTATAAAACCCTTCTTTTGGTAAAACTGTATAATAAGAATAGGCGTCGTCAATTGGTTTTTCTTCTTTTATTCCAATATTTGGCACCTTAATTATATCTCCCACATTTAAAACCTCTTCCATATCAGGATTTAGTTCTTCTAATTGCTCTACAGTAATACCGTATTTATAGGCTATTCGCCATTTCCCTTCTTTTGGTAATACCGCATAGCTTTTGGTTGCAGTTTCTGGTTCTGTTACTTGTAAAACCTTTTTATAAACTGGAATTTTTAACATATCTCCTTTTCTTAGGTTATTAGCATAAAGAAAAGTGTTGTGCTTTTTTAATTCGTCTTGAGTAACATCAAATTCTTTAGAAAGGCTGTAAAGGGTTTCTTTACGTTTAACTTTATGTTCTTTAAAACCAATTAACTCTTTTTCAATACTAGCTTGTGGCGCTGGATTATAGCCTTTGGATTTGGGAATTATAATCACTGAATTAGGTTTAATTCCTTTTTTGGCATCTGGGTTTAAACTGTAAATATCGCTTGAAGAGACATGGTACAATTTTGCAATACTTTCAACAGATTCTCCTTTTTTTACTTTATGTGTTTTAAAGCCTTGTGCTTGCGTTGAACCACAACCAAACATTAAAACTAAAGATAAAATGTATATTATTTTTTTCATATTCACTTCCCGTGAAAACGGAAATCTTTTTAATTAAACTTTTGAGTTTCTTTGAAACTGCCAATAAGTATACCCAAAAAAAAACAAACATATTAACTCTTAATCATGAGACCCCTTTTTTCAAAGGGATTTGTTTATTCCCATTCGATAGTTGCTGGCGGTTTTGAGCTTATATCATACACTACTCTATTAACGCCTTTTACTTTATTTATTATATCGTTTGATGTTTTTTGTAAAAATTCGTAAGGTAAATTTACCCAATCGGCTGTCATTCCATCTGTACTTTCTACGGCTCTAAGTGCTACACATTTTTCGTATGTACGTTCATCTCCCATAACTCCAACGCTATTAACTGGTAAGAGTATAGCTCCTGCTTGCCAAACTTTATCGTACAAATTCCATTCCTTTAAACCGTTTATAAAAACAGCATCAACTTCTTGCAAAATACGAACTTTTTCGGGAGTAATATCTCCCAAAATACGAATAGCTAATCCTGGTCCTGGAAATGGATGACGGCCTAAAAGGTTTTTATCCATATCCATAGAAGCTCCAACACGACGAACCTCATCTTTAAATAAAGCTTTAAGAGGTTCTACAATTTTGAGTTTCATAAAATCCGGTAAACCACCTACATTATGGTGACTTTTAATGGTTGCACTTGGACCACCAGTGGCTGAAACACTTTCTATAATATCTGGATAGATAGTTCCTTGAGCTAACCACTTTACATCTGTAATTTCATGAGCTTCATCATCAAAAACTTCAATAAACACACGACCAATAGCTTTACGTTTTTCTTCCGGATCACTTAAGCCTGCAAGTGCCTCTAAAAAGCGACTTGAAGCATCAACACCCTTTACATTAAGCCCCATATCTTTATATTGTTCCAGAACATCTGTAAATTCATTTTTTCGTAATAAACCATTATTCACAAAAATACAATACAGGTTTTTGCCAATTGCTTTGTGTAATAACATGGCAGCTACAGAAGAATCAACTCCTCCAGAAAGTCCAAGCACGACTCTATCGTTTCCTATTTTATTTTGTAAATCTTCTACAGTTTCTTCTACAAAAGATTGTGGTGTCCAATCTTGCTCAACTTTGGCAATATTTACTAAAAAGTTCTCTAGTAATTGTTTCCCATCTGTTGAATGATATACTTCTGGATGAAACTGAATAGCGTAAGTATCTTCGCCTTCAATTTTGTATGCAGCATTATGTACATCGTGCGTACTTGCCAATAAAACACCGTTTGTTGGTAGACTTTTGATAGTATCACTATGACTCATCCATACTTGACTTCCTACTTGTAAGTTTTCAAAGAAAGCTTCGTCAGGTTTTATATAAGACAGCTTAGCACGGCCATATTCTCTGGTATTTGAAGGAGCTACTTCGCCTCCAGAAAAATGAGCCAGATATTGAGCTCCATAACAAACAGCCAATAAAGGTTTTTTAGCTCTAATTTGAGATAGATCTGGATGAAGTACATTTTCTGCTCTTACAGAATTTGGACTTCCCGATAGAATAACTGCTTTGTATTCATCAACCTCTTTAGGGATTTTGTTGTATGGATAAATCTCACAATAAATGTTGAGTTCTCTCACGCGACGTGCAATAAGTTGTGTGTATTGCGAGCCGAAATCTAAAATAAGTACTTTGTTGTGTTGCATGCGCAAAAATAACAATTGATTTTTGATTAACTATTTATGAGTTAGACTTTTTTGTCTTGAACTCCTAAATGCCTTTTAAACACAGAAAAATATGCATTATTTTTTTTCTAATAAGTTTAAAAAACACTTTTAATTCATAGACTCTAAAATCTTTTGAATATCATTTTCTGTGGTATCTGGGTTGATAAAGCAGAAACGAGAAACCGTTTCAAAAGTATCACCATTTTTCCATTTAGTTGGGGTTACTAAAGCAAAACCTTTTTCATGATTTTCGTAAGTCCAATGCGTATAATCTTCCGGTTTCCATCCAATTCTTCTATATAAAACACATGATAAACTTGGCTCTCTTACTAGTTCTACATTCGGATTCTCTTCAATTAATCTACCAGCAATCTGTGCTAATTCAATACCTCTTTCTACAGATTTTTTGTATTGATCTGTACCATGGGTTGCCAATGAAAACCATAATGGTAAACCTCGAACACGACGTGTTAACTGGAGTTGATAATCGGTTGGATTAAATCCGTGAGCACCTTCGTCTTTAAATATATCTAAATAAGAACCTTGTTGAGAATGGGCATTTTTAGCCAATTCCGGATCTTTATAAATAACGGCTCCACAATCGTATGGAGAGAACATCCATTTATGCGGATCTATAGTAATACTGTCTGCTCTTTCAATACCATTAAACAAATGTCTTACAGAGTCGGCTGCTAAAGCTCCTCCTCCGTAGGCTGCATCTACATGAAACCAAATATTTTCTTTCTCACAAACTTCAGCAATTCCTTCTAAATCGTCAATAATACCTGCATTGGTTGTTCCACCAGTGGCAACAACTGCAAATAGACGTTTACGTTGGTGAAAATTTAATTTATCGATTGTTTTTCTAAGGTCTTCTCCCGTTAATTCTTCTTCAGAGTCTACTAATAAAATATCCACATCCGCCACTTTTGCCATAGCTTTAATAGAAGAATGTGCTCCAATTGAAGTAATAATTAAACCTTTTTCTCTTTTATAAGTGTCGTCTTCTCTCCAGTGTTCTCTTGCAGTAACAATGGCAGATAAATTAGCTGCTGTTCCTCCACTGGTAAACACTCCAAAAGCTCCTGCCGGCATACCTGTTAAAGATACAATCCACGACATGGCTTCGTTTTCGCAGAAAATTCCACCAGCACCTTCCATCCAATATGCGCCATGAATACTAGAAGCAGAAGTAACCAAATCGAACATTACAGCAGCACGGGTTGGAGCAGCTGGCACAAAGGCCAAATTTCTAGGATGATCTACTGGAACATTAGCTTTTGACAAATGATCCTTCCATAAGTTGAAGGCATATTCTCCTCCTATCCCATTTTCGGTAACGGTTTCGCCAACAAGGGCTTTAAGTTCTTCGTATTTTTTTGGTTTTCCTATAGGATGCTCGGTAGCTGAAATTCTACCAATAGCGAATTTCATGACATCTAAGGTCATTTCTATTAGGTCAATATCTATTTTATGCATGGATTTACTCTAAATTTAATATTAAAAACTCTTGGTTTAGAGGTTGCAAATTTAACATTAACTGTTGAATAAATTGGTCTCCATATTCTAAATAAAACTCAGAAAAATTTGCCTGTCTTTCCTGAAGGCTTTTATTTGGGAATAATTCGTTTTGAAGTGAGGTTACACGACCTAAAACCTCTTTTAGTTTTCTCTTTTGAGCTTTTAGCAATCTCTTTTCAAGATTTTCAAGACCTTTAATCTGTTTTCTTTCTTGTGCTGACACGGCTCCAAGAAAAGATTTATCCGTTTTTTTTGCCAATTCGTACAAGTCTTCAAACTGTTTTTCCAAGAAGGATTTCTGATTTGAAAAATCGATTTCAATTTCTGAACGTTCTCTACTTACTTTTTCGAGTAAAGCGTCTTGTTTTAAAAATAAATCAGTTATCGGCAATTCTAACTTTTTAAGTTTACTCTGTTGTTTTTTAGAAACTAACACGGCTGAATTCCGAAGTAATAACACAGGAAAAGCTACGTTTTGCGTTTCAAAATTAGATTTTAGTTGAAACCAATAAGCTAGTTCGCCTCCTCCACCGATATAACAAAGGTTTGGAAGAATAACTTCTTGATATAAAGGTCTTAAAATAACATTGGGACTAAAGCGTTCCGGCGCTTCATTTAAGTGTTTTATTAACTCATTCTTGTTCCAGGTTATATTAGTATTTAAAACCTTGTATAAATCATCTTCAAAAACTATTCGTTCTCTCAAGTTTTCTTTTAAATAGAATAAGTTTATCTCTCGCGGATTAACTTGTATTTTATAGTTTGTAGATAAGTTGTTTAACTTTTCGGAAGTTTCAGTAACCTTTTTAAAGGATGTTTGATTGAGTAATTCATCCTTAGCATAAGGAAGAAATAGACGTTTTAGATCTTTGTCATTTCCGTCAAGAATAACCAAGCCTGTATCGGCAAAAAGTTCATTCACCAAAAACCTAGTCGCTTCTGTTAAGTTATTGTGATTGGTATAAGCCTTTTCAAAAAGTTTTTTTAAAGTTGCTGCATTTTTACCTGTATTTAACTGCGAAGCAAATAAATCTGACACTTGTTGTAAACCAGCCAAATCTAATTCTCCAACCGCTCCAGAAGCTTTTTTATTCCATCGGATTTTTTTGCCCTCAAAATTGAAAAAATTAATTTCCTCAAAATCATGGTCCTCTGTCGCCATCCAATAAATAGGCACAAAATCTTCCTTAGGATATGTTTTTTTAAGCTCTTTACAGAGATTAATGGTCGAAATAATTTTATAGAAAAAATACAAAGGTCCAGTAAACAAATTTAATTGATGCCCCGTTGTTATTGTAAAGGTATTGCCCTTCAAAAGTCCATTTATATTAGCTTCTGTTTTACTGGAAGTTTCAACATGTTTGTATTGTGTTTTTAAACTGTTGACTAAAACCCTTCTGGAATTTTCTGAAAACTGAGATTTTTTTTCGGCTATTTGGGTTTGAAAATTTTTAAGGTTTGGAAACTTATTATAAAAAGGTTTTAAAGTATCTTTTTCTTCTAAATAATCACAGATTAGACTAGAAAAATAGTTGGTGTCTTTAAAGGAAATACAGTCTGTTGGCATAGTAAAGCTTTGCAGTTTTAAAACGTAAAGATACGGCTTCTAGTCTTAAAATTAACTTAAAATATAGACTGTAAAACCTTGAAAACCAATAATACATTTCTTCAAAACTGAAGAAATGTATTGAATAACTAATTAAAAAAACTATATTTAATAAACTTTATTCCGGAACCATGAGTATTATATTTTTAATTTATTTCTTAGCTTTTCTGAGTGTCATAAAAAAAAGTCAAAAACTAGCCTATTTGCTTTTTGGAATAGCTACTATTTCAAGTATTCTTATGTTTTTATATCATAGTGATTCAACATTAAATCTAAGTTTTTAATATGATGAAAACATTAAAATATGCCAATAGTTTATCCATTTTAATTGTTTGTAGTATTCTAATTGGTGCTTTATACTTTTAATTTGGATTACATGAAGATCCTTGCCCTTTATGCTTACTTCAACGTTTAGCAATGTTTGGGGTTATTTTCGGCTTGTCGCTTAACATCTATTTTGGCTTTAAACCTCAACATTTTGCTGTTGTAATTATAGCTGCTATCATAGGGTGTATGTTTTCCATGAGACAGGTTTTACTCCATATATGTCCGGATCCGGGTAATCTTGGATACGGCACACCAATATTCGGTTTTCATTTATATACATGGGGTGTTTTTATTTTTGGAGCAAGTATCTTAGGATCTGCTATATTTTTATTTTTTAGCAATTCGTTTAAAAAGATGAAAAATGTGATTCTTCCATTCGAAAAATACACCTTTTATTTAGCTACAGCCATCTTATTGATTAACGTTGTAGCAACTTTTTTTGAATGTCAACTAGGACCTTGTTGTGAAAACGGACCCTGTGTTTAAAGAAAATCCAATTTTTGTAAATAACTAGACCTATTAGGTCGTTTATTTACAGTTTTCACTCTTAAAACTACTTATAAATTTTGAGCAAGAAAGATTGCTTATCTTTACTAAAAAATATATTTTCATGTTAGGATTAAAATTAGCTACAGACCCACGTTGGGTTAATATTGCAGAAGCGAATTTAGAAGAAATACTTACAGATCATGCCTGGTGCGAACAGAAAGCAGCAACCAATGCTATAACCATAATTACACTTAATTCTGAATATCCGGATTTGGTAACCGAATTATTAGCTCTAGCAAAAGAAGAGTTAGAACATTTTGAGATGGTACATGATATTATAAAACAAAGAGGGTATACCCTTGGAAGAGAACGCAAAGACAGCTACGTAAATGAGCTTTATAAATTTATGAATAAAGGTGGAAGCCGGGTTCAAGCTATGGTAGACAGGCTCTTATTTTCTGCCATGATTGAAGCTAGAAGCTGCGAACGTTTTAAACTTTTATCTCAAAACATTAAAGATCCTGAATTAGCTAAGTTTTATCATGAATTAATGATTAGCGAGGCTGGACATTATACACTCTTTATTGGTTTTGCCAGAAAGTACGGAAAAGAAGTAGATGTAGATAAACGTTGGAAAGAACTTATTGACTTTGAAGCTGAAGTGATTCAACGATATGGAAAACAAGAAACCATACATGGGTAATAAATAATAGATGCTTTTGAGGGGCAAAAAACCTCAAAAGCATCTACTTTTTTTAAGCTGTTTTTTCCCGAAGATTTAATTATTCTATAGACAACACTAAAAAACGTTTATGTCAGTAATCAAAACAGATTTTCTTGAACTTGTTAAAAACAGAAAATGGCGTGCTTTAAAGCGTTCCTTGAATAATTTAGATGCCTTAGATACTGCACATCTAATTGAAATTGTATCTAAAAATGATAAAATAATATTTTTTAGATTATTATCTAGAAGTCAAACTAAGGCTGTTTTTAAACTGCTTCCTCACTCCGAGCAAGAGGCCATTATCGATGGGTTAACAGAGAATTTTCAAAAACTATCTCGGGTACTTAACGATATTAACCCAGATGATAGAACGGCATTTTTTGAAGAATTGCCAGGAGATATTGCACAACGTCTTATTGAAAGGTTATCTCCCGAAGAACAAAAAATTACCGTTCAGCTTTTAAGTTATCCTAAAGATAGTATTGGACGACTAATGACTCCAGAATTTGTTGCAATAAAAGAAGGGTTTACAGTAGCTCAAGCTTTTGAGCATATTAGAAAACACGGAAAAGATTCTGAAACATTAAATGTTATATATATTATAGATAATGATTGGAAATTAATTGACGATATATCTATAAAAGAATTAATCTTAGCATCTCCAGATCAACTTATAGAAGAGTTAATTGATCATAAATTCACCTTTTTAAATGCCATGGACGACCAAGAAATGGCGATTCCAGTTTTTAAGGATTACGATCGCGTAGCATTACCGGTTTTAAGCCAAGAAGGTGTGCTTTTAGGGATTGTCACTTTCGACGATATTATGGATGTTGTTGAAGAAGAATCTACAGAAGACTTTCATAAATTTGGTTCTATTCAAAATGCGGGTATTAATCCTCTAAAAGAACGTATTTTCAATTTATACAAAAACCGAATCATGTGGTTAGTGCTTTTGGTTTTTATGAATATTTTCTCGGGAGCTGCCCTGTCTAATTTTGAAGATGTTATTCAATCTACGGTCTCTCTAGTATTCTTTTTACCCTTATTAATTGATAGTGGTGGTAACGCAGGTTCTCAATCGGCAACCCTTATGATTAGATATCTAGCTTTAGGCAAAGTGCAAATAAGCGATTGGTATAAATTAATTGGAAGAGAAGTTTTGGTTTCCTTTCTATTAGGAGTTACTATGGCTGCCAGTATTGCTGCTGTTGCAAGTTTTAGAGCCCCAGACATTATAGCTGTAGTTTCTATTGCAATGGTTTTAAATGTCATGTTAGGAAGTTTAATTGGACTATTATTACCTTTTATCTTTACAAAATTAAAAGTTGACCCAGCTACAGCTAGTGCGCCTTTAGTAACCTCTCTTTCGGATATTTGTGGTGTACTGATTTATTTTTCTATTGCCTCAAAGTATTTTGGGTTTTAATAAAAAACAAACATGAGTAATAAATCAAATACAATTAACTGATATGAATGAGATAATTATGAAGTTACAACCTCAGCATACAAATCAAAATCGGCTGCCTCTGTGACTTTTACTGTTGCAAACTCACCCGTTTTTAAATACGTTTTAGTAGCATCAATAAGCACCTCGTTATCTACATCTGGAGAATCAAATTCTGTACGTCCAATAAAATACTCGCCTTCTTTTCTATCGATAACCACTTTAAAGGTTTGTCCAATTTTAGCTTGATTGAGTTCCCAGGA
Source organism: Xanthomarina sp. F1114 (assembly GCF_026410255.1). Classification (GTDB taxonomy): domain Bacteria; phylum Bacteroidota; class Bacteroidia; order Flavobacteriales; family Flavobacteriaceae; genus Xanthomarina. The sequence continues at coordinate 126,172 of NZ_JAPMLL010000006.1, forward strand.
AATCTGAGATTGAATTTCCATAATCTGGTTGGCTCGATCTTGTTTAACATCTTCTGGTACATCGTCTTCCAAATTATATGCATGTGTGTTTTCTTCATGGCTATAAGTAAAACAACCCAAACGCTCAAAACGCATGTCTGAAACCCATTGCTTCAATTCTTCAAAGTCTGCTTCTGTTTCTCCTGGATACCCAACAATTAACGTGGTTCTTATAGTCATTTCTGGAACTACTTGTCTAAACTCCTTCAGCAACTTGGTAGTTTTTTCCTTGGTGGTTCCACGACGCATACTTTTTAAAATATGATCTGAAATATGTTGTAAAGGAATATCTAAATAGTTACAAACTTTAGGTTCACGATTCATTACATCCAAAACATCCATTGGGAATCCTGTAGGGAAGGCATAGTGCAAACGAATCCACTCTACACCGTCTACTTTTACTAAAGCTTCAAGTAATTCAGCGAGGTTTCGTTTTTTGTATAAATCAAGTCCGTAATAGGTTAAATCCTGGGCAATAAGAATTAATTCCTTTACTCCGTTAGCGGCTAGTTTTTCAGCTTCAATTACAATCTCTTCAATTGGTGTCGATCTGTGTTTACCACGCATAATTGGAATGGCACAGAAACTACAAGGTCTGTCGCAACCTTCAGCAATTTTTAAATACGCATAGTTTTTAGGCGTTGTTGTTAAACGTTCGCCTATTAATTCATGTTTATAATCTGCACCAAGAGCTTTTAATAAACCTGGCAATTCTGTAGTACCAAAGTATTGATCTACATTCGGGATTTCTTTCTGTAAATCTGGTTTGTAACGCTCGCTTAAACAGCCAGTAACAAAAACTTTATCGACATCACCATCTTCCTTTTTCTGCATAAAATTAAGAATGGTATTAATACTCTCTTCCTTGGCGTTATTAATAAAACCACAAGTATTAATTACAACAATATTTCCTTCCTCTTCATGTACAACCTCTTTCCCACTGGCTTTTAGCTGTCCCATTAACACCTCACTATCGTAAACATTTTTACTACAGCCTAGTGTTACTACATTGATTTTGTTCTTTTTAAGCGACTTCGTTCTCATCTTATTATTTTGGACTGCAAATATAAGCTTCTTTTTAGAGTTAAAGAGTTAATAACACATTTTAAAAATTGAAGTTTAATCTTCCATTATTAGCGAGTAATTTCTATATTAGCTAGCCTTAATTCTAATTAAACCTACTTTGAAACATACACTCTTTTTCCTTTCCATATTTTTATTTGTATTTAGCTGTTCTAAAGATAGTACAGACGATTCTAACGATTCAATTACATGTCATTTTCCAATAAATATTTCAGTCGGTACAATTACTACAAATTCAGCTATAATAAATTGGATAGGAAATAACTCTAATTCTTATGAAATTGAATATGGAATTTCAGGTTTTACTCGAGGACAAGGAACAACCATTTCTACTTCAGGATTAGGTTACGAATTTACTGATCTTTCACAAGCCACATCATATGATGTTTATCTGACAACAAAATGTAGTGACACAAATTTTAGCGATGTTATAGGTCCTGTCGTATTTGTTACAGAAACAGCATGCCAGAAACCAACTTCCCTTAATCTGGATACAATTGATTTATGTAGTATTTCTTTATATTGGGATTCAAATGGAGAATCGGATTTCAAAGTTGAATATGGAGTAACAGGTTTTAACTTGGGGACTGGTAGAGTAATAAATACAACAGATAATTTTACAACCATTGACACATATCTTCAAGCAGGAACTACCTATGATATATATGTTAGAGCTAATTGTGGATCAGATGGTTTTAGTGCGTATTCTGACCCTTTAGTTGTAACTACAGTTTCTCAAGATTTAACTGGGTCTTATCATGTTATAGTCACAAGAGATAATGGAATTGTGACTGATCAAGGTATTGAAACCATTACATTAATTTCTCCTAATTATTACAAGACCCAAACAACTGGACATTGGCCCATTGGATACTATAACACCGACCAAGGTTTTAATTTTGAAAATTCATGTGGAGAAATTATAATTCCTGATCAACAATTATTTCAAGGTGCTTCTACAGATACGGTTTATAGCTTATATGGGTATGTTATGGCAAATGGCGATTTTGTGGTAGAGTATGAAATAGACACCTACGACTACTTAGTATATTCTGCATATTATGAAAAGCAGTAATTTATTACTTAAAGAAAGAATCTACAAATTCATATTTATTAAATACCTGAAGATCTTCAATACCTTCTCCTACTCCAATATATTTTACAGGAATTTGAAACTGATCTGAAATACCAATTACTACACCTCCTTTAGCAGTTCCGTCTAATTTAGTTACAGCAAGTGAGGTTACTTCGGTTGCAGCCGTAAATTGTTTTGCTTGTTCAAATGCATTTTGTCCGGTAGAACCATCCAAAACTAATAGTACATCGTGAGGCGCATTTGGAATTACTTTTTGCATAACGCGTTTTACCTTTGTTAGCTCGTTCATTAGGTTCACCTTATTGTGTAAACGTCCAGCTGTATCGATAATAATAACATCTGCATTTTGCTTAACACCAGATTGAACAGCATCGAAAGCTACAGAGGCTGGATCGCTTCCCATAGCTTGTTTTATCATAGGAACTTCAACACGATCTGCCCAAACTTGAAGTTGATCGATTGCTGCTGCTCTAAAAGTATCTGCAGCTCCAAGAACCACATTTAAGCCTTGTTTTTTAAACTGATAAGCCAACTTTCCAATAGTAGTTGTTTTTCCCACTCCATTGACTCCAACCACCATTAAAACGTAAGGTGTTTTGTTACCTTCGGCATTAGTTGGCATTTCTGGAATAGTATATTCGGTAGCTTCTCCAGAATTGGTTTCGCTTAATAAACCAGCAATTTCTTCGCGAAGAATTTTATTTAATTCGTCTGTACCCAGATATTTGTCTTCTTGTACACGAGCTTCAATACGTTTAATGACTTTTAAGGTAGTATTTACACCAACATCACTAGTAACTAGGATTTCTTCAAGATTATCTAAAACCTCATCATCGACTTTAGACTTTCCAGCAACTGCTTTACTTAACTTATTAAAGAAATTGGTTTTAGATTTTTCTAAACCTTTATCTAGCGTTTCCTTTTTTTCGGAAGAAAATATTTTTTTAAAAAAACTCATTTTATTTCAGTTCAATAATATTAGATGAAACAAAAGCCTTGCCTAACTAGTTTAGCTGAACATTTGTCATTTTTATAGCTGTAAATATAAAACAAAAGCTGCTCTCTAAAATAGAAAGCAGCTTAAATATTGTACAACAAGTTTGAGTTAGTGTTTAGATAACCACTCGTTTACTTGTTCTGGTGCCATAATTGATTCAACAAACATGTAAGCTCCTGTTTTAGGAGATTTCACCATTTTAATAGCTTTTGTTAATCTTTTAGACCCTGTTTGTAACGATGCAACTGATTTCTTTGCCATGTTTAATGCTTTTTAAAACTTATAAATAAGTTTTTAATTTATACTATTTGACGTTTTTAATTTTAAAAACCTCTAATTTGAACGATTTGAGTTTTACTAGCGTAAATCTCTAATTTGAATGATTTGAGTTTTACTAGCGTAAATCTCTAATTTGAACGATTTGAGTTTTACTAGCGTAAATCTCTAATTATTTAATTTCTTTATGAACAGTCATTTTCTTCAAGATAGGATTGAATTTTTTAATTTCCATTCTATCCGGAGTGTTCTTTTTATTCTTAGTAGTAATGTATCTAGAAGTTCCTGGTTGTCCAGATTCTTTATGCTCTGTGCACTCTAAAATTACTTGTATTCTGTTACCTTTCTTTGCCATTGTAAAAATATATTAATTTTTAATCTCCTCGAAGGAAGAGATCTCAACCTTATAGGCTATTATTTATAAAACCCTTTAGATTTAGCTTCTTTAAGTGCAGCTGCGATACCAATTTTATTGATAGTCTTTAACGCTGAAGTAGAAACTTTTAAAGTTACCCATTTATCTTCTTCTGGAAGATAAAAACGTTTTTTAATAAGATTTGCATCAAATTTACGCTTTGTTTTATTCATTGCGTGAGACACGTTGTTTCCAACCATCGCTTTCTTTCCAGTAAGTTCACAAACTCTTGACATTTCTTCTAACTTTAAATATTGTTATTTTATTCTGTTTACAAAAAAATCATTAATTGATTATTTTAAACAGGCTGCAAATTTAGTAAAACTTTATAATATCAACAAACTAAAATTGTTACTTTTTTAAAATTTCTTTTTCAAGCATTTCAAAAGCTTTGTTTACCGCTTTCCTAATTACTTTAGTTCGATGGTTTCCTAAATTAAATTCTTCCGAAAAAACTCTATCCTTTGTAGCAATAGCAATGAATACAGTTCCAACCTCAGCATCTGAATCTCCTTTATCCGGTCCCGCATTCCCCGTAGTTGCAATGGCATAATCCGTTTGAAAAATTTCTAAAACATTTTTAGCCATAGCTTCTGCAACGGGAGCACTTATCACAGAATGCTCATTAATAAGTTCTTCTGAAACTTTTAAAACATTAATTTTAGATTGTGTAGCATAACTTACAATACTTCCTTTAAAATAATTAGAAGCTCCAGGAATTTTTGTGAGCGATTCTGCAATTTTCCCTCCAGTGCAACTTTCGGCTGTAGCAACAGTTAATCCTAAACGAGTTAATTGATTACTAATAACAGCTTCGATAGAATCTTCTGATTCAAAACTTACAAAGATATCCTCTAATTGAGGTAATAACTTATTTATTTGGTTTTGCATTTCGGTTTCTACCAAATTTCTGTCAGTATTCTTAGCCGATAAACGCAAACGCACTCTTCCCAATCCAGGTAAATATGCTAATTTTATAAAACTTGGCAAGTTATCTTCCCAAGTTTCAATTCTTTCGGCTAAAGAACTTTCGCCTAAACCATAAGTTAAAATAGTAGTATGCTTAATATATGGGAATTTATAGGTTTCCCTTAATTTAGGAATTACCAGGTTTTCCATTAAAGCTTTCATTTCGAAAGGAACTCCTGGTAATGAAATAAATATTTTGCCGTTTTGTTCCAACCACATACCTGGAGCGCTACCATTAACATTCATTAAAACCTGAGCCTTAGAAGGCACCAAAGCCTGATCTATGTTTACTTGAGACAAGGGTTGTTTGATGTGGTTTTCCCAAAGATATTGGATGTTTTTTAAAACAGCATCGCTCTGTACTAAAGTATCCTGAAAGTACTCGGCAATGGTTTTTTTAGTAATATCATCCTTTGTAGGCCCTAATCCTCCAGTAATAATAATTATTTCAGCATTATTCTCAGCCTCTTTTAAAGCTTTTAGAATATGTGCTCTATCGTCTTGAATGGATTCAATTTGATATACTGAAACTCCAATATTATTAAGGGCTTTACTAATAAAAGCTGAATTGGTATCTACAATCTGACCGATTAGGATTTCGTCTCCTATAGTAATTATTTCTGCTTGCATTACAGATTAAAGTCTGCTTTTAATTCTTGAGAGGCATTATCTACAGCTGTTAATACTATGTTTAACTTTTCTGAAATATCTAAGCCTGTTTTTTCAAATTTTCCCCAATCCTGAACTTCTATTAAGTCTTGAAGCACTCCAAGCTCGAATAAATCTACAGTTGGTTTCATTTTATGTGCTGCTTGATAAGCTGTGTAATAGTCTTTGTTTGCAACCGCATTTTTTAAGTTTTCCGCATCTTCTGGAACTTCTCCTAAAAATGCTTCGGCCAATGCTTTTACAAAATCTTCATCCCCATCGGCTAATTCGCGTACACGGTATAATTTATAATGTATTTCCATTTATTTTACTGTTATTGAAAACATTTGTTTGTTTTCTATAAATCCCCCCAATTTATCATCAGTATTTACTCTTCCAACTCCTGCTGGCGTTCCCGTAAAGATAATGTCTCCAATCTTTAAAGTGAAATATTTTGACACATATTCTATCAACTCATCTATTTTCCAGAGCATGTGACTTGTATTTCCTGTTTGAACAACTTTTCCATTTTTTTCTAATGAAAAATTAATATCATCTAGATTTCCTAACTCAGATTTTGGCAACCAATCTCCAATTACAGCAGCTCCATCAAAAGCTTTGGCCTTTTCCCAAGGCAATCCTTTTTCTTTCAGCTTTGCTTGCAAATCTCTTGCTGTAAAATCTATTCCTAGGCCTATTTCGTCGTAATATTTATGGGCAAATTTTTTATCGATATACTTCCCTACTTTTGTGATTTTTACCAAAATCTCGACTTCATGATGAACATCTTTAGAAAAATCTGGTATAAAAAAAGGTTGTTTCTTTAACAGGATGGCCGTATCTGGTTTTAAAAATACCACGGGATCTGTTGGTTTTTCGTTTTCCAACTCCTTTATATGATCCGTATAATTTCTACCTATACAAATAAGCTTCATTCTAATCTAGTTTATTATTGAAAGATCTTAGCTTAATAGATGTCAGCACTTTTTTTGTATACAAAGGAAAGTCGGCATTTAACAACCATCCAAAATAGCCTGGCTCTGTTTCTAAAACATCTACTACACGTTTCCCTTTATGCTTTCCGAAAGAAAAACATTCTTCTCCTTCTTTATTATAAACAAGGAAGCCCGCAAAATCGGCAAACTTTTTACGAGAACTAAATTCTGCTAAAAACTTTGTGTCGTTTTCTAAATCGTCATATTTAGCTATTTGAGCTTTCAATACTTCATAAGTAGCAAAGGTATCGGCTTCTGCACTATGGGCATCATCCAGATTTTTATCGCAATAAAATTTATAAGCAGCCACAAGCGTTCTTTGTTCCATTTTATGAAAAATAGTCTGAACATCTACAGACATCCTGTTTTTCATATCAAAATCAATATCAGCACGAAGCATTTCTTCTGCCAATACAGGAATATCAAATCTATTTGAATTAAATCCACCCAAATCTGAATCTTTAATCATATTATAGATCTCTTTGGCCAAATCTTTAAACGTGGGTTTATCTGCCACATCTGCATCTGTAATTCCGTGAATTTTTGTAACCTCTGCAGGAATAGGAATTGTAGGGTTTACTATACGAGTATAGCGTTCTTCTTTGCCATCTGGATATACTTTTAGAATGGATATTTCTACAATTCGGTCTTTAGAAATATTAATTCCAGTAGTTTCCAAATCGAAAAAACAGATGGGTTTTGTAAGATTAAGTTGCATGTAAATTAATTTTGGACAAAGGTAGTTAGAAATACTAAAACTATAAACCTATTCTTAAAATTTGAATTGTTGTTGGAATATCCGAAATTTACATAACAAAAATTGCTAAGTTTTATGAAAAAAAAGCCTTCAGATTCTATCGAATTTTCCTGTGGAATAAAAATGAAAAACCGGTTTATGCTGGCACCACTTACCAATCAGCAAAGTCATGAAAACGGTCAGTTATCTGATGATGAATATAATTGGCTCACTATGCGCGCTCAAGGTGGTTTTGGTTTAGTTATGACCTGCGCTTCGCATGTTCAAGAAATTGGAAAAGGCTTTCCTGGACAGTTAGGCATCTTCGCTGATGACTTAATAGACGGGCATAAAAAACTAGTTTCAAAAATAAAATCTCAAAATAGTGTAGCTGTGATACAGTTGCACCATGCGGGTATGCGCTCGCCTTTTGAGGTGATTAAACAAAAAGCGGTGTGTGCATCTGATAACGAAAAGCATCATGCCAGGGCTTTAACATTAGAAGAAGTGAAACAACTTAAAGAGGATTTTATCCAAGCCGCTATTCGCGCTCAAAAATGTGGATATGATGGTGTTGAAGTTCATGGTGCCCATGGTTATATTTTAACTCAGTTTTTAAGTAGCGATATCAATAAACGTACCGATGAATATGGTGGTTCTTTGAAAAACCGATCACGTTTACTTTTTGAAATTGTTGAAGGCATTAGTAAGGCTTGTGGCAAAACATTCTTACTTGGAGTACGCCTTTCTCCAGAACGCTTTGGAATGAAGCTCTCGGAAATAAAAACAGTTAGTCAACAACTGATTGATGAGAACCATATTGATTTTTTAGATCTATCTCTTTGGGATTGTTTTAAACCGGCTGAAGATTATTCGGATAGTAAAAAAACATTATTAGAACAGGTAACCGATTTAAATTTTAAAAACGTAAAACTTACTGTTGCAGGAAAAATTAGAACTGGAGAAGATGTACAAAAAGTATTAGACGCTGGAGTTGACTTTGTATCTATTGGACGCTCCGGAATTTTACATCACGACTTTCCGAAACGTGTAATTGATAACCCAAACTTTATACCTATTGAGAACCCTGTTTCCGTTGCTTATCTAAAAAATGAAGGTTTAAGTGATATTTTTATTGATTATATGCGACGCTGGGAAGGCTTTGTAGCTGATAATTAAAATATAATTGACAGGCATTAAGATTCTTTCCTCTCTCAAAATAAAAAAAGCACAATCCTAAAATTGTGCTTTTGCTTTATATTAATGAGATTAGCTACGCTAAGTCTTCTAGATCTCTTTTTTAAAAAGTATTTGTTTAGATTTCTCTATTCGAATCCCAAGCCTCTAGATAATCTTTCACGGCTTTTACAAATTGTCCACCTAAAGCACCGTTTACAACACGGTGATCGTAAGAATGTGATAGGAACATTTTATAACGGATGCCAATAAAATCGCCTTCAGGAGTTTCAACAACAGCAGGAACTTTTCTAATAGCTCCAAGTGCTAAAATACCTACTTGTGGTTGATTTATAATTGGGGTTCCCATAATACTGCCAAAAGTTCCCACGTTGGTAACTGTATAAGTACCTCCTTGAATATCGTCTGGTTTTAATTGGTTTAATCTGGCTCTGTTAGCTAAATCGTTAACCTTTTTGGTCATTCCAACTAAATTAAGTTGGTCGGCATCTTTAATTACAGGAACAATTAAGTTTCCATCTCCTAAAGCTGCAGCCATACCTAAGTTGATATGTTTTTTCTTTACAATAGTATCTCCTTGAAGGGAAATATTCATCATTGGGAAGTCGCGTAAGGCTTTTGCAATGGCTTCCATAAAGATTGGCGTAAAGGTTAAGTTTTCTCCTTCACGTTTTGCAAAGCCATCTTTAACTTTCTTTCTCCAATTCCAGATTTTTGTTACATCTGCTTCAATAAAACTCTGTACGTGTGCTGAAGTTTGAACAGATTCTACCATGTGATGTGCAATAATTTTGCCCATTCTGGTCATTTCTATAATTTCGTCTTCTCCACTAGCCACAACAGGTGTTGCTGCAGGTTTTTCAGGAGCAGCTTTTGGTGCTTCTGTCGCTTTCGAAGGCTGTTGCTTTGCAGCAGATCCTCTAGACTCTAAATGAGCCAGAATATCGTTTTTAGTAACACGACCATCTTTTCCTGAACCAGAAAGAGTATCTAATTCTTCTTGAGAAATACCTTCTTTCTTAGCTATATTTTTAACTAAAGGCGAATAGAATCTATCTTCTGTAGAGCTAACAGCTGCCACCGTTTCTTTTGCAGTTTCTACTGTTTGTGCTACTTGAGATACAGCTTCTGGTTTAGCCGCTTCTTCTTTTGGAGCAGCAGTAACATCACCAGATTCTTGACCTTCGGTTTCGATAATTGCAATAACTTGTCCTACTTGGACCACGTCGTCTACATCGAATAATTTTTCAACTAAAACGCCATCGACCTCACTAGGTACTTCGCTATCAACTTTATCTGTTGCAATTTCAAGAACTGCTTCGTCTGCTTCAATCGTATCTCCTACTTCCTTTAACCAAGAAGTAATGGTTGCTTCTGCAACGCTTTCGCCCATTTTTGGGAGTTTCAATTCAAATTTTGCCATATCTGTAATGGAAAGGTGTTTTTTTAAATTATGACTGCAAAATTAATGAAAATTCATCTAATCTATTACAGTTTCTTTAATTAATTATTTATCGCTAGTTGTTTAAGAGTAATTGCTTTTGACAACATGGGATTACAAAAGGCATCAAGATTTTTTCTTTCTCTTTTATAATTAAATACCTTTTCTAAGGTAAAAAGTGATTGTTTTGAAAATAACATCGTTTTAGAGAGACTCTACAACGACTTCTTACTCTCTATTATTCTTTAAAGTGAATAACCTCTCCTCTACTTTTAGAGCTATTACTTCCTAGAATAACTTGAGATGTATTTAATAGAAATTTAAAGGAGCTAGGATGTTTTATTTCATTTTTAGACACAAGGCTAATAGCCTTCTTAAAGCCCAAATAATCTGTGTCTAAAATATACTCAACATTAGGAGTATAGCTTGATATAACAGGCTGCAACTCCATGTTTCTTTTTAATGTAGCTTGAAGTTGTGGATTATTTTTATTAGAAATTAAAACATAATCCTTAACTGTAAAAGAAGATTCCTCTCCTTTAGGATAAAAAACAGATACCACTTTAATACCAATCCATATTAAAATATTAAAGAGCCAATTAGGTTTAAAGTGCTTTTTAAAGAACAATTGCATAGCGCCATTAAATCTTTTGGCATAGGTTTTATCTTTTAGAGTACTTTCACCTTTAAAATGAATAACCGAAGTTTCTGGATTATAATAGTTTTCGTAACCCGCTTTTAACACTTTATAAGATAAATCGATGTCTTCACCATACATAAAATAGTTTTCATCTAATCCTCCTACTTCGTTGTAAATATCTTTTTTAATAATCATAAAAGCACCGACTAACATGGGTACTTTTCCCGTTTGATTAGGACTTAAATGATGAGCGTAATAGGGCTTTGAATAACCCAATAATTTCTTAATAGAGACCATAGGGGTTGGTAAGTTTCTTTTACTCTCTGGCAAAAACTCTCCTTTGCCATCAATTAATTTACAACCTAAAATTCCTAAATCTGGAGTAACATCAGCAAATTTTAGAAGAATCTCAAAGGTGTCTTCTGCAACAACCGTATCTGGATTTAAAATACATAGGTATTCTCCTTGAGCTTCTTTTATTCCCAAATTATTTCCTGTAGAAAACCCATCGTTAGAATTGTTTTCAATAAGTTTTATTTTCGGGAATAACTGTTTTACCATTTGACAACTATCATCAGGAGAGTCGTTATCAATCACTATAATTTCAGCATCAATATTTGTTATTGCCGCTTCCACACTTCTTAGACAAAGTTCCAAAAAATTGCGCACATTATAGTTTAATATGATAACTGAAAGCTTCAAAAGTAAGTAATCAAGATTTTAATGACGCCTCAAAAGGAATGCGGTTAATAATGCTTCGTCCAAGGGTAATTTCATCTGTATATTCTAATTCGTTTCCAACCGATATCCCTCGAGCAATGGTTGAAGTAGTTATATTATAATCTTGAATTTGTTTATAAATATAGAAGTTTGTAGTATCTCCTTCCATAGTGGAACCTAATGCGAAAATAAGTTCATTAACTATTCCTTGTTTTACTTTTTCTACCAAAGGCTGAATGTTCAAGTCGTTAGGACCAATGCCGTCCATAGGCGAAATCTTCCCTCCTAAAACGTGATATAATCCCTTAAAAGAACTGGTGTTTTCTATGGCCATAACATCGCGGATATCTTCTACCACACATATAACCTCGTTAGTTCTATGTGGATTGGCGCAAATTTCACAAATCTCGTTATCACTTATATTATTGCAGCTTTTACAGAACTTTATATCTACTCTCATAGATTCCAAGGCTTTAGCCAACTGAAGTGTTTGATCTTCAGGTTGTCTTAGCAAATGCAATACTAAACGCAAAGCTGTACGCTTACCTATTCCGGGTAGCTGCGACATCTCATTGACTGCCTTTTCTAAAAGTTTTGATGAAAATTCCATGGCTGCGAATTTACTACTTAGAGTCAAATTACACTAATTTTACATGATTCTTTTTAAAACAAAAAGCTTCTTAAATAAAAAATTGGAATTTGGCGCATAATACGCGTAATTTGACCCCTTGAAACAGATATTCTTATGACTCCAACTCAAATAATCCTACTCATCATTTCTTATTTTGGTGTATTGGTTTTAATCTCCTATTTCACAGGAAAAAAATCTGGAAATGATGCTTTTTTTAAAGGGAATAAGCAATCGCCATGGTATTTAGTAGCTTTTGGGATGATTGGCGCATCGCTTTCTGGGGTAACTTTTATTTCTGTTCCTGGATGGGTTGAAGCCTCCCAGTTTAGTTATATGCAAGTGGTTCTAGGATACGTTGTTGGATATTTGGTTATAGGAACTATCCTACTTCCTTTATACTACAAACTAAACTTAACTTCAATTTACACCTATCTAGAAGAACGCTTTGGAGACTACTCTTATAAAACCGGAGCTTTATTTTTTATAATTTCAAGAGTTGTTGGAGCTAGCTTTAGATTGTTTTTGGTTGCAAATGTTTTACAAGTTATCCTTTTTGATGAAATTGGTATTGCTTTTTGGCAAACAGTTATTATTACTGTTTTACTTATTTGGCTATACACCTTTAAATCTGGAATAAAAACCATTGTTTGGACAGATACACTACAAACACTCTTTATGCTTATTGCTGTTGGAGTTACCATCTATTTTGTAAGTGATGAATTAGGTCTAACAAGTGGAAATGTCTTAAGTTATGTGTTGGATAGCGATTTATCGAAAACCTTCTTTTTCGACGATTTTAAATCTAGTGATTACTTTTGGAAACAGTTTATTTCTGGTGCTTTTATTGCTATTGTTATGACAGGTTTAGACCAAGATATGATGCAAAAAAACTTAACCTGTAAAACCTTAAAAGATGCTCAAAAAAACATGTTTTGGTTTACTATAGTTCTAACAATTGTAAATTTTATCTTTTTAAGTTTAGGCTTATTACTAACAGTTTATGCAGAGCAAAACGGTATAGATGCTCATAAAGACGAATTATTTCCATTATTAGCTAAAAACTATTTAGGAACCGGGGTTTTTATATTTTTCTTGCTGGGGTTAATAGCTGCTGCATATAGTAGCGCCGATAGTGCTTTAACTGCACTAACAACATCTTTTAGCATAGATATTTTAAATATTGAAAAGAAACTAGACGAAAAAGCACAAGTTGCCAAAAGAAAACAAATTCACGTGCTTTTCTCCATTATTTTAATTCTCGTGATTGTTTCGTTTAAGTATGTTATTAAAGACGAAAGTGTTATTGCAAAACTCTTTGTTTTTGCAGGCTATACTTATGGTCCTTTATTAGGTTTATATGCTTTTGGACTATTTACTAAATGGCAAGTTAAGGATAAAATTGTTCCTATAATTGCAATCCTTTCACCTATACTATCTTATGTGATAAGCGTATTAAGTGCAAAATACCTTAATTTTGAATTTGGATTCTTTATCTTAATCTTAAACGGGTTATTGACTTTCTTAGGATTATTAATGATTAAGAAAAAAGCTTAAGTATTAGGTTGCCTATTACCCAACCAATAAAAGGAGCTCAAAGAGCTATCCCTTGTACTTCTTAAACTTCAGCTTATATTTAATACTGGTTTGTAGACAGTAAGACTAAGGTGCAAGCTACTTCAAAATCAATATTATTCATTTTTAAAATATTATAGAATTCTGAATTTTCTGTTCCCGGATTAAAAATAACACGTTTAGGCTTTAAGGACAAAATATAATCATAATAAGTCACTTGGTTTTTAGGGTTTAAATAAAGCGTAACTGTATGTATATTTTTATATGGCATTAAGTCTGTATCAATTGCTACGCCCTCAATAGATCCTTGTTTTAAGCCAATAGCAACAACCTGATAACCGGATTGCTTTAATCTGCTAACTGCTATATTGGAATATCTCTCTGCTTTTAAAGAAGCTCCAAGCACTAATGTTTTCTTATTCATCTGTTAAACTGTGTTAAGTACTGTTAAAAAAAGTAACAATACTCAAAAATAGACGTCTATTAGGTAAATACAAAATTTGAATTCTTAAAATCATCTTTTTATATATTTAATAGCCTACATAATAGTTGATGGTTAGTGTTAAGTTTGGCTATTAAATTAAGAAAACCCAAAGTTTAAAACTTTGGGTTTTTGACTTTTGATCTGTTAAATGATAGTTAAATACAGGTTTAAATAAAATAAAACCAACTTTTCTACGTCTTTAATATAAGTGATAAGTAACTATAAACATTTTTATAGTTAGTGTTAGTTAAAATTGGTTAGTTAAAAAGCCCGAAACAAATTTGTTTCGGGCTTTTTTGTTTTTATTAGTTATCTTAGGTACAGTTCTTATTCTCTAATTAAACAAGTAATTTGGTAAACAGAACAAAATTTAAAACAATTACTTAAAACACTTATTATAAATATTTTAATTTTTACGCGTTATAACTTTATTCAATTATTTAAATTCCTAATGTTATTAAGCCCTTTACTTTATGATAAGTCAAAGAAGCTTTGATACATTCTTTTAATTCTGCTTCTGGAAGTTTTTGGTTTAATTGAAAAATAATTGCTCGTTTTCCTTCATATTGAAATTTGTGATTAAAAACCAATCTAAAGGTATCTACTAATTTACTTGAGCAGTGAAAATACATAGCATATTGGTCTGGCGTTTTTTCTTTCCAATCTATTCGAAAGGTGCTACCATTTTTAGTAACAAAACTTGGTTCTCCCCATTTTAAGGTTTCTTCCAGTTTGGTAATTCCTTCAGTTTCTTCTGCTGTTTCAATAATAAATTCTCGTAGAAACTGCATTTTATCTCGAACATTGTCGGGATAATTTGAAAAAACTTCTTCTACTCTAGAGTCTGTTATTACTTCAAACTTTTTTAGCTGCATCTTATTTCTGAATCAATCTTTAATAACAACAGGTTTATCAAAGTTTCAGTTCCTATTACCCTATTTATTAATTCCTTTTAAATAGGATTTTTTTTACCATTTTATTATTACAGACCCCCAAGTAAACCCACTACCAAAAGCAGCAAGTACTACTGTATCGCCTTCTTTTATTTTGCCTTCTTCCCAAGCTTCTGTTAAAGCAATTGGAATGGAAGCAGCAGTTGTATTTCCGTATTTTTGAATATTATTAAACACTTGATCGTTTGTCAATTTAAATTTACTTTGAATAAATTGAGCAATTCGTAAATTGGCTTGATGGGGAATCAACATGTCAATATCCTCAACTTTAAGTTCGTTTTTCTTTAAACCTTCATTAATAACTTCACTAAAACGAACGACCGCATTTTTAAACACAAACTGTCCATTCATATAAGGGAAGTAACTTTCGTCTTCCGGATTATTATCAGCAATAATATCTGTTACCCAGCGCGTTCCCATTCCTGGCGCTTTTACTACCAATTCTTCGGCATATTCACCTTGAGAATGTAAATGAGTAGATAGAATTCCCTTAGAATTATCTTCTTCTCTGGTTAAAATTGCCGCTCCTGCTCCATCTCCAAATATAACCGAAACACCTCTACCTCTATCTGTTTTATCCAATCCATGGGAATGCAATTCACTACCAATAACAAGTATCGTTTTATACATTCCTGTTTTTATAAAATTATCGGCTACAGATAAAGCATATACAAACCCAGAGCACTGATTACGAACATCGAGAGCTCCAACCGTTTTTATATCTAATTCTTTTTGGATAAAAACACCTGGACCAGGAAAGTAATAATCTGGACTTAAAGTGGCAAAAACAATAAAATCAATTTCATCTTTATCTATTCCCGCACGTTCTATAGCAACTTTGGCTGCTTTTAAACCCATAACAGACGTTGTATCTTCCGATCCTGGTTTTACCCAACGTCTTTCTTTTATCCCAGTACGTTCCTGAATCCAAGCATCGTTAGTATCCATCATTTTAGACAAGTCGTCGTTGGTTACCACATTATCAGGAACATATTTTCCTAAACCAATAATTTTAGAATTATACATAAATCAGTATTTTTAGTCGTTTAATCAGACTCGCAATTTAATCATTAAAAATAGCATTCTAATAATTTTTATTTCTTTAAATATGAATTTGCTTTGGTGTAATCATATTTTTCAGCAAGGTCTCAATAAATTTAGCTTAAGATTTAACTGGTATTTTACTCATAGCGTATTCTGAAATAGCAGTTATAGATAAAGATGGATTAACTCCGGGATTAGCCGAAATCATCGAGCCATCGCAGACCAACATGTTTTTATAACCAAACACCTTACCGTTTTTATCAATTACTCCTTTTGAATCATCTTCAGCCATAACGGCTCCACCCAAAATATGAGCTGTTGTGGGTGTTCCTAATAAAGCATCGGTAAAATTAGCATACGGAATCCCATTCACTTTTTTTGCTACTTTTTTCCCTAATTCCATAGCTTCAGGAATAAAAGCGCTTGGTTTTGGCCCAGATTCTTTTACAGTTTTCATTTTGGTAAACTTGCCTAATTTAATTTGTAGCGTACTATCCAAAGTTTGCATAAACAAAAGAATGGTTGTTCTCTGCGCATATTTTCTTGAAAAAATGGTTTTAAAAAATCGTATTGGCTGTTTAAAAAAGAGACCAATAATTCCAAATAGTCTAAAGATCGCGAATTTATTATGAATTGTTGGCATGGTTAAAGCTTTAGAAAAACTCGAACCTTCACCATATCTAACGGGTTCCAAATGACTGTTTTTATCTGTATGTAAAATAGAACCAATGGCAATCCCTTTGGAGTAATCTTTCGGGTTTTTATCTGTAGAAGTTACCAATAACAAGGATTCATTATTGGTACGGATGTTTTTTCCAACAGCAGCAGACAAGTTAGGCAAAGTAGTTTCTTTTAACTTCAATAATAAAGGGACCGTTCCCATTACGCCTCCAGAAAAAATAATACCTTTGGTTGTAATACTTGTTTTATTCTTTTTACCAATACTGGATTTATAATCTATTTTATAACCTTCTGAACCATCTTTACTTTTTAAAACAGAGACATTAAAAACTTCTTTTTCGGCAATTATTTCAGCACCTAATTGTTGTGCTAAATACAAATAGTTCTTGTCTAAGGTATTTTTAGCATTATATTTACACCCCGTCATACAAGCACCACAAAATACGCAGCCTGTTCTATCCGGACCTTTTCCATTAAAATAAGGATCTGCCACTTTCTTACCAGCTTCTCCAAAATATACGGCCACTTTAGTTGCTTCAAAATGAGCTTCTTTTCCAATATCTTTAGCTAAATCTTTTATCAGTAAATCAGATTCATATAATTTCGGATTTGTGGCTGCTCCCAGCATTTTATATGCCGTATTGTAAAAAGGCTTTAATTCGTTTTCCCAATCATTTAGATTAGCCCAACTTCCAGTGTTAAAAAAATCCTTTTTAGGAACTGGCAAAGTATTGGCATAAGTCAAAGAGCCTCCTCCAACACCAACACCAGAGAGTACCGTAACGTGATTTAAAAAGGTCATTTTAAAAAACCCATGTAGATGTACTTTTGGCTCCCAAAGCCATTTTTTCAGGTTCCAATTTGTTTTCGGAAAATCTTTGTCTTGAAACCATTTTCCCTTTTCAATAACTAGGACTTTATAACCTTTTTCAGAAAGTCTTAAAGCAGATACAGACCCTCCAAAACCACTTCCTATAATAACATAATCGTAATCTAATTTCACATTGGAATATTTTAAAAACTAAATATACAATAATACCTCTACCTCTTTTAGATGTGAGAATAAGAAATCGAAAAATTAACAATCTAAAATTGCCAATCGTTAATCATCGTGTCAGTTTGTCACTTTTTAACACTTGGCATTTTTGTTGACTTAGTAAAATCATTAGAAATAAACATATTATTAATAAGATTCCTTTCTTGGAAGGAATGATAAATAAATTAAATTATGACAAAAGGAAATATTAATGTTTCGGTAGAAAATATCTTCCCATTAATTAAAAAATTCCTGTATAGCGATCACGAAATCTTTTTACGTGAGTTAATTAGTAACGCTACAGATGCCACTTTAAAGCTGAAACATTTAACAAGTATTGGCGAAGCTTCGGTTGAATATGGTAATCCGAAAATTGAAATTAAAATCGATAAAGAAGGTAAAAAACTTCATATAATCGATCAAGGTTTAGGAATGACAGCTGATGAAGTTGAAAAATACATCAACCAGATTGCATTTTCTGGCGCAGAAGAATTTCTAGACAAATATAAAGATTCTGGAAAAGACTCTGGAATTATCGGTCATTTTGGTCTTGGTTTTTACTCAGCTTTTATGGTTGCAGAAAAAGTAGAAATTATAACCAAATCTTTTAAAGATGAACCGGCAGCGCATTGGACATGCGACGGAAGTCCTGAGTTTACTTTAGAAGCTCATGATAAAACGGATAGAGGAACAGAAATAATTCTTCATATAGCTGAAGATTCTACAGAGTTTTTAGAAGAAGCAAGAATTAACGAATTGCTTATTAAGTATAACAAATTTATGCCTATTCCAATTAAATTTGGAACTAAAGAAGTAAACGATCCAGATTTTACACCTAAAACAACTAAAGACAAAGACGGCAAGGAAACTACAGAGCCGCATAAACAAATAATGGTTGATAATATTATTAATAATCCAAATCCAGCTTGGACCAAACAGCCAACAGAATTAAAAGAGGAGGATTATAATGGTTTCTATAGAGAATTGTACCCAATGCAATTTGAAGAACCTTTATTTCATATTCATTTAAATGTTGATTATCCGTTTAATTTAACAGGAATCTTGTATTTCCCGAAGATGACAAACGATTTGAATCTTCAGAAGGACAAAATTCAGTTATACCAAAATCAGGTTTATGTAACCGATAATGTAGAAGGTATTGTTCCAGAATTTTTAACCATGTTACGTGGTGTTATTGATTCGCCAGACATTCCACTAAACGTATCTCGTTCTTATTTACAAGCTGATGGTGCTGTTAAAAAGATTTCATCTTATATCACCAGAAAAGTTGCAGATAAATTAAAATCTTTATTCAATGAAAACAGAGAAGATTTTGAAGCAAAATGGAACGATATTAAAATAGTAATTGAGTATGGAATGCTTTCAGAAGATAAATTCTTTGAAAAAGCAGATGCTTTTGCTTTATATCCAACAGTTGATGGAACCTATTATACCTATGAGGAGCTTTTTAATAAAATAAAAGCTAATCAGACAGATAAAGACGGAAAATTAGTAATTCTTTATGCTTCAAATGAAGATTCTCAACACAGTTATATAGAAGCTGCTAAAGCTAAAGGTTACGAGGTTTTATTATTAGACTCTCCAATTATAAGCCATTTAATGCAGAAATTAGAGTCTACTAAAGAGAATATTACGTTTGCCAGAGTTGATGCAGATCATGTAGATAATTTAATTAAGAAAGAAGACACTAAGATTTCTAAATTAACTGAAGAACAACAAACAGAATTGGAAACACTTTTAAAAGAAGTAATTCCTGCTGAAAAGTTCTCTGTACAATTAGAAACTATGGATAGTTCTTCTACTCCGTTTATGATTACCCAACCAGAGTTTATGCGTAGAATGAAAGAAATGCAACAAACTGGTGGTGGAGGTATGTTTGGAATGGGTAATATGCCAGACATGTATAACTTGGTCGTAAATACAAATTCAGATTTAGTTAGTGAAATTTTAGCTACTAAAACCAAGAAAAAACAAGAACGTTTAATTACGCAGAGTTTAGATTTAGCCAGATTGTCTCAAGGACTTCTAAAAGGTGAAGAACTAACTAATTTTATTAAACGTAGTTACGAAATGATAAAGTAAAAACCACCTCTATTTCTTTTTAAAGAAAAAATAGAGATTATTACTAGTCTATACCATAAAAACCACTTCTTAATTGAAGTGGTTTTTTTATTACTATTAAGAAGCTATTTTTCTAAAACTCTAATATCATTATTCATTAAAATACAAAAAAACAGCTGTCGCAGAAAAAGCCATTGCTCTACAAACGAAAACAATGACTTTTGTAACTAATAGAAACTAGTTTAAATCGCTATTAGATTCTAAAACAGAAATAGTAGCCTTTGGATCTATTCGATAAATCATTTCACGTACAGTTTCTAATTTCTTAGTGTTTTTTGTTAATAATATTAGCTTACCATTAGTATCATAATGTATTAGTTTTAAAACATGGTCCGTGCATTTTTTATTTTCTAAAATAGACTCTTGAATTAATAAACTTTTAGACGAAAACACTAATAGTGTCATATTTTTCATTGCTTTATTAATAAAGTATTCTATGGTTTTACTAATAGCCACAATGGCAATTACACTATAAGCTGCCATAGTAAAATCTTCAAAAACAAAAACTCCCAAAAAGATAACAATTCCATCTATAACTAATATTAACTGGCTATAAGGTAATTTTATTTTTGTTGCCAAAATTCTAACTAAAATATCATTCCCTCCTGTGGTAGCACCAGCTTTCATAACAATAAAAACCGACAAGCCAATAATTACTCCCCCAAATACGGAGGACACAAGAACATCTTCAATAAAAATCTTATTTCGTAATAAAGTTGAAAACACATCAATATAAAAAGACACCAAAATCATAGAAAATGCTGTTTTTAAACCTGTTTTCACCCCTAAAACTTTAGTTCCCCATAAAAGCAAAGGAATATTTATCATTAGTGCTAAAAGACCAATAGATAGTCCTGTCAATTTATTAAGAACAATACTTAAACCAAGAATTCCTCCAGGCACAATATTATGTGGAATAATAAAAATAACATATGTAATAGCTAATAAAGCAGAGCCTGCAAAAACCCAGGTATAGCTTTTAAGTTCTTTAAGTAGGATGTCTTTTTTTAATATGATGGTGAATCTGTTTTTCATGATATAAGGCAAAAAAAATCCCTTTGATTAAATAGGAATCAAAGGGATTTAAAATTATAATATAAACTTATTTTACTCTCTTTGATATATAGGATTCCACTTACACATATGTTTATGCGTTAAGTTTAAAATATTACGGACATTCATTATCTTAAATAGATTCATTCTTTAATGTATTAAATAAAAAAAGCGTTCTAACTTTATAGTAGAACGCTTTTAAATTTTGTTTAAATATATGGTACGTTCTAGCCTTTGGAAAATTTCCAATTCATCTTACAAATACTATGTACGCGGTTTTTTCTCATATTGAAGGTACAAAACTATAATTATTTTTTAAGCTGCATCACAAATCTGTCATTTTTTTTAAAATTCTTTTTGAAGTACTTTTTTTAATAAACATATATTTTTAAACTGAAAATAATCTTTCGAGAAATTAATTCATTTAAAATTCGTCTATCTTTGTTGGAAATATATCAGCATGTCATTTAAAGACTTACAACTAATCGATCCTCTATTAAAAGCTATTGAAGAGCAAGGTTATAATACGCCTACTCAAGTTCAGCAAAAAACCATACCTTTTGTATTAGCAAAAAAAGATGTTATTACCTCAGCTCAAACTGGAACTGGAAAAACAGCTGCTTTTGCTTTGCCAATTTTGCAAATGCTTTCTAAAAACCAAGATTCCGTAAAACGAGGAAAAACTATAAAAGCATTAGTAGTAAGTCCTACCAGAGAATTAGCCTTGCAAATAGGAAATAACTTTAAAGCTTATGGACGACATACTAATTTACGTACAACGGTTGTTTTTGGAGGAGCTCCTGTAGAACCGCAAATAGACGTTTTAACCAAAGGTGTAGATATTTTAGTTGCTACTCCTGGGCGTTTAATCGATTTACAAAAACAAGAAGTTATTAATCTTGATCAGGTAGAAATATTGGTTTTAGACGAAGCAGATTTAATGCTAGACATGGGGTTTATAGACAATGTTAAACATATAGTTAGCTTATGTCCTGAAAAAAAACAAATTTTATTGTTTTCTGCCACCATGCCTTTTAAGGTAGAACAATTGGCTAATACTATATTAAAAAGTCCAGAACGCATAGAAGTTTCTGCAGCTTTATCTGATTCTAATAACATAGGGCAAGTTTTATATTATGTACCAAAACGCAATAAAATTGAACTGTGTTTACATCTATTAAGAAACGAAATAAAAGGGAGTATTCTAATTTTTAGACGCACTAAATTTGGAGTTGATAAATTAGAAAAAACTTTAATAAAGAATGGTTATCAGGTGGAAACGCTTCATGGCGACAAATCTCAAACCGATAGACAAACTGCTTTAAAAAAGTTTAAAAGCGGACAAGTAAATATTCTTATTGCTACAGACGTTGCTGCTCGAGGCATTGATATTAACGAATTAGATGCTGTAATTAATTTCGATTTACCAAACATTCCGGAAACCTATGTTCATAGAATTGGTAGAACTGGGCGTGCTGGAAATTCAGGGATGTCTTACTCTTTTTGTAGCGCAGATGAGAAAGCCTATGTGCAAAGCATTCAACAGTTGCTACAAATTCAGATTCCTGTAGAAGAAAACCACCCATATCCTTTAGATCCTGCAGCAAAAGCAATTATTCATAAATCTAAACAAACAGGAAGCAAACATAAAAAAGGAAGGAAGAGTGCAGCTTCCAAAAAGAAGAAAAAACGTTGGTATTAATTTATACCAAACTATCAAGTCATTTTATTTAGAACCATTTATTTCAATAAGAAATAAATCTCTTAACACAGACATTCAATTTTAGAGTATTTTAATCTTTTAAACAATTCATTTTGTGTTAGAATCTGTATCTTTAAAGTATAATTTATACCACCACTTTAATTTATGTGTAGACAAGCTGTCTTACTTTTATTTTTATTTTCGTCGGTTATAGGTTTTTCTCAAACCAGAATCATCGATTCTCAAACCAAATATCCTGTTTCTTACGCTACAATTTCATTTGGTAATGGTCAAGGTTTTTTTGCAGACGATGAAGGTGTCTTTGTCTTCACCAAAAAAATATACCCAGATATAGACTCCTTATTTATATCTGCTTTAGGCTTTAAAGATTTAAATATTTCTTCTAAAAACTTACCAAAAACGCTTGAATTAACTCCTTTTATAGACGAGTTGGATGAAGTAGTTGTACGTGCTAAATTAGATAGAAAATATAAAGAAGAAAGTATCGAACCTTATTTGGATGACGATTATTATAAGTGTTGGCTTCCAACTATAGAATCTGAAATAGCTGTATATTTTAAAAATTCAGATCCAAAATTGAAAAAACTTTCTGAAATTCATTTTCCCATTGCATTAGAATCTGTAGATTGGAAGAAAAGGCATAAATCGAATGCTGATAAGAAACCTTTTTCAACATTATTTAAAGTGAATATCTATCAAAATGAAAATGGCTTTCCGGGAAAACCTTTACTCTACCAAAACATTGTATTTAATGCTACAGAAAAAGATGGAGACGAATATACTCTAGATGTATCTGCTTATGATATTTTAATTCCAAAGTCTGGCTTATTTGTGTCACTTCAAGTCTTAGGTTATGCAGATGACGCAGGAAAATTATTGCCAAATAAAAAGTACAAAGAGATTAAAAGCAGAGGACAAACAGTAAAGATTCCAACCAATTTTAGACCTTTACTTCCTTTTACTGACGAAATATCAGAAAGTAAAACTTTTATTAAACGTGTGTTTTTACACAGAAACCAATGGATTCAATTTAAAAAAGGCAATATTAACGATTCTAGTTTATTAAAAGCTGGATTAAACAATTACGGAATGGGAATAACATTTAAAGTATATAAAGATGAATAATCCGTGGCATTTATACCTCATGGCAGCCATTTATATATTCGCTGGAATCATGCATTTTATTAAACCTAAAATGTATATGCGTATCATGCCAAAATATTTACCAAACCATAAGTTATTGGTTTTGTTGAGTGGAGTTGCTGAAATTGTTTTAGGTTTCGGATTACTTTTTAATCAAACTAGAAATCTTGCTATTTATGGAATTATAGCCATGTTAATTGTGTTCTTATTAGTTCATTTTTATATGCTTTCAAGTAAAAAAGCAGGTGCTGGTATTCCTAAATGGGTTTTACTTATGCGACTTCCTCTTCAATTTGTACTTATGGCTTGGGCCTATTATTATTTGTAGTTTGTTTTTAATTCTAAAAAAAACGAACTTCGTAAACATCAAAAAACAACACATACTCATGAAAACTTCTTTTAAATATTTACTCACTTTTCTTTTTCTTTTAAGCGCATCAATTTCTTTTTCGCAGGAAAAAGCCATTCCTGTTTTCGAGAATGGTGAAGCTCAAATAGTACCAGAATTTAGCGAACCTAAAGCGTGGATAAGACACGATTTATGGGTTGAAACAGAATTCGATACAGATGGAGATAATAAGTTAGACCGGATGCATGTTTCAGTAACCAGACCTCCACAAACAGATTCTGAAAATTTAAAACTTCCTGTTATTTATGTAACCAGTCCTTATTTTGCTGGCGTAGCTGAAAATGTAGACGGTTTATTTTGGGATGTCAAGCATGAGCTTGGAGAAGCGGCTAAAGAGCGTACTCATGTTGAAGTTAAACGTAGAGGAGTAAGACCTGTCATTTCAAATTCACACATTTTAAAATGGGTGCCCCGAGGCTATATCGTGGTTCACTCCTCATCTCCAGGAACAGGACTTTCAGATGGTTCACCTACGGTTGGAGGCGATAACGAGTCTCTAGCCCCTAAAGCTGTAGTCGACTGGTTATGCGGTCGAGCAAAAGGTTATACTGAAAGAGAGGGTAACGAAGAAGTAAAAGCCTATTGGTCTACTGGAAAAGTAGGAATGACAGGAACTTCATACAACGGAACACTACCCCTTGCTGCTGCTACAACAGGAGTTGAAGGTTTGGAAGCCATTATTCCTATTGCTCCAAACACCTCTTATTATCATTATTATAGATCGAATGGTTTAGTTAGATCGCCAGGAGGATATTTAGGTGAAGATATTGATGTATTATACGATTTTATCCATAGTGGAGACGAATCCAAACGCGCATACAGCAATCGTGTTGTAAGAGATACTGAAATGAAAAATAGTTTGGATAGAATTACTGGAGATTATAACGATTTCTGGGCTGGCCGGGATTATTTAAATGATATGGAACCAATGAAAGCCGCACTATTAATGGCTCATGGTTTTAACGATTGGAATGTAATGCCCGAACACAGTTATAGAATTTACGAAGCTGCCAAAAAACAAGGTATTCCGTCGCAAATTTATTATCATCAAAACGGACATGGTGGTCCACCTCCAATAACTATGATGAATAGATGGTTTACGCATTATTTGCATGGTATTGATAATGGTGTAGAGAATGATGCTAAGGCTTGGATTGTAAGAGAAAATGATAGTCCACAAGAACCTACAGCGTATAAAGAATATCCAAATCCGGACGCCTCACCAGTTACTTTCCATCTTCAAAAAGAGGGTTTAAAAACCGGAGTACTAATTAATGAGAAATCTAAAAAACAAGGCAAAGAAACTTTGGTGGACGACCATAATATTTCTGGAGAGGGTTTAGCTCAAGCCGAAAGCTCTAAAAACCGTTTGCTGTATGTAACACCAACTCTATCTGAAGATGTTCATATTTCTGGATTGGCAAATATAACAGTAAATATTGCAAGTAGTAAACCGGCAGCAAACTTATCGGTTTGGTTGGTGTCTTTACCATGGAATGGGGAAAAAGATGCAAAAATTACAGATAATATTATTACACGTGGTTGGGCAGATCCTCAAAACTATAAATCCTTGACTGAAAGCGAACCTTTAAAACCAGGAAAATTCTATAGTATGACTTTCGATTTACAACCAGACGATCAAATAATCCCTAAAGGACAACAAATAGGTTTGATGATTTTTTCCAGTGACAATCAATACACGATACTTCCAAAACCAGGAACAGAGTTAACCATAGACTTAGATAAAACATCTTTAAGTTTACCGATTGTTGGTGGCGAGAAAGCTATAGAAAAGGCCTTTAAATAGAATTAAAAAAACTCACGATATTGCATCACTCTAAAATCCAAGGTATTAAACTTTGGATTTTTTTGTTTGAGTTGTTTGTATAAAGGCATACTTCCAACCGCTCTGTTGGCAGCACCCGAAGGGGCAGTTAGGGATACGGTTTTTATGATTCTTTTGTCATCCCGACATGAGTTTTGCGATTGAGGATTCTCATCATTACAATTACTTGTCTTAGATTCTTCTCTTTGCCTGTCTTGAGCTAAGTCGAAAGGCTCAGAATAATACAACTCAAATTGATGAATTCTTGGAACCTCATTAGAAACCAATTCCAATTTTAAATGATATTCTTTGAGATGTCTTCTGAAAAAATATTCAGGTCCATTTTTACTATTTCCACCTGTAAACAATAAGGTATCTATATTTGTAAATTCTTTTAAGTACCCAATTAAATCTCTATAAACAACATTCTGCATTCCTAAATCTGAAGCATCCATTTTCTCACGTTCAGCACTTTCAACCATATCGCAAATGCCAATACCTCTCTCAATTAGGAATTGTTTTCGTTGTTGAATAGCTTCCTCTGTGGTTTCATACTTTAAATTCAGATCAAACAATTCATCTAGAATTTTCCATAATTGTCCGTCGCTACTTCCATAACAAAAATCGACATCTACAGGTTTTAAATTGCCTGTAGTGAATCTTGGAGGTGGTAACGTACCAACAATTAATTTTGTAGCATGCTCAGGAATAAAGGGTTTGTATGGATGGTAATGTTTGAACATATATCTATTGATTTATAAGCTTAATTTTTGTATTTTAATCCAACATAAAAATTAAGTTTAATTTATAAAAAAACCACTTTCCTGTCTACCGACAGGCAGGCGTGGGAAGTAAAACATGGGAAAAGGAGATAAAAAAACCAAAAAAGGAAAAATTCAAAGAGGTTCTTATGGGGTTAGACGTCCACGAATAAAAAAACGACCACGTCTTGAGGATAAATTAGATCCTAATAAAAAAGTGAAACCTAAATCTTAAATTCTCTAGCCATTTTTCTACCAAAGGCATAAGCGCCAACAACAGCTAAAACTACAATACAAATATTTGCAAAAACATAGAGGGTGTACAAAAAGACATCCTCTTTAGAATTGATACAAAATGTATCTGTAATACAGGTTTCTAAAGGGTCTTGATACATTTGAAGCAATAAAAAACTCACCACAAATAGCACTAAAATTGACACCAAAATATACTGAGGTGTTTTATTTCTTGGCTTTTTACCTGTTGGTTTAAAAGCATTTCTTTGGTCTTCTGTACGTTTATTATCTTGTAAAGACCAAAGTGTTTTCTTTGGAGAGTTGTCCATGAAATCTATAATTTTCTAAATTAAAACCTTTAATATCGTCTAATGTTTTGGCATTGGTATCAATAATATAACGAGTCATTAATCCTCTTGCCAATTTAGCGTAAATACCAATGGTTTTATATTCGCCATTTTTAAGCTCTTTAAAATCGATGTCAATAACTGGAACTTTTAAAGTTTTAGTATCTATGGCTTTAAAATATTCGTTACTAGCTAAGTTTAAAAAAAACTCGTTGTCTTCCAATTCGTCGTTTAAGGCTTTGGTAACTTTCTTTTTCCAGAATTCATAAAGGTTTTTATTTTTCCCAACAGGAAGTTTTGTTCCCATTTCTAATCTGTAAGCTTGCATTAAATCTAAGGGCTTTAAAACACCATAAAGTCCTGAAAGAATTCTAACTGTATCTTGAAGTTTATCTAATTTCTTAACATCTAAAGAGTAGACATCTAAGCCTCTGTAAACATCTCCATTAAAAGTGTAAATGGCTGGCCGGGCATTCTCTTTTGTAAAAGGTAGTTGCCAATCTTGATTGCGTTCGTAATTTAAATGGGCTAAATTATCTGAAATATTCATGAGTTTCGATAAACTCTTGGCCGATTTCTTTTTTAGCACTTTTTGGATGCGTTCAGAATCTGATAAAAACTGAGATTCAGAAGATTTTGTGGTTGGCAATTTAGATTCAAAATCGAGGGATTTTGCAGGTGATAAAACAAGCTTCATAGGCATTTCCTGCAAAAGCAGGAATCTCTTTAAAGATTAATAAATAACTTCAATTAAGGAAATAAAAATTAGCTTTTTAGTCCTTTAATACAGATTCAAAGTTACGGATAAAACCATAAAATAACGAATTCAAAATGTTATAATGAAGCTAAAAATATATGGTTTATCAATAGTAAAAGAAACTATTTATTCAAGCACTAAATTAGTATCTCCAGAGACTAAAGCTACATGACAACAATCTGCTGTCACTTTATAATCACTACTTATAACTTCAATGTCATTAATAAACCCTTTAAACTGAATGTCTATCACTTGATTTAATTGTACTTGTCCATCAGAAATCATAGGATACTGACCTGACTCTTGATGATACACAAAGGCATCTGGGTGAATTTGCATGGTTAAATCCTCTCCATTTTCAATGTTAGTAACTTCAAAAGAATCTAAAGCAACTGGTTCCTGATTTTGATCTTTTATTCTTACATCTATGGATACAATATTATGTGTGCAAATTGCTTCTTCGCATTCATCGGCTGGGTTATCATCATCACTTTTACATGAAATAAAGAACATGGTTAAAATTGAAAGCGCAATGAATGCAAATGATTTGTTGGGAAATTTCATAAGATTTGGTTTTTAAAAAATGTAGATAATAAAATTTAGTTTTAATATTGATCATAAATCCATTCACCATTTTCATCGTATGCCAAATTCCAAGTTTGATAAGCTTCTTCTTGAGTAGGTTCTAAAATTGGGGTTGCATAATAATCATCATTTGGATAATCGTATCTATTAGAAGTTTTTCTATATTCTGTAAAGTTGTTTTTAGATAGAGATCTATTGAATGTTTCCTCAAACATTTGAAGTTTTCTAAATGGGTTTTCAGCAGTATCGTAACCACTGAAATATTGCGTTTCTTTCTTTGAAAAAATTGTATATGTATCTAAAGTACCTTTTCCAGAATAAATGGTTACAATACTATCTAAATTATCATTGGTATAATACAGAGTTGATTCTTTAAAATAACGAACTGACCAATCTCCAATAGTTGAGACTCTATTTGAGGTTTTAACAAACGACATTAATTTCCCATTACTATACGTGTAGTTTGTGGTGTCTCTTTCAGGATAATCATATTCTTGAAACCTAATATTCCTGACCATTCTATTATTTGCATCAAACTCAATAATTCTTTCGTTTTCTCGAACTGAAAGTCCATTAAAGGGGACAGCTTTTTTTTCAAGATGTACTTTATTATTAGTATAGGTTAAATCTGTATAAAGAGAATCGTGCAAATAGCCACCACCTCCACTGCCAGAGCCAAGATATAGTATATCGCCATTTCGTTTAGTAATTCTGTTAGAATCATCATACTCAAATGAAATTATATTACTATAATTCAAAAATGTAGACAAATGGGTGTTATATTGTGCATAAAATCCGTGATAACTCTCTATATAAAAATTATCATCAGGTTGTTCAATAACCTGTTCGCCTGAGTCATCATCATGACTACAACTAAAATTTGTTATTAAGGAGATGCATATAGCTAAGTAGAAAAGGGTGTTTTTCATTATATTGTAGGTTTAAGTTATTGCAATATATATATAACAAAATTATTCAGATTTTTTTTATCTTTTTGTTGAAAGAAATATTATCCATCCCTACGTAAAATAACTGTTTTTTTCATTTTCCCTAAAACAAATTCTGTATTATTTTATAGAACTTCCTCAAAATTTTCTAATTCTTTCCCTAACTGGCTTCCAACAATTTAATCTATTCTGAATACTCTTTCAATAAAGCTCTATAATTCTTCAAAATTTCAGAACGGCTTACAAACCCTACAAAATGACCTTCTTTATCTATAACAGGAAGTTGCCATACATCTGCTTCATCAAACATTTTTATAACCTTCATTACAGAATCTGTAGGAAAGACAGTAAATGCTGGACTTATTGCTAATTGACCTATATTAATTCCTTCTGTAGGTTTTTTATTTAATAAAAACGGTCTTAGCTGGGCTCTGTTAATAATACCCCAGAATTTATTTTCTTGATCTAGAACAGCCATACTGTTCTTATCGCTTTGTTTAAACTTATATAAAATTTCGTCTAAATTATCTGCGGTTTTAATAATAGATGAATTTCTTTCCAGACAATCAAAAAGAGAAATATGAGATAATATGTTTTGATCTTGTCTAGTTGTAAAAATTTCACCCTTATTGGCCAAAGTGCTAAATGCAGGATTAATTGGAGAGAAAAATTTATTGATAATAAAAGAGATAACAGAAACAATCATTAAAGGTATAAATAGATCGTATCCACTACTACATTCTGCAATTAAAAAAATGGCTGTTAACGGTGCGTACATAGAACCAGACATTACCCCAGCCATACCAACTAACATTAAATTAGTTACCGGAACATTATCCATACCCATTAAAGTTAAAACGTAGCCAAACAAATACCCTAATAAACCACCGGCTACTAGAGATGGCGCAAAATTACCTCCTGTTCCTCCAGAATTTAAAGTAATACTTGTAGCAAATGCTTTTAACAAAACAGCTAGTGTTAAAAACGCAAGAACTATCCACTGAGACTGACCAAAATAAGAAAATAAGCTATTTTGAAATAGACTATTTATTCCTCCCTGATCTAAAATTTTAATATTAAAATATCCTTCTCCAAAAAGTGGAGGAAAAATAACGCATAAAATAGATAATAATGTTCCTCCAACAATAGCTTTTAGTAAATATCTATTTTTAAATTTACTAAAAAACTGATGTGTTTTTTGACCAACTAAAATAAAATACCGAGCATATAATCCAGTTATTATTCCTAAAACAATATAAAATAAAACATTAAAGTGATCAAAAACCTCTCTTGCCGGTAAGTTAAATAAAACGTGTTCATTTAAAATTATTTTTGACAATAAGCTTCCGCATATTGCCGCAATAACCAAGGGAATAAAGTCTGTAAAAACTAACCCAGCAAGTATAATCTCAAATGCAAACATCACGGCTGCAATAGGTGCATTAAAAGCTGCTGCAATTCCTCCTGCTGCTCCTGCTGCCAATAGAAGTGTTCTTTCTTTAAAACCTAACCGATACCGTTGTGCGTAATTTGACCCTATGGCAGAACCTGTTACTGCTATGGGGGTTTCTAAGCCTGCAGAACCTCCAAATCCTACTGTAACGGCACTTTGAAGTACTAAAGAGTACATTTTACTAGGCTTAATTTTACTCTCGTTTTTAGAAATTGTCTTTAACACAAAAGACATTTCCTTCTCTTCATCAGATTTAAAAAAGAATTTCACTATTAAGGCGGTAAACACAATTCCTAATAACGGAAAAATAGCATAAATAACTAGTCGCTGATTAAAAGGAAGATCATGACTTATAAAACTTTGAATGTGGTGTACGCTTACTTTAAGAATAACTCCCGCCATTCCAGCACTTAAGCCAACTAAAATCCCTGAGAGAATAAGAAACTGAGATCTGCTTACTCTACTGCTTACCCACAACAGAAGAATTTCTATATAATTAAATTTCCTGAATGGATAATTAATAAAATCTTTATTGAAGCGTAAAAAGTTACTGTAAAGCTTATTAATCTTATTGATTAATTCTGTAATCCCTTTTTTCAAAACTGAATAGATTTATTGATAGTTTTCATGCATCAATTAGTCTTAATTTAATAATAAAACCAATAATAGATTTTAATATGAAATATAATCTTTTAAAAAAACAAACATTCTATTGTCCTCAAAACATATTCCTAAAAAGTATTTAGAAAGACACCTAGAAAAGCGGTTCTCATTATTTTAGCAGTCAATTAGCTCAAGTCTTGATGTTTCACATAATGCTGCCATTTCTCAATACATAACTGCATATCTTCTGGGATTTCAGAATCGAAACTCATAAATTCTCCGGTTCTTGGATGTGTAAACCCTAAAGTTTTTGCATGAAGCGCTTGTCTAGGTAAAACTTTAAAGCAATTATCTACAAACTGTTTGTATTTAGTAAAGGTAGTTCCCTTTAATATTCTTTCGCCTCCATAACGTTCGTCGTTAAACAAAGTATGACCAATATGTTTCATATGAACACGTATTTGGTGTGTACGTCCAGTTTCTAATTTACAAGACACTAAAGTAACATACCCCAGGCGCTCAAGCACTTTATAATGCGTTACTGCTGGCTTACCTTTATCCTCGTCATCACCAAAAAAGACCGTATTTTGTAATCTGTTTTTTGGATGACGACCTATATTTCCTTCTATTGTTCCTTCTTCTTCCTCCATGTTTCCCCAAACAATTGCCACATACTCACGCTTGCTCGTTTTATCGAAAAACTGTTTAGCTAAATGTGTCATGGCTTCCTCGTTTTTAGCAACTACTAAAAGACCACTCGTGTCTTTATCTATTCTGTGCACTAATCCTGGGCGGTTACTGGAGTTGTTTGGCAGATTATCAAAATGATAAATTAGAGCATTAATTAAGGTTCCTGAGTAATTTCCATGTCCTGGATGCACAACCATACCTGGTTCTTTATTAACAACTAATAAGTCGTCATCCTCATAGACAATATTTAAAGGAATATTCTCTGGAGTTAATAAATTTTCGTAAGGTGGGTGTTCGAAAAGCACGCGAATCACATCAAAAGGTTTTACCTTATAATTAGATTTTACAGGCTCATCATTCACATGAATATTACCACTTTTTGCAGCTGCCTGAATTTTATTTCGTGTAGCATTTACAATAAAATTCATTAAATATTTGTCTATTCTAAGAGGCTGCTGACCTTTATCTGCAGTAAAGCTATAATGCTCATATAATTCATCGTCACTTTCCTGCTCTGGCGTATAATCTGTCATTTTATTCTGAAGTTGGTCTAGTACCATTACCTAAAACCAAATCGATTTTAGACGTTTTTGGAAGCATATCTCCCGGTTGGATTTTTTCTCCCTGAAAGCTCATGTCTAAAACCATGTCTTTGGCAATATTGTCTTTATAGGTCAGTTTACCTACTTTAAAACCTAAGGCTTCCAAGGTTGGCTTTGCTTGTCTATACGTGCGTTCTTTTAAATCTGGAACTAATACATTTCTATATCCGGAAGGATTAAGTGTTAAATATATTTTTCGATTTTCCTTGACTTTTTCGCCAGCAATTGGATCTTGTTCAATAACCGAATACTTTGGATAATCTGGATTATAATTAGAAGAATCTAAAATTTCCATTACTAAACGATTTTCATTTAGTTGCATTTCAGCTACTTCTATCGATTTCCCTTTTAATTCGGGAACCGTTTCAAATTCACCATGATTAGTAGACACCTTTAACCATTTTAACATTATAAACGTCAAAATGAAAATGGCTACAAAAGCCAAAACAATTTGCTTTAAAAATGTTTTACTTTTAAGAAATTTTATAAGACTCATTTAAATTTATTTAAACAACAAAGATATAAAAACAGAACTGTTTTTTCTTTTGCTTTTATTGTGATATTTTAGCTTAACTAATAATCCTCTGGTTTTATTGTAAATTTAGTTAATAATTAAAGAGATTCCCATTTTCATGGGAAATACATATGAAAAAAAATATCGCCATTATTATGGGAGGTTTCTCTAGCGAATATGAAATCTCCATAAAAAGCGGAAACGTTGTTTACCAAACACTTAACAAAGACAAATATGCCATTTATCGCATTCATATTTTTGAAAAAAAGTGGGTTTATGTAGATAACCAAGACAAAGAATTTCCTGTAGATAAAAACGATTTTTCTATATCTGCAAATAATAAAAAAATTAATTTTCATTGCGTTTTTAATGCCATTCACGGTACTCCGGGAGAAGATGGTTTTATGCAAGCTTACTTTAAGCTTTTAAATATTCCTCATACAAGTTGCGATATGTATCAAGCAGCACTCACTTTTAATAAACGCGATTGTTTAAGTGTTTTAAAACCCTTTGGAATAAAAACTGCCGAAAGCTTTTATGTTAATTTAGGAGACGAAATAAACTCGCAAGCTATAGTTAAAAAGGTTGGGTTACCCTGTTTTGTTAAAGCAAATAAAGCTGGAAGTAGTTTCGGGATTACCAAAGTATATAAAATTGAAGAGATGCAAGATGCCATTGAGGTGGCATTTAAAGAAGATGATGAAATAATTATTGAATCTTATTTAGACGGCACAGAAGTTTCTGTGGGCGTAATAAAATATAAAGGTGAAACCAAAGTCTTACCAATAACAGAAATTGTTAGTGACAACGATTTTTTTGATTATAAAGCGAAGTATTTAGGCGAGTCTAAAGAAATTACCCCAGCAAGAATTAGTGATGACATGGCTCATAAAGTAAGTGAAATTGCGAAACAGGTTTATGATATTTTAAAAATGACAGGCTTTAGCCGAAGTGAATTTATTTTCAAAGATGGAGAACCTCATTTATTAGAAATGAATACAGTTCCTGGATTAACTAAAGCAAGCATTTTACCTCAACAGGCTGCTGCTGCTGGAATTAGCTTGGAAGAGTTGTTTGAGAATGCTATTGAAGAAAGTCTAAAATAATAATTGATTATATTTACTGTTAATTAAAAAAGACTCACACTTTCCTGTTTGCCGACACAGACAGGCTTAGAAAACAAATATGAAAAGAGCACTATTTCCAGGATCTTTCGATCCATTAACTCTAGGCCATTTCGACATTATTAGTCGTGGCGTACCACTTTTTGACGAAGTTGTAGTTGCCATTGGTATTAATGCCGATAAAAATTACATGTTTACATTAGAAGAACGTAAAAAATTTATTGAAGAAGCTTTTAAAAACGAGCCAAAAGTAAAAGTAGTTACCTATAAGGGAATGACTATAGACTTTTGTAAGGAAATAAAGGCCGACTTTATATTGCGAGGTTTAAGAAACCCCGCAGATTTCGAGTTTGAAAAAGCCATTGCTCACACCAATAGAAGACTATCTAAAATTGAAACCGTATTCTTGTTAACTGCTGCAAAAACTTCTTATATAAGCTCTAGTATTGTTCGCGATGTTATTAGAAACAAAGGAGATTATAAAGTTTTAGTTCCTGATAGCGTACGTATAAAATAACAAACTTAATTTCTCGTGAATACGATTAGATAGTTTATTATTTTTTTAGGGTTGACCAGAATTATTATCTAAAAATAGATTATAATTCCTCTCACTGTAAAACTAATTACAATTTATATTCAGAAAGTGGTTTCGGAAAATCTTCAGGATTTGCAGCTAAATGGTATCTTGGATCGTCAATATCTTCTACAATAACCTCTTTAAACTTAGGACTAGCTTTATACATCAAGATTTTACAATCTTCACTTAAGTGTTTAAGTTTTATGGTTTTTCCTTCAGCCTCATACTTTTCAACTATATTAAAAATAGCTTCTAAAGCAGAATGATCACTAACTCGTGATTCTACAAAATCTATAACTACGTGATCAGGATCGTTTTTAGGATCAAATTTTTCATTAAAAGCCGTAATACTTCCAAAGAATAAAGGTCCCCATATTTCATAAACTTTGGTACCATCTTCTTTTATACGTTTTCTAGCACGAATGCGTTTGGCGTTTTCCCAAGCAAATGCTAAAGCTGAAATAATTACACCAACAAAAACCGCAATTGCTAAATCGAAAATAACTGTTACTGCCGAAACTATTATTAAAACAACAGCATCCGATTTAGGGATTTTTTTAATAATTCTAAAACTAGACCATGCAAAAGTTTCAATTACCATCATAAACATAACCCCCACTAGTGCTGCAATTGGCACTTGTTCTATTAGTTTATCTGTAAAAAGTATAAAGGTTAATAAAGTTAATGCCATAACTATTCCAGACAAACGACCACGCCCTCCTGCATTTATATTAATTACCGTTTGCCCAATCATACCACAACCTCCTGTTCCTCCAAAAAGTCCAGACATAATGTTTCCAGCTCCCTGCGCAATACATTCACGGTCCCCATCTCCTCTAGTTTCTGTTAATTCATCCACTAAATTCATGGTCATTAGAGATTCTATTAATCCTACAGAAGCAGCTAAAAATGCATAAGGCAAAATAAATTTAAGAGTATCTAAATTAATAGGAAGATTTTGCCACAGCTCTAAATTAGGTGTAGGAAGTTCTCCTTTTAAGCCTGTTCCTCCTCCTTCAATAATATAAGATCCAACGGTAGAAACGTCCAAGTTAAACCAAATTGCAATAAATGTTGTTACTAAAATAGCTGTTAAGGCAGCAGGAATTTTTTTAGTCAATTTTGGTAAAACAGTCATAATTGCCATAGTTAGAAACACCAATCCAAGCATCATAAAAAGTTCTGAGCCCTGCATGAATGTGCTTACATATTCTTTTACCCCATCGCTTGAAACGACTAAAGATTTATGTGAAAACATTTTTACCTGTGCCCAAAAAATCACAATAGCTAGACCGTTAACAAAACCAAGCATAACTGGATGAGGAATTAAGCGTACAAAGCGTCCCAGCTTAAAAACACCAGCTAAAACTTGAATAAGCCCCATTAAAATAACGCAGGCCATCAAGTAAAAGAACCCCATATTGTCAACTGGTTGATCAAATAACATCCCTTTGGTATGTCCATCTGCAATCATGGTAACAAAAATAACGGCTACTGCTCCAGCTGCTCCAGAAATTAATCCAGGTCTTCCCCCAAAAATTGCAGCAATCAGTCCAACAATAAAAGCTCCAGAAAGTGCCATTAGTGGATCTATTTGCGCAACAAAAGCAAATGCAACCACTTCTGGAATCATTGCTAACGATACGGTAATACCACTTAAAATATCATTTTTAGGATTGTTAGTGAATTTCTGAAAAAATTGAGTCATCGTTCTTTTTTTAAGGCTGCAAAAATAGACTTAATATAGATAAACACAAGGCTATATTATTTTTAATTGATTAGTTTTATACTTTAAACCTTTTATTATGAATAAAACAACTGCTTTTTTCCTTATTTATTTGTCTTTCAATTTTTTAGTATCTCAGACTTCTCAAGAGTTTGTTACAAATTTTGAAAAAAGTGGAGGAACTGAAACTGAAACCTATCAAGAAGTAATAAGTTATTTTGAAAATTTAAGTCATGTTTATCCTCAAATATCAATTCAAGAAATGGGAAAAACAGATTCTGGGAAACCTTTACATATAGTAACCTACAATCCGGATAAACAATTTGACTTTTCAGAAATAAGAAAAAATAAACGCATTTTATTAATCAACAATGGTATTCATCCAGGTGAAACAGATGGTATTGATGCCACTATGCTACTTTACAGAGATTTAGTTCAAGGAAAAGTTAAAGCTCCTAAAAATACGGTTTTAGTTACAATTCCTATTTATAATGTTGGCGGTAGCTTAAACAGAAATACGGGATCCAGAGCCAATCAAAATGGTCCAAAAGAATATGGATTTAGAGGAAATGCCAGGAATTACGATTTAAACAGAGATTTTATAAAATGCGACACCAAAAATGCTAAGAGTTTTACTGAAATTTTTCATTTGGTACAACCCGATGTGTTTATTGATAATCATGTTAGCAATGGGGCAGATTACCAATATACATTAACCCATCTATTTACGCAACACAATAAGCTAAACGGCAATTTAGGCTTGTTTTTAAACCAAGAAATGATGCCAGCTTTAGAAAATAAATTAGCTCAAAAAGATTGGGATATCACACCTTATGTCAATGTGTTTAATCAGGTGCCCGAGATTGGTTTTAGTCAGTTTATGGATTATCCAAGATACTCAACAGGTTACACGGCTTTATGGAGTGTGTTGGGTATGATGGTAGAAACTCACATGTTAAAACCATATAAGCAACGTGTAGAAGGCACCTACGAACTTATGATAAGTATGATTGAAGTTATAGAAGATAATTACAACAGGATTGCTTTATTAAGAGAGGACTCCGCTTCTAATTTTAAAGTAGGCACAAAGTATCCTTTAGATTGGGTTATTGACGAATCGAAATCTACTACATTAAACTTTAAAGGTTTTGAAGGTGAAATGATAACCAGTGATGTTACTGGCTCTCAACGTTTAAAATACAATAGAAATAAGCCCTTTACCAAAGAAGTTGAATATGAAAACTACTTTAAACCTAGTGTTGAAGTAACAGTTCCAAAAGCTTATATAATTCCCCAAGGTTGGCACGATGTCATTGATTTACTTAAACTAAATAAAGTAGAAATGACTCGTTTTGAAAAAGATACAAGTGTTACTGTTTCTGCTTATAAAATAGCTACTTTTGAAACCAGAAAAAATCCTTACGAAGGTCATTACCAACATTATAGTACAAGCATTACATCTTCAACAGAAGCTGTCCGTTTTAGAAAAGGGGATTATTTTGTAACAACAAATCAACCTGCTAAACGCTATTTATTAGAAACCTTAGAACCTCAAGCTCCAGACTCCTTTTTTAACTGGAATTTTTTCGACATGATTTTACAACAAAAAGAAGGTTTTTCTCCTTATGTTTTCGAAGATACAGCTAAAAATATGTTGGACAGTAATGCTGAATTAAAGGCTGAATTTTTAAAGAAAAAAGAAAGCGATAAAGATTTTAATACCAATTGGTATGCTCAATTAAACTGGCTTTACCAACGTTCTAATCACGCTGAAAAAGCTTATATGCAATACCCTATTTATCGATTAAATTAATTAGAAAAAAAATAATTTTTCAATTATAAATTCGATTACATTTACACAAAAATTATTCATATTGTATGAAACCACAAGACATTGAAAATATTGAATTACAATATCTTACTTTAGACGATTATCAAGAATTAAAAGGCGCCATGCAACAAGCATACACGTCTATGCCTGATTTATTTTGGAGAGAAGATCAAATAAAAACTCTGATTGATAAATTTCCAGAAGGACAGGTAGTTATTAAAATTAATAACCAAATTGCTGGTTGTGCACTTTCAATAATTGTGGATTACGATAGTATTGATGATATTCATACCTATGATGATATTACTGGAAATTACACCTTCAACACACATGATGCAGATAAAGGCGACGCCCTTTACGGAATAGATGTTTTTATAAAACCTGAATTTCGTGGTCTGCGCTTAGGAAGACGTTTATATGATTATAGAAAAGAAGTTTGCGAAAAACTAAACTTAAGAGGCATTGCTTTTGGAGGAAGAATACCAAATTTCCATAAGTATTCTAAAGAAATGACTCCCAAAGAGTATATCGATAAGGTTAAAAGAAAAGAAATTCACGATCCTGTTTTAAATTTTCAGATTTCTAACGATTTTCATCCTGTGCGTATTTTAAAAGGATATTTAGAAGGTGATAATGCTTCGGGAGAATACGCGGTTCTATTGGAATGGGATAATATATATTATGAAAAACCTTCAAAAAAAGCAGCTACTAAAAAGAAAGTTGTTCGTTTAGGTCTTATCCAATGGCAAATGCGTTTGTATAAAGATTTGGAAGAGTTGATGCAACAAGCAGAGTATTTTATTGATTCTGTTTCTGCGTATAGATCGGACTTTGCCTTATTTCCAGAGTTTTTCAATGCGCCGTTAATGGCCGAAAACAATCATTTATCAGAATCTGAAGCTATTAGAGAATTAGCCAAACACACAGAATCTATTGTTCAAAAATTTTCTGAATTGGCCATTTCGTACAACATCAATATTATTACTGGAAGTATGCCGGAAGTAAAAAATGATTTGCTGTATAACACCGGTTATTTATGTAAACGTGATGGTACTGTAGAGCGATATGAGAAACTTCACATAACTCCAGATGAAGCCAAAGTTTGGGGAATGCAAGGTGGTTCAGAATTAAAGACATTTGATACAGATTGTGGTAAAATTGGAGTTTTAATTTGTTACGATTCTGAATTTCCAGAATTAAGCCGGCTTTTAGCCGATGAAGGCATGGATATTTTATTTGTTCCTTTTTTAACAGACACTCAAAACGGTTACTCTAGAGTGAGACATTGTGCGCAAGCCAGAGCTATAGAAAACGAATGTTATGTTGCCATTGCCGGAAGTGTTGGTAATTTACCTAAAGTGAATAATATGGACATTCAATATGCGCAATCTATGGTTTTTACTCCTTGCGATTTTTCGTTTCCTGCAAACGGAATTAAAGCCGAGGCCACTCCAAATACAGAAATGATTTTAATTGCAGATGTAGATATAGATCTACTTAGAGAGCTAAACCAACATGGAAGCGTTAAAAACTTAAGAGATAGACGAACAGACCTTTTT
Organism: Xanthomarina sp. F1114; assembly: GCF_026410255.1. Taxonomy (GTDB): domain Bacteria; phylum Bacteroidota; class Bacteroidia; order Flavobacteriales; family Flavobacteriaceae; genus Xanthomarina. The sequence continues at coordinate 166,430 of NZ_JAPMLL010000006.1, forward strand.
GAATTGCGTAAAAAATAATTTCACCACTTGTAAAAGCTATTAAAAAATAATCTAAATTTGTTTAAAATATATATCGCGATTTCGCAGTAAATGAATAAATACATTGTTGTCAATCAACCTGAAAAATGGCATTTTTCGATTGAGAATATTACAGTAATTTCTTCCCAAGAATATCTTACTAACCCACAATTTTCCTTATTAAAAAACGCACGTATTTTTAATCTTTGCAAAGATTACTCGTACCAATCTAAAGGTTATTATGTGTCGCTTTTAGCTGAAGCCAGAGGACATTTAGCCATCCCAACTGTAAAAAATATTGTAGATTTAAAGGCTTTAAAACTAGTTCGCATTGTTTCTGATGAGTTTGATGATGTCATCCAACAGAGCTTAAAAAACATCAAATCTCAAGAGTTTACTTTGAGTATTTATTTTGGACAAAATGTGGCTCATAAATACAAGGAATTAAGCGCACTGTTTTACAGACATTTTCAAGTGCCTTTTTTAAGAGTCAAATTCAACCATACAACCAAATGGAATGTACAAAACATTCGAGCTATTTCTGAGTCTGAAATCCCAATAGAACACATGGAGAGTGTGCATGAATTTGCCAATCAGTACTTTTCAAAAAAACGTTATGATACACCTAAATTGACCAAATCGGATTTTGATTTAGCTATTTTAGTAAACCCTAACGACCCTGCTCCTCCAAGTAACCCAAAGGCTCTAAAAAAGTTTGTGGACATGGCTGAAAAAATGAATATTTATGCTGAAATAATTGAGCCGAAAGACTTGTCTCGTCTGTCTTCGTTTGATGCCTTATTTATTCGTCAGAGTACCGAGGTTAACAACGAAGCCTATGCCTTCGCAAGAAAAGCACAACAAGACGGCATTGCAATTATAGATTATCCGGATGCCATTTTAAAATGCTGTAATAAGGTTTATATGGCCGAAGCTCTTAATAATGCCAATATTGCAACCCCAAAAACGGTTATCGTTCATAAAAACAATAAAAATGATGTTCTAGAGCAAATTGGTTTACCATGTGTTTTAAAAGCTCCAGATTCTACCTTTTCTTTTGGTGTGAAAAAAGCCAAAAATAAAGAAGAATACCAAAGTTTGGTTTCTGGTATGTTAAAAGAATCTGATTTAATTATTGCACAGGAATTTTGCCCTTCAGATTACGATTGGCGTATTGGAATTATAGACGACAAACCATTCTTTGCCTGTAAGTATTATATGGCAAAAGGTCATTGGCAAATATATAATTGGAACGCCAAGAAAAAAGACGATCAAGACGGAAATGCAGATTGCTTAGCTATAGAAGAGGTGCCAAAACCAATACTAGATATGGCCTTAAAATCTGCTAAATTAATGGGAAAAGGACTTTATGGTATAGACATAAAAGTAGTGAACAACAAACCCTTGGTAATTGAGATTAACGATAACCCAAATATTGACTTTGGTGTAGAAGATGCCTATTATGGAGATTTTGTCTATACCGAAATTCTAACAGCTCTAAAAAACAGACTGACGTAACATGAGTAAAAAATATCATTTATTTGAAGTTTATGGCATTGAGTTGGAATATATGCTGGTTTTTAAGAAAAACTTTAAAGCAGCTCCAATAGTTGACAAATTATTAAGCAAAAAGGCTGGAAAACTAACTTCTGATGTTGAAAATGGAGACATTGCTTGGAGCAACGAATTGGTGGCTCATGTGGTAGAATTAAAAACCAATGGTCCAACTAATAATCTAGACTATTTATCGGAACAGTTTCATAAAAACATTCTTGAAATAAATTCACTTTTAAACCCTTTAGAATCGTATTTATTACCAACTGCAGCGCATCCTTTATTAAATCCGTTAAAAGACACCGAACTTTGGAAACACAGTTATAGTGATGTTTACGAGTTATATAATCGTATTTTTGATTGTCGTGGACATGGTTGGAGCAACGTACAAAGTACACATATCAATCTGCCGTTTTTCGACGATAGAGAATTTGAAAAACTCCATGCGGCTATTAGAATTATTTTACCACTAATACCAGGATTATGTGCAGGCTCTCCCATTCTGGAAGGAAAAAACACAGGCTTTAAAGATGCTCGTTTAGAATATTATAAAACAAATCAAAAAGAAATTCCTGAACTTACTGGCCTAGTAATTCCTGAGCGTGTTTTTAGTAAAGTTGATTATTATGCAACCATTTTCGAACCCATTAAAAAGGCCATTAGCCCTTTCGACACTAAAAATATATTAGATCATCATTTTTTAAATTCTAGGGGAGCCATTGCACGTTTTGACAGAAATGCTATTGAAATAAGATTGGTAGACATCCAAGAATGTCCAAAAGCAGATATAGCTATTTGCGTGCTTATTATAGAGGTCTTAAAGCTTTTAGTTTATAAAAAACTAGCGACACTTCCAGAACAAAAAAAATGGCCAAAAGAGGAACTTTACGAGATTTTTAATCCCATTATTAAAGAGGCAGAAAATTATACTATTTCTAACGTGGAATATTTAAACTTGTTTCAAGTAGAAGAACCAATCTCTGTTAAAAACCTTTGGAAACATCTCTATGCCTTGACTAAAGAAAATATTCATGAATCGCATCAAGAAACTCTTGAATCTATTTTAAACCAAGGCACTTTGTCTACAAGAATTTTAAAAGCCGTTGCAGAAAACTATTATGAAACTAACATTAAAAACATTTATAATCATTTAGCCGATTGTTTGCAGGAAAACAAGCTATTCTTGCCATGAAACTTGTTCTAACTTGTGAACATGCTGGAAATAAAATCCCTAAAAATTATGTTTCGTATTTTAAAAATCAACAAGTCATTTTAGAAACTCACAGAGGTTTGGATTTGGGAGCTTTAGACATTTTTGAATCTCTAAAATCACTTTCAGATTATTCTCATTACAGCAAAACCAGTCGCTTATTAATAGAACTTAACAGATCGTTACATCACAAAAACTTGTTTTCAGAATTTTCCAAAGAAATTTCAATAGAAGAAAAAGAAAAACTTATTCATACCTATTATTCTACTTATAGAACTAAGGTTGAAAATAAAATCAAGGAATTCATTAATGCTGGAGAAACAGTTTTACATATTTCTATACATTCCTTTACTCCTCTATTAAATGGTGAAATTAGGAATTGTGATATGGGTTTACTTTTTGATTCCAGGAGAATTTCAGAAAAACATTTCAGTAAAAATTATAAAAAACTAATGTTGAAGATAAATCCAAATTATAACATTCGATATAATTACCCATATCTTGGAAAGGCTGATGGTTTTACCACTTATTTAAGAAAGCAATTCCTTGAAAATTATATTGGAATCGAATTAGAGATTAATCAGAAGTTTTCGGAAAATAATCTGATGGACTCCCAATTAAAACAAGATGTCTTTACAGTTTTGGAATCTTATTCTACTGGAAAACTGAAATAAGTTTTTGGAAAAGGTTCATTCCTTAAAGTAAAATGCCACCATTCTTTTGGGTAATTTCTAAATCCATGTTTGGCCATGATACGTTGTAAAAGTTGTCTGTTAGCTTTTTGTTCTTCGTTCAGGTTTTGATATGCAACCCAGGAAGATTCTCCAAAAAAATCGTACGGACTTCCCATATCCAAAGGGTCGTGAGTGTCGGCATCTATAATAGTTAAATCTACCGTACTTCCTCTACTATGACCCGATTTTGAAGCAATATAACCTTCTTTAAATAAATGTCTTTTTTTAACATCCGGATAAAATTGCTGTTTCATTAAAGTGTCGTCTAGTTTCCTGGCCCATTTAATAAAATGGTTTACAGCTTCTTGCGGTCTGTAAGCATCATAAACTTTTAAACAGAGATTTTGAAGCAATAATTCTTCTTGAACCTTCTTTAAACCTTCAGCTGTTGCTTTGGTAACAATTAATTTATTACTGTGATACCCAGCAATGGTATCTCCCACAAAATTATTTGTAGAATAATAGCGTAATTCTACTTCTAGATCAGGAATTAGAGTTTGCGCATAGACAAACCCATCAGGCAAGCTTTTTTTATCTTGTTTAAATGAAACGAGTATAAAAAAAAGAGAAACGAATATAGTAGTTTTTATTTTCATAGACTTTGGCTAATTTAGAGAAAAAATAAATGATGGATTTGTTTTCTTCAGAAAAAAGCCATTTTAGGTTTCCCCAAGCAGAACTTATTTACTTTCCGCAGTTTTATAAACACAGGCATGCTAATGTATTATTTGAAAACTTATTAAAGCAAATTACCTGGCAACAAGATAGTATTAGCATTTTTGGAAAAACACATAAACAACCTAGACTTACAGCTCTATATGGCGAAACTGACACCCCTTACTCCTACTCTGGCATAAAAATGAATCCACACCCATTTAATAATTTACTTTTAAATATAAAACAAGAGGTTGAACTAATTTCAAAACACAGTTTTAATTCTGTACTAGTAAATTTATATAGAAATGGCAATGATAGTAACGGATGGCATGCAGATAATGAAAAAGAATTGGGTTTAAATCCTGTCATTGCATCGGTTAGTCTAGGAGCTACACGTAAATTTAAATTTAAACACAGAACGTTAAAAAGCGAAAAACATCAACTAGAATTAGAACATGGGAGCTTATTAATAATGACAGGTGAAATGCAACATTATTGGCTGCATCAAGTTCCAAAAACTAAGAAAGATATTGGAAAACGAATTAACTTAACTTTTCGATTTATTTCATAAAAAAAACCGAGGTCCCTCAACCTCGGTTTAATTTTATTTGCATCTTTATTATGTAGTTAGATTTAGGGTCGCTAGTATCAACAACATAATGCAAACATTAATTAATTAATCCATCGAACTAAAAAGTAATATTTTAGTACACTCAAATGTAAAATTATAATTGAATATCAACGTTTAAAAGTCAATAATTTCGATGAAATACATATAATTTTAACATTTACAGACAAAATACCACATTAATCCGACGAAATACGTATGTTTTCTTACATTTTCATTTCTAAAAATTATGAGTTTATCAAGTAATTTTAAACTAATTTTACGTTATAGTAGTTTATATCTTTACAAATTGATTTTAACAAACAATAAGTATTCATGAAATTGAAGTGTCTTTCTATTTTACTATTTTTTAGTTCTAATGTTATTATTTCTCAAGAAACTAATTTTATTTCAGAAGAGATATCTATTAATCAATATGTAGATGGCATCTTACTTAGCCCTAAGGAAAATAATGATAAATCTCTAATCATAATTATTGGAGATTCTGGTCCTACAGATCGAAACGGAAATCAGAATTTTCAAAAAAATAATGTTTTAAAAAAATTAGCCGAAAATCTTTCAAATAAGGGTATTGCCACTTATAGATACGATAAACGAATAGTAAAACAAATTAGAAAAGGACGTATCAGCAAAACTATCAGTTTCGACGATTTTATTAGCGATGCTGTTTCAGTTGTAGATTATTTTATTGAAAAAAACAGCTTCAAAAACATCTATATTCTTGGTCATGGTCAGGGAAGTCTAGTTGGTATCTTAGCTTCTAAAGAGCATGTTACCGGATTTATTTCTATTGGAGGCTCGGCAAAACCTATAGATGAAGTTATTCTAGACCAAGTGAAGCAAACCGTTCCTGGACTTTTGGACGAATCTCAAGTTGCATTTCAAAAGCTTAAAGAAGGTAAAACAACCACAGCCTATCCTTCTGCCCTAGAGTCTATATTCAATGTTGATAATCAGTCATTTATGCGTAGCTGGATGCAATACAATCCGCAAGAGCAGATTGCTAAACTACCAATACCTACACTTATAATAAATGGTACTAAAGATTTACAAGTATCTACAGAAGAGGCTCAACTTTTAAAAGAAGCAACAAAACATGGCAGCTTATTAATAATAAAAAACATGAATCATGTTATGTTTCCTATTCTTGGAGACGATCTAGAAAATTCTAAATCTTATAACGAATCTTTTAGAACCATAAGCCCTAAGTTAATCCCTGCCATTATAGAGTTTGTAAAATAGATAATTTCCAAAATGAATAAAAAAAAGAAAAGCACCCTAGAGCGGATGCTTTTCTTAACTAACCAACCAAAAATATGAAATACTACCTTTTTTAAAAGTAACCACACTCTCTAAAAAGTTTATGTGTAGTATCAATTTACAATAGTTAGTTCAATCTCCGTGCCAAACTCTATTTTGTGGTTAAATTATTTATACATATCTTTATAATATCATTTTGATATCATTTTGATATCATTTTGAATTAATATAACTAAATTTATCCACATGAAAGAAGAAAAAATTATCATCCCAGCAAATGGTTACCTCATGCTCTTTGTATTTTTACTATTATTTTTTGGAGGCATTACGGCAATAGTAATAACAAAGAATCCTTGGTTTACCTTTGCCATAGTAGCAGCCTTATTTATTTCCTTGGGCTTTATAATGGTGCAACCTAACAATTCCAGAGTTCTCTTGCTTTTTGGAAAATACGTAGGAAGCATAAAAAAGAACGGTTTGTATTGGACCAACCCCTTGTATACAAAAAAGAAAATCTCACTTCGTGCCAGTAATTTTGACAGCGAACGTTTAAAAGTAAACGACAAACTTGGAAACCCGGTTATGATTAGTACCATCTTAGTCTGGAGAGTTCAAAACACCTACAAAGCTGCTTTTGATGTAGATAACTATGAGAATTTTGTACGTGTACAAACAGATGCTGCCGTAAGAAAGCTTGCTAGTATGTATCCATACGACAATTTTGCAGACGAAGGTCTTGCCGAAGACATTACACTTCGTTCCAGTGTAAATGAGGTAAGCGAAGCTTTAGAAAAAGAAATTGATGAGAGACTATCCATTGCTGGTATTGAAGTTTTAGAAGCAAGAATTGGCTATTTAGCTTATGCTCAAGAAATTGCTAATGCCATGCTGAAAAGACAGCAAGCTACTGCCATTGTTGCAGCTAGACATAAAATTGTGGAAGGTGCTGTAAGTATGGTAGAAATGGCCCTTAGCGAACTAAGTAAAAAACAAATTATCGATTTGGACGACGAACGTAAAGCTGCTATGGTTAGTAATCTAATGGTTATATTGTGTGGCGATAAAGATGCTTCGCCAATAGTTAATGCCGGAACTTTAAATCATTAAATAACTCTAAAATGAAAGAATATAAAGTTATTTCCTGGAAAATGGGATTAAGCAAAAACGACGAACGCTTAGAAGATACACTCAATCAACACGCCATGTCTGGCTGGAAAGTGATTCATATAGCAGAAAACTCTGCAAGAATAGTATTTGAACGAGATAAAAACAGATAATTAAATTATAGATTATGAAACAAATTTTAATATTTCTAGCTCTATTTTTTGGTATGTTGGTAGTAGCACAAGATAACATTAGATCAGAAGAAGTTCTAATAATGAATGACAGTGTTAAGCTTCCAGGAACTTTATCTTATAACAAAAATTTAAAAAGTCAACCTTTAGTAATCTTTGTCCATGGATCAGGAAATGTTGATAGAAATGGAAATCAAACTGGAGTAAACATCAATGGGAATTATATTAAACAATTATCTGATAGTTTAAACAGCAAAGAAATCGCCTTTTACAGATACGATAAACGAACCTCTACCGAAGAAAACATGAAATTTGTAATGACAGATTTAAATTTTGATCGTTTTGTAGATGATGCCAAACTTGCAGTTGAAAAGTTTAAAGATGATGACCGTTTTAGTAGCATAACATTAATTGGTCATAGTCAAGGTTCTTTAGTGGCTATGTTAGCCGCACAAAAAAATGTAGACAAATATGTCTCCCTTGCAGGAATTAGTGAAGATATGGGTGAATTTATTATAAACAGCTATAAATTGTATAGCGAAGAAATGGGCAATATGGCTAAAGAACAAATAAACGAACTTAAAGAAACTGGAACCATAGAAACAGTAAACCCTGCTCTAGCACATTTGTTTAGCAAACCGAATCAGCCTTTTTTTATAACATGGATGGCCTATAATCCATCAGAAGAAATTAAAAAACTAGATATTCCAATTCTTATTATTAATGGTACTAAAGATATTCAAGTGAAAGTTGACGAAGCCAAAAAGCTTCATAAAGCCAAGCCTGATTCAGAATTAGTTATTATTGATAATATGAATCATGTTTTAAAAGACATAGACATAGATGAAAATAACATGAAATCCTACTATTCTCCAGACTACCCATTATCTAAAGAATTAATAAATACACTTGAAGTTTTTATAAAAAAATAATATGTCGAAAAAGAAAGCCTTTGCATTACGAATTAATGAAGAGATGCTCAAAGCCATTGAAAAGTGGGCTTCAGACGAATTTAGGAGTACCAATGGACAAATTGAATGGATTTTAGCCCAGCAACTCAAAGAACACAAAAGAGAACCAAAAAAAAAGGATAAAAAGTGACTTTAAGAAGGTCACTTTTTTTTACCCATTAATTTTGGTATTTTGCAACCACAAAAAACCAAACCTTAATGGAAAACCAACCCATATTTACCAACGATGCTATTGTTTTTGGCTTACTTATGCTAGCCTTGGGTTTTGTATTTTATACAGAATCTAAAAAAACCGGATTTTGGTCTGTATTCTATAAATACATTCCAGGCTTACTAATGTGCTATTTAATACCAGCCATTTTTAATTCTCTCAATCTCATATCTGCAGATGTTTCTCAAACTTATTTTATTGCAAGCCGATATCTATTACCTGCATCTTTAGTGCTATTAACCATAAGTATTGATTTAAAAGCTATTTTTAATTTAGGTTGGAAAGCTTTGGTCATGTTTTTTACAGGAACTATTGGAATTGTAATTGGAGGACCAATAGCTATTCTAATTATTTCTAGCTTTTCACCCGAAACCGTTGGAGGTGCTGGATTCGATGCCACTTGGCGTGGACTTGCAACATTAGCAGGAAGCTGGATTGGTGGCGGAGCCAACCAAGCAGCTATGCTAGAAATTTACGAATTTAACCAAGAACTATATGGAGGTATGGTTTTAGTAGATATTGTAGTAGCAAATATTTGGATGGCTGTAATATTATTAGGAATTGGAAAACGTAAGAAAATTGATGCTTGGTTAAAAGCTGATAATACAGCCATAGACGAATTACAACAAAAAGTACAGAATTTTAGCGATAAAATTACACGTATTCCTTCCTTAACCGACTATATGATTATTTTAATGTTTGCTTTTACTGCAGTAGGAATAGCTCATTTTGGGTCGGAAATAATTTCAACATATTTAACCGAAAACTTTGACGCAGTTAGCAACCCAAAAAGTGCTTTATCTTCCTTTGGGAGTAGTTTTTTCTGGTTAATTTCTATAGCTACACTTATTGGTATTTTATTATCTTTTACAAAAGCCAAAAATTACGAAGGGGCTGGCGCGAGTAAAATTGGAAGCGTCTTTATTTACATTTTAGTTGCAACCATAGGAATGAAAATGGATTTAGGTAAAATTTTCGAAAACCCTGGTCTTATTTTAATTGGTTTAGTTTGGATGGCAATCCATGCTGGCTTACTAATTCTTGTAGCTAAACTAATAAAAGCACCTTACTTTTTCCTTGCCGTTGGAAGTCAAGCCAATGTAGGTGGTGCTGCTTCAGCTCCCGTTGTAGCTGCTGCTTTTCACCCATCCCTTGCTACCGTAGGAGCTCTTTTAGCTGTCTTTGGTTATGTGGTTGGAACCTATGGCGCCATACTTTGTGCAGAGCTGATGAAAATAGCTGCTGGAGGTTAGTATTTAAAAAATAATTATATGATATTTGCGCTCCAAAACTATAAAACCCCTATGAAAAAATTATTTGTTTTATCTGCTTTACTATTTATCGTTTCTTGTGCAAAAGACCCTGATTTAATAGTTAAAGGTCAGGTAAAAGGCTTGAAAAAAGGAACTGTATATCTTGAAAAAGAAAGAGATTCTGCTTTAGTAATTGTCGATTCTATGCAGTTAAATAACTCTTCGGATTTTGAGTTAAAAAGTGAATTGGAGTCTCCTGAAGCTTTTTATTTACGTTTAGACAAAAATAACAGTAATGACACAGACACAAGAATTATGTTTTTTGCGGATAAAGGCGTTACTCAAGTAAACACCACATTAAAACACTTTGTTTCCGATGCTGTAATTACTGGTTCTGAACAACAAAAACTTTACGAAGAATTCCTAAAAGTAAAAAACAGATATAATAATAAAAAGTTAGATTTAATTAAAGAGAGTCTTGAAGCTAAAATGGAAAAAGACTCCGCAAAAATTATCTCTACAGACAAAGCCTTTGTAAGTTTAGTTAAAAGCAGATATTTATATACTGTTAATTTTGCTGTTACAAATAAAGACAGTGAGATTGCTCCATACCTAGCTTTAACAGAAATCTCGGATGCTCAAACTAAATGGTTAGACACTATAAACAACTCTTTAACTCCAAAAGTTAAAGCTTCTAAATACGGAAAAGACTTAGATGTTTATCTTAAAGAAAGAAAATCATATTAGAACTTATCGAATTTTAATATAAAAAACGGAATTAAATAAAAGTTAATTCCGTTTTTTTTATACGCTTCACTTCAGTAATTCGTTATTTTGTAAAGCTATATTTTGTATAAATGATTTTAAAAAACCTCATCTTAAAAAAGTGGGCAAAGAGATTTGCCTATAGTCTTTTAATAATTATCGGTCTCTTGCTAGGCTTTTATGCCAGTATTTATTTTGGACTTTGGGGAGAAGTTCCTTCAGCTAAAAAATTAGCAAACCTTAAGCAAAGTCAAGCTACACAAGTATTAGACACTAATAAAGACCTGATAGGAAAATTTTATATTTACGACAGACAGTCCATAACTTATACAGATTTTCCGCAACATTTAATTGATGCCTTAGTTGCCACAGAAGACACAAGGTTTTACGAACATAATGGCATAGACAACACAAGTTTATTAAGAGTTTTTTTTAAAACCATTTTATTATCCGATGCCTCTTCTGGTGGAGGAAGTACCATCACTTTACAATTAGCCAAAAATTTATACGGGAGAAAAGATTATGGCTTCTTGAGCATTGTTGTAAATAAATTGAGAGAAAGCATAGTTGCACGACGTATTGAAGATGTTTACTCAAAAAAAGAAATACTGACATTATATTTAAATACGGTTCCATTTCCTGATAACACTTACGGTATTGAAAGTGCTTCGTTAAAATTCTTTAACACAAAAACCAGGCTTTTAAATCTATCGCAATCTGCAACACTTGTTGGTTCACTAAAAGCTAATACCGGTTATAATCCAAGACTTTATCCTGAAAGATCTCAGCAACGTAGAGATCTTGTTATAAGTTTAATGAAAAACCAAGGAGTCATTTCAGAACAAGAAGCTGAAGAAGTCATAAACAAAGATATTGAATTAGATTATCAACATTACGATCCAAATCAAGGTTTAGCTCCATATTTTAGAGCTAGAATAAAAATACAGTTGGATTCCATTCTTCAAGAAAAGAAATACAAAAACCCTGATGGCGATAGCTATAACGTATATCATGATGGGCTGAAAGTATATACCACTTTAGACAACACCATACAACGCTATGCCGAAGAAGCTATGCAAAAACATATGGCTAGCTTGCAACAACAGTTTGAAAAAGCCTATGGACAAAATGCGCCTTGGTTAAAAAATAAACCAGCATTTATTGCAGCTAAAAAAAGATTGAAAAAATACAGAGATTTAAAAAAGCAAGGACTATCTGAGCAAGCAATTGAAGACAGCCTAAAAAAAACACAGGAAACAAAATTATTCTCATGGGAAGAGTCTAATATAGAACAAATTTCAACTTTAGATAGTTTAGAGTATTATTCAAAATTTCTTAATGCGGGCTTGTTAGCTTTAGACCCAACTAATGGCGGGATAAAGGCTTATGTTGGAGGTATTGATTACAGGTATTTTCAATACGATCATGTATCTCAAAGCAAACGCCAGGTTGGCTCTACCTTTAAACCTATTGTGTATACAACTGCTTTGGAAAATGGAATGGACCCCTGCTCCTACTTTTCTATAAAAGAAGTTACTTATACAGATGTAGATAACTGGACACCTAAAAATTCATCAGAAGTTGAAGATAAAGAATTAAATTATTCTTTGGAATATGCCTTAAGTCGATCCGTAAATACCATCTCAGTTAAAATTATACAAGAAGCAGGAGTAGCTAAAGTAATTGAACTAGCTAAAGCTATGGGAATTAAGAGTGAAATTGAAAAAGTACCTTCTATTGCTTTAGGAACTTCCAACTTAACTTTAATAGAATTAACAACAGCTTACACGTCTTATATTAATAATAGCATACCCTCAAAACCTGTATTCATAACTAAAATTGAAGACAAAAACGGAAATACAATTGCCTCTTATGAAGATTTAAATCCGAAGAACCCAAAACAAAAGGCCGCTTTTAGTGATGACACGAGACAAATTATGCTAGAACTTCTAAAAGAAACTGTTAATAACGGAACGGCTAGCAGATTGCGCTCTACCTATAACTTAAAAAATGAAATAGCAGGAAAAACAGGAACTACACAGGATAATAAAGATGGATGGTTTGTTGGTATTATGCCAAACCTTGTAACCGTTACCTGGGTTGGAAACGATAATCAGCAAATAGGTTTTAGCAATACCAGAATTGGCCAAGGTGCTAATTCTGCATTACCTATGTTTGCTAAATTTTTACAGAAACTCAATAAGGATTCGTCTTATAATAACATAACTCAAGCCACCTTTGAAAAACCTTCAGATCAAGTATTAAACGCTCTAGATTGTGATCTTACCAAAAAAGACGGTTTCTTCAAGCAACTCTTTGGAAAAGATAAAACTGAAGAAAAATTTAAAAAGAAGAAAAAGAAAGGCTTTTTCTCATGGTTAAAAAAAGATAAGGATTCGATTTAAATAAGTTCTACGCTGTACGGACAGATTCCAAGAAAATGGTATTTATTATTGTACAGAAAATATTTATTATTGTGCGGACAGGTCGAGACCTGTCCCTAACCCAAATTAACATCTTTAAAACAAAAAAGTCCAGTATATCTACTGAACTTTTTTTGAGCCGATGGAGGGACTCGAACCCACGACCTGCTGATTACAAATCAGCTGCTCTAGCCAGCTGAGCTACATCGGCGAAACAGGATGCAAATATAATCGGGAAAATATAATTTGCAAATGTTTTTTAATGTTTTTATCCTAGTTTATTAATTTTTTCAACTAAAGTTCTTCCTTTGTCTTCAAGTTCCTTGTTAATAGCTTTGAAATGTGCTTTTTTATCTTCCACACCTCTAGCATTTACCTTAGCTATTAATTCGTCAAAAGTAACAATAGCTTCATCAATAATAGCCTCACTCTTTTTATTGTCTTTACTTTTGTTTGCGTATTCCCAAACGTAAACCGCTTCAATAATATCTCCTAAAACGTAATTGATATCTTTTTTTAAATCCCTTTTATTAGCCATGATCTTGTTTTTAAAAATTTTGACAAAAGTAGTTAATTTAATTGTAATCTCTACACTTCATACTCATCTTAGTTAGAAAGAAAATTATACATAAACCTCCAAGGCTTTGGTATTTTTAGAAGAAATTTCAAATTGTTCAATACTTGCCGGTATCAGCAAGGTTTCTCCTTGAACAATTACTTCGGTTATAGATTCTGTTTTAATACATAATTCTCCTTCTAAACACATATATATAATAAAGGAATCGTAGTTATTTTCTTTTTTAAGAGTCTGATTAAGTTCTATATAATTAGTAGTAAAATAAGGACAACTAACCACTCTATTAGATGCGTTAGGTGTTTTATTATAATCAATCCTAAAATCATTAGGTAGATTAAAATCGAAAGCATCCATAGCTAAATCAATATGTAATCCCCGTTTGTTTCCGTTAGAGTCTACACGATCCCAGTCGTAAACACGATAAGTTATATCGCTTGTTTGTTGAATTTCAGCTAGCAAAACTCCAGCACCAATAGAATGTATTAGTCCACCTTCAATAAAGTAAGCATCTCCTGTTTTTACTTTATCAAAATTTAAAATCTCTGTTAGTGTATTGCTATTAAGATGCTTTAAGTACTTTTCTGAAGTCATTTTTTGATTAAACCCTACCATCAAATTTGCTCCTGAATCAGCTTGCATCACATACCACATCTCAGTTTTTCCAAAAGAATTATGTCGTTTCGCAGCAATATCATCATTTGGATGCAATTGGATAGATAAATCTTCTTTGGCGTCTATAAACTTAATAAGTAAAGGAAAAGTGTTTCCAAACTTCTTAAAATTTTTCTTACCAATTAAGTCTTCCTTATAAGTACTTAATAATTGCTTTAAAGATTTTCCTTCTAAGTTTCCATTGGCAACAATAGACGTATCCCCTTCTACATCACTAATTTCCCAGCTTTCACCCATATTTGGTAAATTACTGTTTTTATTAAGCACGGTTTTTAGTTTTTCTCCACCCCAGATTTTCTCTTTTAAGATGGGATGAAATTTAATAGGATACAAATTGATTTTCATATATTTTTTAAACAAACCCACAAGCTTAAACCAAACTTGGGGGTTGATGATTTGTTTATTTTAATCTCCAGAATAACTTACAAAGTTACGAGGTGTCTCGTAAAGTGTAATTTCTAATTCTAAATCTGATTTTAGACGTGGTTTTATTTTTTTATAAATAACCACAACAATATTTTCGGCTGTTGGATTAAGGTCTTTAAATTCTTCAACCTCAAGATTCAAGTTTTTATGATCGAAAGCATCTTCCACCTCTTCTTTTATTAGGTCTTTTAAAACTTTCATATCTATAACAAAACCTGTTTCTTTATCTATTTTGCCAGTAACACTAACTATAATTTCATAATTGTGGCCATGAAAATTAGGATTGTTACATTTTCCGAAAACAGCATGGTTCTTCTCGTCGCTCCAGTCTTTTCTATACAATCTATGAGCAGCGTTAAAGTGTCCTTTCCTATTAACAGTTACCTTCATTTTTTAGTTATATTAATATGGTCGTAAAATTTATCGAATATAATTTTAAACCATTCTGTGTAAATTTCCGGTTGGACTTTCATGTCTTTTTTAACATCCTCTAAAGGCATCCATTTCCAGTTTGAAACTTCGTCTGGATTAATATTTGGACTATCATTATAATATCCAATCATTATATGGTCGAATTCGTGTTCTGTCAAACCATTATCAAAAGGAGCTTTATATATAAACGAGATGGATTCTTCTAAAGAGGTTACAAAGCCCATTTCTTCTTGTAATCTACGTTTTCCTGCCTGAATATTAGATTCTCCGTCTCTTTGATGACTGCAACAAGTGTTGGCCCATAAGTCTGGAGAATGGTATTTATGTGAAGCTCTTTGCTGTAACATCAATTCATTTTTGTCGTTAAAAACAAAAACCGAAAAAGCACGATGTAGCAAACCTTTTTCATGAGCTTCTAATTTTGGCATAAGCCCAATTGGCTTATCCTTTTCATTTACTAAAATTACTTGTTCTTCAATCATATTGTAAAAATAACATTCAAAAGTTTAAAAATACGCCAAACTTTTCACAAAATTAAAAACCCGCGTAAACTATCATTTATTTTGCGTTTAATAATAGTATCTTTGCAACCCATTTGCAAGAAATATATGAGTTTTATAACAGAGATTAACAGACGAAGAACTTTTGGAATTATTGCCCATCCCGATGCCGGTAAAACCACACTTACAGAAAAATTATTATTGTTTGGTGGCGCCATCCAAGAAGCTGGGGCTGTAAAAAGCAATAAAATAAAGAAAGGAGCTACTAGTGATTTTATGGAAATTGAGCGTCAACGTGGAATTTCGGTAGCTACTTCGGTATTAGCTTTCGAGTATGAAGGAATAAAAATAAATATTCTGGATACACCTGGGCACAAGGATTTTGCCGAAGACACTTTTAGAACGCTAACTGCTGTAGATAGTGTAATTGTTGTTGTAGACGTTGCAAAAGGGGTTGAGGAGCAAACGGAAAAGTTAGTTGAAGTTTGTAGAATGCGAAATATTCCTATGATTGTGTTTATTAATAAACTGGATCGTGAAGGAAAGGATGCTTTTGATTTACTGGATGAAGTAGAACAAAAACTTGGATTAAGTGTAGTACCCATGAGTTTCCCTATAGGAATGGGTTACGATTTTAAAGGTATTTATAATCTTTGGGAAAAAAACATCAACCTTTTTAGCGGAAGTAGTAGAAAGAATATAGAAGAAACTATAGAGATTTCAAATTTAGAATCTGAAGAAATAGATAATCTAATTGGAAAAGAAGCAGCAGAAACTCTCCGTGAAGAAGTAGAACTTGTAGAAGGTATATATCCTAAATTTGACAGAGACGATTATTTGAATGGAAAACAACAGCCAGTCTTTTTTGGGTCTGCTTTAAATAATTTTGGGGTTAGAGAACTATTGGATTGCTTTATAGAAATAGCACCAAAACCAAGACCTAAACAAAGTGAAGAAAGGTTAGTAAAACCAGAAGAAAAAGACTTCACTGGATTTGTTTTTAAAATTCATGCTAATATGGATCCAAATCATCGCGACCGTTTAGCATTTATTAAAATTGTTTCAGGATTGTTTGAACGCAATAAACCTTATTTACACGTTAGAAATAATAAAAAAATGAAGTTTTCTAGTCCCAATGCTTTCTTTGCTGAAAAGAAAGAAATTGTGGATATCTCTTATCCAGGAGATATTGTTGGAATACATGATACCGGAAACTTTAAAATTGGAGATACCTTAACACAAGGCGAAATTATAAATTATAAAGGGGTTCCAAGCTTTAGTCCAGAACACTTTAGATATATTAACAACGCAGATCCATTAAAATCTAAACAACTTTATAAAGGAATTGATCAATTAATGGACGAAGGAGTTGCACAGCTATTTACTTTAGAACTAAATGGAAGAAAAGTAATTGGAACTGTTGGCGCTTTACAATATGAGGTTATCCAATACAGATTGGAACACGAGTATGGCGCAAAATGTACTTACGAGAACTTAAATGTCCATAAAGCTTGTTGGGTTGAGGCAAAAGATCCAAAAAGTGATGAGTACATCGAATTTTTAAGAGTAAAACAACGCTATTTGGCAAAAGACAAGCAAGATCAGTTAGTGTTTTTAGCAGATTCACCTTTTTCATTACAAATGACACAGCAGAAATATCCTAATATTATATTTCATTTTACTTCAGAATTCTAAAATTTATACCATAAATAGAATTTTTGTTGCTGTTTTACTAATAATGTTAATAACCTTTTAATAATTAGGCTTTAAGATCTCTTTCTTAATTTAATTATTAGATATTTTTATAGTTTCAATATAAACATGTCTTTTTTAAAGTTGCTATATTTAAATGAAGCACATTTGTAAAATATTTATTTTTTATTTTTTAGGAATTTTTTTGGGTTTTTCTCAAGACAACTTCAACTCCCATGTTGTAGTAAAAGGTGATAATGTATATAGAATTTCTCTCAAGTACAATGTAAGCATGAATGCTATTTACGAGCATAACCCAGGGTCAGAAAATGTTATTACAATTGGTCAAACTTTAAAAATTCCAACTTCAACAACGTCCTCTCAAAACTCACAAATTAACAATAAAGATGAATATTTAGTAGTTAAAGGGGATACAAAATATGGTTTATCTAAGCGTTATAATATAACTATTAGGCAGTTAGAAACAGAAAACCCTCAAATTATTAATGGTCTTCAAGCTGGTCATAGATTAAAGCTTCCACAACTAAGCGATAAACAACAATCCAATACTTATTTAGTAAAAAAAGGAGACACAAAGTGGAGTTTATCTAAAAGGTTTGGAATGTCTATTGCAGAATTTGAAGAAATTAACCCTAATACTGTTCCTGTTTTAAAATCTGGAGATCTTATAAGTACTTCCAATAATAACTCTGCAACAGTTATTAATCAATCTGTAGCTACTACGGATAGTAAAAACCCAGAAGAGCCGCAAAGTATTCCACCTAGCAGCAATGCAGAAAGTACAAGCGAGTTTATTGATTATACTATAAAACCAAAAGAAACCCTTTATGGTTTGTCAAAAAAAGCAGGGATGTCAATTAATGAATTTCTTAAATTAAACCCCCAACTTGAAGAATCTGTTTTAGTAGGTACTATTATTAAAATGCCTAATATTGATGGCATTAGCAGTCTTCCAAGTGAGAAAAAACCTAAACTAGTTACCTCTTCTCCCAAACGAAATATTTCTACCCAAATAATTTGGAAAGATAACACAGACATAGCTAATAATAATTTCTCTTCTGTTGAGAGCTACAAAATAGGTATGCAAATGGCTATTGATTCAATTAAAAAGCTAATTCCAAATATCAAACTTGATTTAACCGATTATTCTAACTCTTATACTTCTAACCAGTCTAGTAGCTCCAGTTTAAATTCGCATTTTATTATAACTCCTTTTAGTTTGAAAACAGAAGATAAAGAACAACTAGATTATTTAAGTATTTCAACATTTAATAATGGAGAAGAAAAAACCATCAATTACAAAGGCTTAGTAGACGAGTCTGAAATGCAAAAGAGTATCATTAAATATTTAAATAAAGAAGAAGCTAATACCATTCTTATTTACGATAAAGACAAGGACGACACAAAAGAATTTGTAGAAAGCCAAATTGCAAATTTAAAAACAACACGTGTCAATAGAAAAGGTGTATTTAAAAGTCAAGAATTAATAGACCATTTAAATTCCAACATCAAAAACTATGTTATTATTGAAAGCTCTAGAGATGGAGTTTTCTTAAGCGCTACAAATATTTTACTAAAACAGTTAGCAAATTATAATATTGAACTTGTCGTATTAAATCCAAAATATATTCCTGAAGAAAATAAGGTTTCAAGTAAAAGATTCCGTATTCTTAAACTAATATATCCTTCTTGTTTTTCATCAGAATTTTACAGAGACAAGAAAAGTTTATTAAATAATTATTTTGAAAATACCAGTCAAAATGTTAGTAACGATATTGCTTTCGGGTTTGGCATGATGTATAATGCACTGTTTCAAATTTATTATAGTGAAGATGATAGTTTTAGAAAAAACTCTTCAAATGTCTTTGGGATTCCCCTTCATTTCGACGAGAAAAACGAACAATTTAGTAATAAAACCGTTTTTATTTATCGTTATGACGAAAAATCTGACACTTATCTACTTGAAACTTACTGATAATTAACAATTTAGTAGTTAAACCTACAAATAGTAGATTTTTTTTACCGTTTGTCTATAAAATTTAACTTTTTATCGTAAATTTAGTTTTTATATTATCAATCAAAAATTGAATCATATCGTGAATATGCAAACATATCATGATGTTATACTCCGAAACCAATGACCAACCCCAAAATATTTTTTGTTGTTTTCGTATATGCTCTTTTAGGAAATATTTTATTTTCCTATGCTCAATGTCCAACTATTTCTGATTCTACCCAATCCTTTTGTGATTTAGATTCAATTTTAGTTTCAGATTTACAAGCCATCGATAATGGAGGTGGCATAGTTTGGTATGATACAGCTACTTCTGTTACTCCACTTAGTGGATCTACTTCTCTTATTAATAATGAAGATTATTTTGCAGACGATAACTCCGGCAGCTGTGGTTCTAGGGAACGTGTTGTAGTTAATATTGTGGGACCACCAGCAGGTTTAAATTTTCAAGGTGTTTGTGTAGAGGATCCAAGCGACGCAACTATTTCAGATCTTATAGTTTTTGGTCATGATGTGCAGTGGTATTTAACACCAACAGGTGGAACTGTTTTAAACCCTTCTTCAATTCTAATAGACAATACAATTTATTATGCAGATCAATCTATTCTTGGATCAGGCTGTAGAACATCAAGGTTATCTGTTTATGTTAATGTGGGAATTGTTCCTTCTCCTACGGGGAACGCTTTGCAACGTTTTTGTGTCATCACAGGCTCCATTCCTCCTACCGTAGCAGATTTGGATCCTAATGGAAATACTATTCATTGGTATTCTTCTGCTTCATCGGCTACTCCATTAGATCCTGATATTCCTTTAATAAATGGACAAAGTTATTTTGCAACAACATTAGATCCGCCCTGTGAAAGTTCTAGTAGATTGGAGGTAACTGTTGAGCTGGTAAATCAAAGTTCCCCAGGTAGCGATTCTACACTTGACCTCTGTGAGGGAGACACCAACAGCTATAATCTATTTAATAGTTTAGGTGGAACTCCTGAAGCTGGAGGTTTTTGGTCTCCAGCACTTAATAGTGGAACCGGAGTTTTCGACCCAACAGTCGACTCGCCAGGAACATATACTTATACAATTCCAAGTCCTGACCCTATATGTAGCGATGCTTCGGCTTCGGTAACAGTATCGTTTTTCGTTTCTCCCGACGCTGGTACCAATGGCAGTCTTGAAATTTGTGAAGGTGATACAAATACATACGAACTTTTTAACAGTCTTGGTGGTACTCCTGAAACTGGTGGTTCTTGGTCGCCTGCTCTTAATAGTGGTACCGACCTTTTTGATCCAGCCATTGATCCACCAGGAATATATACATATACAATCCCAAGCTCTAATCCTGCTTGTAACGATGCGTCTGCCTCTGTAACAGTTTCTTTTATTCTTCTTCCTGATGCTGGTACTGATGGCAGTCTTGAAATTTGTGAAGATGATATAAATACCTTCGATCTTTTTAATAGTCTAGGAGGAACCCCGGAAACTGGTGGCTCCTGGTCGCCCGCTCTTAATAGTGGAACCGGAGTTTTCGATCCAACTATCGACTCGCCAGGAACATATACATATACAGTTTCTAGTCCAAATCCTGCTTGTAACGATGCCTCGGCTACGGTTACAGTTTCGTTAATTGTACCTCCAGATGCAGGAATTAATGGTAATCTAGAGATTTGTGAAGACGATACAAATACCTATGACTTGTTTGATAGTCTAGGTGGAACTCCTGAAGCAGGTGGCTCCTGGTCGCCCGCTCTTAATAGTGGTACAGGAGTTTTCGATCCAGCAATCGATTCTCCTGGAACTTATACGTATACAATTTCAAGCTCTAATCCTGCTTGTAACGATGCATCTGCCTCTGTAATAGTCGATTTCATTCCAACTCCTGACGCAGGTACTAATGGTAATTTAGACATTTGCGAAAATGATACAAGTACTTACGACCTGTTTAATATTTTAGGAGGAACTCCGGAAACTGGAGGCTCTTGGTCTCCTACTCTTAATAGCGGAACCGGAGTTTTTGATCCAACAGTAGATTCAGCTGGGACCTACACCTATACAATTCCAAGTATTGATCCGGCTTGTAATGATGCTTCAGCAACAGTAATTGTTTCCTTTATTATACCTCCCGATGCTGGTGCCAATGGAAATCTTGAGATTTGTGATAATGATACAAACATCTTCGACTTGTTTGATAGTTTAGGAGGAACTCCTGAAACCGGTGGTTCCTGGACGCCTACACTTAATAGCGGAACAGGAATTTTCGATCCAACAATCGATTCACCTGGAACATATACGTATACAATTACGAGCTCTAATCCTGCTTGTAACGACGCTTCGGCCTCAGTAATAGTCGATTTCATTCCAACTCCTGATGCAGGAACTAATGGTAATTTAGAAATTTGTGAAGCCGATGTAAATAGCTACGACTTGTTTAATATGCTAGGAGGAACACCAGAAACTGGAGGTTCTTGGTCTCCAGCACTTGATAGTGGTACAGGAGTTTTTAATCCAACAGTAGATTCAGCCGGAACTTATACCTATACAATTGTTAGCAGCAACCCAATCTGTAGCGATTCTTCTGCGTCTGTAACGGTATCTTTTATTTTACCTCCTGACGCTGGTACAAATGGCATTCTTGAAATTTGTGAAAATGATACAAACACTTACAACCTATTAAACAGTCTAGGAGGAACTCCAGACTCTAATGGTACATGGTCTCCGGTACTTAATAGTGGCTCAGGAATTTTTAATCCCAATATAGATTTACCAGGAATCTACACTTATACGGTTAATCAACCTGAATGTGGTTTAACAGATTCTTCTCAAGTAACTATATCTATTTCAGAGTTACCCGACCTAACAAGTTTAGAGTTAACCCTTAATAATATCTGTGAAGGTGAAGAACTATTAGTGAGTATTATTAATGCAAGTTCTCTAATTGATGGTAATTATTTAATTACTTATAATGTTTCTGGAGTTGACAACTTTGTTAATTCAGTATTGGTAGAAATTATAGATGGAGAAGGCAATTTTATAATTTCAGCAATTGCATTAACTATTCCCGGAGAGTATAATTTAACAATTACTGGTTTTATTTCTGAATCTACTAACTGCGGTGGAGATACTTCTCTAGTTATTCCATTGGAATTCGAAGTCTATGAAAGTATAACACCTGTTTTAATAGATGAAGGAAATATATTTTGTGAAACCGATGAGCCAACTATTGAAGATTTATCAGACAATATTAGTAATAGTAATAATATTACCTGGTATGACACTAATGGAAATATAATTACATCCAGCACATCGTTAATTGATGGAACAACTTATTATGGGTCTATTATGTCCATCCAAAATTGTCCAACTTTAAATGAATTAGCTGTTACTGTACAGTTAATAGTTTGTGAAGAAGATATGATAATACCTGATGGATTCTCTCCAAACGGAGATACAATAAACGATACATTTCATATTAACGGATTAAACGAATTATATCCAAACTTTAAATTGACTATTTATAACCGATATGGTAACAAACTTTACCGTGGGGATATAAACACACCGGAATGGGATGGAACATCAAATACTGACTCAAGTTTTGGAAACTCAACTGTTCCTGTTGGTGTATATTTCTATATTCTAGAATTTAATGATGGTAATCGAGAACCAATTCAAGGTCGTCTATACTTAAACATGTAATGCAAATGCTAGGTAAAAGTAACATATTAATCATTTTGGTATTTCTAATAGGAAGTGTCTTTACTAGCTACGGTCAGCAGGACCCTAATTATACACAGTATATGTATAACATGAGTATTATTAACCCAGGATATGCTACTAATAACAACGAGCAAATAAATTTTGGTTTACTATATAGATCTCAATGGGTTGGAGCCGTTGGTGCGCCCTCCACAGGTACGTTCTTCGCTCATTCAACCATAACTGACAGGTTAGAAGGTGGTATCTCAGTTTTTCACGATCAGATTGGCGATGTTGTTAAAGACACCAACCTATTTGTTGATATTGCCTACGTAATTCCTGTAAGTCCTAATTCAAACTTATCTTTTGGACTTAAAGCCGGAGTTTCATTTTATTCTACAAATTTTAATGATTTCGTCTATTCAGACGCCATACCAGATCCAACATTTGCAGAAAATATTAATCGAACTTTTCCAAATATAGGACTTGGAGCATTCTATTTTTCAAATAATTATTACCTAGGGTTCT
The DNA here is from genome assembly GCF_026410255.1 of Xanthomarina sp. F1114. Lineage (GTDB taxonomy): Bacteria > Bacteroidota > Bacteroidia > Flavobacteriales > Flavobacteriaceae > Xanthomarina. Next base: position 189,964 of record NZ_JAPMLL010000006.1, read on the forward strand.
CAATACCTAGTCTTTTAAAATCTAAATATATTGATGATAGTAATGGTATATATACAAGTGGTAGCGAAGAATTACATATGTACCTAACTGGAGGGTATGTTTTCAATTTAAATGAAAACCTAAAACTAAAACCTGCTTTTATGGCTATTGGTGTAAATGGAGCTCCTGTATCCTTTGATCTAACAGCAAATATGTTAATTAATAATTTTGTTGAGTTTGGTCTTGGATATAGATTTGGTGATGGAATTAGTGGATTAGCAAATTTTAAAGTTTCACCTGCTATTAGAATAGGATATGCATACGACTATACTATTTCTAATTTAGGCAATTATAATTCCGGTACACATGAAATAATCTTGTTATTAAACCTTTCTAAGTTTAGTAGTGGTTACGATAAATCACCAAGGTTCTTTTAAACTATTTATTATGAGGATATTAAAAATATTTTTTCTCTTATTAATTTTCTGCCAAGTAGCACATTCGCAAAATTCAAAACTAAAGAAAGCGAATAAGCTGTTTGCAGATCGTGCCTATGTGCAAGCAGCAGAGCTATATGAGGAGTTAGACATACCTGACAGTTTACTAGTTAACCTAGCCGATGCCTACTACTATAACTCCATTATGGACAAGGCAGTAATTAACTATGCTAAAGCTATATCTTCTCAATCTTTTGACTCTAATAGTATTTATTTTAAATATGCTCAAGCACTTTACGGAACAAAAAATGTACGTAAAGCAGATTCAATAATGTCCATTTACAACGGAAAAAACCTTAATACCCCTACTTTTATTAGTAAAGTTAATTTAGCAAATCCTTTTATTTACGATTTAAAACTAATTACTGAAGGTTCTCAATCTGGAGATTTTGGTATCACATATTTTGGAGAAAAGGTAGCGTTTTCTTCTTTACGAAACACAGATAATAGAACTTATGAATGGAACGACAAACCTTATTTAGATTTATACTCAGCAACCTTTGAAGATAGAGGTGCATTAATAGATATTATTCCATTTAATAAAGATGTAAATTCTAAAAGTCATGAAAGTAATGCCATCATAACTCAAGATGGGCAAACCATGTATTTTTCTAGAACTAGCTTAAAAAGAGTAAAAATTGGAGAACAAAAAATAGCTACCGTAAGGTTGTTTAAAGCAGAGCTAGTTGAAAATGAGTGGTCCAATATAGAAGAACTACCGTTTTCAAGCGAACTATATTCTATTCAACATCCCAGTCTAAATAGCGACAATACAAAGCTCTATTTTTCTAGCGATATGCCAGGAGGCAAAGGATCTTTTGATATATATTATGTAGATATTAATGACGATGGCTACGGAAACCCTATTAACTTAGGAGACGCAATTAACACTCCACATTTAGAACAGTTCCCATTTATATCGGATACTGGCAGTCTATACTTTGCCTCAAATGGATTACAAGGTCTGGGTGGATTAGACATTTTTATGTGCGAATACAACAATGAAAAATGGAGCTCTCCTTTAAATCTTGGAAGCACTATTAATAGCAGTTTAGACGACTTTGCATTTATAGTAAATTCAAATGATAACACAGGATTTTTATCTTCTAATAAAGAAGGAATGGATAAGTTATACTATTTTAAAAGAGCAGAAAATAGCAGGAAACTTATTGTTGAAGGAATTGTAAAAGACAAAAACTCGAAAGAGTTACTACCAGGAACCATGGTAACTCTATTTGATGAGAATAATAAGGTTATAGATTCTGTTCAAGTAAAAGAAGATGGAAAGTACTCATTTAAAGTCCGTCCGTTTAGTACGTTTAAAATTGAAGGTTATAGACCGTTTTATATTCCAAATACTGTAGGCTTTGAAACGGAAGATTCTGGAAAGATTGAACTAAATATCGAATTAGAACTTGAGTCGTACGACGATGCAGAAGAGATAGTAGTAGAAAAAGAAGATGGTTACGTATATATTGAATTAGAAAATATTTATTTCGATCTGGATAAATGGGATATTAAACCAAATGCAGGAAAAACACTGGATGTACTTGTAAATTTAATGAAAAAATATCCTCGAATGGAAGTTCTACTTGGTGCGCATACCGATAACCGAAGTACTTTTGAATACAATATGGTGTTATCTGAAAACAGAGCAAAATCAGCTATGAATTATATACTATCTAAAGGAATAGAATCCAATAGATTAACTTCTAAAGGATACGGAGAAAGTCAGTTATTAGTTGATTGCGGCGAAAATTGTACAGAAGAAGAACACTCTATCAATAGACGTTGCGAGTTTATTATTGTAAAATAATAGCGTGTCAATTCCATTTTGTTTTGCATTAGATATTCATTCTAATGGGTTCAAATAGTTTTGATGTTTATCCAGTTTTCACTATATTTAAGTATGTTTTAATTTTATAGCTAGTTACATTTAATTTAGAATCATAACCCCAAAAAATGATCTACTTATGGAAACGAAAATCCCAAATGTTTTTAGTAATGCAGACATTACTGTAACATACAATCCTAAAACCTGCATTCATGCAGAGCGGTGTTCAAGAGAACTATCAAGTGTTTTTAGAAACTCAATAATCCCTTGGATAGATTTAGATGCTGCTCCAACCAGACAAATTATTAATCAGATTAATAAATGTCCGTCTGGAGCCTTGTCTTTTAATTCAAATCAGAAGAAAGCGTGTTAAAGACCTATTATTTACTCCAAATTAGTTTCCTGTTATAGCTTTAAATCGTAATTTTATTTTTTAATAAAAATTGGCATTTAAAACATGAAACTAAAATTACTTTTATTCCTTTTCACCCTTACTTTATCATCAACACTTGTTGCCCAGGAAACCGTTGGTCTCTTGCAGCATGAAGTTGGCTCCTACGATGGTTACACTTTATTTACACCTGAAAAAAGCGATTTTGTGTATCTAATAAACAATTGTGGACAGGTTATAAACACCTGGGAATTTACAGATAAACCTGCCTTGACCTGTTACCTTCTGGATAATGGAAACCTACTAAGAGCAGGTAAACCTAATCTTGAAATTAGAGATTGGGATAATAATTTAGTATGGCAATATAATTTGAGACCGCTTGGGTTAAGACAACATCATGATATTGAACCTCTACCAAATGGAAATATTTTATGTTTAGTAAAAGATGTTGTTACTGAAGCCGAACAGATTAGTTTAGGAAAAAATCCTGCTCTATTAAATGGTGATTTAAAATCTGAAAAACTAGTAGAAATTGAACCTGTTGGAACCAATGATATGAACATTGTTTGGGAATGGCGTTTTCTAGATCATATTATTCAAGATTTCGACATTAATGCTCCTAATTATGGAGATGTTGCTGCACATCCTGAATTAATGGATTTTAATTATTCAGATTACAATATGAATCACTCAGACTGGTTACACATGAATAGTGTAGCTTATAACGCAGATTTACAACATATTGTTCTTTCAGCAAAAAGCACAGGAGAAATATATGTTATTGACCATAGTACAACAACAGCAGAAGCCGCTGGACATAGCGGTGGAAACTCTGGAAAAGGAGGAGATTTTATTTGGCGCTGGGGAAATCCAGAAGCCTATAGACAAGGAACGCCAGCAGATAGGAAACTCTTTGAACAACACGACGCTAAATGGATAACAAATGGTTATGTAAACGAAGGCAAAATTTCAGTATTTAATAACGATCAGGGAGGAGACCAGACTCATAGCTCTATCCATATTGTATCACCACAGTTAGATGTTAATAATAATTACGAAATGGAAAACGGAGCGTTTCTACCTACTGATTATTACTGGTCTTGGAGTGGAGAGGTTCAAGGAGACACTGTTATTGGACTAAAAAAATGTGGCGTTCAAGCACTTCCAAATGGAAATATGATTCTTTGTGAAACTTCAAAAGGAAGACTAACCGAAGTAAATTTAGATGGAGATATTGTTTGGGTTTACAGAAACCCGGCTGGTTCTGAAATCCATAATCAGTATTCAACAAACTTAGAAATTCTAGGTGATAACAGTATTTTTAGAGGTGAAAAATATCCAAAAGACCATATAGCATTCACGGGAAGAAATCTTACTCCAGGAGATATTATTGAAGATATAAATGCAAACTCTGAAGAGTGTATTACAAACTTATCTACTCCAGCGCTAGAAACTCAATTAACAATAGGTATTAACAACCCTGTTTCTAATAAAAGATTACAGTTTCACAGTACATTAGAAAACACAAATCTGATTATTTATGATCTTAGAGGAAAGGTTATAAGTAAACTTAATAACTTCAATGGAAATAATTTGAAAGTATCTCAATTGAACGCTGGTTTATATTTTCTTAAGATTGAAAAAGAAGGAAAACAACAGGTTCTTAAAGTAGTTATAGAGTAATATTAAAACCTACAAATAAAAAAATCCCGTTGAAACATGTTTCAACGGGATTTTTTATGCTTTAAAAAGCTGATTAAGCTTCACCAGTTGGTCCGAAATTTAAAGGAATTGGTGGTTGTTCATAATCTTTAATTTCTCCGTGCGCACCTTCAAATTTATTAACATTATCACTTAATGCCTTTAATAAACGTTTAGCGTGTTGGGGTGTTAAAATAATTCTAGATTTAACCTTACTTTTTGGGGTTCCTGGCATGATGCTAACAAAATCGATAACAAATTCTGAAACAGAATGATTGATTATAGCTAAGTTAGAATAAGTTCCTTCCGCTACTTTCTCGTCTAATTCGATATTTATTTGCCCAGGTTTCTTTTGATTTTTCTCGTCTGACATGATATATGTTTAGTTTTAAACAAAGAATCCTGCAATAGCAGGATTCTTTTAATTATTAATTATTATATGAATGCACAATAATTAGTTAAAATTAACCTCTTGTTTTGCTTGCATCATTTCATCGAATTCTTCTTTAGAACCAACTATAATGCTATCGTATCTTCTCATACCTGTTCCTGCTGGAATTCTATGACCTACAATTACATTTTCTTTTAGTCCTTCTAGATGATCTACTTTACCATTTACAGCTGCCTCGTTAAGTACTTTTGTAGTTTCCTGGAAGGAAGCTGCAGAGATAAACGACTTAGTTTGTAATGAAGCTCTAGTAATACCTTGTAAGATTGGAGTAGCCGTTGCCGGTTGTGCATCTCTTGCTTCAACTAGTTTTTTATCCTCTCTTCTTAAGATTGAATTCTCATCTCTTAAATCGCGAAGTGAAACTATCTGCCCAGCTTTTAAAGTTGCAGAATCTCCTGCATCTTCAACCACCTTCATTCCAAATACATCATCATTTTCTTCTATGAAATCAGATTTATGAACTAATTGATCTTCTAAGAATGTGGTATCTCCAGAATCTATAATTCTAACCTTACGCATCATTTGTCTTACAACAACTTCAAAATGCTTATCGTTAATCTTCACACCTTGTAAACGGTAAACTTCTTGAACTTCGTTCACTAAGTACTGTTGTACAGCAGAAGGTCCTTTAATATTCAAGATATCGTTTGGCGTAATTGAACCATCAGAAAGTGGCATTCCAGCTTTTACGAAATCATTTTCTTGTACAAGAATTTGACTAGATAACTTAACTAGATACTTTTTAACATCGCCCAATTTAGATTCAACAATAATCTCACGATTACCTCTCTTAATTTTTCCGAAAGAAACCACACCATCAATAGCACTAACTACTGCTGGGTTAGATGGGTTACGTGCTTCAAACAGTTCCGTTACACGTGGTAAACCTCCTGTAATATCTCCAGATTTTGCAGATTTACGAGGAATTTTAACTAACACTTTACCAACTTTAATTTTATCGCCGTCATCAGTCATAATGTGCGCACCAACTGGTAAGTTGTAAGAACGGATAGTTTCTCCCTTAGAATTTTCGATAATAAGAGTAGGAATTAACTTTTTATTTCTAGACTCAGAAATTACTTTCTCCTGGAAACCTGTTTGCTCATCAATTTCTACTTGATAAGTAACACCTTGTTCGATATTCTCATAACGAACTTTTCCTGCAAATTCAGAAATAATTACACCGTTATATGGATCCCAAGAACAAACAACATCTCCTTTTTTAACTTCAGCTCCACTTTCTATTGTGATAGCAGATCCGTAAGGAATATTATTAGTACTTAAAACAATGCCAGTTTTCTTATCAACGAGTTTTAATTCAGATGTACGAGAAATAACAATATCTACTGGTTCCCCTTGGCTATTTTCACCTTTTACAGTTTTTAACTCGTCTATTTCAGCAATACCATCAAACTTAACAGTTAATTTATTTACTTCTGAAATGTTACCTGCAATACCACCCACGTGGAAGGTACGTAATGTTAACTGTGTACCAGGCTCTCCAATAGATTGTGCTGCTACAACTCCTACGGCTTCACCTAGTTGTACCATTTTATTGGTAGCTAGATTACGTCCGTAACATTTTGTACAAATACCTTTTTTAGCTTCACATGTTAATGGAGATCTTACTTCTACAGACTCAATTGGAGAGACGCCAATTAATTTAGCTTTTTTCTCGTCTATTAAGTCTCCTGCAGATACTAATAACTCGTCTGTTAATGGATTATAAACATCATTTAAAGAAATTCTACCAACAACTCTATCCGCTAAAGATTCAACAATTTCATCATTTTTCTTTAATGGTGTTACTTCTACTCCTCTTAGAGTACCACAATCTTCGCTATTTACAATAACATCTTGCGACACGTCTACTAAACGACGAGTTAAATAACCAGCATCTGCTGTTTTTAATGCGGTATCGGCAAGACCTTTACGCGCACCGTGAGTTGAGATAAAGTATTCTAAAATTGAAAGACCTTCCTTAAAGTTAGAAAGAATTGGGTTTTCAATAATTTCTCCTCCACCTGCAGTAGATTTTTTAGGTTTTGCCATTAATCCACGCATTCCAGTTAACTGACGAATCTGTTCTTTAGATCCACGAGCTCCGGAATCAAGCATCATATATACCGAGTTAAATCCTTGTTGGTCTTCGCGAATACGCTTCATAGACAACTCTGTCAATTCAGCATTCGTAGATGTCCAAATATCAATAACTTGGTTATAACGTTCGTTGTTGGTAATAAGACCCATATTATAATTGGCCATAATACCATCAACTTGCTTGTTAGCAGACCCAATAAGATCTTGCTTTTCTGGTGGAATAATAATATCTCCTAAACTAAATGATAAACCACCTTTAAAGGCAAAGTTATATCCTAAGCTTTTAATTTCATCTAAGAAGTCTGCCGTTTCTGGCACAGAAGTTACTTCTAAAATCTTACCGATAATGCTTCTTAAAGATTTTTTGGTAAGTACTTCGTTTACATATCCGGCAGAATGAGGTACATGTAAATTAAATAATACACGACCAACTGTAGTTGGAATTACTTGTAATGATAATTCTCCTTCTTCGTTAAAATCGTATGTTCTAACTTTAATAGAAGCATTTAATTCCACACGTTTTTCGTTATATGCAATAACTACTTCCTCTGGAGAATAGAAAGTTAAACCTTCTCCTTTTATTTGAACATCCTTTGTAGACTTACGTTCTTTGGTCATATAATATAAACCAAGAACCATATCTTGAGAAGGAACAGCAACTGGCGAACCATTTGCCGGGTTCAAAATATTATGAGAAGCTAACATTAATAGTTGAGTCTCTAAAATAGCTTCTGGCCCTAATGGTAAGTGAACAGCCATTTGATCCCCATCAAAATCGGCGTTAAATGCCGTAGTTGCTAGAGGATGTAACTGAATAGCTTTACCTTCAATTAATTTAGGTTGGAATGCTTGAATACCCAGTCTGTGTAAAGTAGGAGCACGGTTTAAAAGAACTGGATGTCCTTTTAAAACATTCTCTAAAATATCCCAAACTACAGGCTCTCTTCTATCTATAATTTTCTTTGCAGATTTTACTGTTTTTACAATTCCTCTTTCAATTAGTTTTCTAATTACGAAAGGCTTGTAAAGCTCAGCTGCCATATTTTTAGGCAGTCCACATTCAAATAATTTTAATTCTGGTCCAACAACAATTACCGAACGAGCAGAATAATCTACACGTTTACCTAGTAAGTTTTGACGGAAACGACCTTGTTTACCTTTTAATGAATCTGATAAAGATTTTAATGGTCTGTTAGAATCCGTTTTAACAGCAGATGATTTACGTGTATTATCGAATAACGAATCTACAGATTCCTGTAACATACGTTTTTCGTTACGTAAAATAACTTCTGGTGCTTTTATTTCAACAAGTCTTTTAAGACGGTTGTTTCTAATAATTACACGACGATATAAATCGTTTAAATCTGAAGTTGCAAAACGACCTCCATCTAGTGGTACTAAAGGACGTAATTCTGGTGGAATAATTGGAATAACCTTCATAATCATCCATTCTGGACGATTTTCTCTGTTTTCGTTCGATTCACGTAAAGCTTCAACAACTTGAAGTCTTTTTAAAGCTTCTGTTTTACGTTGTTTAGACGTTTCTGTATTTGCTTTATGGCGTAATTCAAATGATAAGGCATCTAAATCAATTCTTGCCAATAAATCGATTAAACATTCAGCTCCCATTTTAGCAATAAACTTATTAGGGTCTGAATCGTCTAAATATTGATTTTCTTTAGGAAGTGTTTCAAGAATATTTAAATATTCTTCCTCTGTTAAGAAATCCATTTTCTGTACAGGTTCTCCTTCTGCGTTATTAGCAATACCTGATTGAATTACTACATAGCGTTCGTAGTAAATAATCATATCTAATTTCTTAGATGGTAAGCCTAAAAGGTAACCTATTTTGTTTGGTAAAGAACGGAAATACCAGATATGAGCAACAGGAACAACCAAATTGATATGTCCTACTCTATCTCTACGTACTTTCTTTTCTGTTACTTCAACACCACAACGGTCGCAAATAATACCTTTGTAGCGAATTCTTTTATATTTTCCACAAGCACATTCGTAATCCTTTACAGGACCAAAAATACGCTCACAAAATAAACCATCTCTTTCTGGTTTATGTGTTCGATAATTGATAGTTTCTGGTTTAAGAACTTCGCCACGAGATTCTGCTAAAATAGACTCTGGAGATGCTAAACCAATTGAGATTTTATTAAATCTCTGTACTGTATTCTTATCTTGTTTTCTTGCCATTTTCTTTTAGTATTCAGTCTCAGCCTCAGTATTTAATTTAATAAAATATAAACTAAATACTGCGACTGCATACTATTTTTTTATTCCTCTAATCTAATGTCTAGTCCTAGACCTTTCAATTCGTGCATAAGTACGTTGAAAGATTCTGGTAATCCAGGTTCTGGCATTGGTTCTCCCTTAACTATACTTTCGTAAGTTTTAGCTCTACCAATAACATCATCAGATTTAACGGTCAATATTTCTCTTAACGTTGCAGATGCTCCATAGGCTTCAAGAGCCCAAACTTCCATCTCTCCAAAACGCTGACCACCAAATTGTGCTTTACCACCAAGAGGTTGTTGAGTAATTAAAGAGTACGGTCCAATAGAACGTGCGTGCATCTTGTCGTCTACCATATGTCCTAATTTCAACATATAGATAACTCCAACAGTTGCAGGTTGGTCAAAACGATCTCCTGTTCCACCATCGTATAGATAGGTATGTCCATATCTTGGAATTCCGGCTTCATCTGTTAATTCGTTGATTTGATCCAATTCTGCACCATCAAAAATAGGTGTTGCATACGTACGTCCTAGTTTTTGTCCAGCCCATCCAAGAACAGTTTCATATATCTGACCAATGTTCATACGAGAAGGTACACCAAGCGGGTTTAATACAATATCCACTGGAGTTCCATCTTCTAAGAAAGGCATATCTTCATGACGTACAATTCTAGCAATAATACCTTTATTACCGTGACGTCCTGCCATTTTATCTCCCACTTTAAGTTTACGCTTTTTAGCTATATAAACTTTAGCAAGTTTGATAATTCCAGCTGGTAATTCGTCTCCTACAGAGATAGTAAACTTCTCACGACGTAAAGAACCTTGTAAGTCGTTTTCTTTAATCTTGTAGTTGTGAATTAAATCGGCAACCAATTTATTAGTAGCATCGTCTGTAGTCCAAGTACCGCTAGTTAAATGGGTATAATCGTCTACAGAGTTTAACATTTTAAGTGTATATTTCTTACCTTTTGGTAATACTTCTTCACCTAAATCGTTAAAAATACCTTGAGCTGTTTTACCTCCAACAATAGCAAAAAGTTTTTCAACTAAGACATCTTGTAAATCGTCAAATTTCTTATCGTAAATACCTTCTAATTGTAAGATATCTTCTTTGTCTTTTGCACGCTTGCGTTTATCTTTAACCGCACGAGCAAAAAGCTTTTTATCGATAACTACACCATGTAATGATGGAGAAGCTTTTAACGATGCATCTTTTACATCTCCAGCTTTATCACCAAAAATAGCACGTAATAATTTCTCTTCAGGAGTTGGATCACTTTCACCTTTTGGTGTAATTTTTCCAATAAGAATATCTCCAGGTTTTACTTCAGCTCCAATTCTTATCATTCCATTTTCGTCAAGGTCTTTTGTTGCCTCTTCAGAAACGTTTGGAATATCGTTTGTAAGCTCTTCGTTACCTAATTTAGTATCTCTTACTTCAAGAGAGTACTCATCTATATGTATAGACGTAAAAATATCTTCTCTTACAACTCTTTCTGAAATTACAATAGCATCCTCAAAATTATACCCTTTCCAAGGCATAAAGGCTACTTTCATATTAATTCCAAGAGCTAATTCTCCTTTTTGAGTAGCATATCCTTCGCAAAGAACTTGACCTTTAGTTACTTTATCACCTTTTTCAACGATAGGTTTTAGGTTGATAGAAGTTCCTTGGTTTGTTTTTCTAAACTTAATAAGCGGATATGTTTTAGTATCGCTATCAAAACTAACTTTTGCTTCGTCTTCAGTTCTATCATATTTGATAGTAATTTCTCTAGAATCTACATATTCAACAACGCCACTTCCTTCGGCATTAATTAATACACGAGAATCTGAAGCTACTTGTCTTTCTAATCCTGTTCCAACAATAGGAGCTTGCGGACGTAATAAAGGAACTGCTTGACGCATCATGTTAGATCCCATTAAGGCTCTATTCGCATCATCATGTTCCAAGAAAGGAATTAAAGACGCAGAAATAGAAGCAATTTGGTTTGGCGCTACATCGGTATAATGGATATCTTTAGGTTCTACTACCGGGAAATCTCCTTCCATTCTAGCAATAACCTTATCAATTTTAATTTTACCCGCATCGTCTACTTCAATAGTTGCCTGAGCAATCATTTGGTCTTCTTCTTCCTCTGCACTTAAATAAATTGGTTCTCCTTTAATATCTACTACACCATCTTCTACTTTTCTATACGGAGTTTCGATGAATCCCATAGCATTTACTTTAGCAAATACTGATAGAGAAGAAATAAGACCAATATTTGGTCCCTCAGGAGTTTCAATTGGACAAAGTCTTCCGTAGTGTGTATAGTGAACATCACGTACTTCGAAACCAGCTCTTTCACGAGATAATCCTCCTGGTCCTAAGGCAGATAAACGACGCTTATGCGTAATTTCGGCCAAAGGATTGGTTTGATCCATAAATTGAGATAACTGGTTTGTACCAAAGAATGAATTAATTACAGACGATAAAGTCTTCGCATTAATTAAATCTATTGGAGTAAAAACTTCGTTATCACGTACATTCATACGTTCGCGAATAGTACGTGCCATACGTGCTAAACCAACTCCAAATTGTTGAGATAATTGTTCTCCTACTGTACGTACACGACGGTTAGATAAGTGATCAATATCATCAATCTCCGCTTTAGAATTGATAAGCTCGATTAAATATTTTATAATAGTAATGATATCTTCTTTGGTAAGCACTTGCTTATCCATCCCAATATCAAGACCTAATTTTTTATTCATTCTATAACGACCTACTTCTCCTAAAGAGTAACGTTGGTCCGAAAAGAATAATTTATCAATAATACCACGCGCAGTTTCTTCATCTGGCGGCTCAGCATTACGTAATTGTCTATAGATATGTTCAACAGCTTCTTTTTCAGAGTTTGTTGGATCTTTTTGTAAGGTATTATGAATTATAGCATAATCTCCTTGTTGTGCACTTTCTTTATGTAAAAGAATAGTTTTTACACTTGTCTCAAGGATTTCCTCAATATTATCTTTATCAAGAACGGTATCACGATCTAAAACAATCTCGTTACGTTCAATAGATACAACTTCTCCTGTATCCTCATCCACAAAATCTTCATGCCATGTGTTAAGTACACGGGCTGCCAATTTACGACCTAATACTTTTTTCAATCCCGCTTTAGAAACTTTAATTTCTTCTGCAAGATCAAATATTTCAAGAATATCTTTATCACGCTCAAAACCAATAGCTCTAAATAAAGTAGTTACAGGTAATTTTTTCTTACGATCGATATAGGCATACATTACCGAGTTGATATCCGTAGCAAATTCTATCCAAGAACCTTTAAACGGTATAACTCTAGCTGAGTATAATTTAGTTCCATTAGCATGGAAAGATTGTCCAAAAAACACACCAGGAGAACGGTGTAATTGAGAAACAACAACACGCTCTGCACCGTTAATACAGAAAGTACCAGAAGGTGTCATGTAAGGAATAGTACCTAAATACACATCTTGAACTATGGTTTCGAAATCTTCATGTTCAGGGTCTGTACAGTACAGTTTTAATCTAGCTTTTAGCGGAACGCTATATGTAAGTCCTCTTTCAATACATTCTTCAATGCTATATCTAGGTGGATCGATAAAGTAATCTAAGAATTCTAAAACGAATTGATTACGTGTGTCGGTTATTGGGAAGTTTTCCATGAAGGTATTATAAAGACCTTCATTACCTCTTTCTTCTGATTTCGTTTCTAACTGGAAAAAATCCTGGAAGGATTTAATCTGAATATCCATAAAGTCTGGATATTCTGTTCTATTTACAATAGACGAGAAGTTTAATCTTTCAGCTTGTGTTACTAACATCAATGGACGAAATTTTGATTAAAAAAAATGTTTGATTATAGCCTACTGGCTATATACGACAAATGGTCTAGGTCCAAGAGAGCGTTCTCCAGACCTAAACCTTTGTTACTTTTAAGTGATAAGCTTACTTAAGCTCAACCTCTGCTCCAGCTTCTTCTAATTGAGCTTTTAAAGCTTCTGCTTCGTCTTTAGCAACACCTTCTTTTACAGGGCTAGGTGCACCGTCAACTAATTCTTTAGCTTCTTTTAATCCTAAACCAGTTAATTCTTTAACTAATTTTACAACTGCTAATTTAGAACCACCAGCCGCTTTAAGGATTACATCAAATTCAGTTTGCTCTTCAGCAGCGTCTCCACCACCAGCAGCAGGTCCAGCCATAGCTACAGCAGCAGCTGCAGGCTCAATACCATACTCATCTTTTAATATAGTTGCTAATTCGTTTACTTCTTTTACTGTTAAGTTAACTAATTGTTCTGCGAAATCTTTTAAATCTGCCATTTTTCTATCGTTTTAATAAATTTTAATAATAATATAATTGTAATTAAGTGCGTACACGTTTTGATTATCCTTCTTTTTCGGATAAAGTTTTAATAATACCTGCTAGTTTACCTCCACTAGATTTAAGTGCCGAAACAACGTTTTTAGCTGGAGATTGTAATAAGCCAATAATGTCTCCAATAACTTCTTCTTTAGACTTAATGTTAACTAAAGATTCTAGTTGATCGTCGCCAATATAAATTGCTTCCTCAATAAACGCTCCTTTTAAAAGAGGTCTATCTGATTTCTTACGGAAAGTTTCAATAATTTTAGCTGGAGCATTACCTGTTTCAGAATACATAACTGAAGTGTTTCCTTTTAATGTAGAAGGAAGGTCTCCAAAGTCCTTATCTGATGCTTCCATTGCTTTTGCAAGCAAGGTATTTTTAACCACTGCTAATGTTACATCTGCTTTAAAGCAAGCACGACGTAAATTTGTAGTACTAACTGCGTTTAATCCTGAAATATCTGCTAAATAGATATTTGTATTATCAGCTAGTTCTGCAGTTAAGTCTTTGATTACTTGTGATTTTTCTTCTCTTGTCATAATAAAAGTTTTAAACTACTTAACCGATCTTTGGATCAACAGCTAAACTTGGGCTCATTGTAGAAGACATAAAAATGCTCTTTACATAAACTCCTTTTGCTGCAGTTGGTTTTAGTTTGATTAATGTTTGTAATAATTCGTTTGCGTTATCCACAATTTTATCAGCACTAAAAGATGCTTTTCCAATTGAGGCATGAACAATACCTGTTTTATCAACTTTAAAGTCGATTTTACCAGCTTTTACATCGCTCACTGCTTTTGCTACGTCCATAGTTACAGTACCTGTCTTTGGGTTAGGCATTAAACCACGAGGACCTAATACGCGCCCTAAAGGACCTAATTTACCCATTACGCTTGGCATAGTTACAATAACATCTACATCTGTCCAACCACCTTTAATTTTATTAAGGTACTCATCTAAACCTACGTAGTCTGCTCCTGCTTCTTTTGCTTCTGCTTCTTTATCTGGAGTAACTAATGCTAAAACTTTTACATCTTTACCAGTTCCATGTGGTAATGTTACTACACCTCTTACCATTTGATTTGCTTTTCTAGGATCTACTCCTAAACGAACTGCGATATCTACAGATGCATCAAATTTGGTATTGGTTATCTCTTTTACTAATGCTGATGCTTCAGTAACAGAATAAAGTTTTCCTTTTTCTATTTTTGCTAAAGCTTCTTTTTGTTTTCTTGTTAATCTTGCCATTTCTAAAATTTTATAGATTAATTAGGGGCTTCGCCACCTTTTACAGTTATACCCATTGATCTTGCAGTACCCGCAACCATTTTCATGGCAGCATCGACAGTAAATGCGTTTAAATCCGGCATTTTGTCTTCTGCAATGGCTCTAACTTGATCCCAAGAAACTTTTGCAACTTTCTTAATATGTGGCTCTCCTGAACCTTTTTTTGCTTTGGCCGCTTCTAATAATTGTACAGCTGCAGGTGGTGTTTTGATTACAAAGTCGAATGATTTGTCTTTGAAAACCGAAATCACAACTGGTAATACTTTACCAGGTTTATCCTGTGTTCTAGCATTAAACTGCTTACAGAACTCCATGATATTCACTCCAGCGGCACCTAAAGCGGGTCCAACCGGTGGCGACGGATTCGCTGCACCTCCCCTAACTTGTAGTTTAACTACTTTACTTAACTCTTTTGCCATTTTTACTAATTTAGTTTTTTTGCAATACTTATTTTTAGAAGCTTAAGATTGCCTTTTTATATATGTAACAATTATTATACTTTTTCTACTTGCATATAACTTAACTCTAATGGGGTTTTTCTTCCAAAAATCTTAACCATTACTTCAAGCTTACGCTTTTCTTCATTTATTTTTTCAATAGTTCCATCGAAACCGTTGAAAGGTCCATCAATTACTTTAACAGTTTCTCCAATATTAAATGGAATTGCAACGTTTGCATCTGCATCTACTGTTAACTCATCTACTTTACCTAACATTCTGTTTACTTCAGACTGTCTTAATGGCACTGGATCTCCTCCTTTTGTTTCACCTAAAAATCCAATAACATTAGTTACAGATTTTATAATATGTGGAATCTCGCCAGTTAAATTGGCTTTCACCATAATGTAACCAGGAAAATAAACTTTTTCTTTATTTATTTTCTTTCCGTTACGAATTTGTACTACTTTTTCGGTTGGAACTAAAACTTGGTCAACATAATCTTCTAAGCCCAATCGAGCGATTTCCGTTTCTATGTAAGCTTTAATTTTATTTTCTTGACCACTTACAGCACGAACAACATACCATTTCTTTTCACTCCCTTCAGACATAAAATCTATTTTTAACTTATCAAATTAAAATAAAAACCAACTACTTTGCTAAATACGGTGTCTACACCCCATATTGCTAATGAAAACACAATAGAAAAAACAGCTACAAGAACTGTTAAACTTTGCGCTTCTGCCATTGTAGGCCAAGTGACATTGTTTTTTAACTCACCGAATGATTCTTTAATATAAGTAATAATTCCTGCCATTTTAATATTGTTATTTAACGGTTTAAGAGGTTTTCCTTGCAGACAAACTTCTCGTCTCGTATTTTTTGCACGGGTTGAGAGACTCGAACTCACGACACCTGGTTTTGGAGACCAGTGCTCTACCAACTGAGCTAAACCCGTATAAAAGAAGTGCTTATTTTACACAAACTAACTTCTTTTAAATTTTATAATCTTCTCAATTTAAGTAATTACTAACTATACGTTAGTATAACCGAAAACAAGAAAACCTTTTAAATACAAGTCAAGGTATTCCATTATAGAATACCTTAACTTTTATATTTATTAAACTTTAATTAGTCTAAAATTTCAGTTACCTGACCAGCTCCAACTGTTCTTCCTCCTTCACGGATAGCGAAACGAAGACCAACATTCATTGCAATTGGTTGGATTAATTCAACTGTAATAGTTAAGTTATCTCCAGGCATTACCATTTCTACTCCATCAGGAAGCGCAATGTTTCCAGTTACGTCAGTTGTACGTACGTAGAACTGTGGACGGTAGTTGTTATGGAATGGAGTGTGACGTCCACCTTCTTCTTTTTTCAAGATATAAACCTCAGCTTTAAATTTAGAGTGTGGTGTTACAGAACCAGGCTTAACAATTACCATACCTCTAGAGATTTGAGTTTTATCAATACCTCTTAATAAGATACCAGCGTTATCACCAGCTTCACCTCTATCTAATATTTGACGGAACATTTCGATTCCTGTAATAGTAGAAGTTAATTTTTCTGCACCCATACCAATAATCTCTACTGGATCTCCAGTGTTAGCTACACCAGTTTCGATACGACCTGTTGCAACAGTTCCACGACCAGTAATAGAGAATACATCTTCAATAGGCATTAAGAAAGGCTTATCCATATCACGAACAGGCTCTTCAATCCAAGCATCTACTTCTTCCATTAATTTAAGAAGAGCATCAACCCATTTTTGTTCACCGTTAAGTGCACCTAAAGCAGATCCTTGAACTACAGGTCCATTATCTCCATCGTACTCATAGAAAGATAATAACTCACGGATTTCCATTTCTACTAATTCTAATAATTCTGGATCATCAACCAAGTCAACTTTGTTCATGAATACAACAATTCTAGGAATACCTACTTGGCGACCTAAAAGAATGTGCTCACGAGTTTGTGGCATTGGACCATCGGTTGCAGCAACCACAAGGATAGCTCCATCCATTTGAGCAGCACCAGTAACCATGTTCTTTACGTAATCCGCGTGACCAGGACAGTCAACGTGAGCGTAATGGCGGTTAAGTGTTGCATATTCTACGTGTGAAGTATTAATAGTAATACCTCTTTCTTTTTCTTCTGGAGCATTATCAATTTGATCAAATGATCTTGCTTCTGAATAACCTGCATCAGCTAATACTTTTGTAATAGCTGCAGTCGTGGTTGTTTTTCCGTGATCTACGTGTCCAATTGTACCAATATTTAAGTGTGGTTTTGAACGATCGAAAGTTGCCTTTGCCATGTTTTAAATAATTTAATCTTAGTTATATAATAATATTAGTGTATTCTAATTTAATCTAGCTTCTAAAAGAGCCAATGACGAGAATTGAACTCGTGACCTCTTCCTTACCAAGGAAACGCTCTACCCCTGAGCTACACCGGCTTTTCATTTACGATTGCCGATATCTGATTTACAATTTTAAAACCGCAAATCATAGCCCGTAAACTATAGAGCGAGAGACCGGGTTCGAACCGGCGACATTCAGCTTGGAAGGCTGACGCTCTACCAACTGAGCTACTCTCGCATTTATCAAATATTCTAATACTAATTAGAATAAATGAAAGGTTTTCAATATTTCAAAAATCTTCATATTTATTCTGGATTGGTGACCCAACCCAAAGAATTTTTAAACGCAGTTTTGCAAAAGCACGCTTTTGATAACTTCTTATTCAAAATTCTTTGTGGGGAGAGCAGGATTCGAACCTGCGAAGACGTAGTCAGCAGATTTACAGTCTGCCCTCGTTGGCCGCTTGAGTATCTCCCCAAAATTTCAATTTTTTTAATGAACTTTCTCAAAACACTTGATTATTTTGAGACTTCTACTTCCGAAGAAGTTTTTAGAGCCGATGGAGGGACTCGAACCCACGACCTGCTGATTACAAATCAGCTGCTCTAGCCAGCTGAGCTACATCGGCTTTTAAACCTTTTTCAACAAAAAAAAA
>NZ_JAPMLL010000007.1 GCF_026410255.1 Xanthomarina sp. F1114
ACGGACTATCTACGGACTATCTACGGACTATCTACGGACTATCTACGGACTATCTACGGACTATCTACGGACTATCTACGGACTATCTACGGACTGTCTATGGATTAACCAGGCCTCGGTAACAATACTCAGTATTAAGGCGCTAATAAACTAAAAGGGTAAAAAGGGATATTCCTTAAAATCCAGAAAAGTAGAACGACTATTAAAATGAGTTTTGTTGTAAGTGGTTTATGAAGAAGGTTTTTAACCGATTTATTAAAATATGCTTGGACTATAAACACATAGAGTTGGTAGCTCAATACCAGAGTTAAGAAACCTATTAAATAGTTAAATTTTAAGCCTGTAGTTATATGTCCGTGAAGTATTTGATGAATGGCTCTTTGCGAGCCACAGCCAGGACAATATAAATTAGTGGCACTATAAAACAAGCATTTAGGAAAAAGAACATTATTTGCCGGATTCCAAAAATAGAAGAAGGTAATAATTCCACTTCCAGCCAGTAAGGCCAGTAAAAAGAGAGGTTTTTTATATTTAATAATTGCCTTCACTAAGCAATGCTCCAAACATGGCTACTCCAAATATTAGCACATAAATTAACCAACCAAAAAATGCTACAGCAACCGAAACAATACCCCAAGTTTTGGCATTTTTAGAAGCGCTTATGGCTCGATCATAATTTCCGTCTTCGTATAAGGCATTTACTTTTGTAGCATAAACTATACTAACAATACCAAAAGGCAGGCAGCATAAAATGGTACTAATAATAGCTAAAGCTAAATAGCTATTTGGTCTTTGTGGTTTTACTTCCATAGGTTATAAGTATTATAGAGATTGCATTTGTTGAAATTCTTGTAATTTTTCTTGGAGCATTTCAGGATCTTGAAGTGCTTCCCAACCAACAATATTAAGAATCCAAATTACATAAGCTAAGAAAATAACATTCAATACAATTCCAATAATGGCAAGAATCTTACCTGTTTTGAGATTGTTATAACCCGTGTATAATTCTGGATTTTCCGTATAAATTTTAGTGGATTTATTAGCTAAAATTAAAGCTACAATTCCTATGGGCAAACCCAAAACTCCATAACAACAACAAGTAACAATCGATAATATTCCTAATACTAAAATAAGGGTTGAATTTTGTAAGGGCTGTTTTTCCATGGAAGTTGGTTTCTATTTTTAATATATAATTTTATATAAGTAACTAATAACTATAATGAGAACGTTTAAAAAAAGCAATCCCATTTTAAGCTGATAGGCATGTTTAAATTTAAAGTAAAAATTAAAGATAATAAAAATCCCGAGAAGTAAAATGGTGTAAATGGCAGGATACATTTTAAAGGCCGCTGTAAAATGTCCCTGAAACATTAAAGAGAAAGCTCTTTGAAAACCACAGCCTAAACAGTCAACTCCAAAAAGTTGTTTATTTAGGCAGGGAATCATAAAATCTTCAAAGGAAGACATAGATATATCTTTTAATATGAAGTTTTAAAGATATAAAATCTCAAGGTTTATTTATTTGAAACCACAATCTTTTTGCTAACTACTTGGTTATCGGCAAGCGTGATGCTAGCTATATAAACCCCTTGACTTAAATTTTTAGTTGAAAAACTGTAACTAACTTCTGTATTCAAATTTCTTTGGTTAAAAATTTGCTTTCCTGAAACCTCGTAAAGTCGCACTTGTTTTACATCTAAAAGTTTTGGATTTGCAATGTTTAATTGTGCTAATTGATTGTTTTGATAGATGTTTAAATCGTCTGCAGTTACAACCTGATCGATGTTTAGAGATTCTGAGGTAAATGTAATTTCAAAACGATCTGTATAGGTACCTTGTGGCAGGTTAATTTCATAATTATTTTCTCTTAGGTTCACATAAACGCCATTTTCTATATCATGGATGAAAATAGGTTGATCAGTATCGAAGTTTTGAACGTCAAGAATTCTAAACATAACTGCCTGTTGACTGCCAATTTTAACAACTAAAGGAATTCTCAATTCCATGTTATAGTTAAAAGCTTGAATAACATAAGGAACCCCTTCTAGAACCCAATTCGCATCAGAAGCAACTTGTTCTGATATTTTTGCTTCTAAACCATAATCAAAACCATCTGTAGCTGTATGATGAAAGTTCATTAGTAATTGACGTGAATAGGACTCGTTTCCGTTATTATTAAAACCAACATTAATTCTAAAACGTTTATAATCTTCAGAGACAATATTATATCCATCTTCATTATATTGTGATTCATTATATGTATTTGAAGAAGTTTCAGAAGTTCTAAAGAACTCGCTATCAGCTCCAGACTGTTTATAAAAAACTCGTTGTGAGTTAGAAAATAATACGGTCTGAGCTGGTGCTGTTGCAGTTCCTTCCATCATAAACCCTTGCCCAATAGGAATATAACGTCTTGCTGTTTTTACTCCAGTACCTATTGGGCCACCTGCCGGAGTACCATCTGGATTATACATGTTAAAAGGAGCGGAAACATAGGAGTCTGTTAGCCCGTCAGAAGAAACCGTATAGGTAGCATATCCCCCTACATAGTTAGATAACACATGAGAGGTTGCTCCTGCTCGTTGTTCCCAATATTTTAAAACCCCAGTGGTGTTCGCTTGATTATGTGCATTATGAATAAAATCACGGGCATCTATAGCAGAAGGATATGGGTTTCCTACAAGAGTTTCTCTACTACGGTTTAATATTACAGTTATGTCGCCATTATTTGGTCTCCCTCTAAAATCATATTGTTGTGCACCACTTGGACTTCCTTTCATGGTAAAACCATAACCAGGTTCTAAAGTTCCATTTTGATCTCCACTAACACCACCACCTAAACCAATCCAATCTTGATAGTCGTCAGGATAAGCTTGTACTCCCGTAAACTTATATAACCAATAATTAGCTATAAGTGTGTTTGTGCCATTATAGCCACCAATATAACCATAAGCGGTACTGCTAATTGGTGCTGTGTTTTCAAGATAAAAATTATTACTAGGCATTAAATCAGTATTTCCAGCAGCTCCACTATTTTGACCAACAGGAGAACCCCAGTAATTATACATATAAACATTAGAATTACCTGTTTGGTACACACTTAATCTTCCAGTTCCAGAATTGTTAGCTGTTGGATTGTTTTGAATTAATTGCGCTTCGTTTCTAAGATATAAGTTCCCATCTCCCACCAAATTAATGCCGTTGTTTACGTATAAAGGAGCAACAGTTGGACCACTTGTAAAGGCGGTGCCATCCACATATATATATACATTTGCATTATCACTGATATGTAAATCTGTTTGCGCGAATGAGAAACTGTAAGCTGCTAATAGGATTAATGTAATTATGTGTTTCATTATTTTAATTTTTAGAATAAATAGAAACTATTCTTGATTCTCTATTAATACATTTATTTTCTAATAAAGTCATCTTTTCTTCTAAAGCAGATATTCTATCATTTTGAGTTTCAATAATTTGTTGTTGTTCTTGCATACCTTTGATTAAAACTGGTGTAACTCTAGTTTAGTCTAGAACAACAAAAGTTTCGTTTTTATTCTCATTTTATTCGAAATAATAACATTAGTATTAATGTTTAACAATCTTTTTTTCAATTTTAGGCTGCAATAAATATTCTTCTAAAGCATAAGCTTTTTGTATCTCTAAATTAATTATTTCTCTATCAGTTTCTGTAGAATTTAAATTACCTAATTTAACAATACTCTTAGCAGATTTTGATTGCATTGCATTCTCTTTAGAGGTTAAAGCTAAACTTTCTAAAACTACTGTTTTTCTATTAGAAACTTCACGTTGAATAGTAGAGTCAACAGTATTTATTATTCTTTTTTTAGTTTTAGGCATCGTTAGATACTCTTGTTGTGTTAGTGCTTTCTTATGTTCAATAACTACCTTTCTTTCTATAATATTATCATTTTGTGCAAATGTAGGTGAACATGTAAATAAAAGTAATAAAATAATAAATCTAAACATAGCTTAATTTCTTACACTTATTATAAAATCCATTCCTATAAAATTTGTTCCTCCTCCCCATGCACCTGTGTTATTTGTAACAATAAAGCGTACTGCTCCTGATCTAGCTTCCACATGATGAATGGTGACATCATCAGCTGGACTTGTAGGCCAATCACCTGATAGATTAACACTCACACTAGAAAATCTATTACAATTAGGAATACCTGCTGTAATAGTGTATGTTGTATTTGCGTCAATATCTATTGGTGGATAGTACCAAATAGTCTCATCAGATAATTTATTTTGAACAATCCATCTATTTTGAGCATTACTATAGATAAGGGTTACTGATGAATATCTACCAGTTAAACTTAAATCTTGTTCAGAAGGAACATAAATCCTGTTATTTGCTGCTCCACTAATATCATGACTAATGATCATAGTTTGAGTAGTGGTATTTTGTAAAATTACAACTTGGCCATCTACACCTGCTACTGGAACAATGCTTCTAACTCGAAAAGTAGAAGTGGGACCAATAATTCTATAATTGGAGTATACTCTACCGGCTGTTGTTGGTAACGTAATATTATTATTGTTACCATTAGATAAGGTAAGTGTACCTCCATCACGTAATGACAGTGCACCATTAACATCTAAGGTAGTGGCAGGCGTCGTCGTCCCAATCCCAACCTGGGCCGTTGCACCTAAAGAAAACAATAAAAAGCTGACAAATAAGATTTGGAACTTAGCAATAAAATCATTTTTTTTCATATTTTTCACTTTTAATTAATCATTAGAGAGTAGTTAAATTAATTATAAAATTGGATAAAATTTATTAGTCTACTTTATTTTCGTTAAACCGTTAGAAAACACCGATGTAATATGAATTATTCGAAATATTTAAATTACCTGCTTATTGTAATTGGCTGTATTATTGCTATTTATGCCCAAGCTGGCGAAAAGCAAGATGTGGTTATTTTAATTCTAGGAATTATTATTTTAATGTTTGGTTTGTTTCGTGTTTCGAGTGGAATTCCCAGTAAAAAAGACAGAGAAAAGAACCAGGATTTAAATCAAGAAGACGATGTTTAATAAAGGAGATAAAGTATCTGTTTTAGACGAAGACTTAACCGGATTTGTAGTTAAGGTTGTTGGTGATATTATTACCATAGAAGACGCTAATGGCTTTGAAATGGACTTTAATAAAAGAGAATTGGTTCTTATTAATAATGAAGCGGATTTAAAATCTAAATCCTTTTTAAATACATCTTTTAACGAGGTTTTAAAAGAAAAGGAAGTACCAAAGAAAAAGACTTCTGTAAAAAAGAAGGCCAAAGAACGGTATCAACCTACTATGGAGGTCGATTTACATATTCATCAGTTAACAGATAAAACCCAAATGAGTAATCACGACATGCTTACCTTACAATTGGACACAGCTAGACGTCAGTTAGATTTTGCCATTAGAAAACGCATACAAAAAGTAGTTTTTATCCATGGGGTAGGACAAGGCGTTCTTAAAACCGAATTGGAATATTTATTTGGAAGATATAATAACGTGAAATACTACGATGCCAATTTTCAAAAATATGGACTAGGTGCTACAGAAGTTTATATTTTTCAAAATGTAAATCCAGATTAAAACTCTGGGGTTACACTTCTAGTTCCGGAGGTTTTTGAATTATTAAGATAACCAAAATCAAAGAAATCCTGATTTAAAGTAGGAAATGAGATATCTCTAACCGTTAAAGAAACTTCAAACGTTTGTTTTATTTTATGAACTCTATATGCGCTAATTGGTGTTTCTACGGCCACATCTGGATTTAAATAATCTGGAAGGTTTGGATTGGTGTAATCGTTGGCAGGGTTTAAATCTTGATTAACATCTTCGTTTATGGTTAGTATCCCATCGCCATCATCGTCATTGTCCAAGTAGTTAGGAATTCCATCGCCATCCGTATCTTTTGGGTCTGTTAACGGATTGTCATCATCATCTGTATCATCGTAATCAAGAAGTTCTGTTTTAGTTAAAACATTATCCCCATCGTCGTCTTCATCTAAAAAATTCGGAATGCCATCGCCGTCTGTATCGTCGTCGTATAAATTTCCATTTCCATTAATATCTTCCATCTCAGCTGGAATTCCATCATCGTCATCTTCCATTAAAGTGTTAAGAATGGTATATGTACCAGAAACACTAGACAAATCTTGCGTAATTTGTAAATCGGAAGGAGGTATATCGCTACAAAATAAATTAGAAGCACTGGAGTTATAGCTTCTGTAGTTTAGTAAATTTGTGCTACCATTTATAGTCCCCTCGAATTCAGACTCTACAAGTTCTACTAGATAAGAATTCGTTTCATTGGGCTCTACTTCAAAAATATTATCTAAAGTAATTGGCGGATTGCCTATTTTTAAGGAGATAGATTCAAAGGGGGTTTCTCTAATATTATAAAAAACCAATTCTCCACAAGCTTCAAAAGAATCGTCGAAATCCATTTCTATCAAGATTACATCGCCATCATCGCAAGAGCTTAAGACTAATAAGAAAGATAAAAGGACAAGTAAGTTTTTCATAATAAAAAATATAAGATGCAAAAATAAAAGAATTGTTAAATATACAACGTGGCTTCTTGTAAATAATTTTAATTGGCGTAATTTTGTGATTTCAAATTCTGACTATAAAATTAGGACAAAAATCTTGTATTGAGACATCTTTAATCATGCTTTAAAATACAAAAGAATATGATTATTTAGATGTTTCAACAGAGAAATTAATAATATTAAAAATCAACGAATGAAACCCGTATATTTTGATAGTGCTGCTACTACGCAAGTGAGAAAAGAAGTTATTACAGACATGCAGGATGTTTTAGAGCATCAGTATGGAAATCCATCTTCAATCCATGCTTTTGGAAGGGCATCGAAATCAATTATAGAAACTACGCGAAAGGCTATTGCTAAAGAATTAAATGCTTTGCCACAGGAAATTATTTTTACTTCTGGAGGTACAGAAGCCGATAATATGATTTTACGTTGTGCTGTAAGAGATGCTAATATTACGACTATTATTACCTCTCCAATAGAGCATCATGCCGTGATACATACGGTGGAAGAGTTGCGAAATGAATATGATGTAACTGTGCAATATGTAGAACTTCAACCTTGTGGAACTCCAGATTACGAAGATTTAGAGCGTTTATTGACAGCTAACGACGAAAGAAAGCTGGTAAGTTTAATGCATGTTAATAATGAAGTAGGGAATTTGTTAGATATAAATAAAGTGTCTTCGCTTTGTCAAGAGAATAATGCCTTGTTTCATAGTGATACTGTACAATCTATAGGTCATTATAAATGGGATGTAAAAGAAACTCCTATCGATTTTATGACGGCTGCTGCCCATAAGTTTCACGGTCCAAAAGGGATTGGTTTTGCGTATATTAGAAAAAACAACACCTTGAAATCTCTTATTTTTGGAGGTTCGCAAGAACGTGGATTTAGAGCCGGAACAGAACCTGTACACAATATTAAAGGTTTGGAAACTGCTTTTTTAATGTGTTATGAGAATTTAGAGGAAGAACGCAGTTATGTACAAGGTTTAAAAGATTATTTTAAAGCTGAAATTGAAAAAGCTATTCCAAATGTAAAGTTTAATGGAAATTGCTCCGATAATTCTAAAAGCACCTATACGCTTTTAAATGTTCGTTTGCCTATGTCTGCCGAGAAAGCCTTAACACTTCAATTTCAATTGGATTTAAAAGGCATTGCTTGTTCTAAAGGTAGCGCCTGCCAAAGTGGAAGTGGAAAAGGTTCTCATGTTTTGGCACATATTTTATGCGAAGAAGACCAACAAAAACCATCTGTTAGATTTTCGTTTTGTAAATACAATACCAAAGAAGAGATTGATTATGTGATAGAGGTTTTAAAAGAACTTGTTAATAGTTAATACTCCATTTTACTAGATCTATCTGTTTTGTGAAGAATTAGAACTTAGGAAAACACATAAAAAAACCTCCAGAAACTAAAAAATCTGGAGGTTTTTTCTTGCAATCTAATTAACACTTAAGCTGCATGTGCTTTTTTAACAATGTTACTTTTAATCTTTTCTTCCCATTTATTTAAGAGCGCTATTTCGTTGCTCATCTGAAAATTAACATCTATGTTATAAAACTCTAAAACGTCTTTGGCCTTCGTTTTATATGTAATTAGTAAATCTATTTTATCTGTTTCAGTTTTATAAGTGGTTTTATTTTTAACAGGTCTATGTGTTTTTACTATTTCGCAAGAGTCTACTTGGCTTAAATCGACAATAGTTACTTTGTGTTCTGCATCTATTATTTTAGAATAAATTAGCTTATTAGCAGCTTCGTCTATGGCAATGGTATAATACGTCCCCCAAGAGTCTATGTCACTAATGTTTAAATTGTTATTTTTTGCTTCTAAAATAAAGCCTTTTTTCGATTTCTTTTTCTGACTGTTTTGCGATTTTTGAATTAAAAAAAGAGGTATTAATATAATAAGTACTATTGCAATTCCTATAAATGTGCTATATGATTCCATGAGTTTATTTTTTATTTGTTATACAGTGATTGACTTGGTGTTTAACCAAGATTAATTAAAATAGACAGCTAATCGTCTTGTTGATAACTAGTTGTGCGAATAAATAAAAAATAAAATTTTAGGAAAAAGTATGAAACGGGTAGAGTAGGGTTTCCATATCCAATCCAGGTTGAATATTTTTACTCTTATTAAGATAATGATTATCTTTTGTTAAGGTGTAACGTTCTACATGCTTAGAAAGTGAATGGTTAAAATTAATACCAGAAACATCATCATAAGAAGCTAGACTGTTTACAACATCTCCCAGCGGTTCTAAATTTGGAAATAAATTTATTTCTGGAGTTTTAAACTCGGAAGTTTTTGTTGAAACATGATGGTTTTTCTCTGTTTTTAATACAGAATCAATTAGGTAGTTCTGTACAGAAATACTTAAGCTTAAACTATAAGCAAATAAAAGGCTCAGCGCCGTCATATTTCTAAACCATGTTTTCATGAATACAAAGGTATTACTGATTGAGATTCAAAAACTAAAAAAAATGTTAAATTAACTGTTGGAAGATAAAAAAAATAGACGTTGATATTTAACCCTATTGATGTCCTAATCTCTTGTTTTATGTAAGAATAACTCCTGTAGAACCCATTACTTTTTTAATAAACCCTTAGAATGATAAATGAGTGAGGATAAAATGTTTATAAGTTTTGCTTGGTTAAAAAGTTGGCTAGATTACCGCATGTATAATTCAAACGTTCCTCAAAATCTAAATTACTTATTAGAAAAACAGAGGATTTAACAGTTAGTACTATTGTGAAAATTCATGGTGGTAGTCTCCTTCCAAACCTATTTAGGAAGAAGTACTTCTAATTATCCATCTAATTTCAATACAATTAAAATAATCTCAATTATTAGAACTTCATAGTAGTTCTAACATTAAAAACTCTAGGCGTTAAATAATTAGGAATGGCATATTGTCTTTTACTATAAACATCTCTAACCCAAGTGTTGGTAATGGAGTTCTGTGTGTCGAAAATATTAAAGATTTCTAATCCAATTGATAAATATTTAAAAGGTTTTCTCCAGCCTTGGTTGGTTTCGTTTAAATCTACTATTACGTATTGTAATCCAATATCCGCGCGTTTGTAATCTGGCAAACGATTTTGGTACACATACGGATCTGCATAACTAGGCGAGCCACCTGGAAGACCTGTATTATATACCAAATTTAAGTACATTTTCATTTTTGGTAAACTAGGTACGTAATCTTGAAAAAGTGCAGCAAACTTTAAGCGTTGGTCTGTGGGTCTGGGAATATATCCCCTGTTATTTATGTTTTCTTCTGTTTTTAAATATCCAAAGCTAAACCAGGACTCAGTTCCTGGAACAAACTCGCCGTTTAATCTCAAATCCAAGCCATAGGCATACGCTTTTGCATTATTATTTGCAGCATAACGAATACGAACATTTTCTAAAGTGTACGGATTGACATCTGTTAAATGTTTATAATAAGCTTCGGTGGTTAGTTTAAAAGGTCTTTCCCACATTTTAAAGCTGTATTCGTTTCCTATTACAACTTGAAAAGATTTTTGTGCTTTTACATCTGGATTTACCGTTCCCGAAGAATCGCGTAATTCTCGATAAAATGGTGGTTGGTAATAAAGTCCTCCACCAATTCTGAACAACATGTCTTTATCCCAATCTGGTTTAATAGCAAATTGTGCTCTAGGACTAACAACTGTTTGTGTTGTTTTTTCAATTCCCTGACCACTTACGGTCCAATTATGCACTCTGGCTCCGGCATTAAACCAAACATCATGATCTCCAAGAGTGGTTCTTTTACTCCATTGTAAATAAGCTTGAAGTCTTTGAATGGTTGTATGGTTTTTAGCTCTTACATTTTGGAAAGCAACTAAAGGTCCTTCGTAAGGCGTGTAAGGCTGGTTATTAAAGCCGTCTATATTTGGTGGATTTATGGAAAAACCAGCAGAGTCGATAACTTCCCATTCTACTAGGCGATCTCTAATATCTTCGTTGGTATATTTTATAGACCATTCAAAGTCGTTGGCATTTACAGTGTATTTTCCACTGTGTTCAATATTTGTTATAAGCGCATCTAAATCGTTTCTTCCGTGGTTTAACTGACCTCCAATACCTTCGCTATATTCCACTTCCCCTAAATCCTCATCGCCAATATTGGTGTTTACTTCCCCTAATCTATATTGAGCTAGAATATCGAAATATTCCTCTTCGGTAGTGTGATAGGTAGAAGCAATTAAATTAAGTGTTACCTGGTCGTTAACTAAATAAGATCCTTTTAAAGCACCAAAAAGAGTTTGGTATTCGTCTTTTTCTTGTCCGTCGTAAAAAACTAATAAAGCCAAAGGATCTTCTATAGTTCCAAAATTGGTTTGTCTAGTTTTAGGTTGATAGCTGTATTTATTTAAAGATGCATTTCCTAAAAAGCTTAAAGTAAATTTATCTGAAAAGTTATAATTAATTTGAGTTTGAATATCTAAAAAAGTCGGATCGTAATTGGTTTCGGTTTCTTGAGCATCCACTAATAAACTATTATCTCTATATCGGATTCCTATAATTCCAGAAAGTTTAGAATCTTTACTTATGGCTTCTACAGCAAGGCTTCCACCAAGCAGGCTTAAATCTGCACTCACTCCAAAATTTAGTGGTTTTCTATAGGTAATATCTAAAACAGAAGCTAATTTATCGCCGTATTTGGCTTGAAAACCACCCGCTGAGAAATCTACATTTTGAACCAAATCTGAATTTACAAAGCTTAATCCTTCTTGTTGACCAGAACGGATAAGAAAAGGTCTGTAAATTTCTATGCCATTTACATATACCAGGTTTTCATCATAATTACCTCCTCTCACAGAATACTGTGTACTTAACTCGTTATTACTACTAACTCCGGGAAGCGTTTTCAATAGATTTTCTACTCCAGCATTTGCACCAGGAATTTGTCGGATAGCCTCTGGCTCTAGAGTTATAATACCTTGTACTTCTTTTCTTTGTTTACTAGAAATAACTACTGTAGAAATTTGCTCTACAGATTCTTTCATAACTGGGTGAAATTCGTATTCCTCGCCGTTTTTTAAATTAAAAGTTACAAGAATGTCTTTAAATGCAAGATGAGAAAAAGAGACAGTAACATCTTTATCTGAAGGAATCTTTAAAATAAAGAAACCATTTTCGTTGGTAGTAGTTCCTTTGCTTTCAGCTTTAATATTAACATTTGCAATTGGATTATTGGCATCGTCCAGGATAACACCTTTAAGCGTTCCATTTTGCGAAAAACCTAGGTAGGACATCGAAAAAAGGAGAAAAATCGATAGATAAAATTTAATTTTCAAAGGTTTAAATATTTATTTTCTATAAAATGTAGCTTCAAAAGTAGAATTATTTCCCACATTATCAGTAACAATTACTTTTAAATTATTTTTTGTTTCACTAACTATATTATCGTTAAAATCGTGGGTAATGGTTTTTGTTTTATAATCGTATTCCATTAAAATCCATTGGCCGTTAACTGTGGCTCGATAACTAGAAATACCAGAACCTTCGTCGTCAATTTTCAATTTTAAATAACGGTATTTACTTAACCATTGCCCGTCTTTAAAATTTATTGGTCTTATACTTGGGTTTACCGTATCTGCCACTAAGGCATAGGTTCCAAGAATTTTGGTATGCGTGTAAAGTAGGTTCCCCTCTCTTTTGGTGTTGGAATACCATGGATAGTTTTTATATCCTACTAATCGTGCAATATACAGCTTATCGGCATCTGGAGTATTAAAATTGCTAATATTATAAGAGAGTTTAAAGCTCTTTTTTAGAGGAATACTATCGTCGTGTAACTTGATAGTATCGTTTGAAATAGCAAAATCCATATAAAAGTCTTCATAAAAAGTGTCTTGATAAAACTCCACAGAAACATTTTTATGTAATAACTCGTTCGCTTTGTTGGCATATATATAGTAAGAAGAAGCAAAGGAGTCTTTTGCTTTAACCTTTGCTTCTTTTTTCCCTTCTATGTTTATAGTTAACCAGGCTGTATTATTCATAAAGTCTTTAACCGCTACTTTATAGACAGAAGACGTACTGTCTTCCACTGTTATAATTCCACGATTATCTGAGTTTTTATACAAGCTTAGAGGATTGTTAGAATCTATAAATAATTTTTGTAAGCGTTCGTTTTTTGTTTTATAATGTCCGTAATCTATAAATCTATTGAGGTGTCTAGTTTCGTCGAAAGAAAAACGTTGAAAATCGATATCTATTTTCTGATTGCCATTAAAAAAAGATTGAATATTATAAACGCCGTTATTATTATAGGCTAGATCTTGCCTGTCGTTAGACTCGATAGCAAAGCCAATTTTTCCATAGGCTTCAATATGTTCCACAGTATAATCGCCATTAGGTAGCTTGATTAATCGAAGTTTTTGTTTTTCGTTCGATTTGTTTACATAAGAATTATTGTCCATCGGGTAGGCGTAAACCTCTTTAATTACGGGTAAAGTAGTATCTTTAATATCTATTCCAAATAAAAGAGGATTGATAGGTCTTTCTGCATTATCTCTAATTTCAAAATGAAGATGCGGACCTCCGGAACCACCCGTATTACCACTATAGGCAACTATTTCTCCTTTTTCTACAATAAGATCTTCAGTGTTAGGAAACACTTCAACCTCAAAGCTTTCTTTTTCGTATTGCAATTTTTTTATGAAGGCTTCAATTTCAGGAGAAAACTTACTTAAGTGCGCATAGACAGTGGTATAACCATTTGGATGCGTAATATATAAGGCTTTTCCGTAGCCATAATGAGAAATTTTTATTCTACTAACATAACCGCTAGCTGCTGCATAAACCTTTAAACCTGTGCGTTGTTGGGTTTTTATATCCAAGCCAGAATGGAAATGGTTTGGCCGTAATTCGGCAAAAGTACCTGATAATACCAAAGTTACGTCTAAAGGATTTCCAAAGTAATCTTTAGGATAATAATCTTGTGCAAAAATGCTGGCACTTATAAAAAATAAAAAGGCAAAAGTAAATCTCATATTTTCTAAAATTCCTGCTAAATTATCAATTTGAATGTAATCTACAAAAGATATATGAAGCTCTTATTTTGCAATAATATCAAGCAATTAGAACATTTTATAAATTTTATGTAAAAACAATTGTAATTTATGTGAAGGTATCTTAACTTTGTCTGATAAGTATTGCATATTGTACATGAGTAAAATTGAAGAAATTGTTGATACTCTTGAAGTTAAGGTAGGTAAAGTTTTACAACAGTTAGAAACTGTAAAGCAAACGAACTTAAAATTAGAGAAAGAGTTGGAGCTTACTAAACAAAGTCTTCGAAGCCAACAAGAAGTTATAATTTCTTGGGAAGAAAAGTACGAGGCGCTAAAATTTGCAAATGCGATGCTTGGTAGTGACGAAAATAAAAGAGAAACAAAGCTTAAAATAAATACATTAATTAGAGAAATTGACCATTGTATTTCGCAATTATCCGATTAGTGTTTAATTAATTTCAATGTCAGATCAACTTAAAATAAAGTTATCTATAGCAAACAGGGTATATCCGTTAACTATCTTGCCCAATCAAGAAGAAGGATTGCGCAAGGCTGCTAAAAACATTGAAACTATGATAAATCAGTTTGAGCAAAGTTATTCTGTGAGAGATAAACAAGATGTTTTAGCTATGTGTGCTTTACAATTTGCGTCTCAAGTAGAACAAAAATCAATAGATAAAGAAAATGTCAGTGAACATGTTGAAGAAAAGCTTGAAGCTTTAAACAATTTGTTAGAAGTACATTTGAACTCTTAAAACGTTCTTTAAAATAAATAAGGTTACTGCCTACATTAGTTCTTTTTTTGGAAAACTCAACATTAATTCTTTAAAAAGGGTGAGTTTAAACTGTAAAAGCGGGCTGCTAGTGCTGATTTATTTCAGTATCTCGAGCAGATTCTTGATCAGTTTGTTAGCCCTAAACTTGTTATAAGGAGTTTATTACAAAACAAACTAGTGTAGGCTTTTTTTTTATATAAATAAACTAACATGGAAATTTCAATTATATCAATAATAGGAGGCATATTACTCGGAATTATTATCGGCTTTATAGTAGCCAAACTACTAGAGAAGAACAACGCTTCAAAACTTATAAAAAATGCTAAAAAATCTGCAGCTTCTATTTTAAAAGAAGCTAAGAGTGAAGGAGAAAGCATTAAAAAAGACAAAATTCTTCAAGCCAAAGAAAAATTTATTGAATTAAAATCCGAGCACGAAAAAGTTATTACGTCTCGAGATAAAAAAATGGCAGATGCCGAAAAACGTACCAGAGATAAAGAATCTCAGGTGTCTAGTGAGTTATCTAAAAATGCCAAACTCAATCAAAGATTAGAAGAAAAGGTTAAAGATTACACTCATAGATTGGATGTTCTCGATAAAAAGCAAGAGGAAATAGAAAGGCTTCATAGAAGCCAAGTAGAACAACTTGAGGTAATCTCTAGCTTATCTGCTGAAGAGGCTAAAGCGCAATTAGTAGAATCTTTAAAAGGAGAAGCTAAAAGTGACGCTATGTCTTTTATTCAAAACACCCTTGAAGAAGCAAAGCTTACAGCCCAACAGGAAGCTAAAAAAGTTATTATAAATACCATTCAACGTATAGGAACGGAAGAAGCAGTAGATAACTGTGTCTCTGTTTTTAATATTGAATCGGATGATGTTAAAGGACGTATTATTGGACGTGAAGGTAGAAATATTCGTGCCATAGAATCTGCTACCGGAGTGGAGATTATTGTTGATGATACCCCGGAAGCTATTATTTTATCTTGTTTTGACTCCGTAAGGCGAGAAATTGCAAGATTGTCTTTACATAAACTAGTTACCGATGGAAGAATTCATCCTGCTAGAATTGAAGAGGTTGTTAAAAAAACCACCAAACAGATAGAACAAGAAATTATAGAAGTTGGTAAAAGAACAGTTATCGACTTAGGGATTCATAACCTACATCCCGAACTGGTAAAAGTAGTAGGAAGAATGAAATATCGTTCGTCTTACGGACAAAACTTATTACAGCACTCTCGAGAGGTAGCAAAACTTTGTGGGGTTATGGCAGCCGAATTAGGTTTAAATCCTAAATTAGCTAAGCGCGCTGGACTATTGCATGATATTGGAAAAGTACCAGATGCTGAAGCAGATATGGAAACACCACACGCAATTCTTGGAATGCAATGGGCAGAAAAGTTTGGTGAAAAAGAAGACGTTTGTAACGCCATTGGAGCGCATCACGACGAAATAGAGATGACCTCACTTTTAGCACCTATTGTACAGGTTTGTGATGCTATTTCAGGAGCTAGACCTGGAGCTAGACGTCAGGTATTAGATAGTTATATTCAACGTTTAAAGGATCTAGAGGATATTGCCTTTGGTTTTGGAGGTGTTAAAAAAGCTTATGCTATTCAAGCTGGTAGAGAATTACGAGTTATAGTTGAAAGCGAAAAGGTGGACGACCAAAAAGCGGTTGATTTATCTTTTAATATTTCTCAGAAAATACAAACAGATATGACTTACCCAGGGCAAGTTAAGGTAACTGTTATTAGAGAAACAAGAGCTGTAAATATAGCTAAGTAAGAAAAAGTATTTGCCTTTGGCAGTTTATTCTATAAATAAAAAAACGTCAGGAATGACGTTTTTTTTTGTGCAACTATTTGAGTTATTTCAAAAATAAATAAGAAGCTCCAGACACTTTAATTCTGATGTTTAAATTAGCATTAACTATAAAGAACTTCGTTAGGTACTAATTTTTTTTCATTTGGAATGGTAATAATAAAGCTGGTTCCTATATTAACTTTACTATGTACTTCAATTTTTCCGCCATAAGTTTCTATTTGATTTTTTATTAAATAGAGCCCAACGCCTTCGGCATCATCATTTTTATGAAAAGTTTTATAAAGTCCAAAAATGGAATCTCCAAATTTCTCTAAATCAATTCCTATACCATTATCTGTTATTTTAATTTGTATGGTTTTTCCATTAATATAACTTTCAACAATAATTTCTGGATCTCTATCTGGATGCTTATATTTTATGGCATTTGTTAATAGATTTTGAATAATACTTTCAATATAAGATGGGTTATAATAGATATACAAATTAGAATGAATTCTATTTTTAACTTTTGCCTTATTTTCTGTAATAACAAGATTTAAAACATTTAAGATATGATCTACTTCTTTTGCCAGATATAGCTTTTCTAATTTAGCTGTTCTGTTGTTTTGAACAGATACAATTTCGGTTAAATTCCCAATTGTTTTTGTTAAAGAAGTGGATAAGGTTTTTAGATAATCTACTATCTCTTCCTTTTCGTGATTGGTTGTAGCTTCTGCATGAAAAATTAATAAGCTTTCATAATTGGCAGCATGTTGCTTTAAATTATGAGTTACAATATGTGCAAAGTTTTTAAGTTGATTGTTTTGTTTTGTTATAATATTTAAGGTGTCCGTTAGCTTTATCTGATTTTCAACATGCTTACTTATATCTACATGTGTTCCAATAAACCGAATGGGATTTCCATTTTTATCTTCTTCAACTATTTTTCCTTTATCTAAAATCCATTTATAGCTCCCATCTTTACATTTTATGCGATGTTCGTTAACATACATGGGAGTTAAACCATTAATATGATCTTGATAATCTTGAAAATACTTTGCCTTATCTTCTGGGTGTACACGATTGTTCCAGTCATTTATTTCATCTCCAAAAGTAGGGTCGTCTTCAAAACCAATAATGCGCTTGGAAGCTTCAGAAAAATACACCTTATTACTTAAGGCATTAAATTCCCAGACTCCAACATTGGTTATCTCGACCGCCAGTTGCCACATCCGTTTTTCACTATAAGCTTTAGGACTTGAGTTATTTGTGATATCAGAGTTTTTAAAATCCATATTTCTACATCAATTTGTTATTAAATTGTTGCTATTAAAATGAGAGAATTGGGAAATTGCTAAGCTCTTTCCTACTAAAATAATTAATAATCAGCTATTTGAATAGGAATTTGTCAAAAATTTATAATTTATTTTCGTGGGTGGAAACTGTGGAGCACATTTTTTAAATGACTTTTATCTACATGCATGTAGATTTCGGTAGTGGTAATACTTTCATGACCTAGCATGAGCTGAATGGTTCTTAAGTCGGCTCCATTTTCTAATAAATGAGTAGCAAATGAATGCCTGAACGTATGTGGAGAGATATTTTTGTTTAATTCTATCTTTACTGCAAGTTGTTTTATAATGGTAAAAATCATGGCTCTGGTAAGTTGTTTTCCTCTTCGGTTTAAAAACAACGTATCTTCATGTCCTTTTTGAATATTTAGGTGAATGCGGACATCCTTTTTATATATATTAATAAATTTCTGCGCAGATGTTACTATAGGTACAAAACGTTGTTTATCTCCTTTTCCAGTTACTTTTATAAAACCTTCTTCAAAGAATAAATCTGAAATTTTTAAGTTTGTCAATTCACTTACACGTAAGCCACAGCTATATAAGGTTTCCAGCATGGCCCGATTGCGTTCGCCTTCAGGCTTGCTTAAATCTATAGCATTTATTAAGTGGTTAATATCTTCTACAGAAAGTGTGTCCGGAAGTTTTCTGCCAATTTTTGGCGACTCTATTAAATCTAAAGGGTTATCTGTTCTATAGTCCTCGAAAATAAGATAATTAAAAAAATTACGCAGCCCAGAAATAATCCGGGATTGACTTCTAGCATTTACTTGTTTTGCTATGTCGTAAATAAATAGTTGAATATCTTCCTTACTAATAGATAGAGGAGAAGCTGACATATTATTGCGTTCTAAAAACTTTATTAATTTCTCTACATCCAAGCTATAGCTAGTAATGGAGTTCGCAGAGAGGCCTCTTTCTATCTTTAGATACAGTTTATAATCTTTTAAAGCGTATTCCCATTTCATGAAAACAAAAATAGACTAAAAAGACTATCTAAATAGGATAATTAAGGGCTTTTAAGTCTATAATCAGTTTAAATTGTTAACAACTTTAAGTGTAACTACTTGGTAATGTAGCTTTTGTGTAAAATAGATTTTCTAAATGTTAATAATTATACTAAGTACTTTTTTAATTCGCAAAAAAACACTTAGTTTGTCTTATAAATTAATCAATTTAAATATATAATAAATTATGAAAAAATTATTTTTAACTGCAGCTATTGCAGTTTTCGGATTTTCAATAATGAGTGCTCAAGGAGGATTCAAATTAGGTGCTAACTTTGCTCTTCCAGTTGGTGATGCTGGAGATTTTTCTTCTTTTAGTATTGGTTTAGATGCCGCTTATTTAGTAGAGGTATCAGAAAAGTTTGAGGTTGGTGCTGCTACTGGATTTTCTAATGCATTTGGAAAAACAGAAACTGTAACTATATTAGGTTATACAGTAGAAGCTGATTACGATGACGTTCAATTTATTCCTGTTGCAGCTGCAGCACGTTTTAAAGCTACAGAAGCTCTTTATATTGGAGTGGATTTAGGTTATGCTATTGGAATTAATGATGGTAATGATGGTGGATTTTATTACCGTCCAAGAGTTGGATATAGCTTTACAGATATGATTGGAGCAAATATTTCTTATTCTGGCGTTAGCGTAGATGGAGGAAATTGGTCAACTATTGGATTAGGAATAGAGTTTACTTTATAATTTCAACAATTTTTATAAAAGTTAAAGGACTGTCTGAAAAGACGGTCCTTTTTTTGTTGATAATGATATGGATTAAAACTTAAAAATTTCCATAAAATTAGTCGCAAAAAACTTGTTTATTAACTAATATTTTAGGGGCCCATTTTTTTTAGATGTTTTTAAGAATAACTTAGCATTTGTTAGTCGTCCACATTGACTTAAACCACTAAATTTGCCAATTAATTAAAAACAATTTAATCTCAAATTTATTATGAAAAAAATAGCAATTATGGCTGCAGTAGCAGTTTTTGGATTTGCAAATGTTAACGCACAAGAAGACGTTAGTGTTTATGGTTTTGGTGAAGGCGATATCTTTATAGAAGGTAACGTTGGATTCAATAGTTCTAATGATAAAAATACAGAAGAAAAAGCTAGTGGCTTTAACATTAGCCCTAAAGCTGGTTATTTTTTAACTGACGATTTAGCGCTTGGTCTTGATTTGTCTTACGCATCGTCTAAAACTAAAGTTGCCGGAACTACTACAGCTGATGTTGATGGTTTTGGTGCTGGAGTATTTGCACGTTACTACTTCTTAGATTTAGGTAAACGTTTTAAAACGTATACTGAATTAGGTGCTGGTTATGCATCTGCTAAAGATAAAGGTGGTGTTTTTGACGAAAAGTTTGATGCTTTTGGTGCAGGTCTTGATTTAGGAATCAATTATTTTGTGACTGAAAAGATTGCTTTAACATTTGGTTTAAAAGATATCTTGTCTTTCTCTAGCGGTAAAACAAAAGTTGGTGATGTGAAAGGAGAAGCTGTTACAAACTTTAACTTTGGTTTTGGAGATGTTGCTAACCCATTTGGAGGAAATGCTGCATTTGGTATCTTATTCAAGATATAGTAGCTTAAAAGCTTATTATATTAAAAAACCGAGGCTTAATAGCTTCGGTTTTTTTATGCCTTTTTTTAAAAAAATGGTCTAAGAAACCATAGGTTACTTTAGATTATATTTTGGCTTAATATATTATGAATTTTCTGATGTCTTTGTATTAATGACTTCCAAAATATCATCTAAAGATGTTTTATAATCAAACCAGATATAGTCTTCTTTTTTTCGAAACCAAGTAAGTTGTCTTTTAGCAAATCTTCGGGAGTTTTTCTTAATTTCAGATACAGCAAAATCTAAAGTCAATTCTCCTTTAAAATATTTAAACAATTCTTTATAACCTACAGTATTTAATGCATTAAGATCTTGTTTGCCTTCTAGTTTCTTAACCTCTTCTAATAGTCCTTCCTGAACCATCAAATCTACACGTTTGTTAATTCTGTTATAGATAATTTCTCTATCTGCAGTTAAACCAATATGAATGGTTTTAAAAGGTCTCTTATTTTTGTCTTTGTTTAAAAATGAAGAATAGGGTTTTCCAGAACCTATGCAAATTTCTAAGGCACGAATAACACGTTGCGGATTATCTATAGCTATACTTTTGAAGGCTTTAGGATCTAATTTTTTTAATTTTTGTTGAAGTATTTCTAATCCTTCAGTTTCTAAGGTCTTATTTAATTCTTTTCTAATATCAGAATCCACTTCAGGAAAATAGTCTAATCCGTTAACCACAGCATCTACATACAGTCCAGAACCACCTACCATAATAACGTAGTCGTGGGTTTTAAAAAGCTGATCTAAACACTTTATGGCATCTTTTTCAAAGGCTCCAACATTATAACTATCATTAATTGATTTATGATGTATAAAATGATGTTTAGCCGAAGCCAATTCAGTTAAAGTAGGAGCAGCCGTACCTATAGACATTTCTTTATAAAACTGTCTGGAATCTGCTGAAATAATTTCAGTTTTAAAATAATTGGCCAACTTAATGCTTAGAGTAGTTTTTCCTATAGCGGTAGGACCTACAACGGAAATAAGAGTTTTTGCCATCTTATAAAAAGGTTTGTCCGGTTAAAATATATTGCAGCAATCTGAAGCTAAAAAGGTTTTTATTGAGTTTTATTCTGTTCATTTTTAATGATCAGCTAGTAGTTTTAATTAATGGTTTTTTTACAATTTATAGCCACATTTGTCGCAATACTCAGCATTGTCTTGATGATTGCTAGACAGACAGTTTTCGCAACATTTTGTATTTAACTGAATGGGTTTGTCTTTTTTCTTAGGAAGTGATTCTTTGGATTGCGAGGTAAACTCTGCAGTAACAATTCCCGTAGGAACGGCTATAATACCATACCCTAAAATCATAATTAAACTCGCTATAAATTGACCGACAGGAGTTTGTGGTGTAATATCTCCAAACCCTACAGTAGTAAGTGTTACAATACACCAATAAACACTTTTTGGAATGTTAGTAAACCCGTTTTCTTCGCCTTCTACCAAATACATAATTGTACCTAGAATAATGGAAATAATAATAATGGCATATAAAAACACAGATATTTTTACTCTACTCGCTTTTAAAGCACTTAATAAAGTGTTAGAAGCTCCTAAGAATCTAGCTAATTTTAAAATTCTAAAAATTCTTAATAAGCGTAAAGCTCTTAATGCTACTAAAGCGTGAGTTCCTGCAAAAATTAAAGATACATATTTAGGAATGGTAGAAAGCAAATCGATAACACCATAAAAACTGGTAATGTATTTTAACGGTCGTTTAACGGTAATTATTCTGGCAATATATTCTATAGTAAAAAGGATGGTTATAATCCATTCAGAAATGTCTAAAAACGTATGAAACCTAGTATCAATG
This sequence comes from Xanthomarina sp. F1114, assembly GCF_026410255.1. Classification (GTDB taxonomy): domain Bacteria; phylum Bacteroidota; class Bacteroidia; order Flavobacteriales; family Flavobacteriaceae; genus Xanthomarina. Next base: position 21,988 of record NZ_JAPMLL010000007.1, read on the forward strand.
CTTTTAACACTTTCTAACATAACAAGAATAATACTAGCTAGAATAGTAACTAATAATATGAGATCAAATAATTTCCCTGCTGGAGTATCTGCTTCATATATTATTATATAAAGTTTTTCTTTCCAACTTACATCGGGTTTACGTTCGGCCATAGGGTCAAAAGTACTAAAAGAATTGCTATTTACGTTTTAATACTAATAAGGAGTTTTTTTGAATGTCTACAATCGTGCCCATAAACTGTTTTAAACTTTTGTAATACTCTGGATTATAGATGGTTTCGGTGAAGTTAAATTTAAAGTACAATAGTATGGAACCTTCTGTTACTTTGGTGCTAAAAATTAAAAGCCCTTTGTTGTTAGGTAATCCAAGCTTTAAGTCTTTAGGGATTTCAAGAATGTCGTAATTTTCATCTATATCTAATTTTAGAGTATAAAGATAGGTGTCTTTATATCCAAAGTCTATTGGATAAGTTCTTTCTTTAAGTTTTAATGGGTTTTCTTTCAATAATTTAAAAAGAAACGGATTGATGTATAGTTTTCCGCCAATGTCTTCTATAGTATATGCTATATTAAATTCTTCTAAATACGTATCACTTGATTTTCCATTACTAGTTACTTTATGGTCTGTAAAATCAATTGAAGGATACTTTTCTTTATAGTTATTTAAATAAGTGGTTTGGTTTGCATAGTAACTCTTTTTTAAAGGTAGAGCCTGGTAACCTGTTGCAGTTGTGTTTAATTTTCCAACCAAAACATCTTCTTCTAATTTTAAATTTACTTTGTATTGAATGATTGAAGTTTCACTAGGTGTTAAATCTACCCATGAACTACCTTTTTTAAAATCTAATAGCCTACCATCCCTGTTTAAACACCTAAAAGGTAATTCTCCAAATGGTAAATAACTATCTGTAGCATCTAGAAAGTAGGTCTTATTATTAATAGTTGCTTGAACAATTAGATAGTTAAACTCTGAAATTACAGGAAATATCTTAGTAACAAAACCATTTGCTCTAGTTGATAATAGAACAGGCTTCACAGCTATGTTATTTTCTTCAAGAAGATTATGCAAAAGAATATTTATTTCACTTGCACTTCCAGATTTATTTTTCATTAAGTCTTTTACAGAAGTATCGCCAAAAATATTATAGGTTTCATTCCATGTGTATTCGTTTTGTACGAAAGAGTAAATGTTTTCGGCTCTTTTTAATTCATCTGTTTCAGAAGTAAACGAATCATTTGAGATTTTTATATTTAATTGTCTACCAAATCTGCTATCCGCTCTTAATTCTTTATCTACATCTTTCCATGTTTTACTTATTTTATCGACTCTTCCATCAAACAACTTTACAGTATTAAGCTCATATCCTAATTTTGCTAAATAATTGTCCTTAGTAGTTGAATAGTCCTCTTCTTTGTAAGCAGGAACATCTTCCATAACATATTTAGAAACTGTACAATCCGAATGGCCTCCTCCATGAACTGTCAAACAATATTTTTCTATTTTGCTTTCTTTTAGGTCTAATTTTAAGAAACCTACCAACTTAATATGGTATTCATAGTTTGCAGGAATACTTGTGTTATACTCGCTATAGAGTTTTGGAATATCGTCTTGAAATTCCCAACTTTTATAATTAAAAAGAAATGGAGATTCAGTGGTGTAACTATAAGTTAAAACAGAGCCTTCTCTAATATTGGGTAGTGTAAATTTTATTAGGGTATAATTGTCGTTATATTTTTCTTCAAATATTTCATTACCTCTTAGTTTTGTGTGGACAACGGAATTATCTTCTAAATTATAAGTTGTGGCAATTATATTACTAAACTTTTCTTTTTTCTTACCATCATTATATAAAGCAACAGTTATGGTGGCTTTGTCAAACCCTATACTGTTAATAATTTTTATTTTTCGCTTTACTTCAGAAATAAGATTAAAAGATTTCTTATCAATATAACTATTACCATATTCATAAATAACTAAAGCGTTTGCTGTAGAATCTTTATCGAATAAATTGGTTTCTAGATCTGCAAGAGTTACTGAATAATCGTGTGAATTAAATCCAAATTAAGCATTAGAAGAAAAGGGGAGAAGTAATAGGAGGGCTAGGTAGGTTATTTTCATCTAGTGTCTAGAGAGATTAATTTTATATTCTTATTTCTTCTTAAATAGTTTTGAATAATATGCTGTGTATCTCTATTGTTTTCCATGGGTGTAATTAGAGATTCTAAAACATTTACATTATTAATTTGATAATTAAGATTGACGTATCCATAACCTGTATAAATACCATTTTTTATTAAAATTACACTGCGTTCTCCAACATCTCGACCTTTATCAACAATAACCATGTTTTTGTTTTTATAGGCGTATTTTTCGATTAACTTGTTAACACGTTGGTTATACAAATCCAGAGTTTCTTCTTTTATGCACGCACCTTCGCATTGTTTAATTGTATAATTAAAACAACTACCTTTGGTTGGATAAAGGCCTGTAAGTTTCTGACAAAGATTAAATTCTTCTACGGCTTTAAACAAAAATTGTTTGGCGCTGTTTTTAGTGCTAAAAGTAGTAATGGCTTTTTTTCTACCATCTGCTTTGTCTATTTGTAAATTTATATATCCATCCTTATCCGTAAAGCTATAAAGTGCATGTGTAAAAACGGTTCTTCGTAGGGCTCTATTAAAAATGGGTTTGTTACGTTTAATTTCTTCACTTTCCTTTAATAAGGCAATTAATTCGTTCCCTGTGGTTTCATAAGTAACTGCAGATGTTTGTAATTGTATTTTTTTAGACTTGGCATTGGTATTGGTAAAATGCTGACTAAGTCTGTTTTTAATATTCTTACTTTTTCCAATATAAATGATCTCTCCATTTTTATTATGAATGTAATAAACACCAGTAGAATGTGGTAGTCCATTTAAAATTTGCTTTAAATTAGGCTCCATTTTAAAGCTAGGTTCCACCTTTATTGCATCTTGAATAATTACCTTTTTAACGTCTTTTGCTAAAAGCATTTTAAAGAGTTTTACCGTTGCTATAGCATCTCCATTTGCTCTATGTCTATCGCTAATAGGAATCCCTAATGATCTAGTTAACTTTCCTAAACTGTAAGAAGGCTGATCTGGAATTAAGGTTTTGGACAAAGACACCGTACAAAGTGATTTTCGCTTATATTCAAAGCCTAAACGATCAAATTCTGTTCTTAAAATTCTATAATCGAATTCAGAATTATGGGCAACAATTACGCAATCTTCTGTAATTTCTATAATACGTTTAGCAACTTCGTAAAATTTTGGTGCATTTTTAAGCATATTGCTGTTTATACCCGTAAGATTAACAACAAAAGGTTGAATTTCACGCTCTGGATTTACTAAACTTATAAATTGGTCTACAACCTCATGGCCATCAAATTTATAGATAGCTATTTCTGTAATACCTTCTTCATTGTATTTACCACCAGTGGTTTCTATATCTAATATTGCGTAAATTGTATATTGTTTTTTTAATGTTAAGTTTTAGTAGAATATGGCTAGTATCTATTAATTATAGTTTCGTTCTCCAAAAATACGACTTCCAACACGAATCATATTACTGCCACAAGCAATAGCCAATGGATAATCGCCACTCATGCCCATGGAAATAATTTCTAAATCTGAATTTAAAGATTTTAACTGATTAGAAGTTGTTTTTAATTGGGTGAATTCTGTTTTAATCTGATCTTGGTCGTCTGTAAAGGTTGCCATTCCCATGACTCCAACAACTTTAATGTTTTTTAATTCTTCAAATTCGTTTGATCGTAATATTTCTGAAGCTTCGTTGGCCGTCATACCAAATTTAGAATCTTCTTCAGCTATTTTTATTTGAAGTAAACAGTTTATTACTCTCTCGTGTTTTTTGGCTTGTTTGTTAATCTCTTTTAAGGTTCTAAAGTTTTCAACTCCATGAATTAAACTTACAAAAGAAGCCATGTATTTTACTTTGTTTCTCTGTACATGACCAATCATATGCCATTCTATATCATTTGGCATTTCTTCTTGTTTTTCGACCATTTCCTGGATTTTATTTTCTCCAAAAATGCGTTGTCCAGCGTTGTAAGCTTCCATAATTTCGCTAACAGGTTTGGTTTTTGATACAGCCACAAGAGTCACTTGTTCTGGTAATGAAGATTTTATCTGATTGAGATTTTGTTTTATTGACATGTATAGATGCTATTCTTAATTAATATAAAATTTAAACATAAGATTCCTATTTACATAGGAATTTGTTAAAACTCGTAAATAGTAACGCCACTTCGTAATTTGGGTTCTATATAAGTGCTTTTAGGAGGCATAATAAGACCGTCGTCTGCAATTTGTTTCATTTCTTCTACTAGAACGGGAATCATTACAAAACCAACTTTAAATTCGCCTCTATCTACACTAGATTTAATATTTACTAAGTCTTTCTTGCCGTTAATATATGAGATTCTTTGATCATTCCTTAAATCTTCAATCCCTAAAACGGGGTTTAAAATAGTCTTATAAAGAATTTGAGAATCTAATCCGTCTAAAGATGATTCCATTTTATAAACAGTTTTACGCAAATGCAGAGAGTAGAATTCACCATCTAAGTACATGCTAAAATGATGTTTTTTTGATGGTTGATATGGAATTTCTCCTCTGTTTTCTATTCTGTAATTGGTGTCTAGCTGAATTAAAAACTCTTCTTTAGATAAGCCGTTTAAATCTTTTACTAATCTGTTAAAGGCATGAATTTGTAAGTCGGATTCTGGAATTAAATAACTCATAAAAAAGTTATAGGGTTCAGTGCCATTATGCTCCGGATTAGCTTTCTTTAAATCCTTGTATAATAAATAAGATGATGTAGATCTGTGGTGACCATCGGCAATATAAATAGTGGGAATATTATTGAATTCAGCTTTTAAGGTTTCAATAGTTTTTATATTATCTACCTTCCATAAATAATGCGTATCTCTGTACGTAGTTGTAAACTCAAATTCGGCTCGTTCTTTCTGAACTTTGTTTATAATAGATTTAATGGCTGGATTATCAGGATAGGTAAGGAGTACGGGTTCTGCATTAAAGCCAACAGTTTTTAGGTATTCTTTAAAGATTACTTCCCGGTATTCGATGGTATCTTCGTGTTTTCTAACAACATTTTTTTCATAATCTTCTGCATTTACGGCAGCTACAATTCCGTTAAACTCTTGATTTTCTCTATCTACAATCTTATAAATATAGTAACAAGGAGTGTTGTCTTGTGTAAAGATGCCATCTTCCTTAAATTCTAAATACCTATTTTTAACCAGGCTATATCTGGATTCTCCAGAAACCTCCTTATCGAACCTGTAACCTGGGTTTACAATTTGTAAAAACGAAAAAGGGTTGTCTCGTAATCTAGACTCCAATTGCTCTTTAGAATAACTTTGATACGACCTTGCTGCAACCAAGCTCACTTTGTCTCGTGTTGGTCTTACTGCTTTAAAAGGGAGTATTTTTGCCATGTTTATTTCCTGCAAAAGCAGGAATTGTTTTTTGTTATTTCAAATTCATCTAAAAATAATATGTTCTAAATTTAAGACATAGCAAAAGGATTGATATGCCATTGGTCTTCGAAATAACCGTTTAATTTACTTTAAGAATTGTTTTGCTACTTGTTCTGCTTTTCTACTTTCCGAATAATCGTAAAAACCTTCACCAGATTTTACACCAAGTTTTCCGGCCATTACCATATTTACCAATAGGGGACAAGGTGCGTATTTTGGGTTTTTAAAACCGTCGTACATTACATTTAAAATAGAAAGGCAAATGTCTAAGCCAATAAAATCTGCTAGTTGTAATGGTCCCATTGGGTGAGCCATTCCAAGTTTCATAACAGTATCTATTTCTTCAACACCAGCTACGCCATTATAAAGAGTTTCAATGGCTTCGTTAAGCATTGGCATTAAAATTCTATTGGCAACAAAACCAGGATAATCGTTAACTTCTGTTGGAGTTTTACCAAGCTTTTTAGATAAATCCATTATGGTATTAGTTACTTCATTACTCGTATTATAACCACGAATAATTTCAACTAATTTCATAATAGGTACCGGATTCATAAAATGCATCCCAATTACTTTACTTGGTCTGGAAGTTACTGCTGCAATTTGGGTAATTGAAATAGAAGACGTATTACTTGCCAAAATAGCGTCTTTAGGACAAGCTTCATCTAATTGTTTAAAGATTTTTAGTTTTAAATCCAGGTTTTCTGTAGCAGCTTCTACTACTAAGTCTACAGCCTTAACTCCTTCATCAATTTTAGTATAAGTAGTTATATTTGCTAAGGTTTCTGTCTTATCAGCTTCTGTAATTCTATCTTTAGAAACCATTCTATCTAAGTTTTTGGAAATGGTATCCATTCCTCTTTTTAAAGAAGCTTCGCTAATATCTATAAGTTGTACTTTAAATCCACTTTGAGCAAAAGTGTGAGCAATTCCATTTCCCATGGTTCCAGCTCCAATTACTGCTATGTTTTTCATAAAAAAAATATTTTTTATTCCCTATAAAAGGAAATCTTGTTTATGTTATATTTTTGGTTCTTACTTAGGTCTGAACAAAAAATTAAAATTGATCGATAATCATGGTTGCCACTCGTAGAGCTTCTGTACCATCGTGCAGAGTAACTATGGGCGATCTACTGTTGTTTATTGCATCTGCAAAAGATTCTAGTTCATCTAAAATAGCATTGTTAGCTGCTATTTCTGGATTATCGAAATAAATTTGTTTTTTAACACCTTCCGCATTTTGCAAAATCATATCGAAATCTCCAGGTTTTTTAGGTGCGTCTTTCATTTTTACAACTTCGCATTTCTTTTCAAGAAAATCGACAGAAATGTAAGCATCTCTTTGAAAGAATCTGGACTTGCGCATATTTTTTAAAGAAATTCTACTAGCTGTTAAATTTGCTACGCAACCGTTTTCAAATTCAATTCTGGCATTTGCAATATCTGGTGTTTCGCTAATTACCGATACGCCACTAGCAGACACATGCTTAACTGTGGACTTTACCACACTTAAGATAATATCAATATCATGAATCATTAAATCTAATACAACAGGAACATCTGTACCTCGGGGATTAAATTCTGCCAAACGATGACACTCAATAAACATAGGGTTTACTATCTGATCTTTAACCGCTAAGTAAGCAGGATTAAACCTTTCTACATGTCCTACTTGCCCACGAATATTGTGTTGTGCCAAGAGTTCTCTAATATGTTCTGCTTCTTCAACCGTATTTGTGATTGGTTTTTCAATAAAGATATGCTTTCCTTTTGCAATGGCTTTTTGCGCACATTCGTAATGCGAAAGCGTTGGAGTTACAATATCTACCATGTCTACAGCATCAATTAAAGCATCGATAGAATTAAAGTATTTATAGCCAAATTCAGCTTCAATTTTCTTTGCATTGGCTTCATCCGCATCATAGAAACCAACAAGTTGGTATTTTTCTGATTGCTTAAGAAGCCTTAAATGAATTTTCCCAAGATGTCCAGCACCTAAAACTCCAGCTTTTAACATGTTTTTACGTTTTCAACAAAAATAAGATTTTAGTTTTAGAATTTCGAGAATAGAAAATAGAAATTAAATGAAACTTTAAAGATTAAACTTTGAACTTGATACTTATTCGATTAATTTAGCCTAGAAAATAAGCCAGACAGTGAAAGATACGTTTAAACATAAGGGATTAAGACAGCAATTAGTTGAAGTTATTAAGAGTAAAGGTATTACAGATACCAAAGTATTGGAGGCTATTAGTTGTATTCCCAGACATTTATTTATGGACTCTGGATTTTTAGACCATGCATATCAAGATAAGGCTTTTCCTATTGCAGCAGATCAAACTATTTCGCAGCCTTTTACTGTAGCATTTCAAACGGAACTATTGAAAGTTAAGCCTGGAGATAAAATCTTAGAAATAGGTACTGGTAGTGGTTATCAAACTGCTGTTTTATGCGAGCTTGGAGCTGTTGTGTATAGTATTGAGAGACAGAGAGAACTTTATAAAAAAACAAGTAAATTTTTACCTAGTTTAGGCTTTAGAGCGAAAAAGCTAATTTTTGGTGATGGTTATATTGGCTTAAAAGAAGAAGCTCCATTTAATGGGATTATTGTAACGGCTGGAGCTCCATTTGTGCCAAAACCACTACTAAGTCAGTTGGCTATTGGTGGCCGATTAGTAATTCCGGTGGGAGACGAGGTTCAAGTTATGACCTTGTTTATTAGAAAAGGACCTAAAGAATTTGAAAAACACGAGTTTGGAGAGTTTAGGTTTGTCCCTCTATTAGAGGATAAAAATTAATACCTAGTTCTAGGTAAATATTCTATGGGAATTTTGTTTTCTTCGGTTGCCTGGGTCCAATAAATATTAACAATCCACCATCTAAACCCATCGAAAAATAATTGAATGCTTTTTATGCCCGTCATAAAAGGTTCTAAATCCGTTTCATTCTGATACGATTCGTAGGTGCTAAAAACTTGAGCTATATTACCAAAACTGTCTACAGTTCTGTGAATTTCCTTTTCAAAAAAACCATTATCAACCAACCAAGATTCAGTAGCAGAGATATAATCTGAAGGAGACATATACCTATTTATATAATAACCTTCTTCATTTTTTCTTGATGGAATTAACTTGGCGTCTTGCAAAAACAAATACTTAAAAAGATCCCAATCTCTTTTGTCTCCTTTTTCACCAGAAACTACGTTGTAAAGTGTTTGTATAGTAGTTTCTAGAGTTTTAACCTTATGACCATATTTTATAGCACTTTCTTGAGCATTCACAAAAAAAAGATTAACAGCTAACAAACAAAGTAATAAATTCCACTTTTTCATCTGTTTTATAATTTTTGAGTTTGGGTTAAAAAGAAAGGGTTAAATAGTGTTTAAAATTCGGGGTGTTTGTAACAGTTTAAAACGAGCTCAATAGGAAACAAAAATTAGTAACTTTTTTTAATTCTGTCTAATCTTACTTTATTTTCTCTGTCTTTTATGGATTCCCTTTTATCGAATAATTTTTTTCCTTTAGCTAAAGCAATACTCATTTTGGCTAAGCCTCTTTCGTTAAGGAATAATCGTAGTGGAATAATAGTCAGTCCAGTATTTTTAACTTCTTTTTCTAGCTTTTTAAGCTCTCTTTTATTTAATAAAAGTTTTCTGGTAGCTTTAGGCTTGTGGTTGTAATGCGTGCCATAAATATATTCTTCAATGGTCATATTAACAACAAATAATTCTCCACGGTCGTTAAATTCACAAAAACTTTCGGCAATAGATGCCTTACTTTCTCTAATGGACTTTATTTCGGTTCCAGATAAAACAATTCCGGCTGTATAAGTATCCAGTATTTCATATTGAAACCTGGCTTTTCTGTTTTTTATGTTTACACTTTTCTGCATACTTGTCAAAGGTAAATAATTTAAAAGAACTTTTAAAAATCTCCTGAATATTATCCTTAATTTTACAAGAATACTTGAAATATTCACCTTATGAAACAATTCGTTCTGTTTACCGTAATTTTTACCTTGTTCTTTGTTAGTTGTAAAAAAACAACATCCTCCGTTTTAACTGCTCAAGATATTATTGACAAAACCATTGAAATCTCTGGTGGAGAACTTTTTGATGTTTCAAAGATAGCCTTCGATTTTAGAGATATGCATTATGTGGCGCAACGAGACCATGGGGAGTTTAGTTTGGAGCGTCATTTTAAAGATTCTATTTTTAATGTAAAAGATGTACTTGATAATAACGGATTTAATCGTTTTGTAGAGAATGAGCCTTTGGAACTTATAGATTCTATGGCTGTAAAATATGCTGCTTCTGTTAATTCCGTCCATTACTTTTCGGTTTTACCATATGGTTTAAATGATGAAGCTGTTAATAAGGAGCTTCTAGGGGAAGAGGTATTAAAAGATAAAACCTACTATAAAATAGAGGTTACTTTTAAACAAGATGGAGGCGGAGAAGATTTTGAAGATGTGTTTATTTATTGGGTACAAAAAGATAGTTTTAAAATGGATTATTTGGCGTATTCGTTCCATGAAGAGAATGGTCTAGGATATAGGTTTAGAGAAGCTTATAATGAGCGTTATATCCATGGGGTACGGTTTGTGGATTATAGGAATTACAAGCCAAAAACCAAGGGTGTTAGTTTAAGGGAATTAGGCCATTTATATGAAAGCAACGATTTAGAACTGCTTTCTAAAATTGAATTAAAAAACGTGACGGTTAATTAAATGTAAGTACTTGATCTAATTTCTTTTTATCTACAATGTTAATAATGTACAAGTTTCCATTGTTAGAATCTTCAATGTCTTGGTATTTTTCTTCCTCCAAAATAGTGTTTACAAACTCTGGAATGGTGTTGCTATGTCCAACTACTAAAATTGTTTTTCCTTTAGTTTCCTTCAAGAAATTAGAAACATTTATATTATTTTCATTATAAAGAGTTACTCCTACATTATTTGTAAGTGCTGTGGGTAACCCAGTTTCTCTGGTTCTATTAAAGTTGGTAGAATAAACAGCATCAAAAGTTATATGTTGTAAAATATCTGCCCATTTTTTAGCTCTAGCTTTGCCAATTTTTGTCAGATGTGGATCCTGGTTAGAGGAATCGCTTCTATCTTTTTCGGCATGACGTATTAAGTAATAGTTTGTACTTTCGGAAGAGGTTTCTTGAACACATCCCGAAAGTACCATACTATATAAAACAATAATAAAGAACTTCATTATTTAGGTTTAGAACAACAGATGTCATTCATTCTTAAAAAGAAATTTATTCAAATTTAGACCATTTCTAGGGCTATGTTGATCATGTCTTTAAAAGTGGTTTCTCTTTCTTGACTTGTAGTACGTTCGCCTGTAACAAGAGAATCTGAGATTGTTAAAATTGTAAGGGCATTTACATTGTGTTTAGCGGCAACAGTGTAAAGTCCAGCTGTTTCCATTTCTACACAAAGCACTCCAAATTTTGACCATTTTTTGTAAGATTCAAAATCGTCTGCATAAAACTCATCTGACGTAAATACGTTTCCAGCTTTTAAAGGAATGTTTTTCTCTTTTGCTACTTCTACAGCTTTTTGGAATAGGCCAAAGTCTGCCGTAGGCGCATAATCTGCACCACCAAAACGCAACTCATTAACACCAGAATTAGAAGAAGCAGCCATAGCTAAAACAATATCTCTAATTTTTATATGTTTTTGGTATGATCCAGAACTACCAACACGAATTAGATTTTTTACACCATATTCTGTAATTAATTCGTGAGCGTATATAGAAATACTTGGAACACCCATTCCTGTGCCCATTACAGAAACTTTTTTGCCTTTGTAAGTGCCAGTAAAACCTAACATTCCTCTAACTTTATTAAAGCATACAGGATTTTCTAAAAAAGTTTCGGCTATCCATTTAGCACGTAAGGGATCTCCAGGTAATAAAATAGTTTCAGCAATGTCTCCTGGTTTTGCTTCAATATGAACACTCATAAGAATTGGTAAATAAAATGTTAATAATCTGTTTTTGTTGTTTTTACTTTTTTATCAGTAACAATGTCTATTCCAGATGAGGTTCCTATTCTGTCGGCACCAGCATCTATGTATTTTAGAGCAGTTTCATAATCTTTAATCCCGCCCGAAGCTTTTATTTTTGCTTTATTTTTAACGGTTTTTTTAATCATTTTTACTGCTGTTAAAGTCGCCCCACTTTTAGAAAAACCAGTAGATGTTTTAATGAAATCTGCTTTAGCATCTAAACATATTTGGCAGGCTTTAATAATTTCATTTTTAGATAATTCGCTAATTTCTAAAATTACTTTTAAAGGTGTTTTTCCTATAGCTAATTTTACATCGCAAATATCTTTGTATACAGAAACGTAATTTTTACTTCTTAGCATCCCTATATTAATTACCATGTCTATTTCGTCTGCGCCATCTTCAATTGCTTTTGTAGCTTCAAAAGCTTTAGATTCGCTACTCATGGCTCCTAAAGGGAATCCAATGGTAGCACATACCTTAACATTGCTTCTTAGCAATAAATGTTTTGCAAGAGTTACATAAAAACTATTGACACAAACTGAATAGAATCGATATTTTTTGGCTTCATCACAAAGAAGCTTTATATCAGATTTAGTGGCGGACGATTTTAATAAGGTATGATCTATGTATTGACTAATGGACATAAAAAGGTATTTATAGGTTAAGTGGTATCAAAAATACGACTAACTGTTTATATTTTCGCTATTTCATTTAAAAATTATTAAAACATTATGAATTTCTAATTCTTGAAAAACCAAGGAAATTACGTCTTATATTATTTTTATAGGAATGAATTTTGAGGGAATCTCCTTGTTATTAATTAGATAGCTTTGTTTATAAAAAAAAATGCTGTCGAAGTTAAAGATAAATCACGCCCAAATTAAACTTTCTAAATGTAAGGAATATTCGATAATAAAGAGATTTTTAAAGTAAATCTTTACTTTAATAAGTAATTTCAATAATTAGGAAGTTTGTCTATGATAGCTTGACACTATTGCTAACTATAAGATATTTTAGTGGTTATTTCTCAATACACCATGAACCCATGAAATAGCTTCACTTAAGTTATTAAAAATTTCATAAGGTTTGTCAAAAAAGTCTCTTTCAAATTCAGCATTTCTTCTCATAATTCCTGTTTCCGGAATCATGGCTATGGCTAATAGATTCGGAATTTTTTTCTGCTCCTACATAGGTTAGAGGATCAACAGAATAAGAGTTTACTCTATTGGAAATATAAGCAAGGTTTTTACCAGAAAAATGTTTCTGAATAATTTCGTTTAATAAAACATTGTGGTCTGGATGTATTTCGGCCCCTTCACGAATCTGACAAATTAAAAACTCATCGAAAACGAATAACTCAGTTTCAGGAAAATTGTAATAAAAAAACATGCCCATATTATTAAATTTTCAGTTATAACGTTAAGATATTAAATTTTTAACAATAAATAGTATGATTTATAGGTAATTATACTGTTTGTGTTTCTCGTATTTTTGTTTTGGAAAAGCATTTAGAATTATCGAAGCAAGCATTAAATTTATGAGATACTGCTATAAAATACAAAAAGCAACGTCTCTCCTTTTAAGGAGTTACGTTGCTTTTTTATTTAACAAATCTAACTAACTATATGAAAAACATATTTTTTATTGTTCTTCTGCAACCAAACTTGATTGATTTCTAAAAACAAGTTTATCATCGAAGGCATCTAGTAAAATAATACTATCTGTAGTTATTTTTCCAGCTAATATTTCTTTACTTAATTCGTTTAGAACTTCTTTTTGAATGACTCTTTTTACAGGTCTGGCTCCATATTCTGGATGATAGCCTTTTTCAGCTAAATATTTAATAGCTTCATCTGTGGCATCAAAAGTTATACTTTGTTCAGATAACATTTTAGTTAAAGCCTTTATTTGTAAGCCAACAATGTCTTTAATATTGGCTTTAGATAGAGGGGTAAACATAATGGTGTCGTCTATTCTGTTTAAAAATTCTGGTCTTACACTTTGTTTTAATAACGCTAATACATCTACTTTAGCAGCTTCAATGGCCGAGTCGATATCTTTAGTTGCATCAAAACGCTCTTGAATAATATGGCTTCCAATATTAGAAGTCATTATAATGATGGTATTTTTAAAATCGGCAACACGTCCTTTGTTGTCTGTTAATCGTCCTTCGTCTAATACTTGTAATAAAATATTAAAAGTATCTGGATGTGCTTTTTCAATTTCGTCTAAAAGCACTACAGAATAAGGTTTTCTTCTTACAGCCTCAGTAAGTTGTCCGCCTTCATCGTACCCAACATATCCTGGAGGTGCACCAATTAATCTACTAACAGAATGACGTTCTTGATATTCGCTCATATCTATTCTGGTTAGAGCGCTTTCATCGTTAAACAAATATTCTGCTAAGGCTTTAGCTAATTCTGTTTTACCAACACCTGTTGTTCCTAAAAACAAGAAGGTTCCAATAGGTTTTTGTGCGTTTTGTAATCCAGCTCTTGAGCGTCTTACAGCATCACTAACTGCAACTATTGCTTCTTCTTGACCAACTACACGTTTGTGTAATTCGTCTTCTAACTTCAAAAGTTTTTCACGTTCACTTTGAATCATTTTTGTTACTGGAATTCCTGTCCATTTGGCTACAACATCTGCAATATCTTCATAAGTAACTTCCTCTTTAATTAAAGAGTTTTCAGATTGATTCTCTTGTAATTCTTTTTGAAGTTTTTCTAAAGTTTCTTTAGCCTCTTTAATTTTTCCGTAACGAATTTCTGCTACTTTTCCATAGTCGCCATCACGCTCTGCACGTTCGGCTTCCAGTTTAAATTCTTCAATATTGGCTTTAGCTGTCTGGATATTATCTACAACGTCTTTTTCGCTTTTCCATTTGGCATTTAACTCGTTGCGTTCTTCTTTTAAATTAGCCAAGTCTGAACGTAAAGATTTTAGCTTTAATTCGTCTTTTTCACGTTTAATAGCTTCAATCTCAATTTCCAATTGCATGACTTTTCTATCCAAAACATCTAACTCTTCTGGTTTTGAATTTATTTCCATACGTAATTTTGAAGCAGCTTCATCCATTAAATCGATAGCTTTGTCTGGAAGAAATCGGTTTGTAATATATCTTTCAGATAATTCTACAGCGCCAATAATAGCTTCGTCTTTTATACGTACTTTATGGTGTGTTTCGTATTTTTCTTTAATTCCACGCAAAATAGAGATAGCACTTTCTGTGTCTGGCTCGTTAACCATTACTTTTTGAAAACGTCTTTCTAGAGCTTTGTCTTTTTCAAAGTATTTTTGATATTCGTCTAAAGTGGTTGCTCCTATAGCTCTAAGTTCTCCTCTAGCTAGAGCAGGTTTTAAAATATTAGCAGCATCCATAGCTCCTTGTCCACCACCAGCACCAACTAATGTGTGAATTTCGTCAATAAACAAGACTATATCTCCATCGCTTTCGGTAACTTCTTTAATCACAGCTTTTAGGCGCTCTTCAAATTCTCCTTTGTATTTTGCACCGGCAATTAGAGCTCCCATATCTAATGCAAAAATTTGTTTGTCAATTAAATTTTCAGGAATATCTCCATCTACAATTCTGTGGGCTAAACCTTCGGCAATAGCAGTTTTACCTGTACCTGGTTCTCCAACTAGAATCGGGTTGTTTTTAGTACGTCTAGATAAAATTTGAAGAATTCTACGTATTTCTTCGTCTCTTCCAATTACTGGATCTAGTTTTCCGTCTTTTGCTAATTGATTTAAGTTTTTAGCGTATTTGTTTAAAGAATTATATGTTTCTTCTTGACTTTGAGAGGTAACTCGGTCTCCTTTTCTTAACTCTTCAATACTGGCTATAAGTCCTTTTTCTGTTGCTCCTTGATCTTTAAGCATTTGAGATATTTTGCTTTTAGACTTAAAAATAGCCAAGATTAAATGTTCAATAGACACATAATCGTCTTTCATGTCCTTGGCTATTATTGATGCTTCGTTTAAAGTTTTTCCTGCATCGCGGGATAACATAATATCACCTCCAGAAACCTTTGCGTAGCTTTCTAATTGCTTATCTAAAGCTTGTTTTAAAACTGGAATATTGATATTCAGTTTTTTTAAAATAAATGGTAATACATTTTCATCAACCTCTGAAATGGCTTTAAATATATGTTCATTTTCTATTTGTTGATGGCCATAACCTTGAGCTATTTGCTGTGCTCGTTGGATGGCTTCTTGCGATTTTATGGTAAAATTATTTAAGTTCATATAGAATTATTTTTTTTGTTTCAATAAATCTGTCTCTCGACAAAATAAGATTGGAAACATGTTAGTTTTTAAATATTTATGTCTTATTTTAAAAGATAAGTTATTCGCTTTTAAAGTTTATCTTTTTAATGTTATAAGATTATTTTGTTTTCTTTGTACAAGGTATTTCAATTATCTTACCAATATAAAAAGCAAGACAAAATGTCTTTTCATGTCGCTAATAGCGTGACTTTTCGTCATATTGTAAGATTTTGAAACTAGTTGCGACCTATAAATGTGTTAATTAATAAGATTTTTATTACTGTTTATTGGTAAATAGTTTTATGGAAATAAAATATAATATTTTTCATGGGAATTTTTAATAAAATATTCGGTACTTCTTCCGAAGAAAAAGAAGAAAAAGTGCTACCGTGGATAGCTTTAACAGATGTTGAGCAATTGGATAGCATTGAAGAAAAATCGAAAACTAAAACACAGGCTATATTTAAACATTCTACCCGTTGTGGAATTAGCAGAATGGTTTTAAAACAGTTTGTTTCGTCATATAATTTGTCTGAAACGGATTTAGATCTTTACTTCTTAGACTTGCTGAATTATCGCGATGTTTCTAAAGAAACTGGCTATAAGTTCCAAGTCATGCACGAGTCGCCTCAATTACTTATTATTAAAAATGGCGTAGTGGTTGCACATGGGTCTCATGGTGCTATTAATAGAATAGACATGGAGCAGTTTGTTGATTAAACCCTCTTAAGTAACAATATTTTATTCTAAAGCGTGAAATGAAGAGATGCCTCATTCTTTTAGGTTTTTTTAGTTGAAATTGAAATTAGCTTTTGTAAATCCATTTTTTTGTGAGTTAGAAACATTTATTAGCTACAATTTTTAAAGCTTTGTTTGAATGCTTGAAAGCAATATTTTATCTTTGCACCCTTAAATAAAAAATCAAACATGAAGATTTCTTACAATTGGTTAAAACAATTTATTAGTACTACTTGGGATCCAGATCAAGTTAGCGAGTTGTTAACAGATTTAGGCCTGGAGGTTGAAGGGCTCAGTCCTTTTCAATCTATTAAAGGCGGATTGGAAGGTATAGTGGTTGGAGAGGTTTTAACTTGTGTACAGCATCCAAATGCAGATAGACTTAAACTAACTACAGTTAATATTGGGATAGACAAACCTGTGCAAATAGTTTGTGGTGCTCCAAATGTAGCAGCTGGCCAAAAAGTACCAGTAGCAACTATTGGAACTACTTTATATACTGAACAGGGTGAAGCATGGACCATTAAAAAAGGAAAGATTAGAGGCGAGGAGAGTTTTGGAATGATCTGCGCTGAAGACGAACTTGGCCTAGGAAAGTCGCATGATGGTATCATGGTTCTCGACGAAAAAATTAAAGTGGGAACTCTTCTTAACCAGATTTTTGAAGTAGAGAACGATCATGTTTTTGAAATTGGTTTAACACCTAATAGAGCAGATGCCATGAGTCACTTTGGTACGGCACGTGATTTAAGAGCAGGCTTACTTCAAAAAAATATAAGTTTAGAAATGATTACTCCGTCTGTGAGTGCTTTTCATGTTGCCAACAGAACCCAAAGAATTGATGTAGATGTAAAAAATAAAGAGTTGGCTCCAAGATATTGTGGCTTGACTATTTCTGGTTTACAAGTAGAAGATTCGCCAATCTGGTTACAAAACAGATTAAAAGCTATTGGATTAACTCCAAAAAATAATATTGTAGATATTACAAATTATGTGTTGCACGAATTAGGGCAGCCTTTACACGCTTTTGATGTATCGAAAATTACTGGAAATAAAATTGAAGTAAAAACTTTAGCAAAAGGAACAAAGTTCACCACTTTAGATGGTGTAGAACGCGAATTACACGAAGAAGATCTTATGATTTGTAATACCGAAAAGCCAATGTGTTTTGCAGGGGTTTTAGGAGGTATAGAATCTGGGGTTACCGATTCAACTTCAAGTATATTTTTGGAAAGTGCTTATTTTAATCCGGTAAGCGTTAGAAAAACAGCTAAAAGACATCATTTAAACACAGATGCTTCTTTTAGATTTGAAAGAGGAATTGATCCAAATATTACGGAGTATGCTTTAAAAAGAGCGGCTTTGTTAATTCAAGACATTGCTGGAGGTGAAATTACTAGCGATATTGTTGATTTCTACCCGAAAAAGATTGAAGATTTTCAAGTGCGTTTAAGTTACGACAATGCAAAAAAGTTAATTGGTCAAGATTTAGCAGAAGATACTATTAAAGATATTCTGATGTCTTTAGATATTAAAATCAATAATGTTACAGAAACTGGCTTAGGTCTAACAGTTCCCGCATATAGAAATGACGTGCAACGTGAAGCCGATATTATAGAGGAAATTATAAGAGTATACGGTTATAATAACATTATAACTTCTAAAAAACTAAATGCTTCTATCTCTAGTACTTCTAAGTTTGAAGATTATAACTTGCAGAATATTATTGGAGATCAATTGGTGGCTCAAGGTTTTTTCGAAACCTTAACCAACTCTCTAACAACACCAGAATATACTAATTTAAGCGAGCAACTTAAAGAGGAGTTTCAAGTAAAAATGTTGAACCCTTTGAGTCATGACTTAAGCGTTTTAAGACAGTCGGTGTTATTTTCTGGTTTAGAGAATGTAAGTCATAACATCAACAGAAAAAGAGATCGATTAAAACTTTTTGAGTATGGTAAGACCTATCATAACTTTAAAGAAAATAGAGAAGAGCATAAGCATTTATCTTTATTTGTAACGGGAGACAAGCATCCAGAGAGGTGGAATGCAGAATCTAAGACTTCCGATTTCTTTTATATAAAAGGTGTTGTTTCTAGTGTTTTAAAACGTTTGGGTTTATCTAATTTTAAAGCTTCTTCATTTACTAACGATGTGTTTAGTGAAGGTGTAGTTTTATTAATAGGAAAAAAGCCAGTGGTAGAATTTGGATTGGTTAAAAAATCTATATTAAAGCATTTTGGGATTTCTCAGGATGTGCTCTTTGCAGATTTTAACTGGGACTTGGTTATAGAGTTAGCTAGAAATAATAAGATTAGTTTTAAAAATATTGCTAAATACCCGGAGATTAAGAGAGATTTTGCTTTATTGATTGACAACAAAGTCTTGTTTGAAGATATAGATAGAATAGCAAATACTACAGAAAAGAAACTTCTTAAAACTGTTAACTTGTTTGATGTGTATCAAGGTAAAAACTTGCCTCAGGGGAAGAAAAGTTATGCTGTAAGCTTTACGTTTCAAGATGAACATAAAACTTTAACAGACAAACAAATAGATAAGATTATGACAAAACTTCAAGAGAATTTTAAAAAGGAACTTGGAGCAGAATTAAGATAATTAGTTATAAAATATAGTGTATAAAAAAAGCCTCGAATTAACGAGGCTTTTTCAATGTTGTTAAGTAATTAAGTAATAAAGTATTAATCTATTACTTTTACATTTACTGCATTTAATCCTTTTCTACCTTCTTGTAAATCGAATTCTACAACATCGCCTTCACGAATTTCATCGATTAAACCAGAAATGTGTACAAAATGTTCTTTGTTTGTGTCGTCTTCAACAATAAATCCAAATCCTTTAGTATCGTTGAAAAATTTTACTGTTCCTTTACTCATTGTAATAATTTAAAATATTTAATAATACACAAATGTAATCATATTTTTTAACAAACTAAATTTTTCTTGTTTTTTAAAAAGGCTCTATTTTTCGAGATTAATACGAACAAAACTGAGGCTTATTTCGTATATTTAAGAAACTCTTAATATCTATTACTATGGAATCTGGTTATATAAAAATTTATACAGGTAGTTTTATTATTGCTCAACTTATAGTAGATAAATTAGACGCCGTTGGAATAAGTCCTATTGTAAAAGATGAATCTGAATCTGGAAGGTTAGCGGGTTTTGGATCTTCTATTCCTGGGTATCAAGAAATATTTGTAAGCGAAGAAGAACTCGATGCTTCTGTACCTATTGTAGAGAGTGTAACTGCAGAGTTGCAACCTTAGATTAAGGCTTAGAATCGCAGTTTTTAGAATTTTATAGCTAAAAACTGCGACTTTAAACAAGATGGCTTATACTGTAACCCCGTACATTTTATTACGTAATTCTTTTATTTTCGGGTCTTGCATATACTCGTCAAACGTAGTGTATCTATCTATAACACCTGATGGAGTTAGTTCTACGACTCTGTTTGCTACTGTTTGCGCAAATTCATGATCATGGGTAGAAAATAAAATTGTGCCTTTAAAGTTTTTTAAAGAGTTATTAAAAGCTGTAATACTTTCTAAGTCTAAGTGGTTTGTTGGTTCGTCTAACATAAGTACGTTAGCTCTTACCATCATCATTCTACTTAACATACATCTTACTTTTTCTCCTCCAGACAGTACGTTAGATTTTTTTAAAGCTTCCTCTCCACTAAAGATCATTTTTCCTAAAAACCCACGAATATGGACTTCTTCACGTTCTTCTTCGGTTTTAGCCCATTGACGTAACCAATCTACTAATGTTAAATCATTTTGAAAAAACTCACTATTATCTAAAGGTAAATAAGATTGTAAAGTTGTAATCCCCCAATTGTAAACCCCAGAATCAGCTTCCATTTTTCCATTTAATATTTCGAATAGAGCAGTAGTAGCTCGGGAATCTTTAGAGAATAAAACTACCTTGTCTCCTTTTACCAGGTTTAAATCTAGTTTTGTAAATAAAGTTTCCCCATCAATAGATGCAGATAGGTTTTCTATATTTAATATTTGATCTCCAGCTTCTCTTTCTCTTTCAAAAATAATAGCTGGGTATCTACGACTAGAACGTTTGATATCTGAAACGTTTAACTTTTCAATCATTTTCTTTCTACTTGTTGCTTGTTTACTTTTTGCAACGTTAGCAGAAAAACGTCTAATAAATTCTTCTAATTCTTTTTTCTTTTCTTCAGCTTTTTTGTTTTGCTGTGCATGCTGTCTTGCAGCTAATTGAGAAGATTCGTACCAGAAGGTGTAATTTCCAGAAAAATGATTGATTTTTCCAAAATCTATATCAGAAATATGAGTACAAACGGCATCTAAAAAGTGTCTATCGTGAGAAACCACAATAACACAGTTTTCATAGTTTGCCAAGAAGTTTTCTAACCAAGAAATGGTTTCGTAATCCAAGTCGTTGGTAGGCTCATCCATAATCAATACATCTGGATTTCCAAAAAGAGCTTGTGCTAAAAGCACTCTTACTTTTTGTTTTCCATCCATATCTTTCATCAATGTAAAATGCAAATCTTCCGATATTCCTAAATTGGATAACATAGAAGCCGCATCACTATCGGCATTCCAACCATTCATTTCTTCAAATTGAACTTGTAATTCGCCAATTTTATCTGCATTTTCATCTGTATAATCTGCGTATAAGGCATCTATTTCAGATTTTAGCTTAAATAAGGGTTTGTTCCCCATTAAGATTGTTTCTAAAACTGTATGCTCATCGTATAAATTATGGTCTTGTTCAAAAACCGACATACGTTTTCCAGGCTCCAAATGGACATGTCCAGATGTAGGATCTTGCTTGCCAGCTAGAATCTTTAAAAAAGTAGACTTTCCTGCACCATTGGCACCAATAATTCCGTAGCAATTTCCTTGATTAAAAGTTGTGCTTACTTCGTCGAAAAGCACACGTTTTCCAAATTGTACAGATAAATTAGAAACAGATAACATAAGCGTATAATTTAATTTTTTGCAAAAGTAACCAAAACCTACTACAACATGAAACAAAACCAATCTTATTAATATTTAACAACGAATTAACAACAGATGTTACTGGCAACTTATATTTTTGTCTTTGATATAAACGAATATCTTAAACAGATTTATGAAGCACCTTTACCTGTTAATATTACTTCTAATAACTCTTGTGTCGTGCAAAAGAGATGCTAAGCAAGACGAGGGAGATGTTGCTTATTTTGGTGGCGAAATAATAAACCCATCTAATAATTTTGTGGTTTTACTTAAAGGGAACTCTGTTATAGATACTTTAACCCTAGACCCTAAAAATAGATTTATTTATAAAGTGAACGAACTAGATTCTGGTTTATACACTTTTTCTCATGGAGGTGAAATACAAATGGTTTTGTTAGAGCCAAACGATAGTATTATGTTTAGATTAAATACTATGGAATTTGACGAGTCGTTGGTGTTTACAGGAGTTGGAGCCAAAAAGAATAATTACTTAATTAACTTGTATTTAGATGGTGAAATTGAAGATAAGCTTGTTTTAGGGTTTAGTAACTTGCCTCCGGAAGAATTTGAATACAAATTGGATTCTCTTAGAGAGTTTAAGCTAAATAACTTACGAGAATTTACATATAAACAAGGAACCTCTGAACTTTTCAACCATTTAGCAGAATCTAATATTAATTACGATTATTACTTAAGTAAAGAAACTTATCCGTTTATTAATTACACTAAAAATGAACGAGATAACTTTAAAGCTTTACCTGAAGGGTTTTATAGTTACCGCAAAAATATTGATTATAACGATGAAGATCTATTAGATTACTTCCCATATTCTTCGTTTTTAAAACATCATTTTGAAAACCTAGCACTTTCAGAACATTTTAAACATTCTAACGATAGTATTTTTAGTAAAAAATCTCTAGACTATAGCTTAATAAGATTGAACTTAATAGATAGTTTGATGACTAATGAAAACATTAAAAACTCCTTATTAATTAGTGCAACTATTGAGTATATTAGTAATAACAAGGATGTGGATACCTACCAAAGCGTTCTCAGTTCCTTTCTTGATAAAAGTTCCAATACAAGACATAAGGAATACGTAAGTAAATTGGTGTCTGCTTTAGTTCTTTTAAAACCGGGGAACCCATTGCCGGATGTTAGAATTTTTGATGTTGAAAATAATGAATTGAATCTAAGATTTGTTTTAGGAAATAACCCTTGTGTTATTTTCTTTTGGTCTCAAGCCACAATGACTCATGTGGAAGAATGCCATAGGAAAGTTGAAGAGTTAAAAGAAAAGTATCCAGAAATAACCTTTATTGGAATAAATGCCAATAATGACGATAAAAACTTATGGAAAAGAACTTTGGATAAATTGCATATTGATAGCGCCAAAGAATACATTTTAAAGAAACCACAAGAAGCGCGACAAACCTTAGCTATTTTTCCAATAAGTAAGGTTATTATCCTTAATAATAAAGGTTTGATAGTTAACTCTCATGCCAATATGTTCTCTAGTAATTTTGAAGAAGAACTTTTAGGTGTTATAAATCAATAAAAAAAGCCTCAAAATTTATTTTGAGGCTTTTCTTTTATTAAATAAAACGTTTAGTTTCCTTTTTTGTAATCTTCTAAAAATTTAGCTAATCCAATATCTGTAAGTGGGTGCTTTAAAAGGCCTTCAATAGCGCTTAATGGTCCTGTCATAACATCTGCTCCTAATTTAGCACAATCTATAATATGCATGGTATGACGAACAGAAGCTGCTAATATTTCAGTTTCAAAACCGTAGTTGTCATAAATTAGTCTTATCTCTCCAATAAGATTTAGACCATCTGTAGAAATATCGTCTAATCTGCCAATAAAAGGTGACACATAAGTGGCTCCAGCTTTTGCAGCTAATAAGGCTTGTCCTGCAGAAAAAACTAAAGTAACATTGGTTTTAATGCCTTTATCAGAAAAGTATTTACAAGCTTTAACACCATCTTTAATCATTGGAAGCTTAATTACTATTTGCTCGTGCAATTCGGCTAAAGCTTCACCTTCGCGAACCATTCCTTCAAAATCAGTCGAGATAACTTCTGCACTAACATCTCCATCTACAATATTGCAGATGTTTACATAATGCTTTAAAATGTTATCATGTCCGGTAATGCCTTCTTTTGCCATTAGAGAAGGGTTTGTTGTAACGCCATCAAGTACTCCAAGATCTTGAGCTTCTTTAATTTGAGCTAAATTGGCAGTGTCGATAAAAAATTTCATAAATAATTATTTTTTTAATTCTTTTTAAGAATTTAGTTGTGTTTACTCCGAAATATCGGTTCTACAAAATTACAATTTATAATGCTTTGCTTGTCTTATTAGTTTGCAAAAATCTGTTAAATAAAGTTTTATCTTTTTAAAGTAAAATGAGATTTAAATATTTTTTTAATGTTTGTTATTGGTTCTGTATACTCTATGGTAAACCAATAGTCGCTTGTTGGCAAAGGCTCTCCATTAAAAGTACCATCCCAACCAGAACCTGCAGGACTTATTTGTTTTATAAGTTTGCCGTATCTATTGTAAATAAGAACTTTGGCATTTGGTTGATCTTGCATTCCATATAGATTCCAAGTATCGTTATAACCATCGTTATTCGGGGTAAAGAATTTAGGATAATCTATTACAGTAAGCTCGTAAATTAGCTCGTTACAATTGTATTGATCTCTTACTCGAATATGATGTTCTCCTCCAGATACGTTTTCAAAAGTGGTATTACTCTGCCAAACTCCATAATCCAGACTTATTAAGTAATTACCTTGTCCAACAATAGTTACATCTATTGTATTATTGTTAGTAAACGATTGACTTAGAACTTCGGCAGTTATACTTTCTGGAGGATAGGAGTCTACAACTTCAGTAGTTCCTGGAATTGTACAACCTGTTGAATTGTTTATGGCATTTACCGTATAAAAACCGGCAGTTGTTGGTGTATATGTGGCTTGCGTAGCCCCAACAATTAGGTTGTTGCTATCAGCAAATTCTCCATAATACCATTGAAACGTATATTCTGTTTCGCTTAAATGTGTGTTGATAGGAGGGTTTGGTAAAACGGTTTCTGATACAGGATCTATAACTTGGCTATTAGCATCTAAACAGATAACGTATTTGTTTTCTAGAGCTATTTTAGGAACTGGGTTTACTATTAATTTTAAGGGTATAATTTGAGAGCAATTATTTGAGTTTGGAGTAACTCTAACATAGATTGTCTGATTAACGGGTATCGTATTTGTAAAATCTAAAGGGTTAGTAATGGTATTGTTATTTCCATCTAAAGCATCTTGTTCTTCCACATAATATAATATCTCGAATTCTGTAGCGTCTAAACCATTTAAAATACTGTTTTCCCTTCTGGTTATATCAAAATTATCATAACCATCATTATCAACTTCACATTCTTCAATAGGAGAAGGGTTTAGATTTAAATTAGCATATAGAATGGTGTTTAAAGTTAAGATAGTTTGAGTATAACATCCATATTCATTTGTTCCCACAACCATAATTTCTCTATTTAAAATTGTGTTTAAGTAAGTAGTTGGATTTGTAATAGGGTTGTTGTTATCTATATCTAGTTGAGATTCGTAATAAGCCAGATTTATGGAATTATTATTTCCGGTAATTTCATCCGTTCTAATTGTTAAATTGTATTCAGTTTCTATTTGATAACTACAAATTTCAATTGGAGTAGGTGGATTAAGATTTGGATTAGGATTGATAATTAATTCAAAACTCATATCTGTTGTTAAGCACTCATTTGGATCTTCAACTCCGTTGTTATTATAATCAAATAATGCTCTTACATAAATAGTTCTCGGACTTTGGTTATTTAGATATGGTACAGCAATTGGGTTTGTATTGTTGTTAGCATCTTCCTGACTTTCAAAATAAGAAATCAATAATGGTGTTGTTTGGGCGCCAATTACTTCGTTGTCTTTTGTTGTTAAATCGAAGGTTGCTTCATTAGTATCGCTACAAAGTTCGTAATTAGAAATAGGATTTATCTCTGGCAGAGAATTTACTGTTAAAGTAATATGTTCGCCTAATCCAAGACAAGCGTTTATACTTTCGTTATCTATTCTAACAAATATATTTTGTGTAAACGGAGAGTTTTCGTTTCTAAAATTACTAATATCTGTAATGGCATTTTCTTCTGAAAGTGCATCTGTTATATTTGTATAATAGCTCACTTCAATATTTTGTCCCACTGGAAATAAAGCTTCAATTTGGGCTGTGGCATCGCTAAAGTCGAAAGAGGCAATTCCGTTTCTATCATCACCATCCACTAAATTATCATCGCAAACTACATAATCTAAGTGAAACGAGGCAGGTATTTGAGTTGCTCCAACAACTAAATCTATTCTAGTAATCCTGTTACAACCTTCGGCATTTTCTGATCTTGCGTAGACAACATCGTTAAACGGAATTAGATTTGGATATGTAGTTAAATTTGTAATCTGATCTTCAGTCAACCCGCCCTCAGCAAGAACTTCGGTTTCATAAAAACTAATGTCATAAGATGCATAATTAGCAGAAATTAAACTGTAAGCTTGTGTTAAATTAAATAGAGTTAGTCCGTCTAAATCGTCATCGCATTGCTCTAAAGTAACGTTGTTTGCTGTAATAGGCAAGGCATTAACCTTTAAATCTATATTAGCGGTTCCGTAACAATCTGTATTAATAGTGCTTTCTAATCTTACTACTATTTGTTGTTCGTTTGCAGTAATGTTAGTATATAAAGAAGGAAGAGGAGATGCATTAATATTAGCATCTTCTTGATTTAAATGATATGAAATATTTAGAAATGTACTGTCTTGACCGTTTAACACTTGGGATGAAATTGAATTTAAATCGAATTCAACAAATCCGTTAGTATCATCGCCATCGTCGGTATTGTCACATAATTCATAAAGAACGGGAGTAGCTATTGGTCCACGTGCTACATCTATTAAAAAGCTAGTTGTGTCGAAACAATCAGGGTTTTCATTACTTTCTATTCGTGCAAAAATAGTTTCTTCTTGATATGCTACCTGATTGGTGTAAATATCGCCTAAAGGATTAGTACCAGCATCAGCGTCTGTCTGACTTGCGTAATAGCTTACAGTAAAATTGGTTTCGAGTTGTGTGTCTAAAATAAAATTATTTTGGGACACTAGGTCGAAGTCTGAAATACCATCATTATCGCTGTCGCAGATTATAATATCAGGAATTGGGTTGGCTACTGGACTTGTTGTAAATTCAATAATTACAGAATCGGTTGCGGAACAATTAGTACCATAATCAACAATTACACTATAGGTTCCGTCGTTAGTAACATCTATAGTTGATCCTATCTCTCCAGGAATTTCCATACCATTATAAAACCATGTGTGGTCTGCAGTATTAGGAGGAATTTGGGTGTCTAAAGTTACTGTTTCGTTTGAGCAAGCTGGATTACCGTTATCAATGGTTAAATCTTCTCCAATAACAAGATCAAAATTAAAACTACCTGCTTCAATAAAAATAGCTGAATCCCAAGAAGAATCTCCTTGATCTGCAACCACAAGCTTAATTTCATAGGTTTGATAAGGAGTAACTGTAGCATTTGCTGTTAAGACTCTGGTTTGTCCTCCATAATTGGTATGAGGTAAGTTGTACCCGTCAAAAAACTCAACATTGGCAGGGCAATTATTTGAGTTGTTAATATTAGTAACACTTACAGGCTGTCCATTTGGTAAAACAGCTAAATTGGTATATGTTGTTGTGCCAACTTCTCGTAACAAGAAAGCAAAACTATCTGAAAACAGACACTCATAGAAGTTGTTATACTCTTCAGAAGCCATTATAAAGTTAAAATTAAAATCTGGAGAGGTAGGTACAAAATTAAATTTCACATAAGTTGCATCTTCAGTACCGCTAACGCCTAAGGCTATTTCTAAATCGGTATCTCCAGATATTCCATTCATTTGACTAGGCTCACCTTCTATATTTACGGTGTTGTTTCCAGCCAGATAGGCATTACCTGTGGTTAAAACAATCCCTTCGTCGAAAGCGAATGTGCTTCCTGTTGGTTTTTTAAAATAGCCATAACTTTTTATGCTTGTTTGGTTTGGAGAGCCGTAAGCTTGAGAAGTAAAATTATCTACCTCAGCGCAATCGCCACTAATTAAAACATTTTCTACTAGTTCTTGTAGGCTATAACTAGATTCTGTATGAGCAGCGTTGTTTATATCAATTATTTGGGCATAACCAATACATCCACTTAAAAATATATAGAGGGATAATAATTTTTTCATAATTAGTTTCAGTTCATAATACTTTCACAAAAGCAGTATAAAATAGGTTATAATTTATAATGCTTCAACAATAGTTTTTCATAAGTCTTGTCTGGTAGAATTCTTTTTAATACAATAGAAAACTTTTGCATAAACTCTCCAATTTTATAATGTACCTTTGGGTTGGGTGTATTAATAATTTTAAAAATAGCTTTTGCCATTAATAGAGGATCTTTTCCTTCGTCCACATGAGTGTCCATAAGTTTTAGTGTATTTCCATAAGACGTTTTGTATGGCGAACCCTCTAAAATAGGGGCGTGGTACCGTCCGGAAGCTATATTAGTGGCGAAATCGCCGGGAGCTACGTTCGTCATTTTAATATTAAAGTCTTTTAGCTCCATTCTAAAAGCTTCGGTAACAAGCTCAAAAGCACCTTTACTTGCGCTATAAATACCTCTATAAGGTAAGCCCATATAACCTGCAATAGACGTAATATTTATAATTAACCCAGAACCATGAGCACGCATACTAGGTAAAACAGCCTTAATAACATTGATTGGGCCAAATAAATTGGTTTCAAAGTTGTTTTTTATCTCGGCTTCTGGAATCTCTTCAATGGGACCTGTTATACCAACCCCAGCATTGTTAATTAATACATCTATATGTCCTTCTTTAGAAAGAACTGCCTTGATGGCCTCTGTAATGGTATTATTTTTTGTAACATCTAACCCAACAATAGGGAACTTACTTTCAGGATATTTTTCGGGCGATCTGCTTGTTCCATAGACAATAAACCCTTTTTGAATAAGAAACTCACCAACAGATTTTCCTATTCCAGAAGACCCACCTGTAATCAAAACAACTTTAGACATAGCGATAAAGGTATAATAAAAATGTAAAAATAAAAATGAATTGTAGAAAGTAGATATAAAAAGAAAAAGAAATGAGAGTAGATAGCTCAAATCTAAATTTCTTAAAGGTTGTTTGAGAAAACTGAAAATAAAATATACTGGAAATATCTTAATTAAAAAGAAGAGCTAAAATTTAACGTACTTAGCGTTGCGAAAGGTCCGTAAACTAAAAAAATCTTGATTCGCCATAGCTTTCAAGATTTGAATATATTCCAAAAAAAAAGGGCAAGCTACCTACATCACACCGCTACGACCGTTTACCTTTGCTGCGTTCCCGCCCTGGAGGATTCAACAGGAGCTGGTTGTGTAGGACTTGCCCGCTGCAAAGATACAATCTTTTAAATTTAACGCAATGATTTTTTAAACTGAATTTTAATAAATAACTTGCCCCAAAATTATAAAGTTAAAATGAAGACATTTAAATATCTTACAATCATATTTTTAGGTAGTTTTTTACTCTCTTGTGGAAGTAATTCGGCACAGAAAAAAAATGAAATTTCAATCAAAATTAATGCAGAAGGTCATGCTTTAGCCGTAGATAAAACCTTAAAATTAGCTATTTCTAATCCTAAAAATCACGAAATCTCTTCGGTAGAATTTAAAATTGAAGGAAAACCAGTTACAGATGAAGTAGATTTAAGTAAATATAAGTTAGGAGATCATCTTGTTGAAGCCAGTTTTAATTTGGGAGGAACTACTGAAACAATTTCCCAAAAAATCACTATTTTAAACAATAAAACTCCTAAAGTGTATTCGTATAAAATTATAAACGAGTATCCGCATGATATTACCTCTTATACTCAAGGTTTGGAGTTTTATAAAGGCGAACTTTATGAAAGTACAGGACAATATGGAGAATCGAAACTTAGAAAAGTTGATTATAAAACAGGAAAGGTTCTAAAAAACATCGATTTAGCCGATGCGTATTTTGGAGAAGGTCTTACCATTTTAAATGATAAAATATACCAGCTTACATGGAAGAGTGGGACCGGACTTGTTTACGATGTAAATTCTTTTGAAAGAACGGGAAGTTTTAAATACGGTAATAGTAAAGAAGGATGGGGGATTTGTAACGACGGGAAGTTGCTATATAAAAGTGATGGTACTGAAAAAATATGGACACTTAATCCAGAAACACTAATGGAAGAAAGCTATATTCAAGCTTACCATAGTAAAGGAAAAGTTGTAGAATTAAACGAACTGGAATGGGTAGATGGTAAAATTTATGCCAATCGCTACAACAAAAATGGTGTTGCAATTATTAATCCTGTAAATGGTGCCGTAGAAGGAGTAATTGATTTTACACCTTTAAGAAAAAAAGTCTCTCAACATCCAAAACTAGATGTATTAAATGGGATTGCTTATAACCCTGACACCAAAACATTTTTTATAACAGGAAAACGATGGGATAAACTGTTTGAGGTAGAGATTGTGGAATAGTAGAAAATATTATTGTACTACAGATAAGAAACCATAGAAAAGAAATAGACATAGATAATTGACTTAAGAATATAAATGAGTCTTATTCTCACTTCTAAAAAACAAAAATTTATATTGAAAACTCACGAAATATTTTTGACGGTATCCAAAGACGATTTAGACGAGCTAAACCACGTTAATAACGTGCGTTATGTACATTGGGTTCAAGAAGTAGCCAAGGATCATTGGTTGACTTTTGCTTCCGAAGAAATTAGAAATGCAAATTTTTGGGTCATGCTAACACATTGTATAGAATATAAACGCCCAGCATTTTTAGACGATGAAATTAAACTTAAAACTTATATCACAAATTCTGAAGGAGTTACTTGTACAAGAATAGTTGAAATAATAAATAATAATACCAATAAACTCCTGGCAAAATCAGAAACTACCTGGTGTTTTATGAGTTCCAAGACTTTAAAGCCAGCAAGAATTACTGATGAGGTTTTTGAAATATTTTACTAAATTCTAATATTCATACGAATTCATCAAATCAAAAGTTATATTTTTACCAAGTACATATTGCAGCAATAATAATTGATTACTAAAAAATGAAGCAAGCCTTTTATTTTATTCTTTGTTTAAGCGTCTTAATTTCTACTAATTCTTGTAGAAAAGATTTAGATTTTGGACCTAGTACCGGAAGTTTAGAATTTTCTAAAGATACTGTTTATCTGGATACTGTTTTTACAAACATAGGATCTAGCACATACAACCTTAAAGTATATAATAAAAGCAGTAACGATATTAGTATTCCTTCTATTAGATTGGCTTTAGGTGAAAATTCTGAGTACCGTTTAAATGTAGATGGTATGCCAGGAAAAGTATTTGAGAATGTAGAGATTCTTGCCAAAGATAGTATGTTTGTTTTTATTGAAACAACTATAGATATCAATAACTTACCAAGTTTAAATGAGGAGTTTTTATATACAGATAAAATTGAATTCGATTCTGGTGGTAACCTTCAATCGGTTGAATTGGTTACTCTGGTTAAGGACGCTGTATTTATTTATCCCGATAAAGACAATACCACAGGAGTTGTAGAAACTCTAACCTTAAATATTGGAGGAGAAGTGGTAGAAACTGAAATTCAAGGTCGCTATTTATTGCCAAGCGAACTCACGTTTACCAATCAGAAGCCATATGTTATTTATGGTTATGCTGCTGTTCCAAATAACGAAACCTTAACTGTGGAAGCTGGTGCTCGTGTACATTTCCATGCCAATTCCGGACTTTTAGTTTCAGAAGGAGCTAGTTTACAGGTTGATGGAGCTTTAAGTTCGGATCCGGATTTGTTAGAAAATGAAGTTGTTTTTGAAGGAGATAGATTAGAACCAATTTTTTCTGATGTTCCCGGACAATGGGGAACCATTTGGTTGTTGGATGGAAGCGTGAATAATAATATTAATTATGCCACTATTAAAAATGGCGCTGTAGGGATTTTATGCGAAGGAAATCCGAATGAAGTAAACAATAAATTAACCATAACAAATTCCCAAATTTACAATTCTAGTAATTTCGGAATTCTAGGAAGAAGAACTTCCATTCTTGCTGAAAATCTGGTGATAAATAATTCCGGACAAACGAGTTTTGCTGCCACCTATGGCGGTAAATATAATGTAACACATAGTACCATTGCAAACTATTGGAATAACAGCTTTAGGCAATTTCCAGCCTTGTTAGTGAACAACTTTTTTGACACAGCAGACACGAGATATGTCACAGATTTAATAGAAGCTAATTTTAATAACTGCATTATTTACGGAAACGACAATCCAGAATTCATCTTGGATGAGATTGAAGATCCTAACGTGGTTTTTAATTTTAAGTTTACCAATTGCTTGTTGAGGTTTCAAGACAACTACGATAATTTTACGGGACCTAATTACGACTTTAATAATCCTGCCTTATACGAATTGAACGTTTTTAATCAAAATCCAGACTTTAAGGATACAGATAAAAATCAAATGATTATTGGAAACGATTCTAAAGCAAATGGTATAGGAAATACAAGTTTCGCAGGACAAGTGCCAAACGATATTTTAGGGATAAGCAGAACGGCTTCTCCAGATGCCGGAGCTTATCAGCACACAAGTTTATAGAATTTTTTGTCGTTCAGACAATAGGAGGAATCTATAGTATTATATGTTTTTATAAGAGATTCTTCGCTTCGATTAGAAAGACAGGGCTCTGAATGAGAATACTAAATGACAGAAATACACATAAAAAAAACCCGCTTTTAAAGCGGGTTTTTCATTTTTGTATAAATTACTTAGCTTAAGCAAACAAAGGCAAGCCACTCATCATGGCATTTACTTTTCCCGCAATAGCTTCTAGTTTAGTTTGGTCTTCATAGTTTGTAAGCGCTTCGTCAATTAAAGCTACAATACCTTCCATGTCATTTTCTTTTAAACCTCTAGTTGTAATCGCCGGAGTTCCAATTCTAATTCCAGAAGTAACAAATGGCGACTTGTCATCAAAAGGAACCATATTTTTATTTACTGTAATATCTGCTTTTACCAATGCTTGTTCAGCATCTTTTCCGGTTAAGTTTTTATTTCTTAAATCAATTAACATCATGTGGTTATCTGTTCCGCCAGAAATAATATGATAATCTCTATCTAAAAACGCTTTAGCCATGGCTTGAGCGTTTTTCTTAACCTGTAACATATAATGTAAAAACTCATCAGATAAAGCTTCGCCAAAAGCAATGGCTTTAGCTGCAATAATATGCTCTAAAGGTCCTCCTTGGTTTCCAGGGAAAACAGCAGAATCTAATAAGGAAGACATTTTGCGTAAGTTTCCGTTTTTAAGTTTTAAACCAAAGGGGTTATCAAAATCTTGTCCCATCATAATCATTCCTCCTCTTGGTCCACGTAAGGTTTTATGAGTTGTAGTTGTTACAATGTGGCAATGTGGAAGTGGGTCGCTTAAAATGCCTTTAGCAATCATCCCTGCAGGATGAGCAATATCGGCCATTAATAATGCACCTACACTATCTGCTATTTCTCTAAAACGTTTAAAATCCATGTCTCTTGAGTAGGCAGAAGCTCCAGCAATAATTAATTTTGGTTTTTCTTTTTCGGCCATTTCAGCTACATGATCGTAATCAATAAGTTCCGTATCTTTTTTTACACCATAAAAAACAGGATTGTATAATTTACCCGAAAAATTTACGGGAGAACCGTGAGTTAAATGTCCTCCATGCGATAAATCGAAACCAAGAATCTTATCTCCTGGCTTTAAGCATGCAGCAAAAACAGCTGTATTTGCCTGACTTCCAGAGTGAGGTTGTACGTTTACATAAGCTGCATTAAATAAAGTTTTTGCTCTATCTATGGCCAATTGCTCTACTTCGTCAACAACTTCACAGCCTCCATAATAGCGTTTACCTGGGTAACCTTCTGCATATTTATTTGTTAAAACAGAACCGGCAGCCTCCATAACCTGGTTGCTTACAAAGTTTTCTGAAGCAATTAATTCTAGGCCTTCAAGTTGTCTGTTTTTTTCAGCTTCGATTAATTCGAAGATTTGTTCGTCGCGTTGCATAATTTTATTTGTTTTTTATTTCAATAAAGCCCAAGTGGGTTTTATTGAAAATCTTGTTATCGTTAAAATCATGTCAAAAATAGCAAATAGATTAGTTTAAATCATCAAAAAACATATATTTACTTCGCTTTTAATATTTCATTAACGATTGAAAGCAAAACCACATTTTTTCTTAATTATTAGTATTAAAATAAAAAGTTATGTAGGTTTGAATAGATTTTTAACATTATAAATAAACTCACAATGGTTATGCCAATATCAGCTAACAATCCAGATAGAAGATCGTGGTTACACGTAGATAAAAATTCAGATTTTCCAATTCAAAACATTCCATTTGGCGTGTTTCTTACCCGAGACGATATTATTACAATAGGAACTCGAATAGGAGATACAGCTATCGATTTAGGAGCCTTACATCAATTGGGCTATTTTGATGGAATTCCGTTAACCGACGATATCTTTCTTCAAGATACCTTAAACGATTTTATTGCAGATGGAAGAAAAACATGGCGATTAGTTAGAAATAGAATTGCTGAAATTTTCGATGCAGAAAACGGCGAATTAAAAAACAACTTAAAACATAAGGAAATTGTTCTGTTTCGTTTAGATGAAATTGAAATGCAATTACCGGTGCAAATTGGAGATTATACTGACTTTTACTCAAGTATAGAACATGCAACTAATGTGGGGACCATGTTTCGCGATCCAGAAAACGCTTTAATGCCAAACTGGCTACACATTCCTGTAGGATACCACGGAAGAAGTAGTTCTATTATTCCTTCGGGAATTCCGGTTCACAGACCACAAGGACAAACCCTTCCTGCAGGAAGTGACACCCCTGTTTTTGGGCCTTCAAAATTAGTGGATTTTGAATTAGAAATGGCTTTTATTACTACAGATGCTAACGATTTAGGAGAACCAATTCCAATTGAAGAGGCTGAAGAATATATTTTTGGACTTGTATTGTTCAACGATTGGTCTGCCAGAGATATCCAAAAATGGGAATATGTGCCTTTAGGACCCTTCTTAGCAAAAAGTTTTGCTTCGTCTATTTCTCCATGGATAGTAACTTTAGATGCTTTAGAGCCTTATCGTGTAGAAGGACCTAAGCCTTTAAAACCACAACTGCCATATTTACAATATAAAGGAAAGAAAAGCTACGATATTAACTTGGAAGTAGCCTTAAAGCCTAAGGCAGCAAAAGAGACGGTTATAAGTCATTCTAATTTTAAATATATGTATTGGAATATGGTGCAGCAGTTAACGCATCATACCGTTAATGGATGTCCAATTAATTCTGGTGATATGATGGGTTCTGGAACTATTTCTGGTCCAACGCCAGATTCTTACGGATCTATGCTGGAATTATCATGGAGAGGAGAGAAGCCTATTAAACTTCAAGACGGTACTGAACGTAAATTTGTAAACGATTACGATACGGTGATTATGAGAGGTCATTGCGAAAAAGATGGCACCAGAATAGGTTTTGGTGAAGTCTCTACCCAATTGCTTCCCATATTTAACCCGAAGAAAACTAAATAAAGATGAAGCGACCAACTGGTCGCTTTTTTTTATCACAGGAAGGGACCATTCAGAACGTAAGCGAAGAATCAATTCCATTAAATAATTTTAGAATGAAAGTATATAGCCTACTTGTTGCACTTGTTATTTTGGTTTCTTGTAAATCTGAAAACGAACAGAACAAAACTTTAAAAACAGGAACCTACAAAGCGCTGTTGGAAGTAAACGACAGTATCGACATGCCTTTTATTTTTGAAGTTATAACCAAAAATGAAATCCAAATCTTTAATGCAGAAGAAGTTATTAAAGTGGATGAAATAAAATATAAAAACGATTCTGTTTTTATAAGTCCTCCAGTTTTTGAGGGTTATATAGCTGCAAAAATTTCAGAAACGGGTTTAGAAGGAAGTTATAATAAAGACGATTTAAACCGAAGTGTTCCTTTTAGAGCTATTTATGGAGAAACGCAACGTTTTGAGGTTACAAATAAACCAGAAACAGATGTCTCTGGAAATTGGGAAACTACCTTTAGTCCTAACTCAGAAACCGATAAGTATATTGCAAAAGGCATCTTTAAACAAGAAAAAAATAAAGTAACTGGAACCTTTAGAACAGCAACTGGAGACTATAGGTATTTAGAGGGGATTGTAGAAGACAATCAATTAAAGCTCTCAACTTTCGATGGAGCTCATGCGTATTTGTTTCTTGCAACGGTTACAGACAGTACAATGCAAGGCATGTTCTACTCTGGAAACCACTATAAAGAGCCTTTTACGGCAAAACGTAACGATGCATTCGAATTACCTGATGCTAATAATTTAACCTATTTAAAAGAAGGCTTTGAGCAAGTGGCTTTCTCTTTTCCGGATGAAAACGGGAGTCTGGTTTCTTTGGAAGACGCACGTTTTAAAAATAAAGTAGTCTTGGTTCAAATTATGGGAACCTGGTGTCCAAATTGTTTGGATGAAAGTAAATACTTTACAGAATTTTACAAAAACAACAGAGACAAAGATTTTGAAATTATAGGCTTGGCATTTGAATATACAGATACCGAAGAAAAGGCTTTTGCAAACATAAAAAGATTAAAAAACCGATTAAATATTGATTACCCAATCTTATTGGCTCAATATGGAAGTTCTAGTAAAGTATCTGCCCAAGAAAAATTACCTATGTTAAATCAGGTGTTGAGTTACCCGACCACCATTTTTATTGATAAAACTGGAAAGGTTCGTAAAATACATACAGGGTTTAATGGACCAGCTACTGGCGAAAAATATACAGAATTCACAAAGGAATTTGAAAACTTTGTAGAGCAGTTATTACAAGAGTAAGACTTTAAGCAACCTAATATTCTTTAAATAAGCTTTTGAATTAATTAGAAGCAATCTTGTCAAAATTTAGAAACTAAACAGCAATGCATTTATTTTTTTGTGGTGTTTGTTAGCTCTTTGTATGTTTTTTCATTTCTATTAATGGTCTTCTTATTTCTTTTTTGGTCGATAAATGCAATAACTTCATTAATTATTTTATCAGTGATTTCTTGCTTAGCTGACTTTTTATTGTCGTAAATTAAAAACTCATCTTTTATAGTAAATGTACTAGAAATAAACCCT
This sequence comes from Xanthomarina sp. F1114, assembly GCF_026410255.1. GTDB lineage: Bacteria > Bacteroidota > Bacteroidia > Flavobacteriales > Flavobacteriaceae > Xanthomarina. The sequence goes on from NZ_JAPMLL010000007.1 coordinate 58,926, forward strand.
CTCACCATATGTGCATAATAATTATGAAAAATTAATACCTCATCCTCATCATTTTTTAGCTGGATTGTGTAGAGATTTGTTTCCTTTGCAGCACTGGGAAGATTAATGTTTAATATGCCAGATTTCGGTTTGTTAATATTGATGGAAACCGTATTTTCTGTTGAATTAAACTTAGGAAATTCAATATTATTAACAACTATGTTTTCAAATTCTCCATTATATGGCTTTTGGTAAGTTAATATAATGCTATCGCTCTTTATGTTGTTTGTTGTGCCATAAACATTGAATTCTTGCATCAGTTTTTTATCTGGTTGAAAAGTTAATAAACCATCTTTTTCAATATTATATTCTCCATAAATTTTCAAGTCTATATTCCCAAAAGACGCGTAGTAAAAGAATGTTTTGTTTTCTAAAAGATAAATTCCTGAGGCAACTTCAAAACTTGGTAAGTTGTAATATCCTTGTGTCTCTTTGTATTCATTTTGAGCCAAAGCCGTGGTGGTAAATAAAACAATACAGATTAAGATATATTCAGACTTAAGTTTCACTCTTTTTATTCTTCCCATAATTCAGTTAATATTATTAGTTATTTAAAGCTTCTTTCTGTTAGACATTTGTGTCATAAACACGCCTAAGATTACTAAAATCCCACCAATTATTTGATAATGATGTAGTGTTTCACCTAGAAATACTACACCTCCTAATATTGTGATTATTGGACTTAAATTATTGAATACGGCAATTTGAGAAGCAGGAATTTTGCTTAAGGCAAAATTTGTTAAAAAAGAGGTTACTACGGAGGATAATACTCCTAAGTATAACACAGTCCAAAGAAACTCCTTTTGTTTTAATGGTCTATAAAAATCGTTTATTGTGCCGGTTTGAAAATGATCGATAATACTCCAGGTATTAAAAGCTATAAATGCTAAAAGTGTCATCCATACCGTAATTTCTAAAGTAGAAAACTCCAAACTAATTTTTTTACCTAAAGTGTAATAAACTACAACAGAAAAAACTGATAATAGTAGTAGGACAACTCCTTTAAACGAACCGCTTTCAGAAAGACTGCCCGTACGGTAAATAATGTAGGCAATACCTGCAACGGATAATGTAATTCCTAGTTTTTGTATAAGAGTTGTTTTTTCCTTTAGAAAAACACCAGCAACAACTAAGGTGATTATTGGTACTGTTGCGAAAATAATGCCTGCTTCGCTTGCTGTGCTGTATTCCATACCGAAAGTCTGGAATGCAAAAAATAATAAGGGATAAAACAAGGAAAGTAACAGTAACGATTTTACTTTAGACCAACTAAAAGGAGATAATTTTATAAAACCAAAAACCCATAAAACACCAATTGAAAGCGCTCCAGCTGTAAAACGATGTGCTAATAAGTCCATAGGACTAGCATATCTTAGTCCTATTTTGACAAAAATGAATGACAAACCTATTATGGCTGTCATGAAAATTAAGCCAATATAGGCTAGCTTTTGTTCAGAAATATTTGACATAAACTTTGTTTTCTGGGGATAGGTTTTGCTCTTGTGTACCTCTTTTTTATAGATGATGCCTAAATACGGACAACTCATTATATAATATCAAATATAGTTAATAAGTGCATAGAACAGCGTTGTGTGGCTTTTATATTTGAATAAGTTTCAGTGTTTGCTTATAGGTTTCTAGAAGCATTTTAGCACAGTCAGCTCGAATATTTTCTTAAGAAATTTTTTAATTTTATTTGTTTTCCCAACTCCGTAATTTTTTAAATATAAAACATGGTGGCAAATTGCTTATATTCCAAATTAACAATAGATTTGACTTTCATAAACTTTTTTCTTTGCCTAAAAATCTTTTTATAGACCTGCAGTTCGTATTTCCTTGGAGAACCTATCAAGAGAATTTTTTAAATAATTTCTCTGCTCATATCTCGGACAACCACTTTCATGTTATTGCGCCTCCCGGATCGGGAAAAACAGTATTAGGATTAGAAATAGTAAAAAGAATTGGAAAAAAAACGTTAATACTCGCACCCAACTTAACCATAAGAAACCAATGGGAAGATAGATTACAAAACTTTTTTGTAAAAGGGGAAATTTTTAAACCGGTTTCATTTGATATTAGAGCATTATCCGATATCAACTTTTCAACCTATCAATCATTACATAGCTTTTATAAGTCTTTTGAGGATAAAGCCGAGTATTTTAAATACTTTAAAGATCATGACATAGAAACTATTGTGTTAGACGAAGCCCATCATTTAAAAAACACCTGGTGGACTTGTCTTTACGAACTTAAATCGAGCTCTTTGTACACTATGGTAGCTCTAACAGCAACACCTCCTTACGATAGTGGGTCTGCAGAAATTAGTAAATACTTCCAATTGTGTGGAGAAATAGACGATGAAATTGCAACTCCAGATTTGGTGAAAGAAGGAAATCTGTGTCCACATCAAGACTTTGTGTATTTGTCTAAACCTAGTGACTTAGAAATTAATTACATATTTAATTTTAGACAGAAAATAGTTCGTTTTATTAACGATTTGAAAACGGATCAAGAGTTTAAGCTGTTTTTAAAGAGGCATCGCTTTTACAGAAATACCACAGGAGTTATTGATGAAATTTATAGTAATCCGGAATTCTTTTCTGCCATAATTATTTTTTTAAAAACCAGTGGCGAAGAAATTCCATTTGAAAAACTGGCTGTTTTAGGTTTTGAAAAAAAAGATAAAATTGAAATCCCTCCGTTAACTAACAATTGGGTTGAGTTATTATTACAGAACATAATTGACGATAAGCTTAATTTACTTGATTACGAAGATAAGCTTCCTGATTTAGAAAAAACACTTCGGAAATTAAACGTTTTAGATACACATAAAGTCAATCTTATCGGAAATAACCGTATTTACAAATCGTTGTTTAGCAGTCCGAGTAAATTACGAAGTATTGTAAAAATCATTGCTCATGAGTCTCATAATCTTGGAAATCAGTTGCAAAGTGTAATACTTACAGATTATATACGGAAGGAGTTTTTAAATTCAGCTGAAAACGCAATAAAGAATATAAACAAACTAGGGGTTGTTCCTATTTTTCAAAACCTGCGCATTTCTATAGAAGATAAAAAAATGCTTGCAGTTCTTTCCGGAAGCTTAGTTATTATTCATGCAGCTTTATTAGCCGATTTCTATTTCTATGAAAAAGAAAAGGATTACAAAATAACACCCCTTGAATGTGATGGAGAATACGTTATTGTTGAAGAAAAAACAAACTCAAAAAAAAGTTTAGTTGGCGCTATAACGAGGTTGTTTGAGTCAGGAAAATTAAAAATTTTAGTCGGTACAAAATCTTTACTAGGCGAAGGTTGGGATGCGCCAGCAATAAACACTTTAATTTTAGCATCTTTTGTGGGCTCGTTTGTTACTTCAAATCAAATGAGAGGGAGGGCCATTAGATCGCAAATTGGAAATCCATCAAAAACCGGCAATATATGGCATTTAGCATGTGTTGATCCAACTACAGATAATGGAGGTAGAGATTTAGAGATACTTAAACGTAGATTTGATGCCTTTTTAGGAATATCAAATACAGAAGAGAACTATATTTCTAATGGGTTTGAGCGCTTGGGAATCCCCGAAACCATAAAGCTTGAAGATGTAGATATTATAAATAGACAAACCTTAGTGGACTCAAGCAAAAGAAGTATTATTTCTAATAAATGGGAAAAAGCCATTTTTCAAGGCAGTCAATTGGGGAGAGAAGTAAATTATCATTTTCAAGGAAAGAAGCCTTATCCCATTCAAAAGAAAATCTATTATAACGATGCTGTAAAGTACACAATGGTTGAGCTCACCATTACGCTGTTGGTTTTTTTACCCGAATTCTTTGTAAAAAACTTCAATATATTATTCAGCAAAGGAATTATTTATTTTATGTACTCTCTACTAGGGTTTTTAGGGCTAAACTTTGGTGTAAAAGCGTATAAAGCCATTCAGCTGTATTTGCGTTATGGTATGATACATAAGGATATTGAAAAAATGGCACATGCCATTCTCGATACTTTATTAGAATTACAGCATATAACTTCAGATAAATCCCAAATAAAAATAGAAACAGAACTTTTAGAACGTGGCGATGTTATTTGTTCCATTAAAGGAGCTAATCAGATTGAAAGTAAGCTTTTTATTAATGCTTTAGAAGAGTTATTGCAGCCAATTGGAAATCCACGTTATATTATAGTAAAAGACATTTGGTATCGGAAGAAATTAGATATTCAAAATTATTTTCCAGTACCTAAACTGTTTGGTGATAACAAAGAAAGAAGCGATGTTTTTCTAAAGCATTGGAAAAACTATATGGGTAAATCAAAAATGTTTTATACAAGGCATTTAGAAGGAAGAAAAATTTTAGTAAAAGCCAGGTTATTTCATATTAGTGGAGCCAAAGAAGAAGTTACTAAAAAGTCAATTATCTGGAAGTAATTGAATGGTGAATAGTTATGTAAAAAATTAGATGATTGTGAAAGTCTTATAACAACTTACAATACTGAGCACTAGCTTATATAATTCCAAATGTTTTTATACTTTCCAAGCTGTTTATAGGTGTATAAGATGGTTTTATTTTCTGGAGAAACTAACCTGGGATCCTTTTGAAGCACTTTTTTCGCATAATATCTAGCAGACTGAAGAATGTCTTTGTCTTTGAGTAAATCGGCTATCTTTAGGTTTAAAACACCACTTTGCTGGGTTCCCATAATGTCTCCTGGACCACGAAGGTTTAAATCTACTTCAGCAATTTCAAAACCATCGTTAGTTCTACACATAGTTTCAATGCGTTTTTTGCTATTACTGCTTAATTTATGGCTAGTCATAAGAATACAGTAGCTTTGCTCGGCACCACGTCCAACGCGACCACGCAATTGATGTAACTGAGATAAACCAAAACGTTCGGCACTTTCTATAATCATAACTGAAGCATTTGGAACGTTTACCCCAACTTCAATAACGGTTGTGGCAACCATAATATTAGTTTCGCCTTTAATAAAGCGTTGCATTTCGTAATCCTTATCTGCTGGTTTCATTTTTCCGTGTACAATAGAAATTTGATAAGTAGGAGCAGGAAAGTCTCTAACAATACTTTCATAGCCATCCATTAAATCTTTATAATCCATATTTTCACTTTCTTGGATTAAAGGATAAACGATATAAATTTGACGGCCTTTATCAATTTCATCTCTAATAAATCTGAAGACTTTTAGTCGGTTCGTATCGTATCTGTGAACCGTTTTTATAGCTTGTCTTCCAGGTGGCAATTCGTCGATTACAGAGATGTCTAAATCGCCATAAACAGACATGGCTAAAGTTCTTGGAATAGGGGTAGCAGTCATCACTAAAATGTGAGGTGGAGTTGCACTAGAACTTGTTTCGTTTTGGGAAGATTTAGGAGGCCCCTTCTTCCATAATTTACTTCTTTGTTCGACACCAAATCTGTGCTGCTCATCAATAATTGCCAGTCCTAAATTCTTGAATTTAACCTTATCTTCAAGCAAGGCATGTGTCCCTATTAAGATGTCTAATTCGCCATTTTCTAGAGATTTATGAATTTCTTTTCTTTCTGAAGTATTACTTGAGCCGGTAAGTAGTTTCATACTGATATTCAATTTATTAGATAGCTCAAGTAATCCGTTGTAGTGCTGGACTGACAAAATTTCAGTCGGCGCCATTAAACAGGCTTGAAATCCGTTGTCAAGTGCCATTAACATTGACATAAATGCTACAATGGTCTTTCCGGAGCCTACATCGCCTTGCAAAAGTCGGTTCATTTGCGCGTTACTCCCTAAATCTTGTCTAATTTCTTTCAGTACGCGTTTCTGTGCATTGGTTAATTCGAAGGGTAAATGCTCCTTGTAAAAAGTAATAAAATAGGTTCCAACTTGCGTAAAGGGCAAGCCTTTAATTTTCGATTTATGGATTAAATTTTTAAGAATTAATTGCAGTTGAATATAAAACAATTCTTCAAATTTTAATCGGAATTGTGCCTGTGCTAAAAGCGCTTGGTTTTTTGGAAAATGAATGTTTAAAACAGCTTCAGATTTAGAGAGTAATTTTAGTTCAGATATTATATTTGGAGAAAGAGATTCTACAAAACGCCCTTTAGTTTCAAGAAACAATTGTTGCATGATTTTATTAATCACCCGGTTGGTAATTCCTCGATTTGCATGTTTTTCCGTAGAAGGATAAATGGGTTGCATGGCAGAACGTAAATTCTTTTCATGGTCTTCCTTAAGTTCCATATCCGGATGTGGCATACTAAAAACACCATTAAACCAATTCACTTTTCCAAAAATAACATAAGGTTTATTAAGTTTTAGGTTTTCACGAATCCATTTCTGACCTCGAAACCAAATTAGTTCCATTGTACCGGTATCGTCTTTAAAGGTTGCAACCAGGCGTTTTCCTCGTTTTTGTGCAACTTCTTTTATGTTTATAATTTGACCAACTATTTGTACTTCGGCATTATTCCGTTGTAGCTGGTGGATTTTATAATATTGCGTTCTATCTAAATATCTGTTTGGAAATAAATTAATTAAATCTTGATAGGTGTGAATGCCTAATTCTTTCCTGAGTAAATCGGCTCGATTTGGACCTACACCTTTTAAATAGTCTATTGGGGTTTGTAGCATGGTTTGCTAAAAGTGAAATGTTTTCTGTAAAATTAAATCTAAATTACAAGTTTATAGAATAAAAAACTAATATTTTGTATCTTGTTACTTTAACTAACCAAACCAAATAACCATATGAAATTTACCTCAAAAATTAAAGCTCTATCTATGATGGCGCTAGTGTTCACTTTGTTTTATTGCAGTAGTGACGATCAGTCAAATACTCCAGAGCCTATTCCAGAATCAGAATTAGTTTTAACTGGAACTGTATCAGATTTTGGCGATACAGACGTTTTAAGTTTTTCCAGTTCTCAATCTGTTGAGATAAAAGGAATGTATTTAACTGCTAATGTGCTGGTTGAAGCGAGTGATAATTTTCAAGTTTCTCTTGATGATGCTACTTTCTCAAGCAGTGTTTCTATCACTAAAACTGACGCTAATTCTGGAAATAAAACTGTTTATGTGCGTTTTGCTCCTGCAGAAACTGCAGTAGGTGCAATTAATGGAACTGTATTGTTTAAAAGTACAGGCGCAAATTCAAAAACTCTTAATTTATCCGGTACAGGCCTTGTTGTTGGTCCGGAAATTTATAACTACCAAACCTTTGTAGGAGAGAGGTTGGCTTTTGGTGGCGGGTTTGATCAATCGAACACTCAGACGTTTAATTTACATGACGATTTAACAGATATAGAAACAATTAAAATGTATGTGAAGTTACGATGTCCTTCTGGTGGTTGCGACGAATGGGATGTATATGCTAATGTAAAAGTATTGGATACAGAGTCCGGAGAACTTTATGAATTAGGAAGATATATTACGCCTTATTGGAACGATAATAGTCAGTTAGATCGCGGATTTGAATTTGATGTTACTGACTTTAAGTCCTTGTTAACCGGAGCTGTAGAATTGCGAATTAGAACCGAATGTTGGAACTCGAAAGGGTATGAGATTTCAGTAGATTTCGATTATATTGAAGGAACTCCAGATTATCCGTATTACGCCGTATCTAGAGTAATAGCTTACGACGACTGGTCCTCTTCTGGCGTGCCTTACGGAGTGACTCATAACTTCGATTTAGGTAAAACTGTCATTATCCCTGGAAATGCAGAAAGTACACATTTGAGAACTATTATTTCTGGATGGGGACATGCAACCCCTAATGATCCAGGAGGTAGAGGCTGTGCCGAATGGTGTTATAGAACTCATAATATTGTTATTAACGGAGCAAATACATTCGAACATTATATGGGGCCTATTGGCTGTGCTTCAAACCCTGTAAGTAATCAGAGCCCGGGAAATTGGCAACCTGATAGAGCTGGGTGGTGTCCAGGAATGGAGGTGCCAGTTCGTAAGGATCAATTTGGTTCGTCTATGGCCGGAACTAGTTTTGTTTTTGAGTACGATTATGAAGATTGGGTTAATAATGGGGGTAATGGAGATGCTTATTACGCAACATCTACTTTTGTTGTTGTTAAAAGTAATACGCCAATTAGTAAACCAACTGTAAATTAAGAACTTAGTTTAAACTTTATAAAAATGAGGCACGTTATTAGTTAACGTGCTTTTTTTTTGAATCAAGGTTTATTATCTTCAACATATAAAATACTATGATTGAACGGTTATTTAAGTAGCCTCAGTGTCAAAATTAACCTATAGTGTTTTTAATAGTGTAATATTTTAAATATTTAATAAATGAAAAAAATCTTTGGTTTGATGGCTGCTTTTGTGAGTGTTTTTGTGTTTCCTCAGCAAACAGAAGTTGTCGATTTTACTCATGCTAAAGTAAAATTAAGTTTTAGTGTAGACTCTTCAAAGGTTTATGGTATGGTGGATTATCACTTTAAAACCTTAGGATCTGTAGATTCTGTTTATTTGGATGCTATAGCCATGGAGTTTGATGAAATAATATTAAATAATAAGAAAGCTGTTTATAGAAATGATGGAAAAAAACTTATTATTTATTCTGATTTTAATAAAAACCAAAACCATCATTTAAAATTTCAATATGAAGCCAAACCAAAACAAGCCCTGTATTTTGTAGGATGGGATAATGGAGCGCCAAACCAAATTTGGACGCAAGGACAAGGGAAGTATACGAGTAACTGGATGCCGAGTTTAGATGATACTAACGATAAAATAGAATTCGACTTATCCATTACATTTAATAACGAATACGAAGTTATTGCTAATGGAGTCCTTATCGACAAAGAGGTTAATGTTGAAAATACAACTTGGCATTTCGATATGAAAGAACCCATGTCTAGTTATTTACTTGCTTTAGTAATTGGAAAATATAATGTGCACACAGAAACCTCAAAAAGTGGCATTCCTTTAGAAAAGTATTATTATCCAGAAGATTCTTTAAAAGTGGAGCCTACTTATCGTTATAGCAAGCAGATGTTCGATTTTCTTGAAAATGAAATTGGCCTCCCATATCCCTGGCAAAACTACAAGCAGATTCCCGTACATGATTTTCTATATGCAGGAATGGAAAACACAAGTGCTACAGTTTTTTCTGATGCTTTTGTAATTGATTCAATTGGGTTTGTAGATAGAAACTATGTAAATGTTAATGCACACGAATTGGCACATCAATGGTTTGGTAATTATGTTACAGCAACAAGTAGCGAGCACCATTGGTTGCAAGAAGGTTTTGCAAGTTATTACGCGCTTTTAGCTGAAAAAGATATTTTTGGTAAAAACCATTATTACTGGAGTCTTTACGAGTATGCTCAAGAATTAGTAGATCAAAATAGATCAGGATTAAGTACGTCTTTGTTTAATCCCAAATCTAGCAGCACTACATTTTATAAACGTGGAGCGTGGGTTCTGCATGCTTTAAGAGAGAAAGTGGGAGATAAGGCTTTTAAAGAAGCTGTGTTAAATTATTTAAAAGCTCATCCGTTTTCAGTTGTCGAAACATCCAATTTTATTTCAGAAGTTGAAAAAACAAGTGGAAAAGATTTAACCGAATTTGAAAATACATGGTTAGTTCAAGTGGAATTTCCGTTTGAAGAAGCAACCGAAAGCTTGATGCAATCGGCTTTTATTCAGGAGCACGAAATGGTAGACTGTGAATTAGTGACTTCTAAATGCGATTATTATTTAACAGCTCCAATTTCAGATCAAGCTAAGAAGAAACTTATCTCACAAGTACCAAATAGAGTGACTTCTGAGGTTTTTGAAGGTTCTTTAATGGCAAGACAGGCTATTGCTCAGAATATGGATAAAATTCCTTTTAAACTTAAAGAAGATTACGAAAGCCTATTACTGGATCCATCTTATATTACCATGGAATCTGCTTTGTTTCATCTATGGATTAATTTTCCTGAAAATAGAGCAGAATACTTAAATGAAACTCGCGAAATAATTGGGTTAAGCGATAAAAATGTGAAACAGCTATGGTTGGCGCTTGCTCTTTCTACACCTTCTTATTTGTCAGATAGTAAAATGGAGGTTTTAAATGAATTAATAAGTTATACCGATCCTAAATATGGATTTGAAGTAAGACTAATGGCTTTTAATTATTTAAACTCTTTGAGTATCTTTAATGATAAAGTGTTATCTAATCTAATAGAAGCATCTCAACATTATAATTGGCGTTTTAAAAAATATGCTAAAAATTTGTTGGATGTTTTATCAGAGAATTCAGATTATCAACAAACTATTTTAAGGTTACAAAAACAAAGCAAATGAGAGCATTAGTTATTTCGGGAGGAGGCAGTAAAGGTGCATTCGCTGGAGGAGTGGCACAATATCTTATTGAAAATAAAAAACTTCATTACGATTTGTTTTTAGGAACATCAACAGGAAGTTTGTTAGTATCTCATTTGGCTTTAAATAAAGTTGATAAAATTAAGAAAATCTATACAAATGTCAATCAGAAAGCTATTTTTAGCGTGTGTCCGTTTACCATAAAAAGAAAATGGGGCGTAGAGACAATTAAAATCAATCATTTTAATGTGTTGCGAAATTTGTTGAGAGGAAGTAAAACCTTTGGCGAAAGTTATAATCTTAAAAAAATGATTAAAAAAACTATTACTAAAGAGGAATTTATAGAACTCCAAAAATCTCAAAAAGATGTGGTTATAACGGTTTCAAATTTATCACTTAATCAAATAGAGTATAAATCTATAAAAGATTTTGATTATGACGAATTTTGCGAATGGGTATGGATTTCCTGTAATTACACCCCATTTATGACCTTGACTAAAAAAAACGGCTGCGAATATGCAGATGGAGGTTTGGGGTCAATGGTTCCAATTGAAGAAGCAATTAAACGTGGAGCTACGCATGTAGATGCTATTATTTTAAAAACTGAAGTTATGCAATTTAATAGAATGCCTTCTTTAAATGCTTTCTCACTTTTAACAAATATGTTTGCTTTTATGTTGGACAGAATTGAAAGTCAGAATATAAGAATTGGTAAGTTTGTGGCAACAAATCAGGATGCGATTATTAATTTTTATTATACACCAACCGTTTTAACTACCAATTCTTTAGTGTTTAATAAAGAAAAAATGACCCAATGGTGGCAAAGTGGTTTTAATTTTGCCAAATTTAAAAACGAATCTGTAAGTCCGTTAGAGAATAAATGAGAGCATTAGTAATTTCAGGAGGTGGAAGCAAGGGTGCTTACGCCGGAGGAGTAGCGCAATACCTTATGGAACATCAAGAAAAGTCCTACGATATGTTTTTAGGAACATCTACCGGTAGCTTGTTAATTCCGCACTTAGCAGTAAATAATATTCCAAAATTATATGACATCTTTACAAATGTGCAGCAACACGATATTTTTAGTGTTAGCCCGTTTGTTCAGCGTAAAAAAGGGGATAGAGAATATGTGTCTATAGATTTTATTAATTCCATTTGGCAATTTGTAAGAATGAGACGGACTTTTGGGGAGAGTAATGCTTTAAGACGAAGTATTAAGCGCAATTTTACTAAAGAGGAATTTGATAAAATTAAAGCAGAAAAATCAGATGTAGTCGTTACGGTGTCTAATTTATCTATGAATACGGTGGAATATAAATCTATAAACGACTTTACTTATGAGGAATTTTGTCATTGGATTTGGATTTCCTGTAACTATATTCCTTTTATGTCCATTGCTAAAGTAAATGGCTTTGAGTATGCAGATGGAGGCTTAGGTTGTGTTGTGCCAATTCGCGAAGCCATTAAGCGAGGTGCTACAGAGGTAGACGCTATTATTTTAGAAACCGAAAATATAGAAAAACAAAAGGTATTAGGCAAAAATCCGTTTTCACTAATGATAAATCTTTTTGGGCATTTACTTAATCAAGTTGGGCATAATGATGTTGTTATTGGAAAATTAGCAGCCGTAAACAAAGGGGTGAAACTCAACTTGTATTACACGCCATCTAGCCTAACAGAGAACTCTCTAATTTTTAGTAAACGATTAATGACGGATTGGTGGCAGCAGGGATTCGATTATGCAAAGAAGAAGCATTTGGGTCAATAAAAATACTACTGACCCAATGGTTTTTACCACATCTGGCTAACTTCGTCTTTAATAAAAGATAAAGCAGCATCGCTAGGTGCTCTTTTTTCCATCATTTCAGTTAAAATAACTTCTCTAAGTTTATTTGCAGAGTCTGTTTTCTCTAACATCCCTGCTTTTCTAATAAGCTGAATAGTTGCATTTTTTGCAGCCGTAATAACGTTCCAACAATCATCACTTATATAAATCTGTTGGGATAAATTATGTTCAAATTCCTGTTCTATGGAAGCTATAAGTAAGCTTTCGTAATCTTCTTTGCTTGAGGATGTTGGGTTTATTCTTATCAGTAATTTAGATGGAGTAATTCGTTCTAGAAATAAAGCCATACGTTCATAGGCTTGGAGTCTTAATGGCATGGCGTTTACCTGCATGTCTTTGTGTAGTAAAAAGCGTCTTCTACCATCTTCGTTTTTTGTATGTTCTTTAAAAAAGAAATAAGCTATTAAACCAGTAATTAGTGTGGGAATAGCAAACATAAATAAGTCAATAATTCTTTCAGACTCCATAAGTAGTGTAAGTTATTAAGGGTTGTATTTTAATAATACAAACATAAGTTATTTTTGTTTTAGCACAAATTATCCCTTTGCAGAATGAAAAGCATATTTTCTATTAATTAAAAATGCTCTTCTTAAAATAAGGCATGTTCAAGTTATAAATTGCCTCTTACCCTATAATTTTTGAATGCGAGATTACTTTTAGTTAGTCTTAAATCCGCCCAAATATTTGCAATCTTTTAAATCTTGTACAGAAGTAAATGGAACAGGTACTTTATGGTACATATAGGTGCTATCTAATTCTTTTGATAAGCTTTTATCATCTACATTAACACTAATATCATTCATTTTATATTGACAAGGATGTTCATATCCAGAAGCATGTGTAATTTCTAAAAACTCTTTTCTAAAAGTTTTAAAATATTGAGCTAGTCTAACAGATTTCAAGGTTGGATCTATTCCACTTTGTAACCATTTATTTTGCGTGGCAACACCACTCGGACAACGATTTGTGTGACAAACTTGAGCCTGAATACAGCCAATACTCATCATGGCTTCACGAGCCACATTTATACAGTCGGCACCCATAGCAAAGGCCATTGCAGCTTTTGCTGGAAAACCTAATTTAGCACTTCCAATAAATACAATACGATCGCAAAGATCTTTGTCTTTAAATATTTTATACAAGTCGGTAAAACCATAAACCCATGGTAAAGATACATGATCCGCAAAACTAGGAGGAGCAGCACCAGTTCCACCTTCGCCACCATCTACTGAAATAAAATCAGGTCCTTTTCCGGTTTCTTGCATAATACTAGCCATTTCTTTCCATTGGTTTAGTTTTCCAATGGCTGCTTTAACACCTACCGGTAAACCAGTGGCTTCTGCTACTTCTTCAACAAAAGCCATGAGTTCCTGAACATTCGAAAAAGCGGTGTGATATGGAGGAGAAATAACATCTTTCCCTAAGGGCACATGACGAATATCTGAAATTTCTTGAGTTATTTTTGCTGCAGGTAATACACCACCTTTTCCGGGTTTTGCTCCTTGAGACAGTTTGATTTCAATTGCTCTTACAAAAGGATTTTTATTTACTAAGGCTATCATTTTATCCATAGAAAAATTTCCATGCTCGTCTCTAACACCAAAGTAACCTGTTCCAATTTGAAAAACAACATCTCCACCATGACTATGGTAAGGAGATAATCCGCCTTCTCCAGTATTGTGATAGGCGTCGGCCATTTTAACACCTTTATTTAACGACTCAATTGCTCGGGCGGATAAAGATCCAAAACTCATAGCCGACACATTAATTATAGATGCTGGTCTAAAGGGTTTTTTACGCTTATTATAAAGGCCCATCACTTTTGCACATGGCATAAAGCTATGATCTATGCTATTTGGGTGGTCTGGAGCTAACTTATAAGGCATCATAGCATTATTAACAAAAATATGCTGATGCGCATAAATATCTCTATCCGTTCCAAAGCCTTCGTAATTATTTTCTTTTTTTGCAGAGGCGTAAATCCATCCTCTTTCAATTCTATTAAAAGGTAGCTCTTCTCTATTGTTAGCAACCAAATATTGTCTTAGTTCTGGCCCAATTTTCTCTAACATATATCTAAAATGCCCAACTATAGGAAAATTATGGCTAATGGTATGCCGTTTTTGTATAAATACATCTCGAATAGCAATGATTAAGAGGATAATTATAATCCACATCCACCAAGAGATCTGACTTAAAAAACTGAAAATAGCATCCATATTTATAAATTTTAGGGTAAATATATTTAAAATATATAGGAAAAAAATGGATATCTTTATGAAATGACTCAAGAAAAACGAAAAACTGTAATTATTGCCGGAAGCGTTCTATTTGTTCTCATTGCCGGATATTTTATTACGCAATACATAGTAAAATCTAAAATAGAGAGCTTTTTAACTAATAAATTACCAGATACGGTAGAGTTAACTTATAGCGATTTAACTATCAGTTTGCTAAGAGCTAATCTGGAAATAACAAATGTACATCTTACTAATTCTGGAAAAACTGTAGATAAACCAAATGGTATTGTCCAACTCGAGAAGCTTTCTGTGTCTGGATTAGGGTATTGGGGGGTTTTGGCTAATAATTTAATTTCAATAGAAGAAATAAGTTTAGAAAAACCAAAAGTCACTTATTATCACAATCCTTTAATTCCAGAAGAAGAATATAAGTTTTCTCAATCGGGTTCTTTTGATAAAGATATTAATATTAAAGAATTCAACTTAGATAAAGGACAGATAAGAGTGTTGGATTTTGAAACAGATTCTTTGAAACTTCAAACTGAAAACATTGATTTAAAGCTAGAAAAAATTGTTTATAATAAGAGTACAAAAAAGCATAAAATCCCCATAGATTTTAAGAATTATCATATGTCTTTTACATCATTTTTTGCGCAAATGGGCACATATGAAAATGTAAGAATTAAAAGTGCTAAAGTAAATGATAAATTAACAAAGCTAACAGACGTTAGCATGCTTACTAAATATTCCAGGGAGAACTTATCGCAAATTATTCCTGTAGAACGAGATCATTATAATTTAAATATCGATTCTTTAACAATAAAAAAACCTCTGTTAGAAACTGCATCTAATTCTAAATTGCATTTTTTAACTAAACAGATAGATTTTTATCAGCCTGTTTTTAAAGTTTATCGAGATAAACTTGTTGCAGATGACGAATCAATAAAGCCATTGTATAGTAAAATGCTCCGAGACTTAAATTTTGATTTAACTGTAGAAAACATCAAAATTCATGAAGGTTTTATTTCGTACGAAGAAAAGGTTAAAGCAGATAAAAAAGCAGGCCTAGTTTCTTTTGCAGACTTTAACGGAGATTTTAGCCAAGTTAGTAATACCTATTTAGAACCTACAAAAACAGTTCTTAATATTAATACACTTTTTATGGAGCAGACTCCATTACATGTTGTTTGGACATTTGATGTTAACAATCCTTCAGATTTATTCGAATTTCGTGCAGAAATGGGAGAGCTCCAAGCAAGCTATTTAAATAGTTTCACTAAGTCTAATTTAAACGTTCGTGTAGAAGGTCAATTAGATAAAACCTATTTTACCATTTCAGGTACTGACGATCTTTCGGACATAGATTTTAAAGTGAAATATAAAGCTTTCGATATTATAGCGCTCCAAGAGGATGGAAAGGAAAAAAATAAATTCCTATCCGATGTAATTAATATTTTCGTCTCTACAAACAGTCAATCTGGTGACGATATTTTTAAGGAAGTGACAAAAACTAATATAGAACGTCAAAAAACACAATCAGTATTTAATTTTATCTGGATAAGTACGCGAGCAGGACTTTTAAAAGCCATGACGTTTTAATTTGTAAACAATAGATGTTTAAGTCATATACTTAGTGATTTATAGTTTCCTTCAGTATTAAATATTAGAGATTTAATTCCGTTTTATTTTTGAAAAATAGTTGTATTAAAATCTAAGTGATTCTTAGGACTTAATATAACTTTCAAATTGTTTATAATTATTCATAAATCTAAAGGAGAAAGACCTTAACAATGGTTATTTTTATCCCTTTAAATGAAAGAGAATTGGAGAAGTATTTAAGTCAGTTAAACGAAGCACAATTAGCACCAACCCTTCAAAAGGATGGCCCTATGATTGTTATTGCAGGAGCAGGATCTGGAAAAACTAGAGTGTTAACCTATAGAATTGCCTATTTAATGAGTCAGGGGGTTGATTCTTTTAATATTTTATCGCTAACATTTACCAATAAAGCAGCTCGCGAAATGAAAGAACGAATTTCTTCCATTGTGGGTAATAGCGAAGCAAAAAACCTATGGATGGGAACCTTTCACTCGGTTTTTGCTAAAATCTTGCGTATTGAAGGTGATCGATTGGGGTATCCTAGTAATTTCACAATTTATGACACTCAGGACTCCGACCGATTAATTTCTGCCATAATCAAAGAAATGAATTTGGATAAGGATATATATAAATACAAACAAATTCGTTCCAGAATTTCTTCATATAAAAACAATTTAATTACTGTAAAAGCCTACAAGCAAAACCCTGAGCTTAAAGAAGCCGATGCCATGGCCAGGCGACCAAAAATGGGAGAAATCTACGAGAATTATGTCGATAGATGTTTTAAGGCAGGAGCCATGGATTTTGACGATTTATTATTAAAAACTAACGAGCTTCTAACGCGTTTTCCAGATGTGTTGGCTAAGTATCAAGATAGGTTCCGTTATATACTGGTAGACGAGTATCAGGATACAAACCACAGTCAGTACTTAATTGTTAGAGCACTTTCAGATAGATTTCAAAATATTTGTGTGGTAGGAGACGACGCTCAAAGTATTTATGCCTTTCGTGGAGCCAACATCAATAATATTCTAAATTTCCAAAAGGATTATGACGATGTAAAATTATTCCGATTAGAGCAAAACTACCGTTCAACAAAAAATATAGTAAATGCAGCCAATTCCATTATCGATAAAAACCAGACTAAATTAGAAAAGATTGTTTGGACTGCTAACGATGAAGGAGCCAAGATAAAAGTGAACCGCTCTCTAACCGATGGAGATGAAGGACGTTTTGTAGCAAGTTCTATTTTCGAAAATAAAATGGAAAATCAGTTACCAAACAGCGATTTTGCCGTATTATATCGCACCAATGCTCAATCTCGTGCCATAGAGGATGCTTTGCGAAAACGTGATATTCCTTATAGAATTTATGGAGGTCTATCGTTTTATCAACGAAAAGAAATAAAAGACGTGCTTTCGTATTTACGTTTAATTATTAATCCAGCAGACGAAGAAGCCTTAAAACGAATTATTAATTATCCGGCAAGAGGAATTGGACAAACTACCTTAGATAGATTAATTGTAGCTGCTAATGGTTATAACCGTTCAATTTTTGAAGTTATTCAAAACATTGATAAAATTGAAATTAATATTAATTCTGGTACCAAAAACAAGCTTAAAAACTTTGTAACTCAAATTGAAAGTTATCAGATTTTAAACCAAACAGCAAATGTTTTTGAACTTGCGGAACACGTTACAAAAGCTAGTGGATTAATTAGAGAACTCAATAAAGATGGCACTCCAGAAGGCGTTGCCAAAATGGAAAATATTGAGGAGCTTTTAAACGGGATGAAAGATTTTGTGGAAGGTCAAAAGGAAATTGCTGATGCGACCGCATCTTTAGCTGAGTTTCTTGAAGATGTAGCTCTAGCAACCGATTTGGATGCAGATAAAGGCGATGCAGACCATGTGGCTTTAATGACTATTCACTTGGCAAAAGGTCTAGAATTTCCGTATGTATATATTGTTGGTTTGGAAGAAGATTTATTTCCAAGTGCCATGAGTATGAATACGCGAAGTGAACTAGAGGAGGAGCGACGGTTATTTTATGTGGCATTAACAAGAGCCGAGAAACAAGCTTATTTAACCTATGCTTTAACACGTTACCGTTGGGGGAAATTAATAGACGCAGAACCTAGTCGATTTATCCAGGAAATAGACGAACAATATTTGGATATTATTACTCCAATAGAGGAAAGACGTTTTAATCCAATGTTGGATGCTGATATTTTTGGAGATGATATTCCCGAAACAAAACGACGAGCTCAAGCTAATAAAATTCGCTTTAAGAAACCTGTTCAGCCAGACTTTAAGAAAAAGAAGCCTACCCAAGAGAAACCTTCAGATAAAGTAGTTATTTCTACTCCAAAAAACTTAAAACCTGTGAGTAAATCTAGTGGAGGTACCAATTTGTTCGATGGCAAGTTAGCTGTGGGTAATATGGTAGAACACATGCGTTTTGGAAAAGGAGAAGTCGTAAAAATTGACGGTGTTGGAAGTGATACAAAAGCCGAGATAAAGTTTGATAAAGGAGGCGTAAAAAAATTATTGCTTCGTTTTGCCAAGCTTGAAGTTATAGGATAAACAAAAAATCCTCGAAGTATTCTCTTCGAGGATTTTTTGTTTCTACGATCTTTCTAAGATATTCTTAATCAAAATACGTTTCAATAAAGACTTTTAGTTTGGTTATTGTATCAAATAAATCTGGTCCAATCCACCCATGACCAGCATTTGGATATAAGGTAAATTGATGTGGAACCCCTAGAGTTTCTAATTTATCTCTCATATCTGTTCCTTGCGAAGTTGGAATTAAAGGATCCTGACCTCCATAAAATAAAATAGTTGGAGGAGCGGTGTCAGTTACTCTGTGGTATGGACTTGCTTCTTCGAGAAATTCTATAGAGGCGTCTTCACCAAATAAATCCAGTAAGGCTTGTAACATAGGATCTGAATTGTTTAAATAAGCCGGATCTGTTAGGTTTGTTGGTCCAACTATACTACATACCATCTCAATATCACTATTGGTGTCAAAAGCATAGCTCCATAATAAGGCTAAATGTGCTCCAGCGCTTACGCCTACAAAACCAAAATCATCGTCAATAACATAATAGTTTTGATTGTATTTTAAGTGATTTATAACAGAGGTAATATCGTCCAATTGCATTGGATAAGGCAGGTTATTTTCATCTGCAAGTCTGTAATTTATATTTACAATTCCCATGTCTGGAAACTCATTTCTAAGGTAATCTCTAACGTCGTTCATGTCGTTTTTATCACCAGCATTCCAGCCTCCACCATGAACTAATATCATAATGTTAGTATCTAAATTTCTATTGGCAGGTAAATAAATATCGAATACTTGGTCGCTATCAGAACCGTAAGAAACGTTAAATTCCTGATAGTATTCCGTAGAGTCTAGTGAAACTTCATTTAAAGTATTACTATCGTCCGTAGAACAAGAATTAAAAGAGACAATAAGCACGCTAATAAATAAGTAGAATCTAATATGTTTCATAAACAATATAATTAATTATCTTGCATAAGATAACGAATTTTTAAGACCGATAGTATGGCTGAGTTTATAAAAATATATGAAGAGAACCCGAATCCAAAAGAAATAGCTAAGGTTATTAAGGTTCTGAAAGCTGGTGGATTGATAATTTATCCAACGGATACCGTATATGGTTTAGGGTGTGATATTAATAATGTAAAAGCATTAGAACGTGTTGCCAGAATTAAAAATGTGAAATTGGAGAACTCTAACTTTTCATTTATTTGTGAAGATTTAAGTAATCTTAGCGATTATGTGAAACAAATTGATACCTCGGTTTTTAAAATTTTAAAAAGAGCACTTCCAGGTCCATATACCTTTATTCTTCCGGGAGCTAAATCTTTACCACATCCTTTTAAAAAGAAAAAAACAGTGGGAATACGTGTGCCGGATAATAAAATAGCTATTGAAATTATAAAGCAACTAGGAAATCCTATTATTTCAACTTCCATTCATGATGAAGACGAAGTTTTAGAATACACGACAGATCCGGAATTAATTTATGAAAAATGGAATCACCTAGTAGATCTGGTTATTGATGCAGGTTATGGGGATAATCACGCCTCTACAGTTGTTGATTTATCTGAAGGTGAACCAGTAATTATAAGAGAAGGAAAAGGAAGTTTAGACATTTTTTAAATTTTTAAAATAATATATAAAAAAAAGCTCAATCTTAAGATTGAGCTTTTGTATTTTAAATTTAAAACTGATTAATTGTTACCAGCTTCAAGATTCTTCATTTCTTTTTCAATCATGTCATAGAACTGATCGATTTTTGGCATTACAACAATACGTGTACGTCTGTTTTTAGCTCTGTTTTCTGCAGAATTGTTTTCTACTAAAGGAACATAGTGACTACGTCCAGCAGCAATTAACTGTGCAGGGTTTACATCTAAATCTTGTAAAACTCTAATAATAGAAGTAGAACGTTTAACACTTAAATCCCAGTTGTCTAATAATGGTGGTTTATGGTAAGGAACGCTGTCTGTATGACCTTCAACCATACATTCGAAATCTGGTTTACTGTTAACTACTTTTGCAACTTTAGCTAATACTTCTTTAGCTCTTGTAGTTACATGATAGCTACCACTTTGGAATAATAATTTGTCTGCAATTGAGATAAATACAACTCCTTTTTCAACATTAATTTCAATGTCCGGATCGTTAATTCCAACTTCACGTTTTAAACTTGTAACTAAAGCAAGTGTTACACTGTCCTTTTGAGTTAAGGCATCTTGTAAACGTGTAATTTTAAGTTCTTTTTCTCTAATACTTTCTAGAGTTTTCTCAACATTACTAGCACCTTTTGAAGATAATATTGTTAAGTTGTCGTTACTTTTACGTAAATCTGCTACTTGTTCTTCTAAAACTTTTGCTCTAGCTGTTGCAGATGCTCTTTCCTCTAGACAAGAATTAAGTTTTACAGTTGCAGTATTTAATAAGTCTTGAGTTTCTTTTTGTTTAGCTTCTAACGCAGTATACTCTTTTTTAGACACACATGATCCTAATAGAAGTAGACCCATTACGCCTATCATCATTGTTTTTTTCATAATAAATTTCAGTTTTTAGATGTTCTTAATTAACATACCAAAATTATACAAAAGAATGTGAGTTTACGTACGAATTAACAAAAATTTTAACAGTTTTATAAACAATTGAAAGTCTTAGACTTATTTACAAAGTATGTCCAAACTATTGAGGTGTTTTTATAGTAATTTCCAAGCTGTTTTAGTTCTTTTCTTTGCCTTAATAATTTAGGTAAATGCATGTAGAAACTAAAATGAGCTTTAATAATAGCAAAGATATGCGACAGTTTGAATTCAAAAAGAAATTTTAATGCAGCCAAACCATCCAAAATAAGTCGTGTAAACACTAAAAGGAAGATATTTCCTCCGGCGTTCTTTACTAGGGTAAACAAACTATTTCTAAAGTTAAGATAGGTTTTTTTTGGATTGGTATTTTCCAAGGTTGCACCTCCAACATGATAGATAGTTGATGTACCCACATAAGTAGTTAGATACCCTAAATTAAAAGCACGCCAGCAGAAATCTATTTCCTCCATATGAGCAAAAAACGACTCATCAAAACCGTTTAAAGTTTGAAACACGGTCTTTCTTACAAAAAAACAGGCACCAGATGCCCAAAAGATATTTGTAGTATCATTAAATTGTCCTGTATCTTCTTCAATAGTATTAAAAATACGTCCTCTGCAAAAAGGATATCCATATTTATCTATAAAACCGCCAGCTGCACCAGCATATTCAAAAGCTGTTCTATTCTTATAATCTAAAATTTTAGGTTGGATGATGGCTGTTTCAGGTCTGCTCTTAAATGTATCTAGTATTGGTGTGAGCCAATTTTTAGTTACTTCCACATCGCTATTTAATAAACAATAAATATCTTCATCAACCTGCTTTAAAGCTTCATTATAACCTTTAGCATAACCTCCGTTTTCGGTATTCTGAATAATTTTTATTTCTGGGAAATGCCGTTTGACAAATTGAACAGAATTGTCTGTAGAAGCATTATCGGCTACATAAATGGACGCATTTTCTGAATATTTAATAACAGAAGGTAAAAACTCTTCAAGTAATTTTTTTCCGTTCCAGTTTAATATAACAATGGCTGTTTTCAATAGTCTAGTGTTGATTTTTAATATAAAAGGCAAAGGTAGTTATCCAAATTAAAACAGAGCCTTCAATTATCCTTTGGAATAAACCAATATAATAACCTGTTGGATTGCCAGAAATAAGTAAACTAAAAATAAAGCTAATTATTCCACAAATAAAGGATAATAACATGATGTTTTTTCCATCTGTCCAAGTTCGTGCAGCCCAACCAATTAAAATTAAACAGAAAGGGACAAGCGTATAAGTTATACCGCCAGAAATTGTATGTATTATTTGTGATACACTCGGATTTATTAATTCTTTATTACATCCAATATCGCATGGAAAAATACTAACAAGAATATTTCCCAAACCATACAGAAAGGCAAAACCTACAAGTCCTAGCTTTAATAATTTGTTTTCAGGAAGTAGCTTTAATGCAGAAAAAGAAAAAAGGATGATAAAAATACCGCTAGGTATAAAACCAAAAACTCTCAAATAAATTCCATAGGGTGCATTAATAGCATAGGTTTCACTAATATATTGTTGAATATGGCTGTAATTATCAAATTGGAATCCTCCTAAAATACTGGCAATTATAAAAAATAAAACCCCTAATATTCCAAACCCAAAAGTAACAGTTTTATTCATTTTTAATATAATCTGGAATGTCTTTTAAAAACTGATATCGTTCGTTTTCAAAATCCATCTGACAATAATAATGATTTAATCCGTTGGTAACCATAAGAAAAGTTGCATTTAAAGCCAGGTTATAACGTGCAACCTGATCAAAAACATCCTGGTTTATCTTTATTTGTGGAGCTTTGCATTCAACAATAAGATATATGGAACCGTCAGGATTAAAAACCACAATATCGTAACGTTTTTTCAATCCATTTACTTTTAATTCTTTTTCTACATTGATTAAAGATTGAGGGTAATTTTTCTCCAGAATAAGGTATTGAACGCAATGCTGCCTAACCCATTCTTCTGGTTGTAAAATCACAAATTTTTTCCGAACACTATCGAATATAGATATTTTATTTTCGTTATTTTTGAAACGAAATGGAAACTTCGGAAAATGGAGCTCTTGCATCAAGACAGATAGATTTTTTTCAAAGTTAAGTTACATTCGTCAAAAACCAAATATCCATAGCTTATTTTGGATTTTGTATTATTTTAATTTACTTACCTATCGGTAAACAGAGAATTTTTTGAGATTTGGAAGAAGTCAAACAAATAATAACAGATATAAAAAACAGGAAATTCCGACCTATTTATTTTTTAATGGGAGAGGAGCCTTATTATATAGATAATATTTCAAAATACATTGAAGCCAATGTGCTTTCAGAAGACGAGAAAGGTTTTAACCAAATGGTTTTATATGGAAGAGATGTAAATATTGATGATATTGTTGGGCATGCCAAGCGCTATCCTATGATGGCCGAATATCAAGTAGTAGTTGTTAAAGAAGCGCAAGATTTATCAAGAACTATTGAAAATTTGGTGTCTTACGCCGAAAATCCGCAACCTACAACCATTCTGGTTTTTAATTATAAATATAAAACCATTGATAAGCGTAAAAAACTCTATAAAACAATTAAGAAGTCTGGAGTTGTCTTCGAGAGTAAGAAGCTTTATGATAACCAGGTAGGCGATTGGATTCGCAGAGTATTATCTGGACAAAACTATAGCATTTCGCCCAAAGCATCACATATGTTAATCGAGTTTTTAGGAACAGATTTAAGTAAAATTGCTAACGAACTGGATAAATTGAAAATAGTACTTCCCGAAGGCACCCAGATTACTCCTGAGCATATAGAAGAGAATATTGGTATTAGTAAAGATTATAATAATTTTGAGTTGCAAAATGCCGTGGGCTCTAGAAATGTCTTAAAAGCAAATCAGATAATTAAATATTTTGGCGAAAACCCAAAAGATAATCCCATGATAGTAACTGTGGCTTTACTGTATAATTTTTTCTCTAAACTGTTGTATCTACATGGTTTAACAGATAAATCGCCTAGAAGCGTAGCTTCAGCCTTAAAAATTAACCCCTATTTTGTTAACGATTATATTACGGCTTCAAAAAATTATCCCATGAGAAAAGTTAGTGGTGTTATAGCTATTTTAAGAGAGTTTGATGTAAAGGGAAAAGGCGTAGGATCGAACGCTGTTAAGCAAGGAGATTTGCTTAAAGAGATGGTAGTAAGAATTATGAATTAATTTGTAAAATCAATTTCCATATAGGTGGAATATAATAATGAAAAAATTACTTTATTTAGTTGTCTCCGTGTTATTTTTATCCTGTAATGAAGAATCAAAACTACCAGACCCCTTAGAAGCTGGTTGGAAAGGTGAAAGCGTTTGCGAGGTTCTTCATGAAGATACTAAAATACGTGTTTTAAAATGTACTTTTCCTCCAGGAGTAGGACATGAGAAACACGAACATCAACCACATTTTGGTTATACCTTAGAAGGTGGTACTTTTCAAATTACAGATGCCGATGGTACCGAAACCAAAGAAGTTAAAGCAGGAGTATCTTGGAGTAAAGACCAGGTAAGTACGCATGAAGTGGTTAATGTGGGAAATACCACTTCTGTTTACCTGATTGTAGAGTACAAATAATTAAAGTCTCCAGGACACCACATATACTGAAGATTAGGATTAATTATCAATATATACTTTTGAATTAAGTAACTCGTAAAATCTTTTCCATTTTACGACCTTTTGCTAATTCGTCCACCAACTTATCTAAATATCTAACTTGTCGTGTCAAGGGAGTTTCGATTTCTTCAATTCGGTAACCACAAATTACTCCTTTAATAAGAGTCGCATTTGGATGTAAATTTGCTTTTTGAAAGAATGTTTCGAATGTTATTTTATCCGCTATAAATTCTTGTAGTTTGTTTTCATTAAAACCAGTAAGCCATTCAATTACCTGATGTAGTTCGTCTTTTGTTCGGCCTTTCTTTTCTACTTTGCTGATATAGTGTGGGTAAACCGAAGCAAATGTCATTTTTGCGATACGCTGATTATGTTCGGGAGTTGTTTTCATAAGGTATGTTTTGTTTAGCTTTTTATCACAGAGATAAAACCATCAATTCTATCCTTGCTTTATTAAATTGATGGCGTTATCGCTTGTAACTAATTAGATTTATTTCAAATATAAATCGAAATAATCTGTTACTTTTTGCATTAAATGCACTCTATCTTTTCCTCGAACATTATGCTCATAACCTGGGTAAACAAAGTAATCTACCTGCACACCATTGCTTACTGCATTTCTTAAAAAATCGATGGAATGTTGCCAAACCACTATATTGTCATCGGTTCCATGAATTAACAATAATTTTCCTTTTAGATTTTGAGTTTTATCTAATAAGCTGGTTTTAGCATAACCTTCTGGATTGGTTTGTGGGGTGTCCATATAGCGTTCGCAATACATAATTTCATACATACTCCAATCCATTACCGGACCACCAGCAACACCTGCTTTAAAAACATCTGGCTGTAATAGCATGAACGACGTGGTCATAAAACCACCATAACTCCAACCGTGCATTCCCATTTTGTCTCCATCTACAAACGGCAGTGATTTTAAATAATCTACACCAACCATTTGGTCTTTCATTTCCACTTGACCTAAGTTTCTGAAAATAGCTTGTTCGAATTCTAAACCACGATTGCTACTTCCACGTCCGTCCATAACCCAAACTACATAGCCGTTTTGAGCCATATAATCGTACCATAGATTTCCACTGGCAGGAAAACGATTTATATTCATTTGAGCGTGTGGACCGTTGTATAAATACACGATAACCGGATATTTTTTGTTGGCATCAAAATTGGTTGGATAAATCATCCTTCCATATAAATCTGTCCCATCATCTGCCTTTAAAGTTACATTTTCAACTTTAGGCATATCATACTCTGCTAATGGGTTTTTTGCGGTCAATAAGTTTTTTTTGAATTTTTTATCCGTAGAATACACATCAATTTTTCTAGGGGTTGTGCTGTTCATCCAAGTATCCAGAACATAGGTTCCATTTGAATTTACCGAAGGAAAATGGTACCCGGCATCGCTATCTAAAAGCTCTATGTTACCATTTTTCCAATTTACAGCATACAGATGTTTTTCCATAGCACCATCTTTTGTAGCTGTAATTAATAATTGATTTGATGTTTCATTTTTACCTGAAATATCATTAACCAACCATTGACCACTGGTAATTTGGTTTAGTAATTTTCCATTCAAATCATAACGATATAAATGCATAAAACCATCACGTTGACTCCACCAAACAAATTCTTTTCCATTAGGTAAAAAGTACAAATCATGTTGTGGTTCTACGTATTTTTCACTTTTTTCTTCAAATAAAGTTTTTATATATTTTCCTGTTTGAGCATCGTATTGATTTAATTTCATGTGATTTTGATCCCGATTTAAAACAGCAATATAAATGGATTTTTCATCTGGGGCCCAAGTTACACAGGTTAAGAACTGCTCTTTAGGTTCTCCGGTTTCTAGAAAAATAGTTTTTTTAGTCTTCGGATTATAAACTCCTAAGGTTACATGATGAGAATCGCGTCCGGCAAATGGATATTTAATGTTTTTATTGACAGCTGGAGTTTTTGACCAATCGATAATTGGGTAATCGTTTACCATGGTTTCGTCCATTCTGTAAAAAGCGAGTAAATTTCCTTTAGGTGAAAAGAACATCCCTTTACTGATTCCAAATTCAAATTGATGAACAGCTTTCCCGTTTGTAATACCGTATTTTCCGTCTTCGGTTATTTGATGGGTTTGTTTTTTCCCATCCAATAAATACAAATTGTTATCTACTACATAAGCAAACGAACTGGTTGCAGATTCAAATTCTTGAGCTTCTGTATTTTCTGGAATAGTTAATAGTTTTTCGGATGACTTCGTTTCTCGATTCCAAATCATAAAATCTTGAGCATTTCTATAAGACGCTGTGTTTTTATCGATCCAGCTTAAGGAAGGAACAGATTTCATATCTGTAAACTCATTAGAGCGCGCCAGAGTATCTGTTTTTAGAGATGGAAGTGTTCTTAGCACCAAAGCATTTCCATAGGAAGTTTTAACGGCTTCGGTGAAACTGTTTTCATCTGGAATCCATTTTAATTGCGATAAACTTTCTACTCTTAGATTGGTTCCTAAGCCTATTACGGCATCTTCCATAGTTAATTGTTTGTCTTGAGCTAGAACTGAAAGGCTGGCGAAAAGGGCTATTGCTAAACTATAATTTTTCATATACTTATTTTATGGGTTAAATTTAAGGAAAACTCAGGAGATAAATGGCTTCGTGCTGCTTAGTTTTAAAGGATTTGTTTCTAGTATTTATAAGGAACACTAATTAAAAAAATCTTTTGTTTTTTTTAACTTGGGTATAGACGAACGAGTTCTTGGAAGTTGTCTGGTACTAATTAGTTTAATTCTTCTTTATTGTACTTAATCTTTTTGTGCATTAATATTTTAATTAGATATATAATTGGCAATGCAATAAATAATATTGGCAAAAAAGGATACAAATATTTGTTATAATCAGTGTCGTTGCCAAGACCATTTAATATTGAGGCTATAGTTATTAGTAAACACATTATACTGATAAAAAGTCCTAAATTTCGTAACATTTGAGTTGACATTTTATAGTTGTATTCAATATTTTTGTTACTAATTTCAGAAGGATAGTTAAAAAGCCAAGGATATTGATTCAATTTATAAAGTACTATATCGATAATTCCAAAAACTATTGGACTTATCCATAAAAGGTCTTTTGTTCCCAATCCGTCATTGTCTTTTGAAGGCCAATTAAAGTAAATAGGAAGTTTTTCAGGCAGTTGGTTGTAATAAACTCCAATTAATATAGCAGAAATCAAAATCAGAGCAAAAGTCAGAGCTTCTATTC
This sequence comes from Xanthomarina sp. F1114, assembly GCF_026410255.1. Taxonomy (GTDB): domain Bacteria; phylum Bacteroidota; class Bacteroidia; order Flavobacteriales; family Flavobacteriaceae; genus Xanthomarina. The sequence goes on from NZ_JAPMLL010000007.1 coordinate 87,071, forward strand.
CTTTATCAATGTTATTTTTCCTAATTTTAATTTTTGGACGACTCATTTCTCATATTATACTTTACGTGATTGTGCATGCTTTTGTTACGTGTATTAAGCCACTAATTTAGCGAATACAACCCGAATAGAAAATCCTCGAGGATTTTCGTAATCAAGCATGAACTAGCCATTAATTGACACGGTGTTGTAAATAATTGTTATCTGGTTAAAGTCTCTATTAAAATACCTTCTCCTAAAATTTGAGATTCCCAAGTCATAGAGTTGCTTGTTAATTCAGAAACAGTATAAATTTTCGTTCCCATATCTACATTATCAAAATCTATTGTTAATATATTTTCGTTCTTTGTCCAATTAGCTTGTAAAACTCTTAATTCTAATTCACCACTAGGATCACCAACATCAATTAAATATCTAAATTCTGCTCTATTTTCGGCAGATAATAATCGAGTAATACTTTGATTAGTAATTATTTCTCCATTTAATGTAGTTTCACCTACAGACCAACCTCCAACCACTGATAATTCAATTTCAGTATCATTATTGTCATCGTTATTCGAACAGGATGAGAAGGTCATAAGTCCAATAGATAAAGTGAAGAGTAAAATAAGTTTTTTCATTTGTATAGTTTGGTTAAATTGTTTGCAACCAGTTATATAATAACTACTATAGTCGTTTATCATTTATACTTCGAGGATATTGGATATTTTGTTAGCCTCTAATCCTCTAACTCTTCCAACTGCAAATTATAATCGTATTGCAAATCTTCGTGAAGGCTAGTGACTATTTTTTTAATTCTTAAAATCTGTCTGTCATATATATTGGTCAAAGTGACATTGCGTTTTATAGAAGGTGAAAAATCTTTTAGTTTATTGCAAAAGTAGAGGAGGAGTTCAACTTCAGTTTCTTTCTTTAAAGAATACCTGCTAAACTTTTTTATAAGCCTTAAAATCTTCCGAACGCTTTTTTTTATATAGAAATAACTGTCTGTATTAATGCTTTCGAATTGTAAATCTAATTCCTGTTTTACAGTTTCTATATAACCTGTTTCGTCATGTGATTCAAATAATAAATAGGTAAGAAGCTCTTTGTTTTCCTTTTTGAATTTAGACAAACGCAAACAGAGCTCCATAAGTTCTTCTTTAGAACGATGCTGTAATTCTTTCTTGATGGTGACTACGGAGACTGCTTTCATACTAATTCCCAGAAAATCGAGGTTCTTTTAATTAAACATAGAAATTTTTAGTTATTCTTATCAATGGCATATTTTCCAGGACCAGCTAGAAAGATAACTACAAAGCCAACTAAATATAATAAAGCCTTTTCCTTTGTACCAAAATCGTCTGGGGCATGAACTATAAAGGCAGCAACAAACATGGTTATAGCAGCAGGAATAGCCGCTAACTTGGTTTTTAAACCAATAATTATTAAAATTGGAGCAATTACTTCTCCAATTAAAGCAAGGATTAAGGATAGTGTTGGTCCTACACCAATGGGGTCTCCAAATTCTATGGGACTTGAAAAAAGGCGTTCAATTTTTGGAATGCCATGTGTTAGCATAAAGCCGCCAAAACCGAGTCTGGCAATTAATAAGGCTAAATCGTAGTGGTTTTTTTTCATTTTTAGTTTTTTTAGTTGTGATAAATATATAAAAAAAAGACCTCATAAGGTTTTAAACTCATGAGGTCTTTTATGATACTTTTAATCCTTAATTATCTCAATTTTGGATAGTCTGAAGGATTCGCTTCATGCATCACCTTATACACAGCTTCAAACACATCTTCTACAGAAGGTTTAGAGAAATAATCTCCATCTGTTCCATAAGCTGGTCTATGTTGTTGTGCTGTTAAGGTTTCTGGTTTGCTGTCTAAATGTTTATAGGCGTTTTGTGTGTTTAAAACTTCATTTAAAATAAAAGCTGAAGCACCTCCTGGAACATCTTCGTCAATAACCATCAAACGATTGGTTTTAGCCACACTATTAACAATATCCTGATTTAAATCGAAAGGTAATAAGGACTGAATATCTATAATTTCAGCATCAATCCCTACTTCCTGAAGTTCTTTGGCTGCCTGCTCAATAATTCTTAAAGTAGAACCATAGGACACTAAAGTAATATCTTTTCCTTCACGAATGGTCTCAACCACACCAAGAGGCGTTTTAAACTCTCCAATATTACTAGGCATTTTTTCTTTTAATCTATACCCATTTAAGCATTCTACAATTAATGCAGGCTCATCGCTTTCTAAAAGCGTGTTATAGAAACCGGCAGCTTTGGTCATATTTCTTGGTACTAATACATGTATTCCACGAACTAAATTAATTACACCTCCCATTTGAGAGCCTGAATGCCAAATACCTTCTAGTCTGTGACCACGAGTTCTAACAATTAGTGGCGCTTTTTGGCGACCGTTTGTTCTGTATTGCAGCGTTGCTAAATCGTCGCTCATAATTTGAAGCGCGTATAGAATATAATCTAAATACTGAATTTCGGCAATAGGACGCAAACCTCTTAAAGCCATTCCAATACCTTGTCCAAGAATGGTTGCTTCACGAATACCAACGTCCGATACGCGAAGTTCGCCATACTTTTCTTGCATACCTTCAAGTCCTTGATTAACGTCTCCAATATGTCCGGCGTCTTCTCCAAATACTAAGGTTTCAGGATATTTTCCAAAAATAGCATCGAAGTTATCTCTAATAACTAATCTGGCATCGACCTCTTCGCTATTATCATCATAAGTTGGCTTTACTTCTTTGATATTTAAAGCTGATTTTGGCGATTCGCTATATAAATAAGAGCTGTATTTAGGTTGGATCTCTTCAAAATAAGAATTGATCCAATTGACTAATTGTGTTTTTTCTGCTGAAGTTTCGCTTACCACATAACGCAAAACTTTTCTGGCCGTAGAAAGAATATCTTTTCTAATAGGTTCTTTAATTTCGGCTAAATCGTTTTTAAGTTTTGTGATAAAAACATTGTTAGCACTAGAATTGGCAATGGTTTCTAAAAGTGCTAAAAGTTCTTGTTGCTCTTGTTTTAGAGGTTGAACGAAAGCTGTCCATGCTGCTTTTTTACCTTCACGAACCTCTTTTTTTATGTTATTTTCAATCTTTTTTAATTCTTCGTCTGTAGCAATGCTGTTGGAAATCATCCAATCGCGAAGCTTCACATTACAATCGTATTCTGCTTCCCATGCTAAACGATTTTCATCTTTATAACGTTCGTGAGATCCAGAGGTTGAATGTCCTTGAGGTTGCGTTAATTCGTTTACATGAATTAAAACAGGCACATGTTCTTCTCTGGCAATTTTTGAAGCTTTTTGGTAAGTTTCTATCAAAGCTGGGTAATCCCAACCGTTAACACGAAGAATTTCGAAGCCTTTATTGTCTTCATCTCTTTGAAATCCTTTTAAAATTTCAGAGATATTTTCTTTTGTTGTTTGATGTCTAGCGTGCACTGAAATCCCGTATTCATCGTCCCAAACACTCATAACCATTGGTACTTGTAAAACTCCTGCAGCGTTGATAGTTTCAAAAAACAAGCCTTCGCTAGTACTGGCGTTTCCAATAGTTCCCCAAGCTACTTCATTCCCTTTTTCAGAGAAATTAGTGGTGTCGATTCCTGTGACCTCTCTGTATATTTTTGATGCTTGGGCTAATCCTAATAAACGTGGCATTTGTCCAGCAGTAGGAGAGATGTCTGCACTGGAATTTTTCTGTTTTGTTAAATCTTTCCAGTCGCCATTTTTGTCTAAACTATGCGTAGCAAAATGTCCGCCCATTTGTCTTCCACCAGACATTGGGTCGTGTTCTAAATCTGGATGACCGTATAGACCGGCAAAAAATTGTTGGATATTAAGTTCTCCAATAGCCATCATAAAAGTTTGGTCTCTGTAGTATCCTGAACGGAAATCACCATTTTTAAAGGCTTTAGCAAGAGCTAATTGAGGCACTTCTTTTCCATCTCCAAAAATTCCAAATTTGGCCTTTCCAGTAAGCACTTCACGACGCCCTAAAAGGCTACATTCACGCGAGGTGACAGCCAATTTATAGTCGTTTAAAACTTCTGTTTTAAAGTCTTCGAAAGACAGGTCTTTTTGTACGTCTGGATTTGTCTGCATAGTTCTTGTTTTAAAAACACAAAATTAGTCAATATTTATGTGTTTTGCAATTGGTTAAACCGTTAAAGATTTATCAAATTATCAGTGATTAGAGTAAAATATAACAAAAAACTGAAAGATTATCAGTTATTTCCGAAATGGTTAAAAATATGTTATTGGAAATGAGATTTAGAGTAAAGCGTTTTTTAATACCAACGTCTAGTAAATAAACCAAAGAGGGTTTTGAAGTCTAGAGTTACTATAAAGCGAATTTTTTCTGCATATTGGGGTTGAGAGACTTCCCAACCTAAGTTAGAGTAAACTGGAAAATATAATTCAAAATAATCTGGCATAAGGCTTACTCGAATTCCAGCATCATAAACAAACTTCGTATTTTTTCCATGGTTTTTTACCAAACCAAGATCTCCATAAGCTAAAATGTATTTCCAAATTGTAGCACTTCCGTTAACTGTACTTATCCAGGCATTGGCATAAGGTGTATCTAGCTTAGATTTAAAACCACCTTCGGCAATAATTATCTGCTGACTAAAAAGTCCGGAGCTTTCAGAACGTCCGTAATAGTTATAATCAAACAAATAATCTGTTGGCCTGTCTAGTGCATAACTAAAATAATCTGAAGTCTCGTAGGTTTTATTGTACAAGAAAACACCTGTAAAAAGCCTTAAATTATATTGTCTGTTATTTTCGGTAAGCTTTCTATACTCAAAATTGAAAGCTAACTTCCCAAAATTTTTACCAAATTGCATATCTGCAAACCAGGCAGTATAATCTTTTAGGCCTTTATTGATGTTATTATAACGAAGGTCTAAAACACTATAATTAGGTTGTGTAGCATCTGCAGTAGATATCGGGTTTTTATCTCTATGAATATCCACATACCTCAAGGTGATAAACTGCTTTTTATTAGAGCGTAAATTAGATTTGTCTCTAAATTTAAAGCGTATTCCAGGCGTTAATTTTCTAACAAATAAATCTTCGGCATAACTGGAGTAGCTTCCCGATATGCCGTAACTTACGCTAAATAAATCGGAGTTATTTTTTACATATTGATTATAATTTAAAGTTATGGAGCCAGTTAAAGAATTAGATTTTGTTCCGTATTGAGGCTCAATTTTATAGTAGAAAGGCTTTTTAAGAACCGTTTTATTATAGGCTTTTACGCCAAGAACAATGCCATCGTAAATATTATCGAATTCTATCATTGGCATTAAAAACACCTGATTGTACGAAGGATCTTCAATGTCTTTTAACAATCTAATTTGAAGTGGTCTGTTGAATAAGGAGTTTGTTAAAGATTTTGTGTTGTCTCTTAAATTGTACTCTGGAACTACAAAATCTTTGTTTAATACTACTCTGGTGCCGTTTCCTTTCGCTAGTGTTACGGTTTTTGTGTCTGTAACATTGGCTACCCATGCCTTGGAAATTACGGTGTCTTTATTTAAAACAAATACAGAAATTGGGACATTGGCGTTGGTTTTATTCTTAATAGTTACCTTTACCGAATCTCGAGATTCTTGAATGTCTGCAATAGTAAAATCAATATATTTTTTGGTTTTTAGAAAATCGGTGAAAAACCAATTAACATCCTTTGTAGTTTTAGATTTTAAAATAGTTTCAAAGTCCGACGTTTTGGTTTCCTTAAATGTGAATTCGGATATATATTCTTTAATGGAATTTTCTAGAATATCTGCATTTATATATTGGTCTAAATAGCGTAATCCCACGCCTGCCTTATATTTGTTAGCAATATTTTTATTAAATTTTAACAACGAATCTTTCTCCATGCTTAAAGGTTGATCTATACCCTCTCTAGCCATGTGCATGTATAAAAAAGCGTATTGGTCGTTAAAATCTAATTGAGTGGCATGAAAAGACTTAATTCCCCAAATTTTAGATAAGGTTCCAGCAAGCTTCATATTTGGATAGTTTTCTTCTACATATTTCATTAAATAGTAAGTTTGTAATCCGTCTATAAGCCATTGGTCTTTTCTAGGGTTTAAAATCAGAATATTTTCCAAATAGTTGTTTAAGGCCGTTTTTAAGATTTTCATTTCGTATTGAAATTTATCTGGAAACGGACGAATAAAACTAGGTAGTAGGTTTAAACCATAAATAGGATTTTTTCTATAGTCAATATCGGTTATTAAGAGTTTTTCTAAAGGGTAGGGACCAAGATTTCTAACTAAGAACTCAGAAACATGATCGGTTATTACCAAATTGTCAATCATATTTAAATCTTCTTCATCTAAATTAGACACCAGAGTAAAATAATCGGTTTTTACCTGGGTAAATTGTTTGGCTTTATTCAAAAATAATTTGGTGTTTACTCTATTTCTTCCTTCAAGTTTAACAATAGAAAGACTGTCTTTTTGGATAATGTCTACTTGATTCAGTTCTGATGTTACGTGATAATTATTTGGAATTTGCAATTCTAAGTTGATGTCTGAAACAGGTACAAATAAATCGTCTAAATTTTTATTACTAAAATATTCCCATTCGCCATTGTAAACAGCGGGAGTGATGTACCAATAGCGCAAATTGAAATCTCCATTGTTAGTAATTCCATATCTGGTGAATTTATCGCTCGGTATTTGTACTATATATTTAAGGTGAAGTGTGTAGCTTTCGTTTGGTTTTAAAGGAGTTTCTAGCTGTACTTTTAAAACATCTATATTCTCTTTAAGCCTATCGAAGACTAATTCCTGATTGTTTTGTTCAATAGATGTAACTACCGAATAACCTCTGTCTTCATTTTTTGCAAAGTGAAATGCTGTGCTATACTCTTCGGCAAAACGTTTGGCCAACGGGGTGTTTTTTGTGGCGTAACTTTGATTCCAATCGTTTAAATAAATAACATCTAAAACATCGTTAGATGTATTGAAATAAGTAATTGTTTGAGAAATTTTAATTTGATTTTTTTCTACATGAAATTCTGCTTTTAAGTCTATTTTATTCTGACTTAAAACCAATGCAGGTATAAAAAGAAATAAGACATAACTTAAAATACGTATTCTCAACTTATTTTATAAACTTTAAAGGTTGCACATTCGTATTTGGTATATTTATATAATACACGTTCATTTTTAAATTATTTAAATCTTTATTCGAAGATTTGTTAGAACGAATAATATTGACTGCATTCTTTATTTTAAAATACAACAAATATTCAGATTTAGTGATTGTAATTCTAGTGGCTTTTAAACAATAAGCACACAGGTTTAAATATAAAGGATAACTACTTCGATTAATAAGTTTTAACTTTAATTTATAATGAATGACATTGAAAAATTATGCTCGTTAGCTCAGACTACGTTTTCACGGTGATTGATAGACTAAAAAAACGAATTTATAAAATAATAAGTTTAATTCGTCTTATAAAAATAAACTAATAACAAATGCTATCAGCATAGAGATAGCATTTGTATGGTTCTAACATATTGCTTATTTACTATTATTGCATTTAGAAATTAGGACTCAGTCTATACTTCTTATAGAATTCATCAAGAATTTCTATAACGTCCTCTGGCGTGTCTACCAAGTGAATTAAATCCAGGTCTTTTGCACTAATATTATTAAACTTTTCAAGTAAAGTTTGGTTTATCCAATCTAATAAGCCTCCCCAAAAGTCAGTTCCCACTAGAATAATAGGGAATTTCTCAATTTTGTTAGTTTGAATAAGTGTAATGGCTTCAAACAACTCGTCTAAAGTTCCGAAACCTCCTGGCATAACAACAAAACCTTGAGAATACTTAACAAACATGACCTTTCTAACAAAGAAATAATCGAAATCTAAACTTTTATCTCCGTCAATATATGGATTGTCGTGTTGCTCGAAAGGTAAATCAATGTTTAATCCTACAGATGTTCCTCCTGCAATATGGGCACCTTTATTACCAGCTTCCATAATTCCTGGGCCACCACCTGTAATTACACCGTAACCGTGGTCTACAATTTTAGAAGCTACGTCTTCGGCTAATTTATAATATTTATTATCTGGTTTTGTTCTTGCAGATCCGAAAATAGATACGCAAGGTCCAATTCTACTAAGTTTCTCGTAACCGTTTACAAACTCACCCATGATTTTAAAAATAGCCCATGAATCGTTTGTTTTAATTTGATTCCAACGTTTATAGTGTTGTTCGTCTCTCATTTATAATATTTTTTGTGTAAAATTTAGTTTAACAAATTTGTTTGTTCAAATAAATCCAAAGGCAAATTTAAGAGAAATAAGAACATATTGGATGCTTTCTTTAAAGGAATTATAATTAGATATTTAAAAACTATTAATATACTCTGTTTTCTTAATGTAGTTTACACAAAAAAAGAGTCAAATCTCAAACGAGATAAGCCTCTTTTATTAATTTTATTCTAATTTTAATTTAGGGTTATTTTAACGGACCACGTCCAGAAATAAGGTTGTATAAAATAACAATAATAGCAATTACTAGTAAAATATGAATTAAATTACCGGTTGGAATGCCATCAACAACGCCTAAAAATCCTAGTAGCCATACTACAATACAGATAACAGCTACTAACCAAAGTAAACTTCTCATAATATAGGTTTTTATGGTTAAGGAACTAATTTAATAAATTTATGTGAGAATTTTTTTATTTTAATTCTTTTTTTAGAAACTTTGCTGTATAGCTTTTTTTATGCTTAATTATTTCTTCTGGAGTTCCTTCCACAATAACTTCGCCTCCATTTTTACCTCCTTCGTAGCCTATATCTATAATATGATCAACAGCTTTAATCACATCCAGATTATGCTCAATAATTAAAACAGTATTGCCTTTATCAGCTAATTTATTGAGAACAATCATCAACACTCGAATATCTTCAAAATGCAATCCTGTGGTAGGTTCATCCAGAATATAAAAGGTATTTCCTGTATCGCGTTTGCTTAATTCTGTAGCCAATTTGATACGTTGGGCTTCGCCTCCAGAAAGAGTGGTGCTTTGTTGTCCAAGTGTAATATATCCCAAACCAACATCTTTGATGGTTTTAAGCTTTTTATGAATCTTAGGAATGTGCTCAAAAAACGGAACAGCCTCGTTGATAGTCATATTTAAAACATCGCTAATCGATTTTCCTTTATAACGAATTTCTAAGGTTTCTCTATTAAAACGTTTTCCCTGACAGGTTTCGCATTCTACATAAACGTCTGGGAGAAAATTCATTTCAATAACCCGTAAACCACCACCTTGGCAAGTTTCGCAACGTCCGCCTTTTACATTAAAGCTAAAACGGCCAGGCTTATACCCACGAATCATAGCTTCAGGAATTTTAGCAAATAGGCTTCTAATCTCACTAAAAGTCCCAGTATACGTGGCTGGATTACTTCTTGGAGTTCTTCCAATTGGCGATTGGTTAATGTCAATAACTTTATCAATATGCTCTAAACCCTTAATGCTTTTATAAGGCATTGGTTTTTTTACGCCATTAAAATAATGGGCATTCATAATAGGGTAGAGGGTTTCGTTTATTAAAGTAGATTTTCCGCTACCCGAAACACCAGTAACACCTATCATTTTTCCTAAAGGAATTTTGACAGAAATATTCTTTAAATTATTTCCTGTACAGCCTTTTAACTCTATAAAGTTTCCATTGCCTTCTCTTCTATTTTTGGGAACTTCAATTTCTTTTGTGCCATTTAAATAATCGGCTGTAAGCGTATGATGTGTTTTTAATTCTGTTGGAGTGCCAATACTTATAATTTCGCCCCCAAACTTTCCTGCTTTTGGCCCGATGTCTATTACATAATCGGCATGTTCTATCATGTCTTTATCGTGTTCTACCACAATTACAGAGTTCCCGATATCTCTTAAGGAAATTAAAGATTTTATTAGTTTTTCATTATCTCTTTGATGAAGTCCAATACTAGGTTCATCCAGAATATAAAGCACGCCAACCAGTTGAGACCCTATTTGTGTTGCCAAGCGAATACGTTGTGCTTCTCCTCCAGAAAGCGATTTAGAGCTTCGGTTTAAGGATAAATATTCCAAACCTACATCCAGTAAAAACTGTAATCTGGTTTTGATTTCTTTGATGACTTCTTCAGCAATTTTTATCTGTTTGTCTGAAAGATGATTTTCTAAATCGTCAAACCAAGCAGCCAAATCGACAATGTCTTTATTGGCTAAATCGGCTATGTTATTTTCATTTATTTTGAAATATAAAGATTCTTGTCTTAAACGGGAGCCGTGACATTCAGTACAACTAACCTTATCCATATAATCTTTTGCCCAGCGTTTTAACGAGGTGGTTTCAGCATTGTTGTACTGACTTTCAATAAAGTTAGCTAAACCTTCAAATTCAATTTTATAATCACGTGTCAGACCTAAAGTTTTACTTTCAACTGAAAACTTTTCATTTCCACCATACATAATCATTTGCTTGGCTTCTTCAGGAATACTTTTATATGGGTCGCTTAAAGAAAAATTAAAACGTTGTGCTATAGCTTCAAGTTGCTTAAATATCCATGAGTTTTTCTTTGGACCTTGAGGAGCTAATGCACCGGCTTCAATAGATAATTTTGGGTCTGGAATAATTTTACTTTCGTTTACCTGATACAAAGTGCCAATACCGTTACATTTTGGACAAGCTCCTTTTGGGGAATTAAACGAAAAATTGTTAGGTTCTGGATTTGGATAGGAAATTCCCGAACTCGGACACATTAAATTTCTACTAAAATATCGTGTCTCTTGAGTATCTTGATCTAAAACCATTAAGACATCTTCACCATGATACATGGCTGTGTTAATGGTTTCTGTTAAGCGTTTGTCGTTATCAACAGAATTGTCAATTTTTAGTCGGTCTATAACTATTTCTATATCGTGCGTTTTGTAACGATCTAGTTTCATGCCTTTTACAAGGTCTTTAACTTCTCCGTCAGCTCTAACTTTTACAAACCCTTGTTTGGCTATTTGCTCAAACAATTCTCTGTAATGTCCTTTTCGCGAACGGACTACTGGGGCTAAAACATTAATGCGTTTGCCATTAAAACTTTCTATAATAAGCTCTTTAATCTGCTCGTCGTTATAGCTTACCATTTTTTCACCAGAATTATAACTATAGGCATCGCTGGCTCTAGCAAAAAGCAATCTTAAAAAATCATAAATTTCTGTGATGGTTCCAACTGTAGATCGAGGCGATTTACTAGTTGTTTTTTGTTCAATAGCAATTACAGGCGAAAGTCCGTCAATTTTATCCACATCCGGACGCTCTAATCCTCCAAGGAACTGTCTGGCATAAGCTGAAAAAGTTTCTATATAGCGACGTTGTCCTTCGGCATATATTGTATCGAAAGCTAAAGAGGATTTTCCACTACCAGACAAGCCAGTAATCACTACTAATTTCTCTCTAGGAATGGTAACATCTATGTTTTTTAGGTTGTGAACGCGTGCGCCTCTAACCTCAATATTTTCTTCGAATTGACTCATATAATCACGGAGATTTTGTCGTTTAGAAAGACAAAGATGCAAAGGTACAGATTCTGCATTTAAAAATGAAGAGAAGAGGGTTTGGACTTTGAAATTCAAGGATTAAAAGAATAAGAATTAAAACTTATAATTTAAAACTTTTCACATGCTATTAGAGATGTATTATTTTCTAATAATCCCAAAACAGTTTTCCACGCTCTGACTTATTCTTGTTTTAAGCCTCTCTTTGTTTTAAGACTTTATACTATATTTGTATGTATAACCAATTAAAAATCGACATATGAAACTACACTTAACTAAAACTTTAAGGATTTTAATACTTTTTATAATTGGTACTTCAACCACAGCAGTTCTTGCACAAGATGTGCTTCCTTTTCCACCTACACCAATGGAAAGTGTTACGAATGAGCGTATTCAAGACTCCAAAATGAAATGGCCAACCCATCCACAACGTCTTCCAAAAGATGCACCAAATATCTTAGTGATATTATTGGATGATGTAGGTTTTGGAATTTCGGAAACAATGGGAGGCGATATACATACTCCTAATTTTTCTCGTGTTGCAGATGAAGGTTTATTGTATAATACGTTTCACACCACATCTATATGTTCGCCAACACGTGCAGCGCTTCTTACCGGAAGAAATCACACTCGGGTAGGTTCCGGTACTATTGCTGAACGTGCCGTGGCATTTGACGGATATACAGGAGTTATCCCTAAAACAGCAGCTACCATTCCAGAAATTTTAAAAGAATATGGATATCATACTTCGGCATTCGGAAAATGGCATAATACACCAGCGACAGAAACAACCATGATGGGACCAAAAGACCATTGGCCAAATAATTATGGTTTTGAGCATTTTTATGGATTTCTTGGAGGCGAAACCTCGCAATGGGAACCTAGATTAACCCAGAATTACGATCATATTGAGCCGCCAGAAGATGAAAATTATCATTTAACTGAAGATTTAGTAACTCAGGCTTTGAAATGGATGGATAACAGCCAGGCATTTGCACCAGACAAGCCTTTCTTTATGTATTGGGCACCAGGAGGTGTTCATGGGCCACATCATGTTGCTACTGAATGGGCAGATAAATACAAAGGAAAGTTTGATGATGGTTGGGATGCGTACAGAGAACGTGTTTATAATCGCCAACTTGAAATGGGAATCATTCCAAAAGGAACAAAATTAACCCCTCGCGATTCTACTTTGGAAGCTTGGGACGATATCCCTGAAAATCAGCGTGCATTTCAATTGAGATTGATGGAGATTTTTGCAGGTTTCGTAGAACATACCGATGCACAAGTAGGAAAATTAATAGACGGTTTAGAAGAACGAGGCTTACGAGACAATACAATTGTTATTTATATTTTTGGAGATAATGGTTCGAGTTCTGAAGGGCAGCGAGGCTCTATTTCAGAATTACTTGCACAAAATAATATTGCGAATACCGTAGAAGATCAGATTTCTGCTTTAGATAAAATTGGAGGCCTTGCAGCTTTAGGAACCTCGCATACAGATAATATGTATCATGCGGGTTGGGCATGGGCAGGAAGTACACCTTTTAAAGGCACCAAATTATTGGGTAGCTATTTTGGAGGCACTAGAAACCCTATGGCTATTTCCTGGCCAAAAGGAATAAAGCATGATGATAAAATTCGCTCACAATTTCACCACGTGATAGATATTGCACCTACAATTTATGAAATACTTGGAATTACACCTCCAAAAGTTGTTTATGGTTTTGAACAACAAAAAATGGATGGTATAAGTTTAGCTTATACTTTTAATAATGCTACCGAGAAAACACATAAAAATGAACAGTTTTTCGATAATAATGCTAGTCGAGCCATTTATAAAGAAGGTTGGATGGCTTCTACTTTTGGTCCCTTTATTCCGTGGAATACACCAGCTTCTGTGCCAAGAATTAATGCTTGGGATTCCGATAATGACCAATGGGAGTTGTATAATTTAAACGAAGATTTTTCACAAGCCAACGATCTAGCTCAGGAATATCCTGAAAAGTTAGAACAACTTAAAAAAGAGTTCTTAGTTTTAGCTGAGGACAATAAAGACTTCCCAATTGGCGCAGGTTTATGGCTTCGAATCTATCCGGAAGATGTGCATAAGCCATCGTATTCAGAATGGACATTTAAACAAAATACAAGACGAATGCCAGAGTTTAGTGCTCCAGGAATTGGGAGACAGAGCAATACAATTGTTATAGATATGGAGGTTCCAGAGAAGGCAAATGGCGTGCTATACGCTGTAGGAGGATCGGGAGGAGGAATTTCATTTTATATGGAAGATGGTTATCTTAATTATGAATATAATATGGAGTTAATTGAGAATTATAAAGCTAAAAGCAGCTCTCCAATCGCTGCTGGAAAACATAAAGTAACAATTGAGACTAAAATTGAAGGTCCCGGAAAAGCTGGGACAGTTAGTATTAGTGTAGATGGAAAGGAAGTGGCTACCACTAACTTAAAAAGAACTGTTGCTGTTGCCTTTACAGCCACAGAAACTTTCGATGTTGGTGTCGATTTAGGCTCGCCAGTTTCTTATCATTATTTTGACAAACGTCCTTTTGAATTTAATGGTATTATCAATACTGTACATGTAAAACTGAATTAATCCAAACCCTATTATGAAATTACGACACGTATTATTGTTCACCACATTTCTTATAACCGGAGCCATGTCTGCCCAACAGATACTCCCGTTTCCTCCTGAGCCTTCCGGATCGCAGGCAGGTTTAACTATGGAAACTTCAACCTATAAAAAAAGAGAAGAAGCCAAACATTTGCCAGATAATGCGCCTAATATTCTTATTATTTTAATCGATGATATTGGCCCAGGTTCTGCCTCTACCTATGGGGGAGAAATCAATACGCCAAACTTAACGCGTGTGGCAGATCTGGGGGTTTCGTACAATCGTTTTCATTCTACTGCCATGTGTTCTCCAACACGTGCTGCACTGCTTACTGGAAGAAATCATACAGGAGTGGGGAACGGGCAAATTGCAGCTTTAGCTAACGATTTTGATGGTTTTTCTGGAGTAATTCCTAAGTCGGCTGCTACTGTAGCTGAAGTTTTAAAAGCTTATGGATATAATACGTCTGCTTTTGGAAAATGGCATAATACACCTGAAGACCAAATTACTAATAAAGGACCTTTTGATTATTGGCCAACAGGTTACGGTTTTGAAAACTTTTACGGATTTTTAGCTGGAGAAGCATCTCAATACGAGCCAACTTTGGTTCATAATACAACGTATGTTACAGAAGAGCGCGAGGAAGGGTATCACCTATCTGAGGATCTTGCAGATAAAACTATTAAATGGCTTCAAGAGCAAAAAACATACGCTCCAGAGAAACCATTTTTTGTGTATTGGGCTCCAGGTGCAGCACATGGACCACATCATGTGCCAAAAGAATGGGCAGATAAATACAAAGGAAAATTTGATGACGGATGGGATAAATATCGTGAACGTGTTTTTAAGCGTCAAAAAGATATGGGATGGATTCCACAAAACACGCAGTTAACACCTCGTCCGGAAACTATGGCTTCTTGGGCTTCTATCCCAGAAAACGAAAAACCTTTTCAACGACGCTTAATGGAAGTCTGGGCAGGATTTGCAGAACATGCCGATTACCATGCTGGGCGTGTTATAGATGAAATAGAAAGAATGGGAGAATTAGACAATACGCTTATTTTTTACATTTGGGGAGATAACGGTTCTTCTTCCGAAGGATTAAACGGAACAATTAGTGAGCAATTAGCTCAAAACGCCATTCCTACTAAAATCTCTCAACATATTGAAGCTTTAAATGAATTAGGAGGTTTAGATGTTTTAGGAACTAATAAAGTGGACAATATGTTTCATGCTGGATGGGCATGGGCAGGATCAACACCTTACAAAGGCACTAAATTAGTTGGAGGTTATTTTGGTGGAACCAGACAACCAATGGCAGTGTCTTGGCCTAAAGGAATTAAACATGATGGCAAACCTCGTGCACAATTTCACCACGTTATAGATGTAACACCTACCATTTATGAAATTTTAAATATTCAAGAGCCAGAAGTGGTAAATGGTTTTGAACAAGACGATATGGATGGAGTGAGTATGGTTTATTCTTTAAACAATCCAGATGCTAAAGGAACACATAAAACACAGTTTTTTGATATTATGGCCAGTCGAGGGATTTATAGCGACGGATGGATGGCTAGTACTATGGGATTAAGAAAACCGTGGATAGGGGGTGCTCCTGAAGGAGCCAAAACATGGAGTCCAATGAATGATACATGGGAACTATATAATCTAGATGAAGACTGGAGTCAGGCTAATGATTTAGCAGCTAAGTATCCTAAAAAATTAGAAGAAATGAAAATGTTATTTATTTCGGAATCTACAAAATATAAAAACTTACCAATTGGTGGTGGCTTATGGGCAACTGCTTTTTTTCATCCAGAAGATGCTCCAGCTTCTCCATTAACTAAATGGACTTTTGATGTCCCATTGACGCGTATGCCAGAATCGGCAGCACCTAAATTAGGAAAAATGAGTAGTCTTGTAAAAATGGAGATAAAAGATGCTCCAGAAAATGCAGAAGGCGTTTTATATGCTTTAGCTGGCTTTGCAGGTGGAGTTGCTTGCTTTGTTCAAGATGGATATATCAATTATGAATTCAATTTATTTGAGATTGAAAGAACCAAAATTAGATCTAGTGAAAAACTGCCAAAAGGAAAATCGACTGTAGAAGTAGAATCAAAATTGGTAGATAAAATTGGTGGAGCTATGGATGTTAGCATTAAGATTAATGGAAAAGTTGTTGGAACTAAACGTGTGCCACGTGCTATGTCGCTTCACTTTACCTCAAATGCTACTTTTGATATTGGAACCGATTTAGATTCGCCAGTTTGTTTAGAATACTTTGACCAAGCTCCGTTTCCTTTTAATGGTAAAATTGGAAAAACAGAAATTGAATATTTAAATAAAAAGTAATTTCACACTTAGAAGAACTCATAGTTAAATAGTAAATCATACACATAAATATGAATCAAATATTAGGAATAAGCTCAAGAATCAATCATCCGGAATTTGGAAAAGGCGTGGTAACCAATGTAACTTCTAAACACTATTGGGTGACTTTTATTGAAAGTGGTTTAGAAACCATTGATATTGATTCAGAGTTTGAAATTATTGAAGTAGCCGAAGACGATGTAGATACCGTGAGTTTTGCTGAAGTTGAAAGCAGTCTGGTACAGATTTTAAAACGTTGGAGCGATGTATCAGAAGTGGTGCATATTGCAGATAAATGGAAAGGTGGAAAACTAATTTTACAACCAGGAGACACAAATTTAAAATCTAATGAAGTTCCAATTGATACATTTTTTAGAAAAATAACCATGGTTCGGGATAGACTCCGTGTTATGGAGCAAAAAATTAATTCCAGCAATCTAAGCGAGCAAGAGAAAATTGATTTGCAACAATATCTAACAAGAAGCTACGGAAGTTTAACCACGTTTAATGTGTTGTTTAAATTGAAAGAACAGCAGTTTGTTGGACAGAGAAGTTAAAAATTAAAAATAAACTTCATTGGAAGAATTTTTAACTGAAGTTTATTTTATCAGATGTTATAAATATTTTCTTTATGAATCTCATTTGTAAAGTTGATAGGTGACCTTATTCTCTTCCTATTATATGATCTATTTCCAAACCAAAAACTAACATTTTATGGAAGGTTGGGAGTTTGGCATTGCTTTCTGTTGTTGTCCAGTTATTCCAAGAGGCTTCCAATCCGTCTATAGGTAAAATACTTACCCACATTTTAAAACTCTCAGGCATTCCGTTGTCTTTTAAATGCCATAAGTACGAGTCTCCAGGTGTAGAACCACCAGAGGTATAGGTTACTAATAAGGCGTCTTTACCACTATTAGTTTTAACTAAACGCCTTTCAACGTCTTTATCAAAAACCTTATATGGAGCCACTAACCAAAAAGAATCGTTGTTAAAAAAATCAATAGCTTTTTTTATAAGCTCGTCCGCTTTTTCATCCTGAACTTTAAAGCTATGAATGTACGCATTGCTGGCAGAATAGTCCTTTAAATCGAGTTCTACTTTATAGTCTTTCCAAAAGACAGAACAGATATTTTTGTCCTTTTGCCATTGATAATGACGCCTTTTTTTAAAAGTCCATTCTATATAGTTTGTATTCTTATAGGCTTCATAATCTAAAGCGTCAAGCATTTTAATTGCAAGAGCATCTGCCTGTTCTCCTTGAGTTCCTACAGGAAGTTCTTCGTTGTATTTAAAATAGACAAAACCATAAAGTAGCAAAGTTGGTAGTGTAAAGAAAACAATAACTCCAACAACTATTTTTAAAATACGTTTTACTTTCTTGGTCATCTTTTTTGGTTGGGTTACTTTGTAAATATATTAACTCTTTAAATGTAAAACAATTAAAAACCAACAGCAGTATCATCTCCACGTTTATCGGCACCACCTTCCAGAGTGCCATTGTCTAAAACTAAAATACCATCTACAATGCCAATAATTGGCGAATGCTCTTCGTTAATCTTATAGCCTTTTTCTGTTAGTTTTTTTATCAAATCTTTATCAAAAACATGGGGTTCCATTCTAATTTCATCTGGGAGCCATTGATGATGAAAACGAGGGGCATTTACGGCCTCTTGCATACTCATATTAAACGCTTCAACATTTAAAATAGTTTGAAGAACAGAAGTAATAATAGTGGAACCTCCAGGTGTTCCAACAGACATAAATAGGTTGCCGTTTTTCTCCACCAGAGTTGGCGTCATAGCACTTAACATGCGTTTTTCTGGCGCAATACTATTAGCTTCGGCACCAATTAGACCATACACATTTGGAACACCCGGTTTGCTGCTAAAATCGTCCATTTCGTTATTTAAAAAGAAACCAAGTTCATCTATATATAACTTAGAACCATAACCACTGTTTATGGTTGTTGTAACCGCGATGGCGTTTCCATATTGATCTACAATAGAGTAGTGGGTAGTTTCTGTGCTTTCCTTAGCATAGGAAGAACTTTCATGTTCCATATTATAACCTTTAAAAGTACCATGAGAAATACTACTCGAGGGTGTTGCTTTTTCAAAGGAAAAATTGCTCATTCTTCTTTCTAAGTAACTTTTACTTAAAAGGGAATCTGTTGGAATATCTACAAAATCCGGATCTCCAAGAAAATAACTTCTATCGGCATAAGTTCTTCGTTCGGCTTCGGTAATTACCTGAATAGTTTTTAAAGAATTATGACCATATTTTTTTAATGGAAAAGGTTCTATTTGTTTCATAATTTGAGCTAAACAAATACCCCCACTTGAAGGAGGCGACATGGAAATTATGTTTAAATCCTTGTATTTAAATTTAATGGGATCTCGCCATACAGCTTCATATTTTTGCATGTCGCTCATACTAATTATTCCACCTTTTTTTGATAGGAAGTCAACGAGTTTCTGAGCTGTTTCACCTTTATAGAATTCGTTTTTACCATAATTAGCTATACGTGTCAGCGTTTTTGCTAAGGCTATATTTTTAAGTGTGTCTCCAGCTTTTTTATTTTTAGAAAAGATAAGCTCTTTACCATTTACAACTCTAAAAATACTGTCGTAACTATGAAATCTACGTTCCTGTTTTTTAGTTATTACAAAACCGTTATTTGCAAGATTTATCACAGGTTGTAGAACCTCCGGAACAGATAGTTTTCCAAATTTTTCCTGTGCGGCAAAAATTCCGGCTACCGTTCCAGGAACTCCAACCGAAAACTCCCCAATCAAACTTTTGTTTTCAATGATATTTCCTAAGGAATCTAAGTACATGTTTTTGGTGGCAGCCAAGGGTGCTTTCTCTCTATAGTCTAAGGCTCCAGTTTCGCCTGTATTCAATCTGTAAACCATAAAGCCTCCTCCTCCAAGATTACCCGCATAAGGGTAACAAACTGCTAAAGCCATTTCTGTGGCCATCATGGCATCAAAGACATTTCCTCCTTTTTCCAAAATGTCGCTTCCAATTTTAGACGCTTCTTGTCTGGCAGAAACTACCATGGCTTTTTGAGTTATGAGCCCACGTTGAATAGGCGTTTCTTTAGTAGTTGTTTTACACGAAAGAAAACAGCCTATGATAAAAATGATAAGTATTTTAATTTTCATAATTGTTCGGAAAATTTATCAGTTATTTCTTGTCTCTTCAAATTAGCGAAGCTTATTAACTCTTCAAAAAAAAGTTTGAATTCTTCTTCAAACTCTTTGTAATATTGCTTTAGTTCTACGGTAGCCTTGTTCATCCCGGATATAAATTTTGTACGTCGGTTCATCCCTTCTAATACGCTTTGTATACCTTCAATACTTGCATAATTTAGCAACCAATTTCCAGAAATCATATAAGGCATCATGTGTTGTGTTCTTTCTGGGAGAATTTCGAAATGTTTTGTAGTTATTTCATAAAAATTTTGAACATATATATCTAACGGTATTTCAGAATAATTTGACCAGTTTTTTGCTAAAAAATGATCGTATAAAATATCGACTATCACGCCGCTATAATGGCTATAATTCTTATGAAGTCTTTTGGTACTTTGCCTTACAATTGGATGTGCGTCTGTAAACGTATCAATTTCCCGATGTAGCAAAATACCAATCTGTACGTCTTTAGGATAGGCTTTATATTTATTTCCTCTAATTCCATCAGCCATAAAGTTGCCCATAGTTACAAGTTCGTTATTTCCAGATAGGTAGATATGTGCAAGAAAATTCATTCTGTGAATTTACAAATTACTCCTGAGGTTTTACAATTAGATTTACAATTTGTAATTGTATATTTGTTTAAATTAATATAAACTACTATGACATTAATAAAATCTATATCGGGAATTCGTGGAACCATTGGAGGCGAAGTAGGAGAGAATTTAACGCCAATTGATGCGGTTAAATTTGCTTCGGCTTATGGCGTTTGGTTAAAACAACAACGTAATAAGGAAAATTACAGAGTTGTGGTAGGACGAGATGCTAGAATTTCGGGAGAAATGATACAGAATTTAGTAATGAATACATTGGTAGGTTTAGGAATCCATGTTATTGATGTGGGGCTTTCAACTACACCAACTGTTGAGGTTGCTGTACCACTGGAACATGCAGATGGTGGGATTATTTTAACAGCCAGTCATAATCCAAAACAATGGAATGCTCTAAAACTTTTAAATGCGAAGGGCGAATTCCTAAATGGAGAAGAAGGAGCTAAAATTTTAGAAATTGCTGAAAGTGGTAGCATGTCGTTTTCTGATGTGGATAGTTTAGGTAGAATTTCTAAAAATGAAGCTTATATAGACATTCATATAGATGAGGTTTTAAACCTGAAACTAGTAAATAAACAAGCCATTGAAGCAGCCGATTTTAAAGTGGTTGTAGATGGTGTAAATTCCACAGGAGGAATTGCAATTCCTTTATTGCTAGACAGGTTAGGGGTGGAAGCTGTTAAATTGTATTGTGAACCTACCGGACACTTTCCTCATAATCCTGAACCTCTAAAAGAACATTTAACAGATCTATCTGAAGCTGTAGTAAAAGAACGTGCCGATTTTGGAATAGTAGTAGATCCAGATGTAGATAGATTGGCTTTTATGGATGAAGAAGGGGAGATGTTTGGCGAAGAATATACCCTAGTAGCTTGTGCAGATTACGTGTTAAGTAAAACCCCAGGAAATACAGTGAGTAATATGAGTTCCACAAGAGCTTTAAGAGATATTACCGAAAAACATGGAGGAACTTATGAAGCTAGCGCCGTGGGCGAAGTGAATGTGGTTGAGTTAATGAAAAAAAATAACGCTGTAATTGGTGGCGAAGGCAATGGAGGAATTATTTATCCGGAATCTCATTATGGACGAGATGCGTTGGTTGGAGTTGCTTTGTTTTTAAGTTTATTGGCTGAAAAACAAATGAAAGTAAGCGAATTGAGAGCGAGTTATCCAAGTTATTTTATGAGTAAGAAAAAAATAGAATTAACACCAGGCTTGGATGTAGATGCTATTTTAAAGCAAATGGAAGCAAAATATGCGCATGAAACTTTAACGACTATTGATGGTGTGAAAATTGATTTTGCTAATAGTTGGGTACATTTACGTAAAAGTAATACAGAGCCCATTATTAGAGTGTATACGGAAGCGCCAACACAAAAGGAAGCGGATGAATTGGCGGATAAGATAATTGCCGAGATTAATTCAATTTCTTAATAAAGTAATTTGATGCAATCTTCTTGATTTATTGGATGAAGCTATAAAGAATTGTATGGGAAACTAGGGTTGAATCTTAATAACAAACATTTATAGAGCATACACATTTTACTTATAGCTCTCAGGCACTTTATCTCTGTGTTTCCAGCGTTTATGGGTCCAAAGATAGAATTCTGGAGCTTCATTAATTTGGGCTTCTACCAATTTTAGAAATTGATCTGTAATTTCGTAATCTGGGTAATCTTTTGGGTTGTAAGCAATGGTTTTAAAAGAGGTTTCATAATATCCACGCTTTAATTTTTTAACACCGAAAAACACAACCGACATATCTATTTTTTTTGCTAACATTTCAGCACCTGTGTGTACAGGAACGGTTATGCCCATAAATTCATTCCAATGAAAGGCTTTATTTGCTTTCGGAGATTGATCTGATACAAATCCGCAAATGGTAACTTTACCTTCTCTTTTGGCTTGTAATAGCACAGAAATACTTTCTTTTGTAGTTATTAGGTGACTATTATATTTAGCGCGAATACGTTTAACCAATCGGTCAAAATACTTGTTCCCTAAACGTTTATAAATAGCATATCCTTTGACATTCATATAAGTTTGAAGTATAAAAATCCACTCCCAACTCCCATAGTGCGCGCACATTAATGCAATACTTCTATTTTCTTTTTCTAGCTGCTGAATTAATTCCACATTCGAAAATGTAAATCGCTTTTTCATTTCAGCTTCAGTAATAGTCATAGATTTAATAGACTCCACAACCATATCACATAAATGATGATAGAATTTTTTTCTAATGGACTTAATTTCTTCTTCAGACTTATCAGGAAAAACTAAATGTAAATTCTCTCTAACTGTTTTCTTTCTATAGCCTATTATATGATAGATAAGTATATAAACTCCATCTGAAAAAAGGTAAAGTAATCTAAAAGGTAATATGGAAATACCCCATAAAAACGGATAAATTAAAATGTAAGCAAGGAATTGCATGAATTAATTTTAGATTTGCAGAAACAAATATATGTTTTATTTAAAAACTAACGACAAGAATTTATGGGCAATTTAAGTGTTGTATTACTAGTAATAATAGCTGCAAATGTAATTATCTCCTTTAAAGGATTTAATGATTTTGCCTTTTTCGAAAAATATAAGTTTAATATTGGTAGTATTCGTAAAGGAGAACAATTTAGAATGTTTAGCTCTGGATTTCTTCATGTAAATACAGCTCATTTATTTTTCAATATGTTTACACTTTACTTTTTCGCAGACATTGTTGTAAGCTTTCTTGGAACATTTAATTTTTTAATAGTTTATATTGGAAGCTTATTATTAGGAAGCTTACTGTCTTTTTATTTTCATAGAGACGAATACTATTATAGTGCTGTTGGAGCTAGTGGTGCAGTAACAGGTGTTTTGTATTCTGCTATCTTATTGCAACCAGATATGAGCTTATATTTATTCCTTATACCTATTCCTATTCCGGCCTATGTATTTGGAGTAGGATATTTGTTGTATTCAATTTATGGAATGAAAAATAAATCAGGGAATATTGGTCACGATGCCCATTTTGGAGGAGCTATTGGAGGCTATGTAATAACTTTAATACTTGCATCTTGGTTGTTTGAAGAACATTTACTAATGATTGTATTGTTAGCTATTCCCATTATACTTTTGTTTGTGTTAAAGAAACTTGGGAAGTTGTAAAACAACAAAGCCTTTCAGATTGTGAAAGGCTTTGTTGTTTTCGAAATCCTCTTTTTAATTTAAAAGCTCCGCAATCTTATTGTCAAGTGCTGCGCCTCTTAAGTTTTTAGCCACTATTTTACCTTCGCTATCTATGATAAAAGTAGCAGGAATAGCTTGAATTTGATATTCCTTTGCTATTGGATCGTTAAAAAATGCCAAATTTGATATTTGTGGCCAAGTTAAATTATCTTTTTCAATAGCATCTAACCAAGCAGCTTTTGCATCTTTTTGGTTAGGCGAACCATCTAGAGAAACCCCTATTATTTCTAGGCCTTTGTCTTTATATTTTTCATAAATCTTTACCACGTTTGGATTTTCTTTTCTACAAGGTCCACACCAAGCTGCCCAAAAATCGATAATAGTTACTTTTCCTTTAATATCGTATAAGCTAACTAGATTTCCTTCTGGACTTGGAGCTGAAAAGTCAGGAGCCATATTTCCAACTTCTAAAGTTACTTTAGACAAGTTACCATCTATAGCTTTTCCAAATTTACTATTAGTAACTTCGTCAGAAAAAGAATTAAAAATCTCTTGAGCCTCTGCTTTAGAAATCCCTTCACTCATTAGAATATTTCCTAAAATAGCAGCACTTGTAACCAAATCTGGACGTTCTTTAATTAACTCTAAATGTCTGGAATTAGCTTCATCTACTAATTGTTTGAATTCAGCCTGAATTTCATTCATCCTATCGTTATCTCCTTGACCTTGAGCGTCTCTAAATTGCTGGGCGTATTCTGAGTTTTTCTTTTTTAAAATTTGAGAATCTTGATGATATAAACCTAGTAAATCGTTTTCTCTACTTCCAGAAACTACAGAACTTTGTAAGCTATCCTTATAAATTTCCATGCTCATATTTTCATTTTCAACGATAATTGGAAGAAAGCCAGGAATACCTTCAATGTTTAAATAGTATAAATCTGGAGAAGATACTTCTCCTTTTAAGGTAAGTTTACTGTCTATTACTGTGGTAGAATCTAAAATAACTTCTTTTTCACCATCTATACTAAATAATTTAGCTTTTACATTATCAAGTGGTTTATCTATGTTAGCTTCAATAATAAATCCTGTTTGCGGAGCTTCATTTTTACAAGATATAAACATAAAAGCAACAAGGAATAAAGTAGTAATCTTCTGTACCATAATTAATTTAAATTTTAATATTGGCTGCAAATATACTAGGTTTTAAAAATTAACCTTGTTAAGAATAGCTTAATATATTCACTATATTATGTGCTTGTATTTTAGTATTTTTGCATTATGACGCAAAACGATACTATTATAGCTTTGGCTACAGCTTCTGGAGCAGGAGCTATAGCGGTTATTCGCTTATCTGGAAAAGATGCTATAACTATTTGTTCTAAATTATTTAAATCTATTCATAATAAAGATTTAACAAAGCAAGAAACACATACCATTCTTTTAGGACATATAATGGACGACAAAAGAACCATTGACGAGGTTTTAGTGTCGGTTTTTAAAAACCCTAAATCTTATACAGGTGAAGATGTGGTGGAAATAAGCTGTCATGGTTCTGTATATATTCAACAGGAAATCTTACAACTGTTTTTGCGACATGGCTGTAGAATGGCAGATGCTGGTGAATTTACTTTAAGAGCCTTCTTAAACGGGAAATTAGACCTAAGTCAAGCTGAGGCTGTAGCCGATTTAATATCTAGCGATAATGAAGCCTCGCACCAAATAGCCATGCAACAGATGCGTGGTGGTTTTTCGGGTGAAATTGCTAAACTTCGGGAAGAATTACTAAATTTTGCCTCGCTAATTGAACTGGAATTAGACTTTGCAGAAGAAGATGTGGAATTTGCAGATAGAACGCAATTTAAAGAACTTGTAGAGCGTATTACATTAGTTTTAAAAAGATTAATTGACTCTTTTGCTGTTGGTAATGTGCTTAAAAATGGAATTCCAGTAGCTATTGTTGGAGAACCAAATGTTGGAAAGTCTACGCTGTTAAATGCCTTATTAAATGAAGAAAGAGCCATAGTTTCTGATGTGGCTGGAACCACGAGAGATACTATTGAAGATGAAATTTCTATAGGTGGTATTGGTTTCCGTTTTATTGATACCGCAGGAATTAGAGACACAAAAGATGTGGTTGAAAGTATTGGTATTAAAAAGACTTTTGAAAAAATTGAACAAGCTCAAGTGGTTATTTATTTGTTCGACTCTACTAATTTTAAAGCGCAATGTTCGGTTTTTAAAGTAGAGCTGGAAAAAATTAAAAATAAATACCCATTGAAACCATTATTAGTTATTGCTAATAAAATAGACAAAGTAGACGATGTACTTATTGCAGAAATGCAAGCTGAAATTCCTGAGATTCAATTGTTATCTGCAAAAACAGGTTTCGGAGTGGAAGAGTTAACAAACAAACTTCTTAATTTAATAAATACAGGAGCTTTACGTAATAATGAAACCATTATAACCAATACACGTCATTACGATGCGCTTTTAAAAGCACTGGAAGAAATTCAAAAAGTAAAATACGGTTTGGAATCTGATTTGTCTGGCGATTTGCTTGCTATAGATATTCGAGAAGCCCTTTATCAGTTTGGATTAATTACAGGAAGCGTTACTAACGACGAGCTTTTGGGTAATATATTTGCCAATTTTTGTATCGGGAAGTAATTATACTTCTTTTTATTGTTAAGTAACTGTTTTTCTTGTATTTATATAAATTTATATTCCTTTTTTTGTTGCCTTTTTGCATTTTTTAAGCTATATTTGTTGTATATCTGTTGCCTTAATTACGGTTTTGTTGCCTAATTATGTTGGCTGAGATATTGGCGAAATGATGCACCATATTGCCCCACGTTGCACCATAACGCTACATAAAGCACCATTTATGAGCAGTAATTTATACATCCCAAAAACTTGTAAACATTGCGGTAATGCCTTTACAGCACGTACAACAGTAACTAAATACTGTGGTGATACTTGTGCTAAAAAAGCTTACAAGGCACGCAAGCGTCAAGAAAAAATACAAGCTACTCTCTCAAAGGATATGAAACAGCAAAAAGAAGTTGTTCAAGTTCCAAATACAAATGCAGTAAACAACAAAGATTTTTTGAGTGTTACTGAAGCATCACAATTAATAGGCGTTAGTAGATGGACCATTCAAAGAATGATCCAACAAGGACGTTTAAAAGCTGTTTCTTTTGGTAGAAAACGTATAGTAGCCAGATGGCAAATAGAAAACCTCTTTAATTAGTTTTATTATGAAAGTCACTTTAAGAGAACGAGAAAAAAACGGCAAAATAGCATTGTATTTAGACTATTATAACAAGGGTAAGCGAAAAACAGAATACCTAAGTCTATATCTTATTATTAAGCCAAAAAACAAGACAGAAAGAGCTTTAAATAAAAAAACGAGAGAATTAGCTGAAACCATTTGGGCGCAACGTCAGGTTGAAATTCAACAAGGACATTATGGCTTTAGTGATATAGAGAAATTAAAGGGTAATTTCACTACATATATAACAGCTTTAGCAGAGAAGAAAAACACTAGTTCTGGAAACTATGGTAATTGGAACAGTATGTTAAAGCATTTCAATAATTATTGTCCTAATGATGTAAGCTTTCAAGATATAGATAAGCAATTTGTTGAAGGCTTTAAAGAACATTTAGACAAAAAAGCTTTAGGTAAGGCTCAAAAACCACTATCTCAAAATTCTAAATATTCATACTTCGGGAAATTTACAGCTGCATTAAAACAAGCAGTATCCGATGGTATTTTAAAAAGTAATCCTGCTAATGGTGTTTCACATTTTAAGCAAGGTGAACCTCAACGAGAGTTTTTAACCTTGGAAGAATTACAAAAAGCTGTTAATACAGAATGTGAGTTACCTCAACTTAAAAAAGCGTTTATACTATCAGCGTTAACAGGTTTGCGTTGGTCAGATATAGAAAAACTAAAGTGGTCTGAAATACAACATTCAAAAGAAATGGGATATTACATTCGCTTTAGACAAAAGAAAACTAAGGGTGCTGAAACTTTACCAATATCAGATCAAGCAGCAGAACTACTTGGCGAAAGAGGTGAAGAAAATGAGCTAGTCATAAAAGGGTTACATTATAGTGCCTGGACTAATTTAAAATTACAGCAATGGATGATGAATGCAGGAATTACGAAAACAATAACCTTTCACTGCGCGCGTCATACCTATGCAACTTTACAGTTAACTTTGGGTACAGATATTTATACTGTATCAAAATTATTAGGGCATAAAGAATTAAGAACTACGCAAATCTATGCTAAGGTAATTGATGATAAAAAGAGAGAAGCGTCTAATCGTATTAAATTAGATTTATAATGGCAACAGATGTTTTTGAATCTTTAACCTCTATCACAAAAGGATTGCATAGAGATAACCGAACAGAACGAGACTATAAAGAATTATATCAAAGCCTAAATACAGATGCTCTTTATAAAGCAGCCCCTTTATTTACAATAGAGTTTGCTGAAAAACCTTTTGGGGCAAAACGCAAGTATTATAAAGCCGTAATTGATAATCAAGCAGTATCGAATTTCAACAACCTCATTGAAGATTTTCCAGAAAATACAATTGAGCAAGAGTATAAATTCAATTACCAGCAACTATACAATAGATACAAGCATTATCTCATAGATGTAAAATCATATATTGACAAGCACAATTTATCAAGAGTAACCTTATCTAACGAAAACACTTATATAATTCAATACTTAAAAGCCAATATGATATGGCTTTTTATGGAGTTACAAGAGCGTTTTTCAAAGTATGGTAATGAGGATGAAATGAGTATCGAGGAAGTATATAAATATTACTTTAATGAAGAGTTGAACGAATTAGAAATCAAACCTTCAGAAATAGGAAAAACAACAATTCAACCTAAGCAGATTGAAAATGCCTTTACTGCAATAGAAGACGATTTACCGCATCGTACGGTAAAAGGGAATGTATTGTCATATAGCCAAATTGTAAAGTATCCTAGAAGCCTTTCAAGAGCTGAGGAAATGATGTTTGAATTTGGTATAATTGATAAGAACTACGATTTTATCGAAAACAAAGCCAAGAGCAACAAAACTGTATTAGGAGCTATTTACTTTCTTTTTATTCAAAAGCAATACTTCAACGATATTAAAATGAATCCATTTAAGAAAATAAAGCCTATTGACATCGTCCGTTTTTTAAACAATCGTTACAATACTAATGCAAGGAAACAATTAAAAATTCTTGAAGGCGATGATGAAAAACGCAATGCAATTATAAATTCCGATTATTTGCTTAAAAACCTACCAAATCAAATTCGGTAATAGCCTTACTTATTACCATTTACTAATTCCATTTTTATTTTTAAAACACTGTAAAATAGTGTTTTAGGCGTGATTATATTTCCACTTTTCTATTCCTTTATGTATTGAAATATCTATGCATTGTCCTTGATAATCAGGGATGACATTAGCGCTGATGTCCTTTTCAATTTTAATCCATAAAAGAAATGGACACGAATATTATAGAACAATTAAATCGTATCGAGAAGCTGTTAGTAGAACAGCAAACATTACAAAAGCAAGTTTTAAACTTTAACGAAACTTGTAATTATTTGGAATTATCACAATCTCACTTGTATAAACTTACAAGTACTGGAGCTATTCCACATTACAAGCCAAACGGCAAAAAGATTTATTTCCAAAGAGAGGAATTAGACCATTGGTTACTTCGTAACCGTATGGATTCACAAGATGAAATCGAACAGCAAGCTGCCGATTATCTAATCAAAAAAGGAAGGGTTAAGTTATGAGTGAAATTATAGATTTAATCCTTGCGCTCTCGCAAGAGATAAAAGAGTTAAAAGCACGTATAGAATTAATAAGGCTGTCCAGAGCTGAAGTCTTAAAAGATACGTGGATTGATAATCAAGATGTATTGCAATTGCTTCATATTAGTAAAAGAACATTGCAAACATTTAGATCTAACGGCACTTTACCGTATAGTAAGGTTCAAGGTAAATTCTATTACAAGGTTTCTGATATAGAAGAACTACTTCAAAGCAATTATTACAACCCAAATTTTAAGTGCGATGGAGTTAAATAGAAAAAATATCCTAGATAAAACACAGTACGGCATTAAGATTTTTGCCTATGTGTTAAGACAGTTTTATCCAGACGCAACAGTCCTTTCCCTTTCGGGAAGGACTTGCGGGATAACCAGAAACCCTTTTAATGAAGATAAAGAAACCTTATCAATAAGAATTGAAAATAATTGTGCAATATACTCAGATACAGAGCAGAAAAGTTTTGAAGGAGATGCTTTCAATTTTGCGAAACTATATTTTCAAAGTAAGACCGAGGAAGAGTTACTAAATAAGATTAACGATGCTTTGCATCTTAATCTAAAAGGAGAAGCCATTAAAGAAACAGATTGGTTAGATACACCAGACGATACCTGGTATACAGATTGTAGCTTTTTCAAAGCACCTGTTCGCAATGTGTTTCCTTCACAAACTTTACGGTTAGATAAGATATTTAAACTAATCACAGGTAATACCTATAAGGCAATAACACAAGAATTAAGGGAAATTAAGGACATTAAGGAAAAACGTAAATTCAAAGCTAATCGCTTTGATTACGTTACGTTTTCAGGAGTGTTTGAACGTAGAAATGACAAATATCTTTTAAAGCACTCTAATCTTATAACTATTGATTTTGATCACTTAAATAACATTGATAAAGTAAGACAACAGTTATTAAGCGATGCCTATTTCGATACTGAAATGTTATTTGTTTCACCTTCCGGTGATGGCCTAAAGTGGATTGTAAGGATTAACCTAGACGAAGCTACACATTCAGAGTATTTTCTAGCAATTACCAATTACATTAAGCAAACTTATAATATAGATGTAGATGCATCAGGTAAAGACATATCCAGAGCTTGTTTTCTACCATACGACCCTAATGCATTTCTAAAAAAAAGACACCAAGCATTATGAAGAAGAATTTTAACCCTAAAGATTGGTTAGAGAGTTCCAGAGATTCTAAAGAACCAAAAACAACCAACGTAGTTCCTACGCAAGTTGTTTTAAATAATGATGATATAAATTCGTATATCTCAGCACTAGAACAATCAGGTATAGATATTACAGATAATTATGCAAAATGGCGTGATATAGGTTTTGCTTTCGCAGAAGAGTATTCAGAAGCAGGACGTGATTACTTTCATAGGGTAAGTAAAAACTATTCAGGCTACGAGGCTAAAGAATGTGACGAGCAATACGATAAATGTTTACAAGCTAAAGGACACGGTATTACTATTGCTACATTCTATCACTATGCGCATCAAGCAGGTATTAAAATTAAACAAGATAAGATTGAAGTTACAGATGTTGTAGAAGAACCTAAACAGGAAATGCCAACATTTCCAGAGGGCTTATTTCAATCAATACCTGAATTTCTAAAAGAAGTAGTTTATCCAGCAAGCAGTAATGAAGAACGCGATATTATGCTGTTGGGAGCATTAACAGCGTTTAGTGCGTGTTTCCCTAATTTATTCGGAATCTATGACGAACGTAAAGTATATAGTAATCTGTATTTATTTATAACAGCACCTGCATCTGCAGGTAAAGGAAAGCTGAATCAAATAAAGCAATTGGTAACACCAATTCACAAATTACACCGTGAACAGGCAAAAACACTCAAACAGCAATTTGATTCTGAAATGGCTACTTATAATATGAATAAGGGAAAAAATGAAAATATAGAAAAACCCAGCAAGCCACCAGAAAGAATGCTATTTATCCCTGCTAACAATAGCGTAACAGGTGTATATCAATTAATCTCAGATAATAAGGGTAAAGGGCTAATGTTCGAAACCGAAGGAGATACTTTAGCGCAAGCCTTTAAAAGTGATTACGGTAATTATAGCGATGGATTTAGAAAAGCATTTCATCACGAAACAATTAGCTATTACCGAAGAACAGATCGCGAGTATGTAGATATTGAAAACCCTTGTTTATCTACGGTATTATCAGGTACACCCAAACAAATAGCAGCATTAGTTCCTAATGCTGAAAATGGCTTATTCAGTAGGTTTATATTCTATTATATGAATATTAAACCAGTATGGAAAGATGTGTTTGCAAAAAGAGCAGCAGTAGGTTTAGAGGAACATTATGAAAATTTAGGTAGAGAGTTTTTAGGCTTATACAAAACATTAAAGAATAATCCGCCTATTCAGGTGTTATTATCGACTAGGCAGCAACAAAAATTCAATGAGTTTTTTGCAGCCTTACAAACAAAGTATATTTCGCTTCAACCAGAAGAGTATATAGCTACAGTAAGAAGATTGGGCTTGATCGCATTTCGTATAGCAATGCTTTTTACAGCGTTAAGAATTATGGAAGATGGAGATGTAAATAAAGTTAAAGAATGTGAAGATGCAGATTTCAACAACGCATTAGCAATGATAGAGGTATTAATAAAGCATAGTAGCAAAGTGTTTAACGATTTACCTGTAGAACCTAAAGCACAAAAGCGACTGAACAAAAAAGAAAGGTTTCTAGAGCAATTAGCAATAAAGTTTACAAGGCAAGATTATTTAGAAGTAGCCGACAAACTTAAAATTCCTCATAAAACAGCTGAGGGCTATATTACCTCATTTGTAAAGTTCGGTATAATACATCGCGATTCTCACGGCAAGTATGAAAAAATAAAATAAAAGGTAGTCCAAACGGACTACCTTTCCTCTAAACAAACTACTTCTATTCCTGCAATTTTCAACTTTTGTTTCACAGTACCGCTTACTTTTTGTAAGCTATTTTCAGTAGGTGCAGTACCATTCTTTGGTTTTATCCAAATCTCGTAATTCGGATTGTCTGAATCTTGCAAAGTGTAATATGCTATTCCTAAAATATTGATTGATTTATTAACCTTACCTGATACAGTTGTTTCTGAATATTTTAGGGGATTTTCCACGACCTTTTGTATGGAAGTAGTTGTTAATTCATACTCTAAGGCTTTTACATCCTTGTTCTCGTCTCTTAGCAAGTTATAACCTAATAGGAATAGAACTGCGAAGATTATAATTTTCAATATTGATTTCATACCGCATTACTTTTACCGTTAAAATTATCGTCATCAAAAATTGAATCATCAAAACCATTTATTGTATCACTTTCGACACTTACATCATCATTTATATCTAGATCTATTGATTTATAGTCATAACTAAGATTTTCTTTTTCAGACCTGTAATAATTGCTCTTTATTAATGACATTATGCGTTCAATTTCAAGAGTATTAATCTCTTGTAATTTACTCAGTAAGCGTTCTTGATCAATAGGATTTTTGATGTTTTTTAATAAACGTCTCTCTGCGCGCTGTTGAGCTAAAGCGTGATTTTCAAGCATTTGATATTTATCTTGACTTGCAACTCGAATGCTGTCTGACATCTTTTTACGATGTACGTTTTCTAATTTAAACCGATGTTCTAAATCGTCTAGCATTCGTTTCAATTTATAACTACTAGTCTTACTTTTTTGTAACTCTTCATTTGCTTCGATAATACTCTTTTCATTGCTTTTATGAAGTACATTCAAAATATCATTTTTGGATGAGCGAGAAAGTTTCATAAAAAGCGGTATTAATTCAATTGAAGCAAATAAAATTCTGAATAAGTACAGATACAAAATCATTATTCCACGTTCATCATCATTAGTTGCTTTTTGTAGGGCTTTTAACTTTGCATAATACCCATCTTCATAATTGTCTTTCACAGATTTTAATCGAGCTTCTTTTTCTTTTTCTATTGATAAAATATTCAAAGAATCAGCAGTATTATAACTTCGCACTTGCTTTTCTGATTTAGTATAATCAGCTAACTTTTTATCATAATTAGGTCCTTGACCATATCGCAATTCGCCAATACCGTCCATTTCTGCCCAAACCTCTTTTTGTTTACTCTCAAGAAAAGTATTTCGACTAGATATATCTTTTCTTAAATTAGCAATATCATTGTCGTAGTCTGCTGCAGCAATTCGCTGCTCTTTAAAAACGTCATCTTTTAGATAACTTTCTATTCTATCAGAAAATGCCAGTAGTATTACACCTTCAGCAACTACAAAACCTGCTACGCCAGCAAATATTACACGTCCTAGAACACCAAGATTCCAAACAGAATCAGCATTCATTATACTTCGGTCTATCATAATCAAAACGAATGCAGAAAGTATACCGCCTATAATACCAGCTATAACGGAGCTAGAAATTAAATAAATTGTGTAAGAGTAACTACCTAAAGCAACTAGTCCAGGAATAAGAATTGCAATTCCATCCATTTTTGCCCGATGTGTTGCTGTTGCACCTGCTTGCTTTAAAAGTTGAGGGCATTTTCCACTTAAATAAATTAGTAATGTTTTCATAATTATATGTATTAAATTATTTCTAAAAGTTTAATTAAGCCCTGTTTATAAATCAAACAGGGCAATTGATTATTTTACGCCAGGTATACTCGCTATTATAGACATTACCTGCTCTGTATAAACAGATTCTTTTTCTAAGGCTTCAAGTTGGTTGATAAACTTTGCTTTAATATGAGGTTTATAAACTTCCCTTGCTTCTTTATCCAACGTTTCGCTATGCTTTGAATCCTCAATAAAATCTGAGAGATATTTTCTTTCCAACTGTCGTTGTGCATTATGCGCTTTATTAAGCTCATTCAATACCCATTCTTTAGTTTGTCTATTTATAGTAGCTGCTACCATTCGAAGCTTTCCACCAACCCAAATATTCATTGCTGCACGTTTTGCTCTGAACATATCCTGGAGCAGTTTTTGCTGCTCTTCTGAGCCAATCGATAGCATTTGCCTACTATGAGCTTTAGCAAACTTGTATAGACTAGGATTCCCAATTCTTGTTGCAAGTGTCCATTTTTGTGTAAGTGTCCTTTTCAACTCTTCTTCAACTTTTTTTGTGAAATGATCGTCCTCTACGGCATTGCTTATCATCTCGTCAACAGAATCAGAATTTAAAGTATTGTTGTTTTTCGGTATTATCGATACTTTGTTAAAGTCAGTATCGTTAGAGTTCATCCAATCAGCGTTTTCCTCTGCGAAAATTTCCGCATCAAACGTTTCTGGGGTTGTGCTGTTCAATGCGTTATCTCGCATCTGGCCATTCAGCTTTTCATCTAGGCACTCATACTTGTTTTTCATAGTAATGAATATTAAATTAAACAAACTCGTATGAGATAGAAGCTAAACTTAGATAATTGGGGAATAAATGATTAAAAAGTAATTTTATTTTGAAAGTCGACTTTGCATTCTGAAGATTATGTGCAAAAAAAAACTCATTAGAAAGAATGTCTCTAATGAGTTTTGAAAAGAGACGAATATAATGACTAGAGGTATTTACCCTAAAATCGTGTATTCCCCAAGTTATCGCTATGGGCGGCTTCGTATCTCTTTGAAGCTAAATTACAACAAAAAAGTAGAAATACAAAATAAAAATGTTAATTTTATGTCTATGATTATAGAATATTCTAAAAAAATAAGTATTGCTGTTATAGAATTAAGTTCATCAGGTGTTAAATCCATTTCTGCTTGTCCCATGCAGGTAAGAAAGAGAGACGATTTATCAAAATTTTCAGATGATCGTAAATTGATTTATAATTTATTTCAACTATTTAAAGAAGATAAAACCATAGATGAAAAAAGATTTGAAGCAGAAGTTCTTCCTTTAATTATTAGATTATATCGACATATAAGAAATGCAAGAAACCCAGAAGTTTTTAAGATTATTGCTACAGGCTATTACAGAATGGCAGAAAATATTAGTGATATTATAAAAATGGTAGAGGATGCAATAGTAAATCAATCTAGAAATAAGAATTTTTCAATAGAGGTTTTGTCAAAGTATCAAGAATCCCAGTTAAGCTTTGTTTCTTGGTACAGTACCAAAAAATCATTATTTAAAACAGAGGAATTTAAAAGGCAGTATTTTAAGAATAACAATATAGGAATAAACATTGATTGTGGTGGATCTACAATAGAGATTAGCTTTCTAAAAAATATTAATGATTTTTCTGAAACATTAAGCTTACATACTGAAATTACTAAAAAATCAAATGGATTAGCTAATAGGAGTAAGTTCTCATTTAAAGAATTTGACAAAGTCACTAGTAAATTAGTTGCAAATGCTCTCTATGAATTAAGTGAACATTATACTCGCATCTATACTATTAGTTTTTGTGTGATTACAGGTAGTAATATATCTAAGTTCTGCAATTCAGTATTTGAAGAAACTAATGACATTATTGAAACAGATCATTTGCACTTTCCGCTTATTCAATTTAAATCTAATTTAGAGAGTAGTTTTAATACATATTCAGTTCATGAGCGTGAAGATAGATTTAAGCAAATTTTATCAGTAATTGTTATTAAGGCTATTCTGGGTTTTTTAAGAATAAATTACTTCAATCTAAATAAAGCTAACCTTCGAGTAGGCTGCTATTATGATATGCTGTCTCGACTAAGAGAAAATAAAAATCCTTATGCTTAGTTTATGTCTTAATTTAGTTTGTATTAAATTGACAAGATTTAAAATGTTTTAGACTCAATTTATATGGATTCCATTAAAAATGAATATAGTGGGAGTATTCCCTCGGTTTTTTTATCTTTTACTGCGTTGCTTTAGTTTCGTGTCAGGATGCTTTAATGCACGGTGAAAGTTACCTTCAATTTTCCTACTTTGTCTTTTAATGGTGTCTTCGCCACCATTTAGATCTTTCATAGCTTCATTTGCTTTTAAAAGGTAGCTAAAGTAGTTGCCCCAATCATATCGTTTCAAAGGATCTTTTTTGTATTTACCAGGATTAGCAGGATCAAGTACACGTTTCAATCGACGTTTACCACCTAATATGGTAAAGCGTTTAATAAGCCTTTCTTTAAAAAGTCCTTTTGAACTATGGTGAGCTTTTGAAGCATAAAATTTACCGCGTTTGATACTGCGTATCATTCCTCGGTAAAATTTTGAAAACCCAACAGTTTTTACATACACATTAGTTCCATTGTACTCAAATCCTAAATATTCTAATTGCTTATCAGGGTTAACGGTATTATCAGGATCAACGATTCCACCTGAAAAAACACCACCTTCTGGACTATATCTATAAGTTTGGGTTTTCTTTTCTTGAATATCTAGTTTACAAAGTTGGGTGATGCCTTCAACCATAATTTGCTTTAATTCAGCTTCATCTTTTTGTTCACAAATTAAAATAAGATCATCACTATAACGCTGATAAAAACCACCAATATTAGTAACTGTTTCATACATTAATTTATCAAAATCCAGCATATATACATTAGCTAGTGTAGCACTCATAGGGCTACCTTGTGGTATACCTTTCATAGGGCAAGTACCTCTACAAATTTGATGTTGATGGCTACATTTTTTTACAGAACGTATTAAATCTAAATGCCTATTGAAAAACTCTTTTTTGGTACAAAAAGCAATAACATTTTCACGTTTATAATTTCGTTTTTTTCGTACCTGTTTTCGTTTCTTAACTTTTACATCAGGGTTGTTCAACTCACCACGTTCTACCCACAAGCGTTTAAAAAAACGATTGTGCATTTCGTGTTCGTTAACGTAGCGTTTATTGATTAAAGACTTGTAAACATTGTAGTGGTCATCAGTCATTATCAACTCACCTTTAGCATTTTTCTTACCCATAACTTCCTTCCATTTTTGGTGAAGTATTTTATGGTCTAAGTTGTCAAAAAACGAGGTCACATCTGCAACAATCACGGTCATAGCTTTTGTTCTATTGGCATCAATAAATTCAAAAGCTTCTTTAGCAAATTCAATGTTACACTTATTACCTTTTTTACCGTGTCCTTTAGGTATTTTTCTGTAGGCTACGGCACTATACCTATAGGGTTTATGTTTAAGATAGCGTTCGTAGGCTTTGGTAATTAAATGACTATAATAACTATAAACTAAAGAATCTAAATGCGAAGCAAAAAATATAGGTCTGTCTTTAGGATCTAGTTTCTCTCTAACACGTTTACCGTATGCATTCTTATTATCTTTAGAAGTAGCACGATATTTACGTTGCTTTATCTGTCTATGAATAAACGGGGTAAATCGGTGTTTGGCAATATTATTTTTGTTTTTTACGTAGGCAATTAACTTTCCCTTTTCACTAGGTTGAAGAGGTAAGCCAATATGAGGATATTTCTTTAGTTTAAACCAGTCTGTTTTTGCCATAATAAAAAAAAGGAAGAGTCAGTCGCGGCTATGCTTGACTACTGTCGTGAGGACACATCGGCTTGCTACTTTATCTCATAGGTAGCGCCACTCATTCTTAGAATTAAAGTTGTATCTTTAATAAATAATATAATAACAATGTATCATAATAATCATAAAGACCACCTCAAGGTATTCCTAACGGCTATATGTTCAGCTCTTTCTTTAGTAGAAAGTGTCTCACATATTTGGTTATATGGAATTCCCGTACAAACTGCGGAGCGTCCGCAGTGGAACACGCTAAAAGCGTCATAAATAAACGTGCCTCTCAGCTAACCAACTCTTCCAGCTGGTAAAAATAGAAATATTTTAATTGTAATTCCAAAATAATCAAGCACTTACTTTACTTAATATCCGCTAATCCCTCATTATTCCTACTCTAAAAAGATTGTTAACAACTGTTCACTTCTTTTTATCAGTTGTTTTTTTCTTTTTCTTACATTAGACAATTATTGACAAGTCAAAATTTTCCCAAAAATGACGTTCGGCGAACATATTAGAAAGCTAAGAGAGCAAAAGCAATTATTGTTACGTGAGGTCGCATCGCAAATGAATATCGATACAGCCTTACTAAGCAAAATTGAACGCAACACACGCATAGCAAGAAAAGAGCAAGTACAAGCTTTAGCAGTTGCACTCAATGAAAATGAAACGGAGTTATTAAAAATCTGGATGGCAGATAAAATATCAGAAATGCTAAAAGAGGAAAAGAACAGTACGGAAATCCTCAAAATTGCTGAAGAAAAAATTAAGAACTTTAAAGATTTAGAATAAACATAATGATAACAAAGGATAACTTCAAAAAAGTACTTGATACTTTAGGGTTTAAAAAATCCACCAATACATATACCAAGAAATTTACAGATTTAGGTTGCGCTTTAAAAGTAGACTTCAAAAATGAAAAACTCGTTTATCCTATAGATAAAGGGTTTACCATTGCAGGTGATTTTACTACATCTTTTACACAAAAAGAAAACTTTGTTGTTTTTGAATGTGTACATCGTCTCTTTGAACAAGGTTATAAACCAGAACATATCGAATTAGAACCTAAATGGACTGTTGGTCACGGTGCTAGTGGTGGTAGAGCCGATATTATGGTAAAAGATAACTCAGGTAAATCATTAATGATTATTGAGTGTAAAACCGCTGGTACAGAGTTTAAAAAAGAATGGGATAAAACTAAAATCAACGGTGGACAGATTTTATCCTACGCAAAACAGGCAGGTAGTACCCAATTTGTTGCACTATACGCATCAGACTTTGTAGATGGTAAGGTAAAAGCAGAGTATTATTTAATAACACTAAAAGATAACGAAAAACTTCTCGAAGAATTAGCAGATAAAGAACCACTTTCATTTGCAGCTGCAAAATTACTAGATAAAGAAGATATTTATGAAGCCTGGACTCAAACCTACGATCAACACTATGAAACCAGAGGTGTTTTTGAGGATAATGAGCCTTATTTAATTGGTAAATCTAAATATAGCTTAGACGATCTCGCTAGTATTTCAGGTAGGGATATACAAGGTAAATACCACCAATTTGCAACCATATTAAGACAACATAATGTTTCAGGTCGCGAAAATGCATTTGATAAGTTAGTAAACTTATTCCTTTGTAAAATAGTTGATGAAACTAACAACCCTAACGAACTCAAATTCTATTGGAAAGGGATTGCTTACGATAGCTATTTTGATTTGCAAGACAGACTTCAAAAACTTTATCAAGAAGGAATGAAACGTTTCCTTGGTGAAGAGGTAACTTATATAGATAATGATGCTATTGAAAATGCGTTCCGCTTTTTCAAAAACGATCCAGATGCAACTCGCGAAACCATTAAAAAATACTTCAGACAGCTAAAATTCTTTACCAACAACGATTTTGCTTTTGTAGATGTACATAACGAAAAGCTGTTTTATCAAAATGCTACGGTATTACTTAAAATGGTACAAATGCTTCAAGACATACGACTAAAGCAAACAGAAGATAAGGATGATGAGGGCAATCAGTTTTTAGGAGATATGTTCGAAGGCTTTTTAGACCAAGGTGTTAAACAAAGCGAAGGACAGTTTTTTACACCAATGCCTATTGTAAAATTTATTCTTAAAGCACTACCATTAAAACAAATAGTAACCCAGAGTGAAGAAATCCCTAAAGTAATCGATTATGCGTGTGGTGCAGGTCATTTTTTAAATGAATATGCCAAACAAATAAAACCTATAGTAAAGGAAAATAAAGAAGCAGAGTTAGAACAATACTATGCGGCTATTACTGGTATAGAAAAAGAATACCGTTTGTCTAAAGTAGCAAAAGTATCATCGTTTATGTACGGACAAGATGATATCGAAATCATTTATGCAGATGCGCTTTCAGAAATCCCAAAAGTTAAAGACAAAACCTATAGTGTATTAGTGGCTAATCCACCATATAGTGTAAAAGGCTATTTAGAAACCTTACCTGCAAAAGATAGAAAGCGTTATGAGCTTATCAATACAGTTGATGAAAAAAGCTTCCCAAACAATAATAGTATTGAAACCTTTTTTATAGAACGTGCTAAACAGGTACTTAAACCTGGTGGTGTAGCTGCTATTATTGTGCCTTCTT
Organism: Xanthomarina sp. F1114; assembly: GCF_026410255.1. Classification (GTDB taxonomy): domain Bacteria; phylum Bacteroidota; class Bacteroidia; order Flavobacteriales; family Flavobacteriaceae; genus Xanthomarina. The sequence goes on from NZ_JAPMLL010000007.1 coordinate 127,565, forward strand.
CTATTTTAAGCAAAGGGAAAGCAAAAAGCACATCTACAAATAAAAATATCTATGTAGCAACTAGAGAAATCCTGCTAAAGTACTTTGATATTGTAGCCATAGCAGAGTTTGGTAGTGGTACATTTGGTAAAACAGGGACCAATACGGTAACCTTATTTATACGTCGTAAAGAAGAAGATCCTGCACCGGCTAAACATTACGAAATTAGAGTAAACGACTGGTTCAGTAACAAGCGTAAAAAAGATAAGGTATTCGAAGATGAAAAATACATCAAACAATACTGTAGCCATCTAGAAATTGACTTTAAAGAATACATAACCTTATTAAAAGCAGAACCAAGTGAAAAGCTCTTAGAACACGAAATATTCGTACAGTATAAAAAGGAGTTTGATAAATGGAGTACTATAAAACACTACAAAAAGAGTCAAGCCTACAAACAATTATCAGCAGACGATAAAAAAACAGAGCTAGATAAAAGATTTACCAACTTCTTGGTGCGTAACGAAAAAGACAAACTATACTATTTTGTATTAGCAAGTCAAAACCCGCAAGAGGTACTTATTGTAAAAAGCCCATCAAAAAGTAGCGAAATGAAAGAATTTTTAGGCTACGAGTGGAGCAGCGCAAAAGGAAACGAAGGGATTAAATACTTAGGTAATGCCACAGTAGAAGATCTTCCAGAGGATGATGAAGAGGAAGGCGTAGAAGCATTAGAGAGTGAAGATAAACGTGTATTAACCAACTTGCTAAACTTTCAGCAAATCAATACACCTTTATACGATCCTCAAGAAGTAAATAATGAAGAAAAAATAAACTATTGGATTAGTCAAAATTTTGAAGGTAACGCAATTACTATTCCTGAAGACTTACAACCGTTCTTATCTAAAGCAAAATTGACTGAAATGTTAGATTTTGATAGAATAGGTTTTGCGAAAGCACTAACACTTTCACCTAAAAGGACTGTTTATATAGAAAGTAAATATCCACTAAAACCATTAAAAGAATTTAAAGGTTTAAACCAATTCATTAATGGCTACGCATTTAAAAGTACAGATTTATTAGATGTAAAGTTAAATGACAATTATCTTCCTGTTGTTAAGATTGGAACCATTTCATTAAATAGTAATATAACGGATTTCAGTGCTTCACAATATCATATCTCGAAAGATTATAGCGAAGTTACTCTTAAAAAAGGTGATTTAGTAATCGGTCTTACTGGAGCTACCGTTGGTAAAGCAGGTTATGTAACTGAAAAGAGTTTATTGAATCAAAGAGTCTTGGCTATTAGAGGAGAAGAAAAGGAACTTTACTATATATCATTATTTATTTTTGGAAAGTACTTTTATGATTTTGCTCAAGGAGATGCTCAAGGAAATGCCCAAGGTAACCTGTCGCCTTCACAAGTAAAAGACTTTAAAATCCCACAACCACCTAAAGACATTCAACAAAAAATAGTAGATGAGTGTTTAAAAATTGATAAAGAAGCGGAGAAAGCGGAAACTGTAATTTCAACAGCACAACAAGCCATTGAAACATTATATGCTGATGCTGTAAATAATGCAACTGAAACTTTAGGCTTAAATGATGATGAGGTATTTGAAGTTGCAATAGGAAAACGCGTATTAAAAAATGAAATAAATAAAGAAGGTAAAGGCATACCTGTATATAGTGCTAATGTGCATCAACCTTTTGGTTATATAGAAAAAGAGCTATTAAAAGATTTTGATACACCTTCAATTTTATGGGGTATTGACGGTGACTGGATGACTAACTATATTCCTGCAAAACAACCTTTTTACCCTACAGACCATAGTGGTGTGTTACGTATTAAGAATGATAAAGTCCATCCAAAATATATGGTTTGGGCATTATTAAAAGAAGGTGAAAGAGTACGTTTTTCAAGATCAAATCGCGCTTCTATGGATAGTATAAAAGGCTTGTCTATTTCAGTACCTACAAAACAAGTACAAGAAAAACTTGTTGCTCAAGTAGAAAAACACGAAGCTAAAATCCAAAAAGCAAAAAAAGTATTAGAAACTATTGCGGCTCGTAAGGAAGAAGTAATTAAAAAGTATTTGTAGTATGAGCAACCAATTGCCAAAAGAAAGCGAGTTTTTACTCTACACAACACCGCAAGGTGTGGTAAACTTGCAAGTACTTATTTTAGACGAAACCGTTTGGCTCACCCAAGAAGGGATGCAAGAATTGTTTGGCAGAGCAAAATCTACCATTAGCGAGCATATTTCTAATGTATTTCAAGAAGGTGAACTCATAGAAGAAGAGGTTGTTCGGAATTTCCGAACAACCACAAAACACGGTGCTATAAAGGGTAAAACACAAACACATACCACCAAATTTTACAATCTAGACGTTATTATTTCTGTGGGCTATCGTGTAAAATCGCATCAGGGTACACAATTCCGTATTTGGGCAACAAAAACCTTACGCGAATATATTATAAAAGGCTTTGTTTTAGATGATAATCGCTTAAAGCAAGCACAAAGCACATTCGGCAAAGACTATTTTAGAGAGTTACTCGATAGAGTACGCTCTATACGGGCTAGTGAGCAACGCATTTACCACCAAGTAACACAAATATTTGCAGAGTGTAGTATAGATTATAATCCTAAAAGCGAGATTACAAAAAACTTTTATGCAATGGTGCAAAACAAGTTTCATTTCGCTATAACAGGACAAACAGCAGCCGAAATTATTCATAAAAGAGCAGACAGCAAAAAACCAAAAATGGGCTTAACCACCTATAAAAATGCACCAGACGGCAGAGTCTTAAAAACCGATGCTAAAATCGCAAAAAACTATTTAGAGGAAGACGAAATTAAAGAACTAGAGCGCAACGTTTCTGGCTACTTCGATTATGTCGAAAATCTAATTAAAAGACGTAACACCTTTACAATGCAAGGTCTTGCAGAAAGCGTAGACAAGTTTTTAAACTTTAATGAATATCAAATACTAGAAGGTAAAGGGCGTATCTCTCACAAACAAGCTATTTCTAAAGCAGAAAAAGAATACGACACCTTTAACAAATCTCAAAAAATCATTTCAGATTTTGATAAACACATCAAACACCTTAAAAACAAGGATAATAAATAATTACCAGCTATAGCTTCAATCAATGACCAATACCATAACATACCAACGTAAACTAATAGGCAAAGAAGTTGAACTAGGCTTTTTGTATGTACCTGCCGAAGCACGCGCAGAATTACCTAATGAAAACGCAGAGCTAAATGTACTTTTACCTAATGCTAAAAGCACTAATAAACACAGCTACAATTCAGACTATAACCGCATTTTTGGCTTAACCAGTTTTTATAGAGATAATAATCTTGCAGCAGGTAGTATTATAGAAGTTGAGGTATCTCAAGAACAAATAAAAATCAAGTTAAACAATATTGAAGCGGTATTAGAAAACGATGAAGAAGAGGACGATGAAAACTTTATAGATATGTCGGGCTTATCCTCTCAAATGAAAGGTAATATAGGCGAAGATTGGGCAAAAGAAATCATTTTACTTTACAGTCAAGGTTTACTCAATGTATACAAACCTGTAATAGATGATAGAGGCATAGATCTAATCGTATTAAAAGAAAAACTCTATACACCAATTTACTTACAGGTAAAAACACGCTTTAACGTACACAAACGCAACCGCTTAATCTTAACCATTAACGGTAACACCTTCAAACCACATCACTCATACTACATAGTAGCATTTAGCTTCGATCAAAGCAAAATGAAAATGAGCGATAAAATACTACTAATACCATCCCAAGAAGTAGAAAATTTAGGTGTAAAATTAGCAGATGGTAATTGGCGTATAACAGTATCAATGGCAGGTGGCAAAACCACAGGTAAATACAAAGACTACTTTGTAAGCAAAGAAGAATTTGTAAATACCCTATTAGAGCGCATAGAAACCATCAGTTCAATTATAAAATAAGTATATGAAATTAGATCACTTATATTCATTAAGACGAAATTTTACAGTTATAGGTCTTACAGGTCGTACAGGTTCTGGTTGCACAACAATGGCTAATTTATTATCTGGATCGTACTCTAATCTAGAGAAGGAAGGTTTACGAAATTTTTCTGATGAGATGAGTTCAAATGGGCTTTTTATTAGAAAATATAATATTATAAAGAATTTTGTGTCTACAGATAGTAATTGGACACCATTTGATGTAATTAGTTATAAGAATGTGTTATTACTCTATTTGTTTAATAGGTATGGAGGGAATTACTATAAGCTATACCGATTACTGAAGGATTTTTATAGAGAATCTAAAAAAGAGGATAATGAAGATGTTGTTTCTGATGTACATCAAAAGATTCTAGAAATTCACGTTAAATATTCAACGCTTATAGCAGAAATTAAGTCAATTGAAAATTTAGGTAAAATAAAGAAAGAAGATGATTTAATCTTACTTAACAAAATTTTCTTTGGAAAGCCTTTTAAAAGTTTTAGTAATGAAATTTTTAAGGCTTTACAATCTGAAGGATATTACCGCAGAACAAATTTTCTACACCATATTGCTTGTAATATTAGACAGTCGGGTGACCCTCGTATTCCAAATGGTAAGACAGTTGAAAATATTTATCAAATAGCCAACGTAATTAACCGTATTGTTAAGGCTAGAAAGTTGGCAAATAAAGAAAGGCCAACTAGAATTGTAATTGATTCATTAAGGAACTCTTTAGAAATAATGTTTTTCAGGGAAAGATATTCAGCTTTCTATATGCTTGCTACAAAGGATGTAATGGATAATTCTAGAGATAGAATTTTAAAACGTTTACCTAAATCAATAAAAGATGTAAATAAAAGGGAGATACTAGCAGATAAATTATTGGAATTAGATGAAATAGAATACAAGACTGGTGATTTTGCGAAAGGTTTATTTTCATCACCTGATGTAGAAAATTGTATTCAAAAAAGCGATTATCATATACTTAATCTAAAAGAATCAGACATACCTTCTTTTATTAAAAAATACGATCCACCATTTGAAGAATTAAATTTTTTGACAAGAGAAGAACAGTTGTTAAAGCTTGTTGCTTTAATTTCTCAACCAGGACTTGTAACCCCTAGCTCAGTTGAAAGATCAATGCAAGTAGCTAATTCAGCAAAATTAAATTCTGGCTGTATTTCTAGAAATGTAGGGGCAGCCATTACTGATAATAATTTTTATGTTAAATCGATAGGTTGGAATGATGTTGCTAAAGGTCATACCCCTTGTAATTTAAGAGAAGTAAATGACATAATTAAACCGAGTAACCCTGCACAATTAGAAAAAAGTAAACACTACAGTCCTTTTGAAAAAGGAGAGGTGTCTTCAAAATCATCTTATAAATACAAGAATGAAAAGCCTAGTAAGTTTAATGAAGCTTTACAGGATTATTTTGAGACTGCTTATGAAAAAAATGGTTCTGATCTGAAAGGGAAAAATTGCGCTTTTTGTTTTAAAACTGTTCATAATCATTACGAAGGTGAAGCAAATCAGGTTCATACAAGGTCTCTACACGCAGAGGAAAATGCAATGCTTCAAATAACTAAGTTAGGAGGGCAAGGGGTTGAAAATGGTATATTGTTTACCACTGCTAGTCCTTGTGAATTATGTTCTAAAAAGGCTTATCAACTTGGTATAAAGAAAATATATTTTATAGACCCTTACCCTGGCATTTCAAATGATCAGATTCTAAAAGGAGGTCAGGAAGTAACTAAGCCAAAAATGATACCTTTTTCAGGAGCTATTGGTATAGCTTATCATAAATTGTATGACAGTTTTATGTCTTATAAAGATGAGGTTTCAATGACCTTAGAGATCAAATCCAATAATAAAATAGGTATTCAATTTAAACAGTTATTGAAGTCTCTAAGTGATAATGATGATGTTAGAGATTTACTAGAATCAAGAGATAAATTTTCAGATGACGATGTAAAAGAAATAATAAAAAAAGCACTGTCATAATTTAAAATAATTAACCCTTAAATAATAGCCTTATGTAAATCAAAAAATCAACAGCTTATGTCAGAACAACTTCATTTCAACATATTATCATTCGATTGGCCATCAAAAGCACCAATATTCTATTTTACACTTCAAGATGCAGAAGGATTACACAGAGTACATCGCTCAAAATTCTCTAAGCAACTACTAGAAGCATTGCCCGAATTAGAAGATACAGATATAGAATATGTATACACATCGTTTGATAAACCCATAGAAAATGCTGTAGCATTAGAGCTAGAAATGTATGATGAAGAGCTAAAGATTTACAAACAGGCATTAAGACACAGAATAAAAGCCTATTTCAAAGAAAAGGGCTTAGTAGTCCTTAGAAACTTTGTGCAAGACTTAGAAGTTTGGCTACCAGAAAAAGAGAATAACAATCCACATTATCGTAGATATTACAAATTTTCATTAAAAATTCAATTTGCTACAGTTTCTAAAAATCCTGAGCTAGTCGTGGCGTATGATGGTATTTCCAAAGTAATGAAAAAGTCCATCGCAGATATTGAAGATACAACACTAATCAAAAAAACAATCTACAATCAAGGCGCATTCAATTACCAAAAAATGCAGCATCCAGATAAAGAAGATTTTTTTAATGAAATAGATTTCGAAGAAGCTTTTCCATTACTAAACAGAGACTTAGCAAGAGCCTATAATATAGAGGTTCCATTACCAGATAGAGAGAACCGTTATAAAAAATATCTCGAAATGATAAATGCGTTTGCTAAGGGTTATCTGTTAACAGAAGAGTTTAAAAATATCATACCTATTTATGGTAATACTTTTATAAAAGTGCCAAAGAATAGAGTAAATCATATAGATGCGATAAAAGGAACTTTAGAATATGGTTTTAAGAAGACAGGGCGTATTCCAAAAATGGAATTAGGTAAGTTTAAACCGTATAGAAGACCAAAGCACCCAAACATTAAGTTCTTTTTCATACATCACAAAAATCATCAGCCAGAAATAAGAACATTATACGAGTTTTTAACAGAAGGCACAGGTGAAGGAACATATTTTAAAGGTTTAGAAAAATATATAAATGTCAAGGCATCACTTGCACCTAATCATTTTATAGAATTTGAAGATGAAAGTGATCCTCTACCAAAAATAGAAGAACGATTAGCAGAATTAGATTTCGACCACGAGAATGTAAAATATGCAGCTTTCTATATCAGTCCGTTTGATAAGTTTACACCAAACCCAGAAGATAGATTAGTCTATGCAAGGGTAAAAGAATTAATGTTAAAAGAAGGTATTGTAACCCAGGCTATCGATTATCAAAAAATGAAAAAGGATATCAAAAAGCCTAAAAACTTTCAATATACACTTAACAATATAGCGTTGGCAATACACGCCAAATTAGGTGGTGTTCCTTGGAAATTAGCAGAAACAGAAAAAAAGGAATTGGTAATTGGTGTAGGAGCATATACCTATCAAGATGAAAACAAACGATATATAGCAAGCGCATTTAGCTTTCAAAACAATGGTATTTTTAGAGATTTCGAATACTTCTCAGAAAATAATAGTGATGATTTGGCAGGAAGTATTACCAAAAAAATAAGAAAGTTTACATCACAATATGAGGCTGATAAGGTAGTGATTCATTTCTTTAAAGATATGAGCAGAAAAGAGATTGCGCCAATCAAAGAAGGGATGCGAAAATTAGACCTTAACGTGCCTTTATACATATTAAACATCAATAAAACAGATGCACAAGATCTAATTGCTTACGATTTAGGATGGCATAACCTAATGCCTAAAAGCGGAACATTCATAAGAATAGGATATAATAAATTCTTATTATTCAATAACGCACGTTACAATAACGATAATAAATACCCAATAGCAGAAGGGTTTCCGTTTCCTATAAAAATAGGTATTACAAGTCCTGATGAAGATGCATTTGAAGATTTAGAAATTATAGAAGAATTATTAACCCAAGTCTATCAATTTAGCAGGTTATACTGGAAGTCACTACGTCAACAAAACGTACCAGTAACGATAAAATATCCTGAAATGGTAGCACAATTAGCACCAAAATTTAAAGCACCTATACCAAAGGATGCCAAAGACAAACTTTGGTTTTTATAATGAAGTGGACTAAAGAACAACAAGCCATAATTGAGGCTAAAGGAAATTTAAGAGTAAACGCAATTGCAGGTTCTGGTAAAACATCAACCTTAATTGAATATGCAGCTAATCAACCTAAAAATAAGAGATTATTATACTTAGCTTTTAATAGCTCAGTACAATCAGAAGCCTACCATAAATTTAAAGAAAAAGGCATTCATAATGTGTTTTCAAAAACAGCACATTCTTTGGCCAAAAGAGAAATTATAGATAGAGGTAATTATGAGCTTCAAGGAGATGGATATAAACCGCATCAAATTGCAGATATATTAAACCTTAAAGGAAAGGCTAAGGATTACTATGTGTATATTTTATGTACACACGTTAGAAACTTTATTGCATATTTCTGTAACAGTACAGCAGCTTCATTCGAAGAATTAGACTATGCAGAATCAGTAAATGAACCTACAGCTTTAGCGTTCGCAATAGCTAACGAAAAGTTCATTTTAAAATACACTAAGCAGTTTTTTAATTTAATGGATATAGGTAAAATTCCTGTAACACACGATTATTATCTAAAGAAATTTCAATTAACAAACCCTATTCTAGAGTTTGATTACATCTTATTTGATGAAGGACAAGACGCATCACCAGCAATGCTAGATATTTTCTTAAAACAAGATTGTATTAAGGTAATTGTAGGCGATACGCATCAACAAATTTACTCTTGGAGATATGCAGTAAACTCTTTAGAACAAGTCGATTTTCAAACATTACATTTATCAAATAGCTTTAGGTTTAATAAAGAAGTTGCAACACTTTCTAAACACTTGTTAGCTTACAAAAAAGTATTAGACGTTCCAAACGATTGTAAAATTGTAGGTAGAGGTAAATCAAAGGCAAACAAGATAAAAGCAGTTATAGCACGTACCAATGTACAGTTACTTTCAGAAGCATTCTTTTATGTAATTGAAGCACAAGTAGCAAAAAGAATCTACTTTGAAGGTGGTTTTAAGTCATATACGTTTGCAGGTTCAGGCGCTTCTTTATGGGATGTTTACAATTTATATGAAGGTAATCATAAGTACATCAAAGATAAGATGATACGAAGTATGAATAGTATTAATGAACTGCAATCATACATCAAACAAACAGGAGATTTAGAATTAAATCTAATTGTTGAAATTATTTTACAATACAAATCAAGCTTCCCAAATATCCTCAAAACTTTAGGAGACCGATGTGTACCTCAAAATGAAAGAGAATCAGCAGACCTAATATTTACAACAGCTCACAGAAGTAAAGGAATGGAGTATGACGTGGTAAAAGTATGTAATGACTTTATAGATTGGGAAGAAATAAACAAACAATTAAATGGTCCCGAAGCACCATCTTTAGATCAAAAGGCAATTAATGAAGAAATTAATCTATTGTATGTAAGTGCAACACGTACTAAAAACATTTTATACATACCATCCCAACACATCCCAAAACCTATAGAAGCTTTTAAAACTATAAAACCTCAATATTTATTTGATAGAGACATATTCGATATAGAACGAAATAGACAAACAGTTACCGTTACTTACATAACAGAACCAGATTTTTCTAATCCGTGGACACCAGAAGACGAAAATAAATTAATTGAAATGGTAAATGACGGATATACTGTTTTAGAAATTGCAGCTCAATTAGAGCGCACTAAAAAAGCAGTAGCATTAAGAATGCATAAATTAAACGTTCAGTTCGATTAATCGTTATGGATAACAAAACCATTACAAGAAAAGAGTTATATGATTTGGTTTGGAGCAAGCCAATAACCCACATAGTAAAAGACTATGGATTTTCAGATAATGGGTTTCGTAAAATTTGTAAAAAGCACAATATACCATTACCTAAAGCAGGGTATTGGATGAAATTAAAATTCAATAAAAAAGTAGAAAAGGTAAAACTTCCTAAACAAAATGATAACCCAAAAATCAGTCTAGAAAAAACCAACAACATACTTTATAAAGGAAAGCATCCAAATACAGAATTAGCATTAAGGAAAAAGGAAATTGAGGAATCAAAGGAATTAAAGATAGCTGTACCTGCTAAATTAGCTAAACCTCATAAATACATCACAGCAACAAAAGAGTATCACGAAAAACTCAAAGTTAGGAATAGAAATAGAGATTGGAGCACGCATTTAGACAGCTCTAATGTAATAAGTATAAATGTATCAGATAAATTATTACCGAGAGCCTTACGCTTTATGGATACATTTATCAAGATTATAGAAAAAAGAGGATATAGAATAACTACAGAGAATAGAACAACAATATTAATAAAGGAACAATCGTATAACATTAGATTAACTGAAAAAAATAAAAGAGTTAAACGAGAAACTAAATACAGTTGGGATGAATACGATCTTGTACCTACAGGAAACTTATCTTTAAAATTAGATGATTCCTACCCAATTAAAGAATGGTCAGATAGTCAAACAAAACCTTTAGAAGATAAACTAGTTGATATTTTAGCGTGGATAGAACTAAGAGCAAAACGAGATAGAGAGCGTCAAATTGAAAATGAAAGAATAAGACAGCATCAAGAGAAAATTCGCATTAAACAACAAGAAGTTCAAAAGCTAAAAGATAATGAAATCGCAAATTTTGAAGCCCTATTTCAATCAGCTACAAGATGGCATAAATCACAATACATTAGAAATTACATTAAAGAATTTGAAGATTATGCAATCAAATCAAACAGTTTAAATGAAGAAAAACAACAATGGATAGAGTGGGCTAAAGAAAAAGCAGATTGGTATGATCCATTTATTGAAAAAGAAGTAAAACTCTTAGAAGACATTGATAGAGACACTTTAAAACCAAAAAGAAAATCATATTGGTAAAATAAAGAACTATCAAAGTCCACACCTTCGGCACATACTCATTCATTTATTCCGCAAGCTACACGCATTCAATCGCAAGAGCCTACGGTTCCGCTCAGCATAAGCAACAATTTTAATATATGAAAACAATAAATTAAAAGTCATATCAAAATTATTGCCTATGCTTTTTGCCAACGCTCAATATCGTTACTCTAAACAAACCTCAGAACTAAAATTAAACATTAAGGAAGGCAGGTAATAAGGTGTTCGTCAGCTGTTCCATTTTGTTTCATAAAGCATATCTGCAAGCTATTTGGTGCTAATAATGTCATTTCGAGCGCAGTTGAGAAATCTAATATTAAAAGGTGCATTTTTGATTAAATGGCTTGCATATACCATACATAGCACTACTGCGGTGACACATCCTCGTTAGCACTATGTATTTGCTTTATTTCACACACTACACAACTTCCTCACCCGCAACTACTTTTGTACCCTAAAACCCAAATAGGTATGCGCTTGAGGCGCATATAAAATTAATTAGGGTACAACCGTTGCTTCACAATTTGGCTCGCCTGCGGATCGCTGCGGGCTAATCAGTGTGTCACAATTTTTGAAAGCAGCCATTTTGCAAATAAAATAACCGCTTCAAGTAAAATGATGATATTGATTAGTTTTAAAGCATATATAAATGTTGATTAAATGGTCTTTAAATCCTAAAGCGGATTATTATATTTTGCAAACGCACAGCAAGAGTAACGCATTCAATCAACTATTTCATCCAACGCATCAACCATTTTTAAATTGGCAATTGTTTAAAAAATGAAATTAAATATTCTCAATTTCCTGAATATCCTCAAGACCCTTAAAACCTATTTCTATTTAAAGAAATAACACAATTGCTAAAATTTAAAAACGGTAACCTACCTTCAATAGTCTCAATCAATTGTCACACTTGCTTTCCATCGCTACATCCAAGCTAAAGCCAACGGCATCAAAAAATTGCGCCACACTTGCGTTTTCAACGTAGGCGTGGTAGCCCTATCGGGCTATGTTCCCACACCACCCTTGCTCAACTCGCTGGCGGCTCGCTATTATGGCTACCGCCATACGCTACGCGATTACCTGCTTAAAAAAGCATATATTTAAAAAAAATATTCAATGAGTTCAATACACTATTTTCAAAGGTATTCACAACGGGAAAATGTAGCAACTAATAACACTCTTTTGTTGTTGTCAAGATTATATCAACATTCAACATATAAATTTCATGCATTTTTAACAGATTTAACAGAAGATTCAATTGATGATACAAGTATAAGTTTTAATCAACAAGAAAAAAATAAGGATTCAATACCAGATGGTAGCATTTATCAACCAAGTTTCAAAGTTGAAATCGAAACTAAACTTCATAAGGGGTTTAATTCAAAACAGTTAATAAATCATCTTAATTCGTTTAACGATGAGGATTACAAAGTTTTACTTTCATTAAGTCCAGAAATACCCTCTAATTTGATTAAAGAAAAAGTTATAGAAGCTATAATAACAAGTGGAATAAATGTACGATTTGTATCTACAACTTTTGAAACCCTAATTTCTAAATTTAGAAAAGTCCTCCAAGATTATGATTTTGAATTAAATGAAATAATTGATGATTTTGAATCCTATTGTTGGTCATCAGGACTGATATCTACAAGTAAGAGTAGAATGAGAGCCGTCACTTGTGGATGGACATTAGAAGAAAATTTTAATTATGATTTATATTATGCCAAAAAAGAAAAGGGATTTTCTGAACATAGCTACATAGGAATTTATGCCAATAAGAGTATAAGGGGTATTGGTAAAATATCAAATATTGTACTGGCTGATATGGATTCATCAGGAGAACTTATTATTAAAGAGAAAACTAAACCGCTTTCAGAAACAGAGATTAATAATATAAAAAACGTTATTCCAGCTGCTTTGAAAAACAACGGATGGGATTTAAGCAAAAATCATAGATTTTTTTGTGTCGAAAAATTCTATGAAACTGATTTTAAGAAAGAAACAAACTACCCACTACAAGGAACAAAGTTTTTTAATTTGAAAACAGTTTTGTCTCTTAAAAAACTACCTGATGTCCCTACAATAGCTGAGTTGTTAAAGAGTAAAACCTGGTAAGAAAGGGTTTCATATAAAATTAAATTGACTATTCCTATACATTATTTAAAAAGTTGGTTTTAATACAAGTCAAGTTTTTTCTTAAAAAACTTCGTTATATATTTAAATTAATCACCTTATAACAAGAGTTTATGAAGTTAAAACATAACCGGGTTGTAGATACTGAAGTCTCATTTAAAGAGCTTCAAAATCAAAATAAAGAATTAATAAATTTTCTAATTGAAAATGATTTTAAGCTACCTAAGGAACCTCCAGTTGAAATCCATCCTTATGTAAAAATGTTCAAACTTCAACTTTATGATAAATACATTATTGGCACTTTTCCACCAATTAGCTATTTACACTACAATGATGTATTTGTGAAACATAAAATAGATAAATTATCCAATCCAGATAATAGCAAGATATCACCACCAAAAGTTCCTTTTTATCATGGAAACCGAAATATGATGTGGGATATACTTTTGCAAGAAGATGAGTTGAAAAAAATATTTGGTAATCAATCTCCATTTGAAGCAAAACAGAGCTTATGTAAATATCTTAATACAAATGAAATTAATTATGCCGATATAATATATTCAACTAGACGTACAGAGTATTCTCATAAGGACTCTTGTTTAGATGAGGTTGTTATCAATTTAGATTTATTGAAACACATTTTTAGTAACAGCAATTTGAATAGGATCTTATTTAATACATCATCCACTTTTGGCGGTAACAATCTATTTGCAACAAGTAACAGTAAATATTCAGTTGCTGATAAGATAAATACATTTAAGGGAAATTTATCTGCATTTAATTTATTTTTCAGAAGTCTTCAAGAGTTAAACTGCAAAATTGAGTTCGATCTAAACTTCAGTTTTGATAGTAAAAATAAAGAATGGGTTCCTGTAGAAAGAAGGAATATTAAATTATTAAATGATCGACTTTCACATAAAATTATTTTCAAAGTTCGTTTAACACTTCCCGCAATAAATAACCTATCGATGAAAGCCAAGGAGTCATCAAAGGAGTTTTTTGTTATTACTCCCTTTAGTCCAGCTGCTGTTGAAAGAGGAAAGCTTAAGAAGAATCCAATTGTAAAAAAATGGCTCACTGAAGAGGGAAATAAAAACTTAGAACCTAAAGACTTGTTAAAAAAGATTTACAGTGCATTCATTAAGTTTGATGTCAAAGGCATTAATTTTCTATACAATTTGAATGAAAGCAAAAAATAAAAAAGATTGCAAAGTTAGCTGGCTTCCTTCATCCCACGCTCATCATACTATAAAGTTCAAGCCCTACGGGTTTTGAAAAAAATCTTGCCCCTTTGGTCAGGCGCAAATTTCAAAACCCTTTCCATTAGCAATATTTTTTCCAAAAAACTTGACAGTATGTCAACGCCATCAAAGAAACGGCTTTCTTTTTTCTCTTTTTCTTTGTAAAAAAAATATTCATTTTTTTATTTCTGATGCAAAAGGAAGCAATCTAAAGCAACAAAATCCATATCTAACGAATAGCATAAAAGTTGCCATATATTTCAACGGAAGGTACAACTTCGTGTCAAGTCCGTACCAAGTCCGAAGAAAAATAAGTTTCATTTAAATCATTTATGTTATGGGAAAAATTGCTCAAGGTATTTTAGGAGGGCTTTCAGGTAAAGTTGGAAACATTATCGGTGGAAGCTGGAAAGGAATTGATTACATAAGAATTAAACCTTCAAGTGTAGCCAATCCAAGAACTGTAGGTCAGGTAAACCAAAGAAATAAGTTTACAATGACTTTAGAATTTATTCAGGCTGTTAAACCTTTTATCCAAAAAGGATATAAGCTTTTAGCTGTAAAAAAGACTGCATTTAATGCCGCTATGTCTTATGTGTTAAATAATGCGATTACAGGGATCGAACCTAACTTTGAGGTTGATTTTCCTAACGCATTAGTCAGTAGAGGAGGTTTATCGACTGCTTTAAACCCTACTACTGATCTTGCTAATCCAGGAGAAGTGACTTTTAACTGGGATGATAACTCTGCTGAAGGAAATGCAAACACTACTGATAAATCAATGTTATTGGTTTACAATCCATCAAAGAAAGAATCTATTTCTTTAACCGATGGTGCTGATAGAACAGTTGGGACTCAAATTGTTGCTATCCCAACAACCTACGCAGGAGATACAGTAGAGCTTTTTATGGCTTTTATCACTGCTGATGGTAATCAAGTATCAAACAGTACTTATTTAGGCTCTGGAATAGCTAATTAATGCTTGGTGTTTTTGATTGAAAACCACTCTTAACGAGTGGTTTTTTTTATACTATATTTGTAGTTCAATTTATTTTTCATTGTCTTTAATTGATGCTTTTCAAGCATTATTTGTATCCTATTTGTTGCCTAATGTTTATCAACTCAACAATAGCGGTATTAGGAAGATATTGTATCGGAAAATAGGAGGTTCTAAATTTGTAGATTTCGCAGAATTGTACACTAGAAGTACAATTTTGTTGATAAACATCAAAACTTTGGATGACACAAATTGATAATTATAAAAATATCCTACAAAACCTATTGAGTTTTTGTAGGATATTATTCAGAATGTATGGCTAATAATTCTGGTTATACCTTTATTAATCTTCCTGGTGTACTATTTCCATTAGAACTGTTTTTTTTTACTTAAAATAGTTCAAGCCTTTTTTAGTTTACTCATTGTATTCGTTTCTTGTTTTAGCAATAAAATCAGCCAAAGGGGGCAATATCAAGTCACTTTTTACATAGGTTATTAGTGACTATTTTAGTGTCCATCTTTAGCTCATTTTTTATGCCTGTTTCAATCATATAATAATATTTAAAAGTCTGAAAAGTCTGTTTTTATAACTAAACTCTCATGTTTTCGGCACAAGGTACATAACGATATACTTTTAATCCATAGATGTGTCATTCATTTTAAGCTTGTATTAAAAGCAGGTACCCCATGTTGGTTTATTACCATCCGTTAGTGCACTTCCGAAAGCAAAATTAATAGGTTCTGTAGGAATATTTATAACACACCAGCTGGTTAGGTTTTGGTTAAAGTTGGTTGCATTGGAAAACATATAATCCATATTGGTGACACCACTTACAATCCAGTTACTAATATTTCCGTTGAAAAGGGAAGCACCATTGAACATGTGTTTCATGTTTGTTACATTACTAACATTCCATGCGTTGAGATTTTGATTAAAGGAAGTGGCTCGGATAAACATCCCTTCCATATTTGTTACTTGACTCACATTCCAATTACCAATATTGCTGTTAAAGTTGTGGGTGTCACGAAACATAGATTCCATATTTGTAACGCTGCCCACATTCCAATTGCTTATATTTACGTTAAAAGCGTATGCTGCCAGAAACATTCTATGCATATCAGTTACGTTGCTCACGTCCCAGTTGCTTATATCGCTGTTAAAGGTTATGCTACTCAAAAACATCCTACTCATATCCGTTACGTTGCTCACATCCCAACTGTTAAGGTCTCCGTTAAACACGTCAGTTAGCGCGAACATAAAGCTCATATCCATCACGCTGCTTACATCCCAGTTACTTATGTTTCCGTTAAAAAGACTTGCATTCCGGAACATATAGCTCATATTTGTTACACGGCTCACATCCCAATGGTTTAAGTCTTGGTTAAAGCTAGAAGCTTTATAAAACATCCGGTTCATAGTTGTTACAGCGCTTACATCCCAATGACTAATGTCTCCGTTAAAATTGGTTTGGTCCAAAAATAATTCAGACATATCTGTAATACCTGTTGTACAGGTGGTTTCGGCATTTTCAGGTGTAATTTGGTCGGCCGTACGTTTGGTGTAAGTAATACCATTTACAACACCGGCATCTCCCACAGCAGCCTCTGGCGCTAGTATGGTTACGCCGTTTTCTGCTAGATAAAACAGGTCTCTTTCAAAGACTGCTGTTATGGTTTTAGACGTATTTACAGTGAGTTGCATCGGGTTGTTGGTACTCGTTACATCGCCTTGCCATTCTTTAAATTCCCAGCCGGTGGCAGGTGTGGCTGTTATATCTATTTGTTGATCTTTATCAAAGTTTCCACTTTGTGGAGAAACCGTTCCGCCCTCACTTGGGGAGGCATTTATAGCTACCTGATAGGTTATTTTTGCAGGAGTAACGTCATCGTCATTGCTACAACTGCAGAAAGCAGCGGCAATACATAATAAGATTACTAATGGTTTGAAGTTTATTTGTAAATTTTTCATGTTTATTTTTTTATTAATTAATAATAGCTAATCTAAATTTTTGAGATACTAAGCTGTAGTTGATGTTTTTGTTTTCAAATTTTAAGTGTGATATTTAGTTAAAAATAGTGTTATAATTAATTTGTGTTAAAAAATGAAAAAGGTAAACATGTACTAATGAAAAAATAAAAGTCTAAAAAATGAGAGCATGAAAAAGGGTTCGTGGGTTCGTGATAAAATAAGATTAGAATTATTATAATTTGTTGGTGACTATTGTTGTTTTTATCAATAAAAAATCCGTCATACTAAAAAACATGACGGATTCAATTAAATTCCAACTTTGTAAAAAAGCAAGCTATATTTTTGGCTTAGACTCCAAATGGATTTTCAATACTATGTGCTGGTTCTGTAAACCATTTTGGACCATTTTCTGTCATATAAATATGATCTTCTAAACGGATTCCGAATTCATTAGGGACCACAATCATGGGTTCAATGCTAAAAGCCATTCCGGCTTGCAACTTTATGTCGTTTCCTCTTAGAATAAATGGATGCTCATGTATTTCAAGTCCAATGCCATGACCAGTTCTATGTGGTAATCCTGGTAAATCATAATCTGGTCCTAAGCCATCTTTTTCTAATTGTACTCGTACTTGATCATCTATATGTCCACACGGTTTTCCTAGTTGTGCAGCTTCAAAAGCAGCCAATTGCGCAGCTTTTTCATTAGCCCAAATTTTCTTTTCCTTATCTGTGGCGTCTCCATAAATATAAGTTCTGGTAATATCCGATAGATACCCATTGTATCTGGCACCAGTATCTACTAAAACAATATCATTTTCTTTTAATGGATTTGGCGACTTGACTCCATGAGGAAAACTAGAATCTCGACCAAATAACACAATACAAAAGTACGAACCACTAGCTATTCCTAGTTTTTGATGCGCTTTATGAATAAAGTTTTCAACTTCACTGGTGGTAATGCCTGGTTTTAAAATTCGTGCAACAGCTTGATGTACTTGCATGGTTAAGTCCATCGGGTATTGGATATGTGCAATTTCGGCTTCACTTTTAAGCATTCTGATGTCTCTAATTAATTCTTCAGCACTGCTAATTTTAAACTTTTTATGTTCCTGAAAGCGTGAAACCATTGTAAATGCTGTAGTATCATCAATAGCTAGTCTTGTACCTTCAGCTACAGCTTCTGCTATTTTCTGTACAGGAGATTCATGTTCTGCCCATGGAATAAGCTCTCCCTTTATTCCTATAAAATCATTGAAAGTTCCTATTTCAAATTCAGGAACCACATATTTAAGACTTCCATCTGCAAAAAGAATTGCGCCAACTAAACGTTCAGATGGATTCCATTTTGTATTTGTAAAATAGTATAAATTAGTGCCAGCATTAATATATAAGGCATCCAATCCTTTTGTTTTTAAAGCTGTACATGCTTTATCAAGTCTGTTTTGGAATTCTTTTTCACTAATAGGAGCTGGTTTTGTTGTTGGCTCACTTAATTTTGAAAGTTCTTCTTCGGGTGTACTACCACCAATTCCGTATGATCTGTTGCTATTCATAATATGTAAGTTTTTTAATTAATGCAATCACGTTTAGTATTAAGAGATTCTACCCGTTTTTATTTTGTATAAACAACTAAATAGAATAGAAAATCTTTTAGACTTAATACAAGTAAAATGGCAAGTTCTTAAATTTTAGATTAAACACAATTGCATTTAACGTTTCATTTCCGTTTTTAAAATTTGATCAACCGCTAGTCTATATTTTATCGGATTTGTTGCCTTTTTTATAGCTTTATATGTTTTATGTGGGTTTGATGTTGCTTGAGAAAAATACTCCCAAAACCCTAACATTTTCATTTTTATAGGAGTTGGTCCAGATAAATATTCATCGTATTGTTGATAAATACTATCATGAAATTCCGAAAAAATCTCCCATCGGTTTTCAGGATATTCTGTGCTGTTATTTTTAATCATATTGGGTAAAAATGGATCAGCAATCAGCCCTCGTCCAATCATAAAATGATCAATATCAGGAAATCGTTTTTCAATCTCTTTAAATGCAGAAACACTGGTTATATCCCCGTTATAGTATAATTTATGCTTGGTACTGCCTATACATTTTTCAAAAGCATCTAAATCTACAGGACCTTTATAAAGTTGTTTACCTATTCTAGCGTGAATTGCAATACTTTTAAGTGGATATTGATCTAAGATAGGAAAGGTCTCTAAAATTTCTTCAGCATTTTCATATCCCATTCTCATTTTCATAGAAACCAAAATATCAGTTTCAGTATGAGCTTTATCTAAGACCTCGTTAATTCTAATCGGATTGCAAATTAACCCAGATCCCATACCAGATTTAGTAACCATAGGATAAGGGCAACCTAAATTCCAATTTAATTCTTTATAACCTAAACTTTGTACATATTTAGCAACATATAAAAACTCATCGGGATCGTTAGTAATAACTTGAGGAATCACCTCTAAAGTTGTGTTGTTTTCTGGAAGTAAGTCGTTCTGATAAGATTGCTTAATTTTCAATTTTCCATTGAGCCGAATATATGGGGCGTAAAAAGTGTCTATGCCACCAAAGTAATGATGGAAGGCATTGCGAAATCTGAAATCTGTAAACCCTTGTAAAGGTGATGAAAGTAATGTGAGAGCCATCTTATTGTTTAGGTGCGCAAAGATAGGATTTTTGCCTTTTATATTTGTTTAAAAATATTCAGTCGTATTTGAAAAATGATATCAATGAAATTATATTATAAGGTTTCTTTGTCTCAGTTTCTAGTAATTAAACCGAAGTCTTTAATTTATAGATTATTTTAGGAAATATACCATCTAAAAATGTAGTTTAACGAAACTCTTGAAAGCTAGATAATACAGGTTTTAGAACCTAAACTTCTGTTAAACAAAAACAATAGTTCTTGTATTTTTATATATTTGTAAATAGATATGAAGCAGTTTTTCCATAAAATAGGGTCTTTATTGATGGCTTTTGTAGTGTTATTCTCTACAATGTCGTTTACTTTAAATATGCACTATTGTGGAGATACTTTAGTAGAAACTGCCATTTTCCACAAAGCAAAAGGTTGTGGTATGGAAATGGAAAAACCCTCTACCGAAGCATGTTCTATTACTAAGAAAAACTGTTGTGATGATAAACAATTGGCCATTGAAGGTCAAAATGAGTTACAACTTCAAGTTGATAAAGTAACGTTTCAACAACAGGTATTTATTGCTTCATTTATTTATTCTTATATCAACCTTTTTGAAGGTTTAGATAAAAATGCATCTTCTTTTGAAGCATACAAACCACCACTCGTCGTCAAGGACATCTTCAAGATAGACGAGACCTATTTAATTTGATTTTTAGTAGTTGGTTATAATACAAATTGTTTTGTGTTAGGACCTTTTTGTGTTTTGATGAAACTTTAAAATTTGTTTCTCAACACAAGGTATTTGATACTTTGTACTCACTACTAAAATCTTATTTCAATGCTAAATAAAAGCATCAAATTTTTAATAGAAAATAAATTGGTAGCTGTTTTGCTACTCACGCTCTTTATAGGTTGGGGATTGGTAAATGCACCCTTTAATTGGGAACAGTCCCGATGGCTATCGGGGTTACCTAGCAATCCTGTGGCTGTAGATGCCATTCCAGATATTGGCGAAAACCAACAAATAGTTTTTACCAGATGGGATGGTCGTTCTCCACAAGATATTGAAGACCAAATTACCTATCCGTTAACCACAACTTTGCTTGGTATTCCGGGAGTAAAAACCATTAGAAGTTCGTCTATGTTTGGGGTTTCAAGCATCTATATCATTTTTGAAGAGGATATAGAATTTTACTGGAGCAGGAGTCGGATTCTAGAAAAACTAAACTCATTACCCAATGGCTTATTGCCCGAAGATGTAAATCCAGCTTTAGGACCTGATGCCACCGGCTTGGGACAGATATTTTGGTACACCCTAGAAGGTCGTGATGAAAACGGCCAGGTTACTGGTGGCTGGGATTTACATGAGTTACGCAGCATTCAAGACTATTATGTAAAATATGCCTTGTCGTCGGCAAGTGGTGTTTCGGAAGTGGCTTCAATTGGCGGATATGTTCAGGAATATCAAATAGATGTCAATCCAGAACTCATGCGCCAATACAATATTGGATTAAATCAAGTTGTAAAAGCGATTAAAGAAAGCAATAAAGACATTGGCGCACAAACTTTAGAAATTAACAAAGCCGAATATTTAGTACGTGGTTTGGGCTATGTAAAGTCTATTTCTGATATTGAAAATGCCGTAGTGCATTCTGAGGATTTCACGTCTATTAAAATTAAAGATATTGCAAAAGTTGCCTTAGGACCTGCAGCACGAAGAGGAATATTAGATAAAGAAGGAGCCGAAGTTGTTGGTGGTGTTGTTGTAGCGCGTTATGCTGCCAACCCAATGGAAGTTATCAATAATGTAAAAGAAAAAATAAGTGAATTAAGCGCCGGATTACCTTCTAAAGTATTAAAAGATGGAAGAACATCACAGCTAACTGTAGTACCTTTTTATGATCGATCGGAACTCATTCAAGAAACATTAGCCACTTTAAATGAAGCCTTGACTTTAGAGGTTTTAATTACCATTTTAGTCATTATCATTATGGTATTTAATCTTCGGGCTTCTATTTTAATTTCCGGTTTATTACCCGTCGCCGTTTTAATGGTTTTTATCGCCATGAAAATCTTTGGTGTCGATGCTAATATTGTCGCATTATCCGGTATCGCTATTGCTATTGGAACAATGGTAGATGTTGGCGTTATTCTCTCTGAAAACATTATTAGACATTTGGATGAGGCAAGTGAAAAGGGAAAAGTGAATAGTGAAAAGTTAAAAGTTGAAAGTGAGTTTAGCGATGCAGATTCTGAAGATGAGATTCTTCACTCCGTTCAGAATGACAAACGTTCAATTAACCAAATTGTTTATAACGCGACGGCTGAAGTATCTGGTGCCATTGTAACGGCTGTGATGACAACCATTATTAGTTTTATTCCGGTGTTTACCATGATTGGTGCCGAAGGCAAACTATTTAGACCCTTAGCCTTTACCAAAACCTTTGCTTTAATCGCGGCTCTTATTGTGGCTATATTTTTAATTCCACCGTTTGCGGCCTTTTTATTTAGAAGAAAAAGTAATAAAAAAAGTTTTAAGTATCTTATAAATGCAGCTTTAATAATAGCAGGATTAATAGGGTTAATTAATGGCTATTGGTTGGGCTTAATTCTGATAGCTTTTGGAGTTACGGGCATTTTAAAACTTCAAGAGAAAATGACTGCTAAGCAAGCAAATCTTCTAAATATCATAATTTCTGCAACAGCTATTGTATTTCTTTTAGCAGAATATTGGCGACCATTAGGGGTTGACAAAAGTATTTTCTGGAACCTCATTTTTGTTGGTCTTATTTGCTTCAGTATATTAGGTGTGTTTTCCTTATTTATAAAGTTTTATACACGAATTTTAAAATGGTGTTTAGATAATAAATTATTGTTTTTATCAATCCCAACCGCTATTGTTATTGCAGGGTTTTTCATTATGAAAAACACAGGTAAAGAATTTATGCCATCATTAAACGAAGGTTCATTTTTACTAATGCCAACGTCTTTACCTCATTCTGGTGTTGAAGAAAATAAACGCGTTTTACAGCAATTGGATATGGCAGTAGCCAGTATTCCAGAAATTGAAACCGTAGTTGGTAAAGCAGGAAGAACAGAGTCTGCTTTAGATCCCGCACCATTATCCATGTATGAGAACATCATTCAGTATAAACCAGAATATATGCTCAATGAAAATGGAGAACGACAACGATATAAAGTGAATGCTGATGAGGAATTTGTACTAAAAAACGGCATGTCATTGCGAGCGGAACAACGTGAAGCGTGGCAATCTCTAAATGCAAAGGAACAACTGATCCCAGACAACAATGGAGAGTTTTACCGCAACTGGCGACCAGAAATACAATCCCCAGACGATATTTGGAATGAAATTGTGCGCGTAACAAAATTGCCAGGTGTTACTTCTGCACCCAAATTGCAACCTATTGAAACCCGATTGGTCATGCTGCAAACAGGTATGCGTGCGCCAATGGGAATAAAGGTTAAAGGGCAGGATTTAAAACAAATAGAAGCCTTTGGGGTCCAATTAGAAGACATACTAAAACATGCCGAAGGTGTTAAACAGGAGGCTGTTTTTGCCGACCGTATTGTTGGAAAACCGTATTTATTAATTGATATCGATAGAGAGAAACTTGCTAGGTATGGCATCACGATTGAAGAGGTCCAAAGTGTTTTAAAGGTTGCTATTGGTGGTATGGTACTCACACAAACCGTTGAAGGCAGAGAACGTTATGGCGTTCGCGTCCGATATCCAAGAGAATTAAGAGCAAATCCAACAGACTTACAGCAGATTTATGTGCCAGTTGAAAAAGGCAGTCCGGTTCCATTAAGCGAATTGGCTAGTATTAAATACGAACAAGGGCCACAGGTTATTAAGAGTGAAGACACTTTTTTAGTGGGTTATGTCCTGTTTGATAAATTAGATGACTTTGCAGAAGTCACTGTAGTCGAAAATGCACAAGCTTTAATTAAAGAAAAAATTGATAGTGGCGAATTAGTAGTTCCAAAGGGCATCTCTTACCAATTCACAGGAACTTATGAAAACCAGATAAGAGCCGAAAAAACCTTATCAATTGTGGTGCCTTTGGCTTTAGCAATAATATTCTTGATTCTATATTTTCAATTCCGATCGGTTACAACGTCTTTAATGGTGTTTACAGGAATTGCCGTTGCTTTTGCAGGTGGATTTTTAATGATTTGGCTGTATGGCCAGGACTGGTTTATAAACATCAACTTTTTTGGTGAAAATATGCGAGATCTGTTTCAAATGCATCCAATTAATTTAAGTGTGGCCGTTTGGGTTGGGTTTATTGCGCTCTTCGGAATTGCAACAGATGATGGTGTGGTTATGGCAACCTATTTAATGCAAACTTTCGATAGAAATACCCCAGAAACCCAAAAAGAAATTAGAGCATCCATAATTGAAGCAGGAGAAAAACGTATTCGTCCTTGTTTGATGACAACTGCTACAACCATTTTAGCCTTATTACCAGTGTTAACATCCACAGGTCGAGGAAGCGATATCATGATTCCTATGGCAATCCCAAGTTTTGGTGGGATGCTCATTGCGCTAATTACCTTATTTGTAGTGCCAGTATTGTATAGCTGGAAAGCTGAATTTCAACTTAAAAGAACAATGAAATGAATTATATAAGATCACATAAAAAAAACTTTCTAATTTTTAGTTTTTCATTTTTCATTATTCACTTTATTAGTGGTCAAGAATTAGAACTGTTAATTGATGAAGCGTTAACAAACAATCCGGAGATTCAAAAATTTGATCTTCAATATCAAATTACTTCAGAAAAAATAAATGAAGCTAATAGTCTACCTAACACCGAATTTAACGTGGGTGTTATGGCAGTAAAGCCCGAAATGGAAATGCCTATGGAACGATTTAGTGTTTCTGTCATGCAAATGCTTCCTTGGTTTGGAACCATATCAGCCAGAGAAAATTATGCTTCATCTATGGCCGATGCTCAATATATTGAAGTTACTATTGCCAAAAGAAAACTGGCACTGTCTGTCTCTCAGTTTTATTATCAACTTTATGAAATTCAGGCCAAACAACATGTCCTTGATAAAAATATAGCCTTGTTAAAGTCTTATGAACAATTGGCACTCACTTCTTTGGAAGTAGGAAAAGCTTCGGCAGTAGATGTTTTGCGATTACAGATTAGACAAAATGAATTACAGCAGGAAAAAGATGTTTTAACACAACAAAACAAAGGCATTCAGGTTGCTTTAAATAGTTTGATGAATCGTAAATATGATGATGTGGTAACTGTAGTTTCCAATATGGAAATCCCTGAAGATGACAGCTTTTATGATTATAAGGCTTTGTCTCTAAACCCGGAATTACTTAAATACGACAAATTATATGAATCTGTAGAACAATCAGAATTGCTAAATCAAAAGGAGAGTGGACCAATGGTCGGGTTTGGCTTGGAGTATATTAATCAGGATAACAGCCCGATGATTACCAGTTCGTATAAAGATATGCTAATGCCTATGCTTTCGGTTTCTATACCCATTTTTAATAAAAAGTATAAATCTCAAACCAGGCAAAACGATTTGCGTAAACAAGAAATCGAATCACAAAAAAATGAACGCTTGAATATACTGACCTCAGAATTATCAAAAGCAATATCTAATCGTAATCAGGCACGCATAAAATTTAATACTCAAGATAAAAACCTAAAACAGGCTAAAAATGCCGAAGAGATTCTTATTAAAAACTATGAAACGGGAACGATTAATTTTAATGATGTTTTAGATATTCAGGAATTGCAACTAAAGTTTCAAATGGGACAAGTTGAATCTGTAAAAGCTTATTATGAGCAAACGTCAATTATTAATTATTTGACTCAGTAAAAAGAAAGTGAAAACATCTAGATTTATAACTATCTTAAGGTTTAATAACAGATTTTAAAATTATTAAAAGCAGAATTAAAAATGAAACATATATATCACATACAAGGAATGACCTGCAACGGATGTCGCAGTCATGTTGAAGAAATACTTTCAAAAGTGGAAGGTGTTTCAAAAGCCACAGTCAACTTAGAAAAGAAAGAAGCAAGCATTGAAATGGTATCGCATATTCCTTTAGCGACTTTCCAAGAAGCTTTAAAAAAGGATGGAGATACATATTCAATTTATAAGTTAAAAGATGGTGAAACGGTACATACATACCATATACACGGAATGACCTGCAACGGTTGTCGCAGTCATGTTGAAGAAACACTATCTAAAGTGAAAGGCGTTTCTAAAGCTAGGGTGAATTTAGAAAAAGAAGAAGCTATTATTGAAATGGCATCTCATCTTTCGATAAAAACATTCCAAGAGGCTTTGAAAAATGATGGAGGTAACTATAGTATTCATAATCCAGGAGAACAGCCTAATAACGATACAAAAGTTGAAAAACCTCAGGGCAAAGGCACAGGAACATTTTATTGTCCCATGCATTGCGAAGGCGATAAAACCTATGACAAAGCAGGCGATTGCCCGGTTTGTGGAATGGATTTGGTGGAAGAGCAAAACCTGTCAATTGGTAATTCAGAACAATGGACATGTCCAATGCATCCAGAGGTTGAAAAGGAGGAAGCAGGTGCCTGTCCTATTTGTGGGATGGATTTAGTACCTATGGAGCCAGATTTGTCTTCCGAAGAGAAAGCATATAAAAAACTTATAAAAAAGTTTAAGATTGCCATAGCATTTACGCTGCCCATCTTTTTAATTGCTATGAGCGAAATGCTCCCTAATAATCCTTTATATGAGGTGCTAGAGCAGAAATACTGGAATTGGATTCAGTTTGTATTGTCTATTCCTGTTGTGTTTTACGCCACTTGGATGTTTTTTGAACGGGCCTATAAAAGTATCAAAACATGGAATTTAAACATGTTTACCCTCATTGGTATTGGAGCTGGCGTGGCGTGGTTATTTAGTGTGTTTGGTTTATTTTTTCCAGACTTTTTTCCAGAGCAATTCTTATCAGAATCCGGAGCAGTACACGTGTATTTTGAGGCAGCAACCGTAATCTTAACATTAGTACTTATGGGACAGGTGCTGGAGGCTCGTGCACATAGTAAAACCAATTCGGCAGTAAAAGAGTTATTAAAATTAGCACCAAATAAAGCCACGAAAGTTGTTAATGGTGAAGATGTCGAGGTCAATATTGATAAAATCGAATTAAACGATATTTTAAAAGTAAAACCAGGCGATAAAATTCCTGTAGATGGTTCTATTACCGAAGGAGAAACCACGATAGACGAATCTATGATTACGGGAGAACCTGTTCCTGTAGATAAAGTGGAGGGAGATAAAGTAAGTAGTGGTACTATTAATGGCAATCAATCTTTTTTAATGATAGCTGAAAAAGTTGGAAACGACACCTTATTGTCTCAAATTATTCATTTGGTAAATACGGCTAGTAGAAGTCGCGCGCCCATTCAGAATTTAGCAGATAAAGTGTCTGGGTATTTTGTGCCGGTAGTGGTAATAATTTCTGTAATCACTTTTATAGTCTGGGCTATTTTAGGACCAGAACCTACTTATGTTTATGCTTTGGTGAATGCCATTGCGGTTTTAATTATTGCCTGTCCATGTGCCTTAGGACTGGCAACACCTATGTCGGTGATGGTTGGTGTGGGTAAAGGTGCTCAAAATGGTGTACTGATTAAAAATGCCGAAGCTCTCGAAAAAATGGACAAAGTAGATACCTTAATTGTGGATAAAACAGGAACCATTACCGAAGGCAAACCAACGGTTGAAAGCGTTGGAGCTTTTGGTGATAATTTTTCGGAAGCTGAGGTACTTCAATATATTGTCTCATTAAATAATAATTCCGAACATCCATTGGCCGAAGCGACCGTTAAATACGGAAAAAAGCAGAAAACAGAAATTTTAAAATCAGAGGGGTTTAACGCCGTAACAGGAAAAGGTGTTGAAGCTACTATTAACAGTAAAAAAGTAGCGCTTGGCAATCCGAAAATGATGGATTATGCGAAAGCTAAAATAACTTCTGACATGCAGGAAGAAGCCAAATCTTTTCAAAAACAGGGTAAGACGGTTTCATATTTAGCGATTGATAAAATTGTTGTTGGTTATGTGGTTATTGGCGATAAAATCAAAGCAACAAGTGCCAAAGCTATTAAAGAACTTCAAAATAAAGGGATTGATGTAATCATGTTAACTGGCGATAATAAGGATACAGCACAAGCTGTAGCATCAGAACTTAATTTAGCAGATTTTAAAGCCAGCATGCTTCCAGAAGATAAACTTAAAGAAGTA
This sequence comes from Xanthomarina sp. F1114, assembly GCF_026410255.1. GTDB lineage: Bacteria > Bacteroidota > Bacteroidia > Flavobacteriales > Flavobacteriaceae > Xanthomarina. The sequence goes on from NZ_JAPMLL010000007.1 coordinate 155,875, forward strand.
GAGAAACTTCAAAAAGAAGGTAAAGTAGTTGCCATGGCTGGAGATGGTATTAACGATGCTCCAGCTTTGGCAAAAAGCGATGTGGGTATAGCTATGGGAACAGGAACAGATGTGGCTATTGAAAGCGCTATGATCACTTTGGTTAAAGGAGATCTTCATGGTATTGTAAAAGCAAAACACCTGAGTCATGCGGTCATGAAAAATATCAAACAAAATCTGTTTTTTGCACTTGTTTATAACACCTTAGGAGTTCCAATTGCAGCAGGCGTTTTATTTCCGGTTTTCGGATTATTACTATCGCCAATGATAGCAGCTTTAGCCATGAGTTTTAGTTCGGTTTCTGTAATTGCAAATGCCTTGAGATTAAGAACTATTAAAATATAATTATTTATGAAAGATTTAAAAGAACATTCAAATAAAGAAAATTACAAAACCTTTTTTATAATGCTGGCGTGCTCATTTGTGGCCATGTACGTTACCATGTATTTAAATACCTATGCTATAGATCACGTGTATTTTAGCTTGACTCGTTTTTATATGACCTGTTTGGGTATTTCGGCAATGGCAGTAATTATGTGGTTTTTTATGCGAAAAATGTACACTAACAAAAAGAAAAACATAGCCATTCTTATAGGTAGTTTCATTCTGTTTGTCTCAGCATTAGGATTGGTAAGAGCACAAAAACCTATTGTTGGAGATTTACTTTGGTTACGCGCTATGATACCACATCATTCAATAGCTATATTAACAAGTGAAAGAGCTGACATAAAAGATCCAGAAGTTAAAAAATTGGCCAACGAAATTATAGAAGCACAACGAAAAGAAATAGAAGAAATGAAAGCAATGATTAAACGATTAGAAAATGAAAAATAAAAAGCTATTCATAAATATAGGTTTATTGGTCATGGGTATATTACTAGGTTGGTTGCTTTTTAGTGATTCATCACATTCAGAAGCAATCCACAATCATAAGGAGGTATCAGAAACCAATCAAATGTGGACCTGCTCGATGCATCCACAAATCATGCAACCCGAACCTGGTGATTGCCCCATTTGTGGTATGGATTTAATTCCTGCAGAAAACGGTTCAGAAGGTTTAATGCCAGATGAATTTAAACTTTCCGAAAGCGCCATGGCCTTGGCTAATGTACAAACCACTATAGTAGGTACTGGAAATAAGAAGGGTCAAAAGATAAAGCTATCCGGTAAAATAGTAGAAAATGAAGAGGCAAATACAGTTCAAGTCAGTTATTTCTCTGGTAGAATAGAACGATTATATGTTAGTGTTACCGGTGAAGAAATTAAGAAAGGGCAACTTTTGGCAACCATTTATTCGCCAGAATTATATGCTGCACAACAAGAGTTGCTTACAGCAGCTTCGTTGAAAGAATCGCAGCCAGCTTTATACAAAGCCGTTCGGAATAAATTAAAATTATGGAAGTTATCGGAAAATCAGATCGACCAGATAGAAGAATCTGGCAAAGTCACAGAGAACGTTCCTGTTTATGCCACAGTTTCTGGCACAGTTACCGAAAAGTTGGTTAATCAAGGCGATTATGTCAATCAGGGACAACCCCTATTAAAAGTTTCCAATCTCAACACGGTTTGGGCAAATTTTGATGTCTACGAAAACCAAATCGATCTGTTCAAAAAAGGACAGGAGGTCCTGGTCTCTACCAATGCTTATCCAAATAATGAGTTTCAGGGGAAAGTCGATTTTATCAATCCTACCTTAAATACGAATACACGAACAGTCACTTTACGGGTTATTTTGAATAATAAAAACGGTATTTTCAAACCAGGCATGTTTGTAGAAGGAAAAATAGATGGCGGAATTTCTTCGTCTAAAAATCAAGTATTAACAATTCCAGCATCTGCTGTTTTATGGACAGGAGAACGTTCTGTGGTTTATATTAAAACAAATCCTAATGAGCCTGTTTTTGAAATGAAAGATGTAGTTCTGGGACATAGAATGGCAAATAATTATGAGATAAGTGAAGGATTAGCTGATGGTGATGAAATAGTTACCCATGGAACATTTACTGTTGATGCTGCAGCACAATTGCAAGGTAAAAAATCGATGATGAATAAAGCCGGAAGTAAATCATCTACTAACCACGAGAGCCATCATGCAATGGATCCGGAAACAACTAACAAGAATGAAAGATTGAAAGTGTCGGTTGATTTTCAAAATCAATTGAAAACAGTTTTCAACGATTATATCCAATTAAAAGATGCTTTAGTTAAAGACGATTCTAAAACAGTAGTAACCGATGCTAACAATTTACTCAATCATTTAGCCAACATCGACATGAAAACTTTAACAGACGACAAGGCACATAATCGTTGGATGCGTTTGGAAAATGAAATTAAAAAATCTGCTCTTTTAATTGTAGATGAAAAAGGAGTGGAAGCACAAAGAATACATTTTAAACAGTTGTCGTTGCACGTAATAAATGCTGTTGAAACATTTGGAGTTAACCAAAAAGTCTATCTTCAATTTTGTCCTATGGCAAATAACGACCAGGGAGGCTATTGGTTAAGCACGGAGGAGCATGTTCTAAATCCTTATTTTGGAGATGCCATGTTAAAATGTGGAGAAGTAAAGCAAATTATAGAATAAATTAAAACCAAGTATAATTATTAAATTTTAAAACAATGAATTTTTCAAAGAAAAGTCACGACCACAAAAACAACCATGTAATTGGTATGAGTAAAAAAGTGATTTTAAGTATGGCTGTTGTGGCAGCTATCGGATTTACAAGCTGCAAAAACGAAGGAAAACAGGCAGCAGAAACAACTACTGAGGTATCCAGTGAATTGGCTATGACAGATGTATCTTTTGGTGTAAGAGGCAATTGTGGCATGTGTAAGAAAACCATTGAAAAAGCCGCGAATGCAGTGGAAGGGGTTTCAAGTGCCAATTGGGATGTCGATAAAAAGAAAATCGATGTATCTTTTGATGACACTAAAACAGATGCCCAGGAAATTCATAATGCTATTGCAGCTTCTGGCTACGATACAGAAAAAGCAACTGGCAACTTAGAAGCCTATGATAATTTACCTGGATGTTGCAAATACGATCACGATATGATGATGAATCAGTCAGGAGAAGTGAAAGCAGACGTACATTAAATTAAGGTATATTAGAGGTAATGAGGAGAGCTTTTTAAAGCTCTCTTTTTTTTGCTTAGAAAGCTGATAAATTTCTGTTTTCACTAAAATTATTCACATTCCATATATTATAAACCAGAATAAATTTAAGATTTCTTAAAGGAGATCTCGAAGCTAAATGATACCTTTTGAACATATAATTTATAACAAATCTAAAGGAAATTTTACTTATATTTAAGTTTCAATTTATTAAAAATCAATATATTATGAGGTTTAAGAAAAAAATACGCACGCTTTTTTATAGTATTGGAATTCTATTGATGGTATTGGGACTTTATGCTTTTAAGTCGAATTCTGGAGTAGACAAAGAATACGTACTACAAACTCCTTGGGATAATTTAAAAGTCTTACCTCAAGATATTTCAAAGGATAGCTTAACACATTTAATGAAAAATTATTCTAAATCCCTTGGGGTAAACTGTAATCACTGTCATGTACCTAGTAAAGAAGATCCAACAGAATTAGATTTTTCAAGCGATGAGAAAATAGAGAAGGAAATTGCACGTGGGATGATAGTTATGACTAATGAAGTTAATGAAAAATATTTTCAACCTCACTTTCCTGATCCAAAACCCGCTCAGGTTCATGTGGTAAATTGTGTTATGTGTCACAGAGGAACAACTAATCCAGAAAAGTACTTATCTCAAATGGGAGAGATGTATAAAACATACCATCCAGATAGAGATAATAGGAAAGAGAAAATTCTGGAAAAAATGAAAAAATAAGTATTCACAATTAACCTTTATCGAGGCAACTTCCAATTAATAAAGTGGCACCTTTTTATCGAAACTGTACATATTTGTAAATGTATCATCGTATTGAAATAGGCGATCCAACTATTTCTATTAAAAAACTAGCCTATAAATGAATGTTTAGATAAAGGTGAGACTTCAAATCCTTCACATTAATTTATTGTAAATCATTACCCACAAAAGTTTATAATTTAAGTGTTTTATTCAATAAATCTCCTTATATTTGAGATATCATTAAGAATCACATATAGTGATAGCAACCTGTCCAATCAGACGAAGGTGCTAAGAAGATGAGCCTAGTTCTAGGAAAAATATGATTTACTCTTTTTTTTAAATATTTATCGATTTTTGTGTTTTTATAAATTAAAAACACAATAACAACATTGTCAGAGTTCAAAGGTTTCTATAAAAAAACTCTATGTGCAAAATCTTGCATAGCATTTCTATGTGAAATTAAAACAAAATGAGCATAAGTAAATAATTATGGCAGAAAAACACACTTCCGTGAATTTTAGCTTTTTTACTAACTAAAGCTTTTTATTGTCAAGCTAATAAACCCAAATAAAAATAATTAATGTATAATTTTAAAACTAAATTAAATAAGAACAATCTATGAAAACATTAACCCTTGAAAAAATTTTAAGTAATTATAAAGTATACTTAACCGATCCTGAAATTAACGAACTTGAAAAAATGAAATTAACCTCACCCAACCTTTCAGCAGAAAGCTTAAAACTTGCCTTGTTTGGTGAAGAATGGAATTTTATGACTGCCGATAAATACAATCCTTGGTCGCAAGATTACATAAACCGAATAAATAGGAAAAGAAAAGCTTTTGGTATAAGCCCAGTAGATAATAACTGCTTTTCTCGAGACAATTCCTCCGATCTATTTTGTAAAGAAGTGGTACTAGAAACCAAAAGGCAGAAAGCGGATTTAGACCAAAAAAGAAAAAATAAGAAGCACATTGTTTTTGTGGATATGGATAATGTATTGGTAAACTTTCAATCTGGTATTGATAGGATTTCTGAAGAAGATAAAGAAAAATATGAAGGCGATCTAGATGATGTTCCAGGTATTTTTTCCTTGATGGATCCTATAGAAGGAGCTATAGATGCTTATGAATGGCTAAATGAAAACTTTGATACCTATATATTATCTACTGCACCTTGGGACAATCCTTCTGCCTGGCAAGACAAGTTACATTGGGTTAAAAAGCACTTACCAGATTCAGCCTATAAAAGATTGATTCTTTCACACAACAAACATTTGGCTAAAGGAGATTTCCTAATCGATGACCGTACGGCAAATGGGGCAGGAGAATTTCATGGTAAACACGTTCATTTTGCTAATAAGGAAGCAGGTTATCCTGGTTGGAAAGAGGTGATTGATTACATGAAAACATTTGCTTAATTCTAAAGTTTATAGAAGAATGCCTTCAGGTAAAATGGAGATTATGTCTAGTCCTAAATAACCGATACAGATTATTAAAGGATTAAATTTATTAATTAAAGCTGAATAATCACGTGATTGTTCAGCTTTTTTGATTTGTATGTCTTAGGTTTCACTTTATTTTGATTGTGCATTTGTAATATAAAAGAAGAGCTTTTACTTCAAATAGAAATATATGTAGCAGAACTGTTAAATAAAACAACTCCCGTCTACAAATTATTATCATAATGCTATTCATACCAGGCGTGTGGTAGCTAACGCTAAAGAATTAGCAGGCTTGGAAGCTTGCACGGAGCAGGAAACCTTTGCCTTATTGGTAGCAGCATGGTTACATGATACAGGTTATATTCATACAGACATTGGGCTAAATTGGAAGGAATTATTAAAGATGCAGATTGTGGCCATTGAAAGTGGGATGACTACTTTGTTTAAAGCCGAAAGCTACAGTTAACTATTATTTACGAAAATATCATTGAATTTCTCTCTCATTTCAATATTGCCTAATAGGATAATTTCGACATCTTTAGACATGATGCTATCTGCTGAAAGCATGGTGGTTACTTCAGAGTTTTTCTTTAAAGCAATAACTGAGATTCCTGTTTTGGCACCTATACCAGATTCTCCTAAAGATTTATTTATAAGTGAGGGTGGTACTGGAATACTAAATAAATTAATTCCTTCGCCAAGTATATTTAGTTCTTGTCCTTTAGAGATAGATAAAACTGCTTCCGATCCTAAAGTAGCATAACTTAATACAAAATTGGCTCCAGCTCGATGCATGATATCCATATTTTGAGCTTCAGAGATACGGCTTACAATTCTTACTTTTTTGTTTAATTTACGACAATAAGATGCTAAATGGATGTTCATAGCATCGTCATGTGTAGAAAGTAATACAGCTGGTGCTTCCATGATTCCAGCTTCTTTTAAGAGCTCGTAATCTGATGCTGTTCCAATAAAAACATTGTTACAAAAAGGCTTTACTTTTTTACATAGTTCTTCTTCTTTATCAATTAAATTTACAGAAACACCATTTTTGTATAAAGATTGCGCAGCTGCCGACCCCACTTTACCTCCTCCAATAAGTAAAACCGGATTGGGGTTACTGGGAATAGGGTAAAAAAGCTCATCCATGTTGTCCAGTTGTTTTTTGTTTCCAATAACTACCATAACTGTGTCGTGAGTCAAGGTTTCATTTCCATTTATAGGCTCTAATCTACCCCGATTCCAAAAACCTACAATACTAACCCCGTATTTTTCTCTTAACTTTGTTTCACGTACTGTTTTAGTTATTAAATTAGTATGGAGAACAGGCAATTCCGCAATTAATAAGTCTTCATATTGTCCTATAGGTTTAGATTTGGCACTTTGGGTATTTATCCTATTAGCCAATTGTTCGCCAAGCCATCTTTTAACTGGTAAAACAAAATTAGCACCACTTAGTTCTTGTACATCTATCGTTTCGTCATCTGAAGCTAAAGCAACAATAGTAATATCGGGTGCAAGGCTTTGAATGATAAGAATAATCTTTGTGTTTAGTATGTCGTCTCTATTAATTAAAACCAATTTGGCTTCTTTAACATTCGCATTGAGATACGTATCCTTGTTGTCCAATTTACCCAATATTACAGGAATATCGTCTTCATATTTTTTAAGGGCTTTCTCTGGATCTTTTTCAATAATATAATAAGGTGTTTGGTCTTGTTTTAAACGCTCAGTTAGATCTCTTGATATAGCATCATAAGCACATATTAGAATATGATTTTTTGTTCCCGTTGGAACACTTCTTGGAACTCTATTTTTTTTCCTCGACTCTAAAAGTGGAACATAAAAATGTCTAATAAAAGCAAAAGGTAAAAAAATAAGCAACATAAAAATTCCAGAAAGTAAGACTACTATGCTGAAAAAACGCCCGATATCTGAAGCAAATGTAATATCACCAAAGCCTAAGGTGCTCATAACGGTTAGCGTCCAATATAGACCCGTAATCCAAGAGTGGTTCTGGCCTTCTATCTCCATAATAAAATGGAAAAGAACAGAGAAAACGATGACGACAACTCCTAAAACAATTAAATATTTAAGGAGAATCTTAGAGTTTCTCTTAAAGTCTCTGTCACTTAAATAAAAGGCTAATTGACTGCCAACAAATTTCATGAATTCTTGTTTTTAAAATCGTGTTTACAATTTGGTCATTAAATATCTTTCTTACAAATAATTGTTAGTAAATGTTTTTAAATGATTAATATTTTATTAACAAACAGCTTATAAGTCAAGTCCAAAAATTATAAATATAGTTTTTTTAGGAGTGGACAAAAGTTTGAATCTATTTTAGTGTCAATTTAAGGTATAAATCAGATCTCGTCCTAAATAAATTTCTCAAGACAACTCACATTTAAAAAATATTTAATTTTTCTTTTTAGTATTGCCCAATCCCGATAGCTATCGGGAGAAACATATCCACCTGAATTACATCGTCGGGCAGGAAAATGTAGGCTGACGAACCTCATCTAAAAAATCATGGCTAATTCAAGATTTTGTTTACTTAAACCCGTCTGCCGGTCGGGCAGGTTTTACGATAAATCTTCGATAGGCCGAAATTGGGCATTTCTAAAAACAAACCATCTCAAATTAAAACTCGTAAAACTAACGAATACAATACATTAGAATTGAAAAATATAACTGTTTAGGACGTTCTGGATTTAAATAATGTAATATAATGACATTTGTTTGAGTTCGAGCAACTTTTTTAACCATAATCCAGCTTGTTTGATGGCATTACACGAATAAGTTGCCTTTTAAGGATGTTTTTTTTAACATTTTAATGAAGCAGGTTTTTTGTCTAATTATGACACTCTTTAATTTTATCTATATAGAGTTTTTTACCTCCCAATACGCTTCGGCAAGTAGTGTTATAGCAGTCTCCATTTCGTGTAGGTTAAGATGTGCAAATCCAAGTCTTAGAGCTGTAATAGATTGGTTTTGGTATAGACAAATACTTGGAATAAAGAGTCCTTTTTTACCTGCTGCTTTTTGTAAAAGAGTTAGTGAGAACACCTCTTTAAAAGCTATCCAAAAGGCCAGACCTGAGGTTGGTGTTCTAAAATCGATTTGATTTTTAAAATTTATTTGAAGTAATTGAGCAAACATATCTCTGCGTTCGGCAATTATTTTTTTAGATTTTCTTAGATATCGATGAATATCTCCTTGATGAATAAGTTCTCCCAAAGCTTTATCCATCATAATATCTGGTTTGCCAAAAATATTCAAGTATTTTGCACCTTCTTGCAACAAGTCTTTAGGAGCAATGATAAAATTTCGTTGAAACCCTGGATTTAAAAACCGTCCAAAAGCACCGACATAAATAACCCGATGTCCACCATTTTTTCGAAATAAAGAGTCCTGTTTGTTTTTATTTAATGAAAATTCAAAATCGCTATCATCTTCAATAATAATAAAATTGTACTGTTCTGCTAAAAAGAGTAAATGCAACTTTCGTTCTTCAGAGAGCTTTACGGTTGTTGGATAATGACACCTGGGATTGAGGTATACAAAACGAATGTCGCCAGGATTAAAGTTTTTCTCTATATAATTAGTATCCATGCCGTCTGTATCTACGGGAATAGTTTTCATTTTGGCACCAGCTTGATTATAAATCATATTGGGTAAAAAATAGCTAAGTTCTTCGACTAAAACGACACTTCCTGTATGTATAAGCAAACGCGCTAAGATGGAATGTACTTGCTCGAATCCTGCCATAGGTAGTACAAAACCTTTTAAAAGGTGGAATCCTCGGGTAACATTTAGAAAATATCGTAGTTGATCTCTAAAATATAAATTACCATCAATCGTTTTTGATACAAAACCCGATGGTTTTTTTCTTTTTATTGCCGATGTATAAAAACGTACCAATTCTTCCAATTTCATAATCCGAAAATCAGGTGTCCCATCGGTAAAACAATAGGTTCCTAGATTTTCTTCTAAAGCTGTGTCCAGAATAAATTCTTTTCTATAATAAAAAGAGGCCTTTTCTGGAGGGTGTTTAAAGCCTTGATTTTTTTCGGCAGCATTAGTAGATTGTTCAGGGTTTTTTACAAAAGTTCCAATATTGGGAACTGCTTCTACCCAGCCTTGATCTTGCAATTCTTCTAAGGCAGCTACTATAGTTTTTCTGTGAAGCTGTAATTCTTTAGCTATTAACCTACTGCCAGGAAGCTGGTCTCCTTCCTCTAAAAGATTGCTTTTTACAGCATTAATAAACTGGTAAACAACTTGTAAATAGATGGCATCTTTTTTACGACGATCTATTTTTACAAAAGAGTGAAAAGGAATATCTACTGGACTACTCATTATTTATATATCGGACTATCAAAGCTACAGTTTTTATACAAATATTTGCACATCAATTTAAGTAATTCCTTAAATAAATATTTATGAAAAACAAACTAGTCGTTTTAGGACTATTGGCTGTAATTCCTGTGTTAGCACAACAAAAAGATGTGTCCCCTCATTTAAAAAGTGAGAATACTGCCTTAGAAGAGGTAATTATTCAAGGAAACCGGTTGCATATTCCTTTTAGTGAAGCAACGCGAGATGTTCAAGTAATTACCCAAAAGCAAATACAAGCTTTACCTGTAAAATCTCTTAACGAAGTGTTGACTTTTATTGGTGGAGTAGATATTAGGCAACGTGGTCCATTTGGAACACAAACAGATATTTCTATTGATGGTGGCACTTCAGAGCAAACCTTGGTGCTTATTAACGGTGTAAAAATGATAGATTCGCAAACGGCTCATAATATGATGAATATTCCAGTTCCTTTAAATGCTGTAGATCGTATTGAAATTATCCGAGGAGCTGCTGCAAGAATATATGGAATTAATGCGCTTACTGGTGCTGTTAATATAGTAACCAAAAAAGGAAATACCTCTTCGGTGTCTGCAGATGCTCAAGGTGGAAGCTCTTTTAAGTCTAAAGATGAAGGTGATGGTTCAGGAATATACGGTGGTGGCTCTATGGCATTAACAGGTATTTTCGGAACCGATAAACAGAGTCAGCTTTTTTCGGTGTCTCAAAGTGTTTATAACGGTCAGCGTTATAATTCGGCATCAAAAAACACGCGTATTTTTTATAATGGACATTATAATTTTAACTACAATAATAGTATTCAAGCTATGGCAGGTTATGCAAACAGTAAGTTTGGCGCCAATGGTTTTTACGCTGCTCCTGGCGATATTAATTCGGAAGAACTTGTGGAGTCTTCCATTTTTAGTCTGTCTTCAAAACATAGGTGGGGAAGCTTTACCATTTCTCCTAGAATTAGCAATCGCTACGGCCAGGACGATTATCGCTATTTCAAAGACGATTTGAGTAAAGGCCGCTCTTTACATGACACCAATGCCTTAATGCTAGAATTAAATTCTAATCTTAAAACCAAAATAGGAAGCTTTGGTTTTGGTTGGGAATCGCGATTGGAAAAAATTAATAGCTCTAATATAGGAAATCATAAACGTAATAATCACGGAGCTTATGTCGAATTTAAAACTAATATAAGTGATAAATTATATGGATCGGTAGGAGCTTATGCGAATTATAATTCTGATTTTGGCTGGCAAATATATCCAGGTATCGACTTAGCTTACCTGTTTAATAGTCATTGGAAAGTTTCTATGAATTTGGGATCTGGACAACGCATTCCTTCATTTACAGATTTATACCTAGATCAACGTCCAGGAAATATCGGGAATGCTTTACTTGAACCAGAAAATGCTTGGAATTACGAAACAAATATGCAATATAAAAAAGGAGTTACTCAGATTAAAATAGGTTATTTTTATCGACAGATATCCGATTTTATTGATTGGGTGCGAGACGATTCTTCTGAACCCTATTCTCCAGTTAATTTAGGAAATAATACCATGCAGGGTATTTATGGACGTTTACAACAGCGTTTTAATCTAAAAGATAAGCAATCTATTGGATATCAGGTGAGCTATAATTATTTGCAACCTTCGTTGGATACTTCAAATAATTTGCAGTCTAAATATGTATTAGAATCTTTAAAGCATCAGTTTATTGCAGGTATTCATTATCAAACAAATGACTTTTCTTTTCAAATAAAAAACAGATGGTTAAAGCGTGAACTTGCCAATGCTTATAATATTACCGATATACGCTTAAATTACCAAATAAAATCTGTTTGTTTGTATGCAGAGGTTACTAATTTGTTTGATGCAACATACCAAGAAGCAGGCACTGTACCCATGCCTTCACGTTGGTTTAGTTTAGGACTCATCTATCAATGGAAACAGAAGTAATTGAACGGTTTATTTATAAACTTATAATTTTAAAGGTTTTTCTGTAAAGCAAACTCCTGATATTTATTAAAACCATTTTTATTAATTATAGCAACATTTTTTTAAGTTTTTAGAATCTGTTTCGTCTAAAGAATTTGCAGAAAGTATAAAACAATTTTGAAATGATATTTAAATTCGTTTCTATTTATAGTATTTTAGAGATTGTATTCACTTTTAAAAGATGTAAAGATGAGGTTTCTTGTATGCTTCACTATTAAACTATGTAAATTTGTAATATGAAAGAAGAGCTTTTACTTCAAATAGAAATATATGTAGCAGAACTGTTAAATAAACAACTCCCGTCTACAAATTATTATCATAACGCTATTCATACCAGACGTGTGGTAGCTAACGCTAAAGAATTAGCAGGCTTGGAAGCTTGCACAGAGCAGGAAACCTTTGCCTTGTTGGTAGCAGCATGGTTTCATGATACAGGTTATATTCATACAGACATTGGGCATGAGGTAGAGAGTGCAAAAATTGCAGATGCTTATTTAAAAGAAAAAGAAGTGTCTGAAGACACATTAAATCTGGTTGAGCAATTAATTTTAGCTACTAAAAGTGACTATGAACCGAAGCATAAATTGGAAGGAATTATTAAAGATGCAGATTGTGGCCATACAGCATCTGAAGATTTTGAAGATATTTCCGAGAATTTGATGAGGGAATTGAATTCTAAAAACCAAAGTTATTTATCAGAAATAGAATGGATGAAACAAAATCTGGAGTTTCTTAAAAATCATTCTTTTTATTCTAACTCTGCAAAACAACTTTGGCAACCTAAAAAGGAAATAAACCAATTAGAAACTCAAAAACAAATAGATAAACTTTCGGCTAAAGAGAACAAAAAAGAAAAAAACACAAGATTTGGTAGAGGAGTAGAAACCATGTTTCGTGTGCAATTAAAAAATCACATAGAGTTAAGCGCGATTGCAGATACCAAAGCTAATATCTTACTCTCAGTAAACGCTATAATTATTTCTGTTGCCTTATCTAATTTGGTTCCAAAACTGGATAGTCCGTCTAATTTATTTCTAGTGTATCCTACCTTAATTTTAATGCTTTTTAGCGTTGCATCAATAGTGTTATCAGTTTTATCTACGAGACCTAAAATATCTAATGTCGCAATTACTAAAGACATGATAAGAGAAAACAAAACGAATATTCTCTTTTTTGGAAACTTTCAAAAGATGAATTTGAAAGATTTTGAATGGGGAATCGACTACTTAATAAATAATCAAGAAACTTTATATAATTCGCTAACTAAAGACTTATATTATTTGGGACTAGTGCTTAATAAAAAATATAAACTATTACGAATTACCTATACTGTTTTTATGTTTGGAATAATTATTTCAGCAGCAGCATTTATTTATAGTTATTACATCTATTTTTCTGTATAATTTTAATAAAAACAAACCAATGAAAATAAGAGATAAGGGTCCTTTTAAAGTAATTATTTCTTTTCGCTTATTAAAAGAGAAATTTGAAGACTTATTGGCTTCTAATAACTTAAGTGTTCAGAAGCAAGCGGAGCAAGCTTTAGAGCTTTTTACTCAGCATCCTAAGTTAATAACCGGAACAGACTTAAAAGAAGATATCCAGAATAATACAGCTGTTCTAGATCAACTAATGTCTTTTGTTTTCCCAACAACCTTAACGAACAATGAAATTAAGGCAGCTGTAACTCCTTATACTAATGAGATATTTTATTGTAGTTCTAGACTTCAAAATATTATTAATAAGGCAAATACAGACGAAAATATATTTATTGACCTATATAAAGATTATGAAGATTCTTTCGACTTATTTATATACGCCATTATATTAAATGTTTATTATAACTATCAAGTAGATTTTGAAAGACCTAAAACCTTGTCTATTACTGATAAGAATGGAGAAAGAAAAAGATACCGTGTAGCTTTTAATGCCGATTTTATTGATATCTATCCGAATAAAAATGCCATAGAAATTACAAAAGAAATTTTAGATGAATTATTAACTAATGCAGATAAAGTTGAGGTTTGGGAAAAGTATTTTCCAAAAAACTCCTGGACCATTGAAGGATTTGGAATAGTAAATCTTTTTGATACTTCTTTAGACGAGCGTATAGACGATTTTAAGACCCATTTAATTGAACCTAATACAGAAAGCTTCCAATATCTAATGGAAGATATTAGACGCATATTTAATATTCCAGATTTACAACTTGGTAGCTATAGTGTAGCAGATAATGTAATTACGCCACCTTTTGATAGAAGTTTCGATATGTTAACCATTTTACCAAACGAAAAAGTTGGTGTTGGAAAGTATGCTTGTAATCATATTAATAACGGTTTATTTAAAGATTGTAAACCAGTAATTATTTCAAATGTAGAAACCTATCACAAGAAAACCAATGGCAATAGATTAAGTAAGATTTTGTTAGATAGAGGATTAAAAAGTGCGGCTTTAATTCCTATTCCAATTAATGGAGAGCTTGGTTTTATAGTAGAATTGGCAGCTTTTAAGCCAAACCAGCTAAATGCCATTAATATGGTTAAGTTGGATGCTATTATGCCGTTTATTTTAAGTTATTCTAGACGTACATATTCGGAATATCAAAATGAAATAAGTGCTGTTATACAGCAGGAGTGTACAGCTATTCATCCTTCTGTAGAATGGCGTTTTCAAGAAGAAGCTAGACAATATATACAAGAAAGAAACTATGGGGAAAACCCTGTGTTTCATGAAATTGTATTTAAAGATGTGGTTCCTCTTTTTGGACAAGTAGATGTAGTTGGTTCATCAAATGCCAGAAACGAAGCCATTAAATTAGATTTAACAAAACAGTTAGAAATTAGTAAAAAACTACTTATAGGTAGAACTAAAATAAATTTACCGTTTTACGAGCAATTAATTTTTCAAATAGATAATTACCTAGCAAGCTTGAACGATAACTTTACTACCAATACAGAACATGAAATCAGTCTGTTCTTTGAAAAGCAACTCGTCCCTTTATTTGAACATTTTCTGCATAATTCAAAAAATAAAATAGAGCTGGAAGAATTTTTAAAATCCCTAGATAAAACAACTAACAGCTTATATCTCGCCAGAAAGGCACATGATGAGACAATAAAAATGGGAAATGAAGCATTGGCTATATTTTTAGAAAAACAACAAATAAAAGCGCAGGCTATTTTTCCTCATTATTTTGAGAAATTTAAAACAGATGGTGTGGAACACAATCTATATGTCGGGCAATCTATTACAAAGCAATTCCACTATCATCCAACAGTTTTATACAATTTGCGTTTGTGGCAGCTTCAGGTAACTTGCGAAATGGAAGCCATGTATTATGAAAAACAAAAAGGGTTTCCGTTGCAATTAGAAGTGGCATCTTTAATCTTAGCTTATAATGAGCCTATTAGCATTCGCTATAGAATGGACGAAAAACAGTTTGATGTTGACGGAGCTTATAATGTACGTTTTGAAATGATAAAAAAGCGTATAGATAAAGCACATATAAAAAACACCAACGAACGTTTAACACAAGCCCATAAGCTGTGTGTGGTTTATTCTAGTAAAGAAATTGAGCGTGAGTATTTATCTTATTTTGAGTTTTTACAAGCAAAAAACTATGTCGGACAAAACATAGAGTTACTGGAATTAGAAGAGCTGCAAGGAGCAAGTGGTTTAAAAGCTATTCGTGTAGATTTAAATAAAGAACTACAAAAAGTATCCGATATATTCACCCTTGAAGACATACAAGCAGTTTAATAACATAAAGTTATAAAATGAAAAAATACATATTAGTTAGTTCTATAATTATATTACTAGTTCTAAGTGGCTGTGCTACTTATAATCCACATAATACAGATAATAGTAAACCAGAACTACAGCAAATTAATAAGGAAACAACTAATGTTTTTTTAATTGGCGATGGAGGCATGCCCAATGAAGATGGTAGTCCGCCTATAACTTTGGGAAAATTACAAAGCCAATTTAAAAAGGCAGATAAAAACGATTTACTTTTATTTTTAGGAGATAATATCTATCCTAAAGGAATTCCTTTAAAAGGCGAACAGGCTATTAAAGACGCAGAAACTGCTTTAAACTTACAATTAGATGTGGCTAAAACTTTTCCTGGTCAGGTGTATTTTATTCCTGGTAATCACGATTGGTATAGCGGTTTAAAAGGCCTAAAACTGCAAGAGAAAATGGTGGAAGCAGCTTTAGGAAAAAACACCTTTCAACCAGAAAATGGCTGTGCTTTTAAAAGAGTCAAATTAAATGACGATACGGTATTGTTAATAGTAGACTCGCATTGGTATATTACTAATTGGAATAATCACCCAACTATTAATGAAAAATGCGAATTAAAAACTCGGGAAGATTTTCTGGATGAATTTAGGAGTGAAATAAAAAAAGCCAGGGGGAAAATAACTTTAGTTGCCATTCACCACCCCATGTATAGTGAAGGTCCACATAATGGACGCTATGATGTTAAAGAACACATGAGTCCGATACCCGTTCTTGGAACCATTAAAAACGTTATTAGGTCGACCAGTGGAATAGTTAATGCCGATTTATCAAATCAGTTTTATAACGATTTAAGAAAAAACTTAATAACTGCAGCTCAGCAAAACGAAAACGTTATTTTTCTTTCCGGTCATGAGCACAGTTTACAGTATCTAGAATTTGATAATATTGTACAGATTATAAGCGGTGCTGGATCTAAAACAACAGCTATTAGAATGCGTGACCCTGATAATTACGGACATTCAGTTCCAGGTTATGCGGTTCTAAATATTTCTAAAGATAAAGCTGTAAATGTTCAGTTTGTAAATTCAAATACTGAAGAAGTAGAATTTTTTAAGCAAATAAAAGAACCTGAAAGTATTTCAGAAGTACAATACCCTAAATTAACTTCAGACTCGATAAACGCATCTATTTACACTAAAGAAGAAACAAATAAATCTAGTTTTCATAAGTTTCTTTGGGGAAAAAGATATCGGGAAGATTATAGTACCCTTGTTTCTGCTCCGGTTGTTTATTTAGACACCTTAATGGGGGGATTAAAACCTTTTAGAAAAGGAGGAGGGACACAGTCTAAGAGTTTACATTTAAAAACTTCTGATGGCACACGCTATGTGATGCGTGCCATGAAAAAGCAAGCAAATCAATTCTTACAGGCTGCTATATTTAAAGACCAATATGTAGAAGGACAATTTCAAGACACGGCTTCCGAAGCCTTAATTGAAGATGTTTTTACGGGTGCTCATCCTTATGCACCTTATGCACTTGCTACATTATCAGATGCTATTAATTTAGCGCACCTAAACCCAAGACTATATTATATTCCCAAGCAGGATCCTTTAGGGAGTTTTAATAAAGATTTTGGAGATGAACTGTATCTTTTTGAAGAACATGCTTCCGATGGACATTTAGGATTGGGAACTGGAAGTTTTACAGGAGAGATTGTTAGTACAGTTGATATGTTGGATGAGGTATTGAGTGATGAATCTAAAGTTATTGATGAAACAGAGTTTATAAAAGCCCGTTTATTCGATATGCTAATTGGAGATGCCGATAGACATCAAGACCAATGGCGTTGGATGGTTTTTGAAAAAGACAATAAAACAGTTTATAAGCCTTTGCCAAGAGATAGAGATCTAGCCTTCTCCAAAATGTCTGAGGGCTTTTTGTTTGGAACAGCAGTTACTCTGGTTCCAGCCGCTAGAAAGTTTAGAAAATACGAACCAAATTTAAAAGATGTTAAAGGCTTTAATATTTCTGGATTTCCGTTAGATGTTGCATTTATTTCTGAATCAAATAAATCTATTTGGGATGAGCAAGTACAATTAATCCAATCTCAGATAACAGATGAGGTGATAGATCAGGCTTTTAAAAATATGCCGAAAGAAATAGATGCTAAAACACTTGTAAAAATTAAAACCATATTAAAAGATAGACGTAAGAATTTACAAGAAATATCTGATAGATATGTTAAGGTAATTAGTAAAAATGCCGTCATAACCGCTACAAATAAAGATGATTATATTCTTGTTAAAGCCCTAGAAAAAGGAGCTGTAGAAGTGTCTGTATATCGTAAAAAAAAGGATACAATAAAAGATCGGTTTCATTATAAAGTTTATGAACCTAACACAACTAAAGAGATCTGGATTTACGGTTTAGATGATACCGATAGCTTTGAAGTTCAAGGGAAAATTTCTAAAATCAAAATCCGTTTAATTGGCGGACAAAATAATGACGACTATAAAGTAGAACATGGTAAAAACATTGTTATTTACGATTATAAGTCTAAGAAAAATAATATAAGCCAAGCAAAGAAAGCAAGAATTAGATTAACAGACGACTATAATACCAATGTGTACGACTACAGAAAAGTAAGAAATAATACCAATCAGTTTCTTCCTCTTTTAGGTGCTAATCCTGATGATGGTTTCAAATTAGGCTTTTCTAACACTTATACGGTTTACGGATTTGAACGAAACCCGTTTACATCGCAACACAAATTAAAAGGAGCTTATTACTTTGCAACCAATGGTTTTGAACTAAACTATCAGGGAGAGTTTGCAAACGTTGTTGGGGATTTTAACTTTGGTTTAGAGTCTCATTTCCAAAGTCCTAATTATAGTGTTAATTTCTTCGGGTATGGTAATGAAACCAAAAACTTCGACGATAACTATGGAATGGATTATAACAGAGTTAAAACTAAAATGTTTACTATAAGTCCTCAGTTAATTTGGAATTCAAAACGGGGAAGCATCATTCATTTTGGAGTAAATTATGAAATCTATGAAATTGATAATACAGATAATCGTTATGTAACGGATGATATTATTCTACCAAAGCACTTATTTGATGAAAAACATTTTATAGGGATTAACGCTAAATTTGATTACTCCAATTACGATAATTCAGCTTATCCAACCAATGGTTTGATTTTTTCGCTTGAAGCAGGATATAAAGATAATTTAAAAGTAAGCAACCGTAGTTTTGGCTATCTTATTTCGGAATTAGGAATTGCAAGAAAATTAATTCCTTCAGGGCGATTAGTTTTAGCCTCTAAGGTCAAAACTCATATAAACTTTGGTGATGGTTTTGAATTTTATCAAGCTGCTTCAATTGGGGGAGAAGACGGACTTCGTGGATTTAGAAACCAAAGATTCACAGCTAAAAACTCCCTGTATCAAAACACAGATTTACGCTATAGTTTTAGTAGTTTAAAAACGCCTCTTATCCCTATTAAAATAGGAATGTATGGAAGTTTTGATTACGGACGTGTTTGGCTGGAAGATGATAGCTCTAAAAAATGGCATAACTCTTATGGTGGAGGTGTCTTTATTAATGCCATAGATCTTATATCTGCTAATTTAGGTGCTTTTCATTCTGTAGATGGTATGCGTATAGCTTTTGGGCTTGGCTTTGGGTTTTAAAGTCAAGTGCAAAGCGGCTAAATGTTTATAAATTAGTACATATATATTCACCATTAAACAAAGCTTAATATTATTTCTTTTCGCACTAATTTGTTTTACTTTCGCCTTATAAATAGACAGTAATAAGCCAGTCTGTTACTAATATTTTAAGTACAAGTTCCTTAAGAGATTAAGTAATTATACTTGCTTGTTTAAACAATAAAACTTCAGTAAAAATGATCAATTACAAATACATACTATTCACCGTAATTTTGGCTTTTTCAACACTTTTTGGTACTGCCCAAAATTGCGAAATACTTGAAACAAAAGATCAAAGTATTGAAATAGCTAATATTCCAGGAACAACTATGGGACAAAAACTTGAAAGCCTGCTCTTTTGGTCCCAGGAAGAAAAAGAAAGACGTTTTCCAATCATGCAGGAACTTTTTCCAAGTATTCCTGTTGCAGCAGCTGCACAAAGTTCTGCATTCGAAAAAACTGAAAATATAATTCCACAATGGGAAAATAATACCACATTAACTTCTTATATGAACAACAATAACGTTCAAGGAGTGATTGTGATACAGGATGATACTATCAAATTAGAAAAGTATGCTCCAGAAATTAATAAGGAAACTTTATGGACTTCTTTCTCTGTGGCAAAATCGGTTTCTTCCATGTTAGTGGGAGTGGCGTTGAAAGAAGGTGCTATTAAAAGTTTAGACGATCCCTTAAAAAAATATATTACCGATTTAAATGGATATGATTACGGAGAAGTAAGTGTTCGTCAGTTATTAACTATGACTTCCGGTATTGAATGGAACGAAGATTATGTAGACCATAATTCAGATGTGGCCCAAATGTATTTACAGCCTTGTAACGGAACAGAGTCGCATATTTTAACCTATATGAAGCCATTAGAATTTGCACACCAACCTGGTTCTACATGGAATTACAGTACCGGAGAAACCGATTTAGTAGGTATTTTGGTTCAGAAAGCTACAGGTAAAAGTTTAGCTGAATATCTTTCGGAAAAAATATGGAAACCATTAGGCATGGAGCATTGTGCTTATTGGCTTGCCGACGAATGCAGTAATCTAAATATTGGTGGAAGTGGATTATCTGCCAGTTTAAGAGACTTTGCACGCTTGGGGAGTTTAATGTTACAACAAGGTAAGTTAGGCGATAATCAAATTATTTCAGAAGAATGGTTAAAAGATGCCACATCTGTTTTATATAAAACAAATGAAGAAGGCGATGGATATGGTTATTTATGGTGGCGCTCAAATAATGGGAGCTATGCAGCTGTTGGTATTTTTGGACAGATGATTTATGTTGATCCTAGTAAAAACCTTGTAATTGCTCAAATGGCGGCCTGGCCAAAAGCAAGTTCAGAAGAACTAACTGCAGCTCGTACAGAGTTTATAAACGCTGTCCAGAGAGCCGTGGAGTAATCTGGCTGCGTTTCAGGTTAAATAAAGACAATTAGTAAACAAGTATTATCTGTGAAAACCCAAGCTAAGATTGGAAAAGTAAAAGTTATAGCTAATTTTTAATTGATTGTGATGACATTCTTATAAAGTTTCGATGGCATATTGAAACCTTATAAAATCCAATACAATTATGACAACAAAATTTAATCTTTCAATCGTTTTTACCTGTCTTTTAGTTTTAATGTCTTGCTCATCTGATGACGATGATGGAGCACCAATGGAAGTGACTCCCGAAGGAACTTGGAAACTGGTTTCGTTACATATAGAAACAGCCTTCGATTTTAATGGTGATGGGATATCAGATACAAACCTGTATGATGAAACACCTTGCTACGATAATGATTTTGTACAATTAAACGCCGATGGCTCTGCGCGTGTTGTAACCGCATTAACGGATATTTCTCCAGAGGTTACTGCACCTGATGATTACACTTATGTTTACACATGTTTAGACGGCTTTGACGTAGAAACTAATTGGACTCAAAACGATAAGACCATCAGTGTATCTTATGGTAGTTTTGATTTTGTAGGCAACATTGTAGGAAACCAATTAAAAGTGAAACTTCCGGATTTCTTTGAAATTGAATTCTACAATGGTGTAGAATACTATACTGTAAAAGAAGATGCCCACCTGGTATATGTAAAAGAGTAATTCTATAACCAAGGCTATATGTTTTTTATTTCTAAAATAGATATAGCCTTAAAGCTGTTTTACATTTATGTTTTTCTATGCTTCCTTTTAGATGCAAGCAACCAGAATCTAAGATCATCGTAAAATAAACTCATCAATAAAACAGCAGCACCAATAAGTAAGGTGTTTAGTCCTAAGTCTAATCTGGAAAAGAAAAAGCCACCAGCAAGTCCGCCTAAAAAGAAAAAACAAATAATATAAATCCGTAATTTAATTGTAGCTTTAATACTCGCTCTTTGTAGCGTTGTTTTTGGGAATAATAATTGGGACAGTTCGATCCCTAAATCAGTAAATAGTCCGGTTAAGTGTGTGGTTCTAACCACAGCATTTGAGATTTTTGTTACATAGGAGTTTTGAAGTCCCATAGAAAAAAGTAACAAACAGATGATGGTATTTGGATGAAGAAGACCCGTAAAATGGCTTAAAGTTGCAATACTTATTAAAATAAGAGACTCAATAATTGTGGGGAGAGCAAATACATTCATTTTTTTGGTCTCGTTAAACTTCTCTAGTAAAAAAGCAGATGTAAACGAGCCTAATAAAAACGAAAAGATATACAAAAAGTAAATAGTGCCTTTCCAGAATTCAAAATTAGATACATCGTTTACAAAAAGAGCAAAATGGCCCGTAACATTTGTTGTTAATTGCTTAAAAGATAAAAAGCCAGTTACATTAACTAAACCAGCAACAAATGATAATACCGTTGCAAGATGGATATTGTGTTTTAAGGTCCGACTTTTACCTTGATGTCTAAACATATTTCAACGACTTACTTTTTTCAACAAAAATACGTAAACTACAATGTTTTTTTGGATTATTTAAAGTTCAATTTACCAATTAATAGAAGCTCTGTTTTCAACTTTAAAATTTGCTGTGTCATATTTGTAAAAATACCACTCATTTCGTTGCTAAATTGTACCTTTACGCACTTAATACATTAGTTTGGGCCAAGTCAATCAGATTATTTCTAAAAATTATAAGGAGCTTTTACAGTTTTTTAAAAGCAACGACTTCTCGAAGGCTGTTATCATTGGGTTTGCAATTACAACACCTATAGTTTTAGGTTTGCTGTTTGATCATTTAGATATTGGGTTAGCTATTTGTTTTGGTGCTTTTTGGTGTTCTCCCAGTGATGTTAGTGGAAACCCCAGACATAAAATAAATGGCATTCTGTTTTCTGCACTTTTAATTGCAATTGTCAGTTTTATTGGTGGGTATTTACAATACAGAATTTGGTTAACAATTCCTGTTTTAGGCATCTTAACCTTTGCTATAGCTTTTATTTCTGTTTACGGATTTAGAGCTTCTTTAATTAGCTTTTCTGGACTATTAGCTTTGGTTTTAAGTTTTGCTCATACAAGTGATACCCTAGAAATTTACGAGTATGCCATTTTAATTGGAGTAGGAGGGCTTTGGTATTTGTGTGTTACCATGTTGTGGCATTATATTAATCCGAAGGCTCAAACTGAAGAAAAATTAGCTACAACCTTTACGCTTACCGCAGAGTTTTTAGAAACTAGAGGACAATTAATTGATCCAAAAAATAATCGGGAGAGTTTACAAACCAAGTTACAGGACTTACAAAGTGACTTGGTAGAAAACCACGCTACTTTAAGAGAAATTTTAATTCATACGAGAAAAAACTCCGGGAGATCAACCTATAAAGGAAAGCGTTTATTAATTTTTGCTCGACTTGTGGAAATGCTTGAAACAGCGGTAGCGAATCCTGTAAACTATAAAAAGATGGATGCTTTATTAGAAAAACATCCTGATTATATTTTAAGCTTTCAGAAGCTTATTTTTGAAATGGCTAATCAATTGAGAGCTATTGCTGAGGTTGGAGCTAGCCGTAAAAAACTACCTAATAATAAATACTTAACTGAATGTTTTGAACAGGTGAAAGACCAAATCAATGTTCTTAAAACTGAAACAGAAACAAGTGATTATGAAGTGTTTTTAATGCTTCAAAATTTACTGGAATATCAGGAAAAACAGTTTCTAAAATTAAAACGTATCAAATGGCTTTTAGGAAACCCAGATTTGGATTCTATAGAATTTATAGATAGTTCTGAGTCTAAACGCTTTCTGGTTTCTCAGGATTACGATCCAAAATTACTATTACGAAACCTGAGTTTTAAATCTAATATTTTTAGGCATTGCTTAAGATTATCTGTAACCGTAATGATTGGTTATACAATTGGAACTGTATTTTCATTTCAAAATCCCTATTGGATTCTTTTAACTATTATTGTGATAATGCGTCCTAGTTACGGACTAACAAAAACCCGTTCTAAAGACCGGATTATTGGAACATTAATTGGAGGAGCCATTGCAATGGGGATGGTGTTTTTAATTCAGAATCCGTATGTATATGGTGCTTTAGGAATACTTTCGTTGGTTATTGCCTTTTCTATGGTACAGCGAAATTATAAA
Organism: Xanthomarina sp. F1114; assembly: GCF_026410255.1. Classification (GTDB taxonomy): domain Bacteria; phylum Bacteroidota; class Bacteroidia; order Flavobacteriales; family Flavobacteriaceae; genus Xanthomarina. The sequence continues at coordinate 179,644 of NZ_JAPMLL010000007.1, forward strand.
GCTTCAGCTACTTTTATTACTTTGAGCGTCGTGTTTATTTATGCCATTCTCCAACCTGATGTTTTGGCGGTAATTCAATTCCGGATTATAGATACCGTATTAGGTGCAGGTTTATCTTATATGGCAATGCTTTGGTTGTGGCCGGCATGGAGCTTCTCTGAAATTAGTGAAAATATAGAAACTAGTGTCGCTGCTAATAAGGATTTTTTAAATGAAATTAGTAGTTTTTATCAACTAAAAGGTCAGGTGCCAACCAGTTATAAAGTGTCTCGTAAAATAGCTTTTTTAGAAACTTCTAATTTAAATTCAGCCTTTCAGCGTATGGCTCAAGAGCCAAAATCTAAACAGAAAAACCTAGATAAAATTTACGAATTAGTAGAGATAAACCATACTTTTTTATCCTCCTTATCTTCTTTAAGTTCTTATATTCAATATCATCCAACTACAGAAGCTTCAGAAATGTTTATAAAAGCAACTAATAAGATAGACCAGAACTTAGTCATGGTATTAAAAACGTTGAAAGAAGGTCCTGATAAGACTCTAATTACAATTCCAGATGAAGATGCTTTTTTTAATGAGCAGTTAACAAATAATATGCGCTATATAGCTTCAGAAACAGCATCTTCAGAAAGGAATTTTCAGGAAGCACATTTGGTATGGGAGCAGTTACGTTGGCTATATGCCATGAGTAGAAGTATGTTGAAGATAACAAACACTATTCACTTTAATTAATTCTTTGTTGTTTGGCATTAAGGTTTTAAGTAAATTAACTTAGCACACAGCTAAAGCTACTTAAAACCAGAAATAAACTATAGTGATTGGAAATTATAGAGTTGCGAGTAAAATAACTACTCGCAACTCTTAATTTTCTAGGTTACTTATGATCCATTTTTTTAATATTTTGAAGTACACCTCCATCTACCAATATGTCTGTTCCCGTAATAAACCTGGCAGCATGACTAGTTAAAAACCCAATAACATCTGCTATATCTTCTGGATTTCCATTTCTTTTTAAAGGGGTGGCCTGTTTAATCATTTCCATACGTTCCGGATGTTCTTCGGCTGCCTTTAATGCCATTGGGGTTTCAATTACTCCCGGAGAAACAGTAACCAGACGAGCTCCTTTTGCTCCCCAAGCATCTACATATTTATGAGAAAGTAAAATAACCCCACGTTTTGCAAAATTATACATGATGTCTGAACTTCCATTTACAAAAGGTTCTACTGTTTTAAACGAATCTGGGTCTTGTGGATTTGCAAGAGCTTTATCGTAAGCCTCGTTGGAAGGAACCACATGAGCCATCATTGAAGATAGGAGGATAGCAGAAGACCCTTGGGTTGCCAGCTTATAAAATGCATTAATTAAAATGTCTGTTCCTATTAAGTCGATAGTGAATACTTTTTTTAAATCTTGGACTGTTCCACTAACACCTGCCGTATGAACCAGAGCTTTTAATTCTCCCGTTTTTGATGTGAATTCTACTAACTTTTCAACATCTTTTGCATTTGTAATATCGCAGGCAATACCACTAGCTTCATAACCTTCTTTGGTGAGATCTGCTACTGTTTTGTCTACACTTTCTTGCGAATAGTCGGTAATTACTATCGGATTGTTTTTAAAAACTCTGGCACAAGTCTGACCAATTCCGCCAGCCCCGCCAGTAATAACAATAACTTTTTTATCTGTATTCATTTTTATGATATTTTAATTTTAGTAATAATTTCAGTCTCAAAACTTCAAGACTGCTTGAGTGAATATTTTAATAACGGGTTATAGCTCCAAAGCCATTGAATTTTGTTAATTCTCCTTTTGGAAGGAAGACCACATCTCCACCATAACTCATATTGTATTCAATAAGTTCGTCGTAGATATCATCAATCACATCTGTGTCGCTTCTTTGATCTTCAGATACGTAGATAATTTCATCATTTTCCATAATAGCTGGTTGAAATAAGCCTTGTTCAATAAAAAGCGTTTGAATTTTCCCTTCAGTAATGGCTTTCCAAATTTCATTAGTATCACTTAAGAATTTATTCTCAGTTACTGCCTTTTCTAATTCCGCTTTTCTTTTATTATTTTGTTTTCCAAGATACTCTTCAATCACTCGCCATGCTTCTGATACAATATCATGGTTTTTATGTGAAATTTGATTTTTATTAAGATATACTTCAAAAATGGTCTGTTTTTGGTCTGCAATTTTTAAGTATTCCGAATAATTTTCCTCTAAACTACAAATAAAAACAGGAAGTGGATTGCTATGTCTAATGTGATTAAGTTCTTTATCTACTTGATTAAAAAACTCTGCGATTAAATTGGTTTGACGAGCAGCTAAAGATGATTCTGGTTGACTTCTAGACATTTCTTGTTTGTTGTCCATAGGGAAAGGGTTGCCAAATTCTTTAACAACCTTATTATTTGAAGCTTCAATAAGACGGACTTTCTCCTGACTTAAAACTAGCACATAGTAATTGGCTTCAATATGCATAGCTCTAATTAAATCTCGGGTAGCAAAAGTATCATCAATTACCACACGGTTTACTACGGATATTGGTAGTCTGGTGTATTCAGCTGTATTTTTATTTACAAAAAGAATTAAGCTTTCTAAGTTTTGACTGTGGTCTATTTGTTCAGCAAGATCCTTTAACCTTTTTACTAGGTTTTGAGCCGTCTTTTTGTCGGTGTCAGCCATCAGCCTATTTTCTGCATCTTTAATCAAATTTTTTAACTGTAAAGCGTCTTTTAAATAATCCGGTTTTGTTCGATGGGTATTAAGAATAATACTAATACAATTTTCCGAACGTATGTTTTTTAATTGTTTTAAAGTTGTGTTCATTTTAATTTCGATTTAAAGATTAATATATTTTTATTTGGTATTAACAGCTGGTTGTAATTCTGTGGTTATCACTTTGGTTTCTGTTGAAGTTCCGTAGAACCTATCAAATACTAAGCAAGCTGTTAAATCTCCTGTAACATTAACTATGGTTCTAAACATTCCAAGAATCCGGTCTATTCCAATTATAACAATCAAGCCATCTATAGGGATGCCCGCACTTTGTAACACGGAAGCCAGAATAATAACGCCACCTCCAGGAATAGCAGGAGTTCCAATGGAAGCTGCCACTACTGTTGCGGTTATTAAAACTAAATTTATAATTGATAATTCTACGCCATAAGCTTGTGCCATAAATAGAGTGGTAACACATTGAAATAGTGCGGTGCCATCCATGTTAATGGTAGCTCCAATAGGAATTACGAAATCGCTAATATGAGAGGAAACCTTAAGATTCTCGTTGGCCGTTTTCATAGATACCGGCATTACAGCAGCAGAGCTGGCAGTAGAGAATGCCAATAATTGAGGTTCTCTAATTGCTTGTAAAAACTTGAATGGATTCTGCTTTCCAACAAATAATACTAACAATAGGTAAAAAGACATGAGGATTAGTAAACCAATGAGTACAACCCCCATATAATAACCCAGACCTAAGAAAATACTAATTCCAATTCTAGATAATAATGCCGCTATTAGTCCAAATACAGCGTGAGGCACGAGTTTCATAGCCCATGAAACAACAATCATACATATTTTTTGAATAGCTTCTGTAAATCTAATTATAGGATTTGCAGTTTCGTCGCTAAGCTGTGTGATAGCAATACCAATGATTATAGTGAAAATAACCACTCCCAACATTTCTCCCATTAAAATTGATTCTAACGGATTATTAGGTATTAAATTAGAAATGGCTGTTGGTACATTATCGATTAATGTTGTTTGTTCTGTTGGCAATATTTCTTCCTCTCCACTACTAGGAAACCCTCCAAGAGAAAGCACATATTTTCCAGGCTTCATAATAAGTGTTACGCTAAGACCAATAATTATAGCAACAGTGGTTGTAAAAATAAAATATAGAAATAATCTTAAACCAAATGTCTTTAGATTATCTGAGGTATTACTGACAATCCCTGAAATTATAGAGGCGAAAATTAACGGAATCATAACCATCTGAATCAACCTCATAAATATTTGACCCGGTAATTCCAACCAATGAGCAATCCATGAACCAAAGCGCTCTGAAACTAATCCTGTGGAAGGGTTTAATAAAATTCCTACAACAGCTCCAAGAAGCAAGCCTATAATTACTTTTAACCATAATCGTCCTTTAATAAGACTTTCCAAATGGATAGATAGGGCAGTTAGAGGTCTAAATTCCATACTAATCTCTTAGAGTTTACTGAAGCTAATTTTATTTTAATGAAAATAATTTACTGCCTCATTATTAAAATGATAGATTTAATAACTTTCTGTAAAATTAAAGATATTGTTTGGTAAAGCCTATGATATTGCTCAGTTGAACTTATTGCTGGAAATAGTTTAGAGAAATTGAAATATAATGAATATGAAGTTATTGGGAAGCCATGGGAAAGGTACGGGAAAGGTACGGGAAAGGTTCTTTAAGTTTGTCTTGTTGACTCGTCCTAAAATAACTATACAGTTTATAAAATTAATCCTGATATAATTATACAACATTATTTCTTAATCCTAAAATGACTGTACAGTCATTTTAGGATTATTATATGTTTGGTAGTTTTTCCATCTTTTTTTAAGTTTTGTTGTTTTTAAATGTGCTTGATTTGGAGTGAGATAATCACAGCTAGCATGTGATCTTAAACTGTTATAACTTTTAATGCTTTGTGTTATGTGCTTATATGTTTTTTCAAAGCCTAAAGTGCTTGTATGTAGGTTGAATTCTGATTTAATAATGCCATTAATCCGTTCAGCAATGGCGTTTTCATAAGGATCTCCGTTTTCTGTCATGCTAATGGCTGCGTTGTTTTTAATTAATATGCTTACATATTGGTGTGAACAATATTGTGAGCCTCTATCGGAATGATGTATCATTGGTTCTTTATATATTTTATTGTTTAATGCCATTTGTAATGCGTCAATACAGCCTTGAGCTGTTAAATCCATTCTAAAACTATAGCCCATTATTTTTCTGGAGTAAGCATCTGTTATTAAACTTAAATAACCCCATTGATTAACCATTCTGATGTAAGTTATATCACTAACCCAAACCTGTTCTGGTCGGGTTATGGACATATCCTTGATTAAGTTACTGTACTTTTTCATCCAATGTCTTGAATTGGTTGTTATCGCTTTACGTTTTCGTTTCCTAATGAGTAAATTATGTTCTAACAGTAGGCCAAATAGGTAATCTCTACCAATGGTTATGTTATGAGATTTAAGTCTGTTTTGTAATACATAATGGAGTTTACGAGTACCTAATTTTGGTAATTGCTGCCTAATAGAAAGCACCTCTTGAAGTACAATATCTTCTTTAATTAAACTACGTTCTTTGCGCCATAAAGCATCGTAATACGCATGCCTTGTTTTGCCAAACAATCGACACAGCAAGCCTATCCCTAGTTTTGGGAAGTCTTGTTTCATCTTTAAGACTGTTTGGCACCAGACTTTTTTCTAATGTCTATTTTAAGCTGGTCTTCGGCTACATCAATCAGTGTATTTAAGGCTTTAATTTTTAATTCTGCCTCTTGTAGTGCTTTTTCTAAAGCTTCTGTATTTGATGGTTTTTGCTTTGCCATTTGAGGTTGGGTTTCGATACAAATATCCACTTTTTCTTCTTTAAATTTTGATAACCAACTTCTTATTGTTTTTTCTGTTTTGATATTGTATGCTACTTGAGCTTCTTTAACACTCATTCTGCCTTGCTCTATGGCTGAAACAATGGTGCGTTTTTGAAGTTTGGAATAGCTTTTTCTTTTTAGGTTTTGATGATAATGTTCTGAACCGTACTTTTTCATCCATGTAGACAATGCACTTGCACCTAAACCATATTTTCTGTTTGCTTCTTTTCTTGGAAGACCTTCTTCTACTTCTTTGACGATTTTTAAAATCAGTCGTTTGTCATAACGTTCTTGTTTGCTTGAACGTTCTACATAATTTTCTTCTTGTTTTATTATTTCCATACACTTGTTTTAGTGTATAGCTATTTTAGGACAAGACATGTAGTTTTTTGTCTTATAATATAAATAGATTTATAAGATTGAATATTTTGATGCCCCATCAGAGACATGATATATGGTGTTTGTTTAATCAATTTGTTTTAGAATATAACGCTCATCAAAATCAACTTTAAAATCGTTTAATAATTTCAAATATTCTTCTGAAAATGAAGCTGATTTATGATGTTCTTCTTGGTTTTTAATATAATTTATAATTCTTGGTAGTTCATTTTTAGAGTAGGAGAACGCCCCATAACCAGATTGCCAAGAGAATTTTCCATTAATAAAACCTTTTTGATTAATCCATTTTGAGGAGTCTTGTTTTATTTGTTGCATGAGCTCGGATAAAGATTGTGTAGGTCGCATTCCGAATAAAATATGGATATGGTTAGGCATTCCATTTATTATTAGCATTTTATGGTTGTTGTTTTGAAGAATGCCTGTTATGTATTTGTATAATTCTTCTTTCCATTTATTGTGAATTAAGCTTTCTCTGTTTTTTACGGCAAAAACAGCTTGAATGTGGATTTGTGTGTATGTGTTGGCCATGGTAATTTTTTTAATAATATGTTGTACCTGACGGCACGGTTTGTATTCTGTGCTTTATTGTTACCGATATACCGTACCTGATGGTACGGTGGGATGTTTTTACGTTGTTATCTACCAATATACCGTACCTAACGGCACGGTTTGTATGCTATGCTTTATTGTTACCAATATACCGTACCTAACGGCACGGTGGGATGTTTTACGTTGTTATCTACCAATATGTCGTGCCTAAAGGCACAATATGTGTGCTCTATGTTTTATTGTTACCGTTATGTTGTACCTAACGGCACGGT
>NZ_JAPMLL010000008.1 GCF_026410255.1 Xanthomarina sp. F1114
AGTGGATCGTAACCATTCATATAATAAGTAGAAAAATAATTGAAGGTAATCCCTGTTTGTAAAAATAAGGCCTTCTTGAAAAAATGATTGGAGTAGTATAGTGTGTTTCTTGTTACAAACTCTGGTACATTAAACACTTCATTGTCGTCTTTTACAGTTTGATAAACTATGGTGTTATCTAGAGCAAACTTTTTATACCTAAACTCTTTTTCTAACTTGATGTTTAAATAGCTAATAGATTTATCACTTTGAAAAGGCTTGACAAAACCTGTATCTGTTTCCTTTTTAAAGTAGGCATAATCGTTTATTGTAGTCATGCCTACAGATAGATTGGCAATTTTATTAGATTTTAGTGCAAATTCTATATTTTGGGTCTTTACATTATTAAAGTCTGTTTGCCAATTGTAATTTTGATAAACACTTTGGTATAAAAGGAAGTTATAATTAGGAGTTTGGGAGTTATGCTTTATTCTTGCACTAAAGGCAATATCCTTAGTAAATTGATATGAGGCTGCTCCTTCTATAAAGTTACCAGCAAAATCTCCAGATAGATTTAAACCAAAGTCTGCTTCAATATGAAATCCCTTAATGTCTTTAGAATAAGCCCCACCAATAGCCACTACATCTCCTAAAAGTCTATTTGTTATTAATGTGTTGTTAATATAGGTTACTTTATCGTATCCGTAATTATAGTTATTATAATCAATATGAAATTCGAGATTACCCAAGATATTATTACTATAATTGGCATAAGCTTGTGCATAAAAATTCTCGAGTGTTACCCGATCTCTCAAGCCTGATGATTGAAATGCTTTTCCAAAATAATCGTTTTGCTTACTTTGATTATATTCATAATACTTATCTTCAAAAGAAAGGATATTTCCAATACTCAATTTATTTTTAGTTAAGGAATCTGTATCTTTTAAAATTTTGAAACTATGATCAAGATGAAACCTCTTCCCTTTTAACATGCTTTCTGCATCTTCAAAATTAACGGCTAAAACAGATCTATCTTTAAACTCTTCGTTTCCTGATTCAAAATATGGCACATTACTATCTTGGAGTCCTCCATTTTCTTCATTTAACAAATCTTGCATCACAACATGTGCGTTTGCTATATATCTATTATTTTTAGTTTTGTAACTAGTCGTAAACCTAAAATTTCCTGTGCTGGTTAAGGCGTGTTGATATTTTCCTAAAGAGCGCAAACCTTTATATGCAATTGAGAAGTTAAATTGCTTGGAGGTATTAACAGTAAAAAAGGCATCGACTTGCTGCCCTTGTGTAAATGCTGTTTTATAATAAAGATCTGTAAAAGGTGTAGGCACATGGTAATAGTTGACATCTTCTATTTCCATATAATTAAAATGTCTAGCTCGCGCGCCAAATAAAGGCATAAGCTTGTTATCGTCAAAATTATAAATTAATGTATTATAAGACTGACCTACGTTAGAAAAGGCCATTAAATTAAAATTGTCTTTTCGAAGATAATTAAACTTATATTCCTTTTTAACTGTTAGAGAGGTATCGACAATAGTTGTGTCTCTAGTATGCGAGATAATTAAATATTGTTCAATTTTAGCATCCTTATTTACAAGTCCCTTATTACTAGTGCTTTTTGAAGAGCCTCTATTAAAAGAATCTTCATTAGTGTTTCCTCTAATAATACTTCCTTCTTCCTTATTAATAGTAGGTGTAATTTGAGAAAACCCAATATTGACAAAAGCTAATAAAAAAAATGCTAAAAATATTCTCCTCATAATTATTTTTTAGACCTTGCAGGAGCTAAGATGTTTTTAAATTTGTACAGTTATATTGGATTCAAATAAACAGATAGTAAATAATTTTTGTCAAAAATAGAAAATATCTTTTTGGATTTTATTTATTATAGACAATATTACAATTAATAATAACGTCTTATTCTTAAGATTTATATAAATGCTAAAATTTAATTATTCAAACTTCCCCCTAGAATGTGGCACAGATGAAGCTGGTAGAGGCTGCCTATGTGGACCTGTAACAGCTGCTGCCGTGATACTACCTTCAGGTTTTAAGAGTGATATTTTAAACGATTCGAAACAACTTTCTGAAAAAAACAGAAATCTTTTAAGACCTTATATCGAAGAGCATGCCTTGGCGTTTAGTGTAGCTCACGTTTTTCCTAAGAAAATTGATAAAATAAACATTCTTAATGCGTCTATACTTGCCATGCATGAAGCAATAAAGAAGTTAAAAATAACACCCGAGTTTATTATAGTTGATGGAAATAAATTTAGGCCATACCAAGATATTCCTAGTAAAACTATTGTAAAAGGAGATAGTAAATATCTTTCTATTGCTGCCGCTTCTGTTTTAGCAAAAACGTATAGAGATGATTATATGAAAGAAATTCATCAAGAATTTCCTATGTATAATTGGCAACAAAATAAAGGCTACCCTACCAAACAGCATAGGCTTGCCATAAAAAATCATGGTATTACGGATTATCACAGAAAATCTTTTAGGCTGTTACCAGATCAATTAAAATTAGAAGTATAACTTATTATATTTGCACAAACCCTCAAGTAAATGAAAGGAATATTTTATTTCATCTTAATCGCTTTATTAATTACAAGCTGTAATACCAATAATAAATATAGTAAACCTTCAGATTTTATTGCTGAAAACACATCGGTTGTAATAAAAATTTCCGATTTAGGAAGTGTGAAAAACAATATTACCAACAATCAGTTTTTACAAAAACTATCAAACTTAGGTGCTTATTCTACAGTTTCAAACAAAATAGCTCTCTTAAATTATTTTAACACCAATAATGAACTGCTATTATCTTTCTCAAAAGATACTAAAGATAGTCTTCAGTATACCATTATAACACCATACTCAAAAAATCTGTTTTCTGTAGACTCACTTCCCAATCATAAAATAGAAACTATTAAGTCTAACACTCACGATGCTATAACCAAAACTACGGTAGATAATAATGTGATGTTTAGTATTATTAAGGATAGTATATTTATTGGATCGTCTGAATTAGAATTATTAAAAAAGTCTTTAATAAAAAAGAAAGAGCCATCAGAATTGGCAGAACTATTAAATACGGCCGATAAAGATAGTCCTCTATCTGTTTTGATTCAAGAAAACTCTAATTCTTTGAATTCGTTTTTTTTGAATGATTCTATAAGTCATATTAAATGGACTAACTCCTTATTATTAGATATCGATTTAAAACAGGACGAAATTTTGTTTAATGGAATAGTAAAAGCAACGGATTCTACAAAAAGTCTAATTAATGTATTTAAAAACACTATTCCTCAAGAAAATAAATTAGCCAAAATTACACCTGCCAATAGCGATGGTTTTCTGAGTTTTACTTTTAATAATTATGCTAATTTTAAAGCGAATCTAAAAAACTATCAAGTAAGAGATACTATAATTACAGAAACTCCCCTGTTTGATAATATTGTTGAAGTGGGTGTTATTTTTGAAGGCAAGCAAGAAGCTGTTGTATTAAACTCTTTAGACGAACTATCAACTGGAGATGCACTTTTAAACGATCAAAATTTTGTAGAAAGCTACAGACAGGTCGACATCTATAGTTTTAGCAAACCCGATTTGTTTAAAAGAAGTTTTTCTCCATTTATACAGTTTAATCAGGCTAACTTATATTGTATATTAGATAACTATTTTGTTTTTGCAAACTCTATAGAGATGCTTCAGAACATTATTGCCAGTTATCAAAATAATACAACCATAGGAGAAAGGTCTTATTTTGAAGCTGTAAAAGAAAATCTAAGCGATGAGTCTTCCTTATTATATGTCATGGCTCCAAATACTCTAAACCATAAATTAGAACAACTTCTTCGGGAAGAGTTTTCATTAAAGCTAGATAAATACAATACGTCTGCCGTTCAATATATTTACGACACTAATTTTGCTCATGTAAATGCTGTGGTTAAAAAGAGTAAAACCAAGGCGGTAGAGAATTCGGTAACCGAAGAATTCAATATAAAAATTACCAACGACTTATTAAATACGCCACATTTTGTAGTAAATCATGAAACAAACCAAAAGGAAATTGTACTTCAGGATGTAAAAAACAACTTGTATTTAATATCGAATACAGGTACACTTATCTGGAAAAAGCAACTTGATGGTGCTATTCTAGGGAAAATAGAACAGATAGACATGTACAAAAATGGAAGGCTACAACTAGCTTTTGCAACTTCAAGTAGAGTCTATGTTATAGACCGAAATGGAAAAGATGTGTCGCCATTCCCGTTAAAATTTAACGATAAAATTACTCAACCTCTTTCCGTTTTCGATTATGACAATAATAGAAATTACAGATTATTAGTTACACAGGGTAAAAATATTCTTATGTACAATCAATTAGGGAATACAGTAAAAGGTTTTAAGTATAGTAAAGCTGAAAGCGATTTGATACATCAACCTCAACATATTAGAATAGGCAGAAAAGACTATTTGCTTTTAAAAACTTCCAACAAACTTTATATTCTAGACAGAACAGGAAAAACACGAGTAAAACCTAAAAACAATTATTCCTACTCTAATCAGGCTGTTTATTTATACAACAATAAATTTATTACAACATCTAAAGACGGTAAATTAATTACTATAGACGTAAAAGGAAACACGTCTGCGCAAAGCCTTCAATTAACAGATATGCACAACATTGTTAGCACGAGTAAAACTCTTGTTGCACAGTCTGAGAATAGGTTGACTATAAAAGGTAAGACACTAGAGATGGATTATGGTAATTATACAGAGCCGGACATATTTTATATTAACGATAAGATTTATGTTTCTATAACCGATTTACAAGCTAAAAAAATATATCTGTTTGACAGCCAAGCTAAATCTATAGCGAATTTTCCAGTTTACGGTAATTCTAAAATAACTTTAGACAATATAGATAAAGATAGAAATTTAGAATTTGTAACAAAGGGTGATAATAATGCCATTATTATTTATCAAATAAACTAGTTAAATTAAGGTTTGCACTTATTACCAAAACAACAAATAGTTTAAAAATGTTAACTTTATATAATCTATTCTATTAAAAGGCACGTACATTATAATGAACCAACGTACAATCAAAAAAAATTATTAATTATGAAAAAGCACATTTTAACCTTATTTTGTTTATCGTTAATATTCGTTACTAATACCAGTTGCGATAATGATGATGAAGGCACGACACCCGAACCTGTAATAACAGCCACTAATTATATTTATGAAGGCGACTTGCGTGGGTTTTATCTAACAACAGAAATTGCACAACTTAATGCAGACATTGATATTTGGAATCAAGTTCCAGAAAATGATCCTGGTTATGAAGAAGCTCAAGAAAACATTGAAATTGCCAACCTTCAGATAGGTGAATACGAAAGTGAAATGTCTACCATTCCAACTCCAGACTCAGCTTTTTTAATTCCAAAACCAATTTTACCTCCGGTTCCTACTCCTTCTCCTTGTGTTTGTTATTATCTCTATAATTCTATAGAGAATATTGTGTTATTACCTGGAACAGACCAGATAAGTATTTCAATCTATTCTTATAATGATGAATCTAATATTGTAAACACAGATAGTAACACGCCAATAGAGGATATTCCAGGATCCAAAAACAATGGAAGATATCAACCTTTCACTTTCGAGCAACCTGGATTTGTTGGAGAAGCCTTTATTGTGGTCCAAAGCGATTCGGACAGCTATACTATTCACGTCAATTTTGAAAAATTGCCATAAATATTGGAAAAACAAGCTATTCGCTAAAATATTTGTAAATTAGTCTTCAGTTATACTGAAGACTTTTTTTATGAATTTGCCCCTATTTTTATTAGCTATATTATGGTCCGCAAACCTAGCTATTGCTCAAAACACAATAGATTCTACTTACTACAGCAACATAACAACTTTATACGGGAAAGCCTTTCAACACTTATATTCTAATCAAGATTCTGCTTTCTATTATTTTGACAAAATTAATACCGAAGCTATTAAACATGAAGATATTGAAAGTTTAATAAGTAGTCTTAGCGCTTCAAATAAAACAGCTGCCCATTTTTACAACCTTGAGAGATTAAAGCTTAATTTAAAGCAATTGGATTCTATTGTTTTAAAAAATGATGTAGAGTTACGAAAAACAGATAACTATTTAGTTTATATAAATAACATATATTTTGACAAAGGGATCTATTATTTTACATTAAACGATTATGAAAATGCAAGAAAATCTTATCAGGCCATTATCAGCTCTATCGAAGCCTTAAAAGAGAACGAACTCAATGTGTACTTAATAGATTTATTAACCAGCGCTTACAGTTATATAGCTAAAATGTATGTGAATGATGAAAAATACGAACTTGCAAAAGACTACTACACAAAAAACATTCATTATTTAGAAACTAAAAAGGCTGATGATATTATTAAAATAAACAGAAACTATAGTCTTCTTGCCGAAGTATTAAAACTTCAAAATCAGTTAGATGCTTCCAATCTCTACTTTAAAAAGTCTTTGGAATATAATTTAAATAATCAGGGCAATTCAAGTAGTATTATTACTGAAGCTAATCATTTATTAGAAAACTATTTAAGCAAATCTAAAACGGATAGCGCCTTTTATTACTTGAAAATAATTAAAGACCATCTTTCAGAGAATCACCCAATTAAAAATAGATATTACGAAGCTAAAGCCAAGATTTATAACGCTACAGGTGAATATGAGTTAGCACAGGCCGAATTACAGAAAGCCCTGGAATTTATTAAACAAAAATGGCAAAACAAACCACATAACGAAGTAGCCGAAATTTACAATACCATTGGAAAGCTACACTTCAAATTTAATCAACCCGAGAAAGCTCTTGAATCTTATAACTTAGCTATTTCGCAGTTTCCCTTAGACAAAACAAATTCTACCATAAATGAAACTACAATCTTAAAAGTTCTTAAAAACAAAGCAGATGTTTTAAATAGCAAACAACTTTATGTTGATAATATCTTAACCGTAAATCAGGCATTACAAACTTTAGATCTATTAAAACCAACATTTAAAAGCAATGAAGACAAGTTGTTTTTAATGGAAGATGCCTTTCCTATTTTCGAGTCTGGAATGGAAGCTACGTATAATTTATACAATAATACCAAGCAAGATTCTCTAATTGACAGAGCTTTTTATTATTCGGAAAAAAGTAAAAGTGTCTTATTATTAGATGCTCTTCTTAGTACCAGAGCTACAAAGTTTGCCAACATTCCTAAAGATATTATTGAAAAGGAACAGGTTTTAAAATCTCAAATCAATTATTTAGAAAAGAAACTAAACAAATCTAAAACCAATACTTTAGAAAATGAGTTATTTGAAACAAAAAGAACTTATAGAGAATTAATAAACACAATTGAGACTAATTATAAAAGTTATTACGATTTAAAATACAGTCAAGATGTAATTTCCATAAGTGATTTTCAAAAATTCTTAAAACCTAAAGAAGCCCTACTGTCTTACTTTTATGGAAATAAAGCTATATATATAATAAGTGTTTCAAAAAACTCAAAGACCATTCAACAATACAAGTTAAATCCTGCTATAAAAAATGAAATAATTTCTATATATAGTATGCTTAACAATCCAACGTCTGATCTAGAAGTGTTAAACAAAAAAACAAATGACTTATATAAAAAATTAGTCGTACCAAGTTTAGAAGGTCTTTCAGGAAAAAAACTAATTGTAGTAACCGACGGCTTATTGAATTATGTCCCTTTTTCCAGTTTATCTACAGATGGAGATTCAAATTATTTAATAGAAAAGCATGCTATTAGTTATGCTAATTCAGCTACTTTATTAAAGCAACTCTCAGAAAAAGAAAATACTAATAATAAAGTTTTGGCTTTTGCTCCTAGTTTTGAAGCTTCATCTTATAACAATCTACTTCCATTACCTCATAATCAAAATGAGGCGGAAGATATATTAAATTACTTCGACGGAAAAACATTAATAAAAGAACAAGCAACGCTTCAGAATTTCAATTTAGAAAGTAAAAATTATGGCTTATTACATTTTGCAACGCATGCCATTTTAAATGATGAAGTTCCCGAATATTCATATTTAGCCTTTGAACCCAATAATGCGGAAACTAATTTGTTATATGTAAGTGATTTGTACAATTTAAACCTCAACTCCAATTTAGTTACTTTAAGTGCTTGCGAGAGTGGCATAGGTAATTTAAAGCGTGGAGAAGGTTTTATAAGTTTAGCTAGAGGGTTTTACTTTAGTGGAGCTTCTAGTATATCCAGTACTTTATGGAAGATTAACGATGGGTCAGCTTTAAAGATTATGGATGTTTTCTATAAAAATCTATCAGAAGGAAAATCAAAAAACTTAGCCCTACAGCAGGCTCAAGTATCATATATAAAAGATAATAATCAAAACTCCTTAATACATCCTTATTACTGGTCTGGTTTTGTTATTTCTGGAAAAACTGCAGCTATTACATCTCCTACTAATTTATGGTGGTATGTATTTGGAATTGGGGCTCTTGTTATCTTAGTTATTTCTATAAGGAAATTTAAAAAGACTACTTAAGTTCTTTTAGAAGCTTTTCAGCTTTGTCCTTATTATAAGTGTAATTAGTAATTAAATCTTCTAAATAAGTTTTTGCCAGATCTTTATCTTGCGCTTTAACAGCTATCAATGCTAAATACCAAGTCGATTCTGCTTCAAAACCCTGATTTTCCTGAACCACCTGGGCAAATAAGTTTTTCGCTTCCTCAGAGTTATTAAGCCCTAAAAAAGCTTGTGCTTTATAAAAATTGATATAGTTTTCTTTTGCTTCTTTAGGAATAGCATCAAACTTCTCAATAGCAATCTGGTAGTTTTTAGTTTCGTAAGCAACAAACGCTTCTCTTTCTATAGACTTAGCATCATCGCTTCTTGTAATGGTATAAACCGTGTTTGGATAAGCACTAAAATTAGTATCGTATAAACTATTATAATTGGTGTTAAAAAGAGTGTTGTATCCAAACCATCCAATTAATAAAGCTATTGAAGCTGCAATAGCAAGGTTTCTATGGTTAAAAATGGTGGTTTTTGGTTTATCTAATTGATTTTCAAAACCTTGAAGTTTCTTTTTTAATCTATCTGTATGGGTGCTTTTAATAGCTTTTTGTAAATCTTCCTCTAACTTAAATTGAGCTTTAAAATCGGGATCTGTTTCCAGTAAATTTTGGAATAGAGCCTCTTGCTCAGCTGTTAAACTGTTAGAGAAATAATGATATAGTAAATCTTGATTGTTCATTTTTATTATTGGTTGCTATTAATTCTTTCCTTTAAGGTTTTCATACATCTGGACTTCGCACTTTTTACAACATTTTCGCTTGTGTATTCGCTAGCCTCAATAATATCCTTTATACTATATCCTCTATAATAGAATAAGGTTAACAGTTCTTGACATTTTTTTCCTAGAGTTCCAAAATATTTCTTTAATAAAACTTGCTCTGTAGTTAGCTCTCCTTGATCTAAATCTAAATTTGAATCCACAAGTTCTTCCTTTTCTCTAATAAGAGATAAATC
Organism: Xanthomarina sp. F1114; assembly: GCF_026410255.1. Taxonomy (GTDB): domain Bacteria; phylum Bacteroidota; class Bacteroidia; order Flavobacteriales; family Flavobacteriaceae; genus Xanthomarina. Next base: position 9,587 of record NZ_JAPMLL010000008.1, read on the forward strand.
GAAATCTGGATTTATGGTCTTATTATTCTTTTTCATCTTATCAAAAATTAAATACTTTCCTATACTAAATAAATACGTAGAGATAGAACTTGTAAACTCCTCTATTTTCCCCTGCATCACATTATTATAAAAAATTATATAGGCATCTTGATAGACATCTATAACATCTTCTTGTGGTAGATGGTATTTTCTAGCAAAATTTATAAACTTGTCCCTATTGTCTTCGTATATTCTTTTAAAGAGCAAATCGGAGCCTTGTTTTAAATCTTCAATAGTTATGTTCTCTTGAACTCTATGCATTTAATATCCTAAATTATAAAAGGTTAACATAATCCTGCTAAATTAACTTTTTTTAAGCATAAGACATTCATTTTTCTTACAGATCTAAGTATTTCATTAAAATTTATACACACCCTAGTTTTCTAATATCAAAACATGACCTAGATGATATACGTTAAAAAATTTATGCTATAAGATGTTTACCATCTATTAAAAACCACACTAATAAGTGTAAGACAAAAGTAATATCTAGTCTATTTACAAACTAGAATACTAGATTCAAACCTGAAAACAATAGTCAAATTTTACAATTTGGAACGCTCACAGATTAACATGAGTTATAACATTATAAACTATTTAAAAGCCATATATATGAGAACTTTATTGAAACAATCCTTTTTAACACTTATTATTTTACTTTCTCTTTTTAATTGTAGCACAGACGATGATGGAGAAGATATAATAACACCACCAGAAAACACTAGGTTAAAAACGTATAGTTTTAATTCTAATGAATATTTAGTAACCTATAATACGGATGGTTATGTTTCTGAATACCGTAATTCACCAGATACTCCTGGAAACATAGTTTATAATTCAGACAATAAAATAATTCAATTAGGAGTCCAGAGTTTTAACTATAATTCTCAAGGACGAATTTCTGAAATTACAATGCCAGATACTGCAACTTACAGTAATCAAAAAACAAATTTAACTTATAATAATGATGGGTTAATTGCCCATCAAACCCTGAGCTATGTTAATAACAGTGGAGAAACTAAAAATATGCAGAGATTATTTGAATATAACGCGAATAAAGAGTTAATATCTATTACCGAAAAGTATATATCTGACTCCGTATATTCGCGTAATCTTATAAGCTATGACTCCAATGGGAATGTTTCTCAGGTTATTAATTATTACAGTCATGATGACGTTTTATATTCATATCTCCAAGACTATACTTTTGTGTATGACACTAAAAAAAACCCATCAAAACTATTACTTAGCGATTGTGGTGTTACATCTAATTTCTCGTTGTATAATATGATTTCTCTTTCTACAACGAATTTTTTTGGTAATTATACACTTTTTAGATTAAGTTATTTTAGCAATAATAACGTTATCTCTAGCGAATACTCCAGCGATTTTGGGTCTTCAAATAATAGCGTCTATACCTATGTTTATAACGACAAGGACTATCCAACATCTGTTGAAATTTACAATACTTATTCAAATGGTTCTAATTCTACCCATTATAGAACCTGGACCTACGAAACCTATTAAAGATGTAATAAGCCTTTTTTAAGACCAACATTTGTCTTTAGGTTATGTTGTTATCAACTTTTAATCATTCAAATTAATCATCAATAATTAAGAAACACATTTTCATGAAACATTCAATAAATAAAAAATGTATGAGCATCCAGAGAATTGATAGTATTCAAACCATTAAAATTGTTTTTCTTTATTTTCTAACGGAACAATATCTTGCAAAGTGAAGACAATTTATTATAAATAACTTTTCTTTATCTTAGACACAAAACGTCTTCAATAAAAACCTCATTTTTCAAGTTACACTCAAGTCTTACCTATTGGAGAGCATGAAGCTTAAGTGTTTTCTACTAAAAATACGAGTCAAACTAAAAGTTAGTTCTCCATAAAAATATGCTCTAAGAGATGTTTATTGGGGTATAAATTAGGTACTGGATTTTAGACATAAAATTCCTTTGAAGGTAGTACAACAGAAATTAAAGCAAATAAGCCTCCAGAGCACGTTTTTATAGAACCATAGTTATTAATAGGGAATAAGGTTTAAGCAACTTAACAAGAATTAAAAATTCTATAAAAACAATACTCTTTTAAAGGCACTTTTAATCAAGCTAATACAATTCTTATCTACTCTGGGTTATATTGAACATCATGCGCTCTCAGATAACAAGCAACACCTCTTTAATCTCGTATTTCACAAAAATAATACAAGTTGGAAACCTCTATTTATGTCCTTTCTTTTAACCAGATGTTAACCTTCCATTTAAAATTTTATTAAAAGAAAACATGAATAACTTTAAAATAATTAAAAACATGACATTACCAAACTACAATTCAATTAAAAACAAGATTGCATTTTTAACCTGCGCCACCATGCTCTTATTTGGTCTTCAAGCCCATGCCCAAATCTCTATTGGTGGTGGTATTGGATACAACGGGGAAATTTCTGGTCCAGGGATAACAGGTAAAGCTGAATTTGGCATTACTGAAGAGATTGCCATTTCTCCAGGAATAACTTACTTCTTTGGCAGCAAATTATATGGATATAATAGAAATTTATTAGCTGTAGATGTAAATGCACTCTATTTCTTTGAAATTATAGAAAGCAAATTACAAATTTACCCGCTGTTAGGTGTAAATTATTCTAATTACAAAACAGGTGTCTCTTCTTATTATGGATACTACTATGGATCGAGCAAAGTGAGCGATAATGCATTTGGCGCAAATATTGGAGCTGGTGCAAAATATTCGTTTTCAGAAAAATTAAGTGTCTATTTAGAACCTAAATATGTGGCAAGCGAATTTGACCAGGTAGTCGTTAATGCTGGTATTTTGTTTCAGTTATAAGCTTATATCCCATATCGTAATTAAACTACTTATTTTATTTGAATTAGTCTTCAAAACAGAAAAATCAAACTTAAAGTTTGGTTTTTCTGTTTTTTGTTAACCTTTTATAATTAAAAACATAAAAGTTATAAATCAATAAAAATTTAAAATCATGAAAACAATTTTAAAAGCAAAGTATTTAGTATTAGCCTTATTTGTAGCTTTTAGTTTTGCATGCTCGCCAGAAGATGGCGAACCAGGACCTCAAGGTCCAGCTGGAATCGATGGCGTAGATGGTGCCGATGGTACGGATGGTACGGATGGTACGGATGGTAATGCAAACGTAATTTACTCAAGTTGGTTTGGCCCAGATGGTCAAACATTTATTTCTAATGGTTATATATCCTATGCTGAGTTTGAGGTTAATGTTCCAGAACTAACAAACGATATCATTAACAATGGTGTTGTTTTAGTCTATGCAAAACTTAGCAATTATGTTCCCGAGGTTTGGCCTGAAGGACATATTGCTCAATTGCCAATTACGATAGGCGGTGGTACCACAGATCATTTTTACACCTATTATGTTGAGGAGTCTAATATTAATATTCGTTATCGTCGAGACGGACCTCAACCTGAGTGGATATTTTCATCAACAAATCGTTTTAGATATGTACTAATTCCAGGAAATACTGGTGCAAGAGTACAACAAATAGACTACTCAAAAATGACTTATGAAGAAGTTATAAATCATTTTAATTTAGAGTTATAAAACAACTTTTATTAAAGTCTGAAATTAACCCTTCAGACTTTTTTCTACTTTTTGTTAACCTTCTAAATAAACTAACATTAAACCTATAAATCAATAAAAACTTAAAAAAATTATGAAAACAATCCAAACAACAATGTCAAAATCCAAGTATGTATTATTGGCTCTTTTAGTCGCTTTTAGTTTCTCTTGCTCTCCAGAAGATGGCAACGATGGTGCACAAGGTCCAGCTGGAATGGATGGAACTGACGGGGCAGATGGTAATGCGAATGTGCAAACTTTTATTTTTAATTCACCTTCCTGGAGAGCGAGTGGTTCTGGAATGAAACTAAACTTGACAGATGTACTGACAGACTATGTAATAGAAAACGATGTGATACTTACTTATGTAAAATTTCCAGATTCTGAAGAACCTAGTATTGTTCCTGGGAAAGTATTTATAGGAGGGGGTTTTAAGGACATGTTAGTGTCTTATGGTACTTCTACTAACACAGGATTTCCAACTCCTCAACATTTAGGTCTCGTTTGTTTCGAGGAAAACGGAAACCACACTCCAAATGCTAATTTGCCTGCTGTTGAATGGGTTAAAGTTATTATTATAGAGTCTACTAACACCACTACCACAGAGGGCAATGGTCGCGTTATGAGTGGTAAAGAAGCCGTAATGCATGAATTACAAAGTGCTGGTATTGATATAAATAATTACGACGTTGTTTGTAGCTATTACGGCATTGCAAATTAAAAATCCTTTTTGCCTCATTAAATCCGAAGTTAAACGCTTCGGATTTTTTTTATAAACAACATTCAACTTTTTCTCTTGAAATGATTAGTATTGCATACTCAATTATCAGACCATGATTTCTAGAAAAAATGCTTCCATATCCAAATGTATCATCCATAAAGTGGGTAACAAACACAACAATACCAAAAATGCTTTTTCTGAAAAAGAAGTCCATTTTGACGAAGCCAGTTACGAACTGATGCTACCGTTTTTATTAAGACCTTTTGGTTCTGTGGTGCAATCTTACAGATTTAATCATCATGCTGATATCTCTTTAAATGAAATTAACACCTACAGCGCTCAAATGTTTAATGAAGATGACACCTTTATTGAAACCTCAAAACACATTGTCAAACACTTGTTCGAACAATCTAATTCGGCACAAATAAAAACCGGCGATGTTTTGGTAGTGATGTTTGAAGGCATTGAATTCAATGAAATAACCACCAATGCCTTAGGAATTTTTAAAATTGAAAGCAAAGTCAATTTCTTTCAAACTTATTTAGAGAACAATAGTTATGACGTCTTGGTTCAAAAAGGAATCAGTTCTAAAAGAGTAGATAAGGGTTGCTTAATATTAAACCAAACAGATACAGAAGGTCCCATTATTTTAAGTGCAGACAATAACAATTACGATGCACAATATTGGACCAACCACTTCTTAAATATTAAATATGCTGATGATGCCAATAGCCATACCCAACAGTATATTGAGTTATGCAAAGATTTTTCTGAAGAGGTTTTAAAGATATCTTACGGCAACCAAGAACAGAATACCTTTTTAGCTAAAACCATCGATTTTTTTAAAGAAAATGAAACCGTAAATGTGGAGCGCTTTAAAGATGAGATTTTTGAAGAAGACAAACACAAAACTTTATTCGAGGATTATAAAAAAACCTTCGAAGGAGAACAAGACCTCGTTATAAGGAATCAATTTGATGTAGCTGAAGCAGTTGTTAAAAAAGAAAAGAAAAAGATTAAAACCGATATTAAACTAGACACCAATATTCAAATCAAATTAGATATTGATGCTCCGGAAGCTTCGAGCGAATATTTAGAACGTGGTTACGACGATGAGAAAAAAATGCACTATTATAAAGTGTTTTTTAATACTGAAGGTTAATAATGAAAATAAAGGTCGATAAGTTTGTTATTGCCATTGCCCTTACTGTTTTTATAGCTTATATTTTTCCAAGCTTTGGCAGTAAACAAAGTGCTATTCCTTTCGATTTAATTGGAACTATTGGGATTTCGCTAATTTTCTTCTTTTACGGTTTAAAATTAAGCCCTAATAAAATTAAAAGTGGTTTAAAGAATTGGAAATTACATTTGCTAGTCCAATTAACTACCTTTTTAATATTTCCGCTTATTATAATTCTTTGTAAACCTCTAATATATAACGAAGAAACAGAGCTACTATGGCTTTCGTTTTTATTTTTGGCAGCTTTACCTTCCACAGTATCTTCTTCGGTTGTTATGGTCTCTATAGCAAAAGGTAATATTCCTGCCGCTATATTTAACGCTAGTATTTCAGGTCTTATAGGGATTGTAGTTACACCTCTTTGGATGGGTTTATTTTTAGATCAAACTACAGCAAATTATAATATAACATCCATATATTCATCACTCATCATCCAAATTTTAATTCCAGTAATTTTAGGAATACTCTTGCAGAAATATTGGGGTGAATTTGCCATTAAATACAGAACCCAATTAACACTATTCGACAAGTCGATTATTTTACTTATTGTTTATAAAAGTTTTGCCGAAGCTTTTTACGAAGATATTTTTAACTCGATACGTATTCGCGATTTACTCTTGCTTTTTACATTAGTAATTATACTATTTTATGTAGTGTACTTTATCACTGGTTTTATCTCTAAAAAACTCCACTTTTCTACTGAAGACCGCATTACAGCCCAATTTTGTGGAACAAAAAAATCGCTTGTACACGGTACTGTGTTTGCCGAAATTCTTTTTCCAAGTACCATGTCCGTTGGTTTTATGTTGCTTCCCTTAATGATTTTTCATGCCGCACAAATATTTATAGTTAGCGTGATTGCAACAGGTTTGGCTAAGAGAGACCATTAGATTACAAAATCTATGTGACTTAATAAATTTTGATTTCGAAATCAAAATTGTAATTTAGACTTCGTATTAAAAGTTTTGTATGAGAAAAGCACTTCAAGTTAGTAATATCATTGCCTTAGTTTTAACTATTGTTCTTAATTATTTATCTAATACAGGAAAAATAAACAACACGACTATTGGTGAAGTATCAAAGCAATTAAACTCTTTATTCACCCCTGCAGGTTACACGTTTTCAATTTGGGGATTTATCTATTTATTACTTATTGGTTTTGTCATATATCAAAGTAGAAGCCTATTTATTAAGATAAAGTCTAATAATGATTTTATTCTAAAAACAGGATGGTGGTTTGTTATTTCATGTATAGCAAATAGTGCTTGGATTGTTAGCTGGTTGTATGGATATACAGGTCTTTCTTGCCTATTTATATTCTTACTGCTTTTTTCATTGCTTAAAATAGTTATCAATAATTCCATGGAACTTTGGGATGCTCCAATAACAGTTATTGTTTTTGTCTGGTGGCCTTTTACCATTTATAGTGGATGGGTAACGGTTGCGAGTATAGCAAATGTTTCGTCTTACTTAGTTAAAATAAATTGGGATGGTTTTGGAATTTCAGAAACCCACTGGACTATTATAATGATTCTAATTGCCACCGCAATTAACCTTGTTATCACATGGAAACGAAACATGCGAGAATTTGCTCTGGTGGGAGCTTGGGCCTTAATTGGTATAGCTATGGCTAATAAAACCGACTACAACTTGGTTTTTTATACAGCTATAATTGCAGCTTTAATTTTAATAATAAGTAGTTCTATACACGGTTTTAAGAATAGAGAAACTAATCCGTTTATTAAATTCAAGCAATATATTACCAGAAATACTTAATCCACAGACTTAAAAAACCAGATATTATTCAACAATAAATCTTTTCGCTTTTAATAAGCTATCTTTTTTGATTACTAGTATATATTGACCAGTAGACAAGTCAGAAACATTTAGTTCCACCTCATTATTTATGAGTTCATGATGAGATTGTAAAACTTGTTGCCCATGTATATTATATACTTTTATATCAATTTCAGAATTAGCAAATTGATTATCTCCTGGAAATTGTAAGTATATCATATCTGTTGTAGGGTTTGGGTATATAGAGAACAATTTGGTATTTAAACTTATTGCATCTACATTAAGCACTTCTACGTCTAGATAATCGGGAATATTGTTTCCATTTAAGTCGTCGTCAGTTACATCTCCATTACCATTATAATCTTCATCCATCGTAATTACGCCATCTCCATCATCGTCCATGTCTAAATGATTTGGTATTCCATCATTGTCTGTGTCTAAAAATGCTGGGGGATTTGTCATATTTCCACTTCTGCCACCAAAAACAATTTCATATTCAGAAATTACTGTATCACCATCGTCGTCGTCATCCAAATAGTTTGGAATTCCATCTCCATCTGTATCGTCGTCTGCTAGATTCCCATTTCCATTGACATCTTCCATGCCATTTGGAATTCCATCATCTTCCTGATCATTATTACAATCAATAAAGGAAACCGTTAGATCAAAGACGGCATTATCCGTTTCTGGGTTTACAATTACGGTAAACGCATTATTTCCGGCGCCTATTGAAACTTCACCTGATATTGGCAAATTGGTTGAATCCAAAATATTAACCGTATTTATTGAAGGATCTAAATTAAATAAACTTAAGATTTCATTTTTATAATCATCAATATTAAAAAGTTCAGATTGATTGTTATCAACATCGCAAACAACAACGTTAAAAGCTGAAGAAGGTTTAAAACGCCAAGCCTCATTTGTAGCTTCCCATTGCCCATTATTTCTTTCTGGAGGAGCAATACCTAACGAGCTAAATGTATTTACCCATTGTATTCCAACAATTGCTCTCCCACCATTCCAATTTTCGCAAATTGGTTTGTTTTTTATAGAAATATCAATAATTCCAGATGTTTCATGCAGAACAACTTGAGATGTGGCAAGTAAACTATTGCATGCAAATAGAGGAATGTCTTCATAAAAAATATAGAAACGTCTGTTTGGAGCTTCACCAGAAACCCCATAATAAACGCCTCCCTCAGAAGAGGCTACACTGTTATCCATATCATGATAAACTCCAAAAATAGCTGGACTTGGTAAATTTAATGAAGGAATTAAACTGGTTTCATTTATATTCCAATTATTAATAGTATTAGCTAATGAAGCATCAAAAACAATAACACCATTAGAACCTATCACTACTTCATGTAAATAAGTTGTAGTATAAAACTCAAAGCCAAAAGGAAGCGTAATTGTTGGGGAATAAACATCATCTTCACTAAAAAAAACAACATTTTGTTCTTGAAATTCTTGATACGGAATAGATTCCACCGTGTAATAATACGATTGAGAAAAAACTATTGTAGAAAATAATAGACTAAAAATTGAAATGTAAAATTGTTTCATAGTAGTAGGTTAGAAGTTATTATTGGCTGTAAATTCTACATCTCTAATAACATGTTGTTAGTATTTATCTTTTAAATCTACAAAAAAAACATAAAACAGAATAAAACAACTTGTTATTTTGGTTTTCCAACTACTATTTTCAAATTAATAAAACCAAGGACGGTTTAAAAACCACTACTCACTGAACTCTGTATTTCTGCTTCAAACAATTGCAAAAAGTGTTTCAGTAATTTTTCTTTAACTTCAGCTTCATTCACTTCTTTTTTACCAAGCTCCACATTTAAAGAGGTCACTGCTTTTCCACGAATTCCACAAGGAATCATATTATCAAAATAACCCAGATTGGCATTTACATTTAAAGCAAAACCGTGCATGGTTACCCAGCGTGAAGCACGAACACCCATAGCACAAATTTTTCTAGCAAAAGGCGTATCTACATCTAGCCACACTCCTGTTTCTCCTTTGCTGCGTTCGGCTTTTAAACCGTATTCTGCTAAAGTAAGAATAATCATTTCTTCCAATAAGCGAAGGTATTTATGGATGTCTGTAAAAAAATTTTCTAAATCTAATATCGGGTAGCCTACAATTTGTCCGGGACCATGATACGTAATATCTCCTCCTCTATTTACTTTATAAAAACTAGCACCTTTAGCTTTAAGTTGTTCCTCATTAATAAGCAGATTACTCATATCGCCACTCTTCCCTAAAGTGTAAACATGTGGGTGTTCTACAAAAAGAAAATAATTAGAAGTTTCTATACACGTATTCTCACGTCTATTGCTAAACTTGATGTCTATAATTCTTTTAAATAAAGATTCTTGGTAATCCCAGGTATCTTTATAGTCTCTACTTCCTAAATCCTGTAGTTCAATTTGCTTATTCATCGACGACAAAATTACACTTTTTTGAAGAAAAAAATCAGGATTTAAAAATCAAAATTCGTCATCAATAACATATTTTTCATCTTTGGTATTAAGATGACGACTCTTTACTGTGGCTGAAACAAAAAACTAATTTTTCGGATTATTCAAAATCACCAAAGCTGCTATTACTCCGGGAACCCAGCCACAAAGCCATAATAAGAAAACAATAAGAATAGAACCACATCCTTTACCTATAACGGCTAAAGGAGGACAAATAATAGCAAGAATAACACGCCAAAAACTCATTTAATTTAATTTTTACTCTTCTAAGGTTTTTAATTTTTAAGAAGAATTGATTGATGATTTATACCTATTAGTACAGAAATCAACTAATTTGTTACAAGAATATTTTCCAATATAATAAATTGATATCCTAACTAATAGTAATTATCTTTGTTGCTTCAAAAATATTACAATTTCAATATATATGTCGCAATTATCAGAACAAGAGTTAGTACGTAGAGAGAAGCTCTCAAAATTACGCGAATTAGGCATCAATCCTTATCCAGCAGATTTATTTCCTTATAACCACACTTCCAAACAGGTGAAACAGGATTTTTCTGAAGGTAAAAAGGTAATTATTGCCGGTCGTTTAATGTCTCGTAGAATTCAAGGAAATGCTAGTTTTGCTGAACTTCAAGATAGCGAAGGTAGAATACAGGTCTACTTTAACAGAGATGAGATTTGTTCTGGAGACGACAAAACAAAATACAATACCATTTATAAAAAGCTTTTAGATATAGGAGATTTTATAGGTGTAGAAGGAGAATTGTTTACTACCAAAGTAGGAGAAAAAACAGTGAAGGTAAAAGATTTTACTATTTTAAGTAAGGCCCTTAGACCATTGCCGCTTCCAAGGACTGATGCAGACGGAAAAGTGCATGATGCATTTACAGATCCTGAGTTACGTTACAGACAACGTTATGCTGATTTAGTGGTGAATTCGCACGTAAAAGAGGTGTTTATTAAAAGAACCAAGCTTTTCAATGCCATGCGTGATTTCTTTAATGACGCAGGTTATTTTGAAGTAGAAACCCCTATTTTACAGCCAATACCTGGAGGTGCAGCCGCAAGACCATTTGTAACGCACCACAATAGTTTGGACATTCCTTTATACATGAGAATTGCCAACGAGTTATATTTAAAGCGTCTTATTGTTGGTGGTTTTGAAGGTGTTTATGAGTTTTCTAAAAACTTCAGAAATGAAGGTATGGACAAAACCCATAATCCAGAATTTACAGCTATGGAAATCTACGTGGCTTATAAAGATTATAACTGGATGATGGATTTCTGTGAACAATTATTGGAACATTGTGCTACAGCTGTAAACGGAACAACCAAAGCCATTTTCGGCGAGCACGAAATAGACTTTAAAGCACCTTATGCCAGAGTAACTATGGCAGATTCTATCAAGCATTTTACAGGGTTTGATATTACTGGTAAAACCGAGGATGACATTAGACAAGCTGCGAAAGACTTAGATGTTGAAGTTGACAATACCATGGGAAAAGGCAAGCTGATTGATGAAATTTTTGGAGAAAAATGTGAAGGTAATTACATCCAACCAACTTTTATAACAGATTATCCAAAAGAGATGAGTCCGTTATGTAAAGAACATAGAGACAATCCAGAATTAACCGAGCGTTTTGAGCTTATGGTTTGTGGGAAAGAAATAGCCAATGCGTATTCAGAGCTTAACGATCCTATTGATCAACGGGAGCGTTTTGAGCATCAATTAAAATTGGCAGCAAAAGGAGACGATGAAGCAACCGAGTTTATTGATCACGATTTTCTTCGTGCCTTAGAGTACGGGATGCCTCCAACATCTGGAATGGGAATTGGAATGGACAGATTAATTATGTTTTTAACTAATAATCAATCTATTCAAGAGGTGCTGTTTTTCCCTCAAATGAGACCAGAGAAAAAGCCCTTAGCAATTAGTGAAGATGCCAAAGCTGTTTTAGAAATATTAAATAAAGTTGAAAAAATAGATTTAAACGACTTGAAAGGACAATCTGGTTTATCTAACAAAAAATGGGATAAGGCTATTAAAGACTTAACCAAAAACAAAGTTGCCAAAGTTGAAAAAACGGATGATGGTTTGTTTGTGGAACTAATCTAAGAATATCATTTAATTATATATTTAAGGAACTGCAGAGATGTAGTTCCTTTTTTTTTAATGTATTTTATGGAGTTGCTTTTTCTAAAAATTTTACTAGCTAACCAAAAATATGTACTTTAGAGACAACTAAGTCTCGGTGCATTTTATTAATTTACAGATAAATAACTACTAGAATCATATCGTTACTTTTTTATAATATTAACTGTTTGAAAAACTTAATCTTTATATTTCTAATCATACTTTGGGCTTGTAATAAAGAAAACGAACCCAATAACAACGTAGAAACTTCTCATATTAGTTATTTTGGTTTTACTTTAATAGATACTTATTGGGATGATCCAACAGACTCGAACACAAAAACAAACTACTTAAATGAGGTTTCTGATTTCTCAAATATAGCCGATATACTTGTTCTTGGTCCTTCAGATAATATTATTGAAAGTCTAAATCAAATGAATGCTGTAGATGTTAAAAGTATTTTACATCTGTCCGATCTGTTTTTTGAAGTAACCGGTACCAATAGTCCTTCTGGCTTGAAGTACAGTTTGCGTTTGGACTTTGAGTCCAGATGGGACAAATTTGTACAAACTAATAATCTTCAAGACAACAAAAATTTAGTCCAAGCTTTTTATATAGGCGAAGAACCTACATGGAATGGCATAAGTTTTAACGAGTTACAAATGGCTTCAAGCCTTATAAAGTCAAGTATTCCTGATATTCCTATTCTTATAATTGAAGCCTACCCAGTTATTGAACAATTAGAAGTTCCTGGTTCTATAGATTGGGTTGGGTTTGATCATTATGCTGTAAAAGACCCAGAAAACAATCCGCAGTTTTTAAATGAATTCCATCTTTTAAAATCTAAACTTTCCAACGAGCAACAAAAAATTGTGCTTGTAATGGATACACATTATATACCTTCTTTGCACGGAACTTATGGACATATAGCTCTGGAGGACATGGCGGATGTGGCAAACAGTTATTATAATTTAGCTAAGAAAGAACCCAAAGTTATAGCTATTTTAGGGTATTTTTGGCCTAGTGGATTTGATAATCTTGAGGCTATTGGCGCAAGAAATATGCCTTTGTTTATAAAAGAAAACTACATACGGATTGGCAAAGAAATTACTCTAAAAAAATGAGATACAAGCTAAACATATTTATAAAAGTAGCTCAGCATTTAAGCTTTACTTTGGCCTCTAAAGATTTAAACTTATCTCAACCAGCAGTCTCTAAAACCATTGCTAAATTAGAGGAAGATTATAATACCACTTTTTTTAACAGATCTAGAAATTCTATTTCTTTAACAAACGATGGGAAGATTTTTCTTGATTATGCCTATAAAATCACCAAGTTATTTGAAGAACTTGAACACAGTTTTTTGTTTCATGAAGATCATGAAAATTTAGAATTTCATTTAGGTTTAAGCACTACTATTGCCACTTATGTTATGCCAAGGGTTTTAGCTAAAATTCAACAAAACGCACCTAATATCACATTTCATATAACTAGCAGCAATACGAAAGAAATTGAACAAAAAATTCTTGATCAGAAATTAGAATACGGTATTGTTGAAGGAAAATCTTCCAATCAGCTTTTAAAATATACTAAGTTTATAAATGATGAAGTTGTTCTAGTTACAAGCGCACATAACCCGAATAGTAAAAATTCTGTAACTAAAAAAGAATTATCCCAACTTCCATTTGTAAGTCGGGAATTAGGTTCTGGAACTCGGGATATTATAGAGGATATTCTAAAGAAACATCAGGTTGAAAAATTAAATCATGTTATAACTCTAAATAGCACAGAAGCTATTGAACAATATTTAGAATATTCTAATACTTATGCCCTGCTTTCTGTACATGCTATTACTGAAAAACTGATTCAAAATAAACTAAAAATTGTTGATATTAAAAACATCAGTTTTGAACGCGATTTCTATTTTGTTTGTAGAACTGGTTATCAATCGCAAAAAATGGATTTACTCAACAAACTGATTAAAACCAATTATAACTTTTAGTTATACCACATCACTATAAATATTGCTTTAGAGTTATAACTTATTTCTAATTTTGCTCCATAATAAAATCAAGAATCATGAAGCGCAATATTCAAATAGCTGTATTTTCTCTAATTATAATTTTAGCAGCCTTAAATATTATCAATAGTCCTGTTGCTCTTATCTTAGGATTTCTTTTCACCTTAACTTTAGGACATCCATTTCCTATTAAGTCTAAAAAAGCCATTAGTTTTCTATTAAAAGCTTCGGTAATTGGTTTAGGTTTTGGAATGTCTCTAACCGAAACTATAAAGACCAGTAAGGATGGTTTCGTTATTACAGCCCTATCCATTTTTTTAACAGTAAGTATTGGATTATTACTTATTAAAGTACTAAAAATAGACAAAAAATTAGGCTTTTTAATGACTTCAGGAACGGCCATTTGTGGGGGAAGCGCTATTGCAGCAATTTCTCCAGTTATTAAAGCGGACAGCAAAACTATAAGTGTAGCTATAGGAGTGGTCTTTTTATTAAACTCTATTGCCTTATTAATATTCCCTTCTCTCGGACATGTTTTTAATCTGTCTCAAACACAGTTTGGAACCTGGTGTGCTATTGCTATTCACGATACAAGCTCTGTAGTTGGCGCAGCTTTAGAATTTGGAGATAAAGCATTACAAATTGCTACCACAGTAAAATTAGCAAGAACCTTATGGATTATTCCTTTATCCTTTTTTGCTATGGCCTTATTTAAAAGTAAAGACCAAAATATTAAGATTCCGTATTTTATTTTAGGTTTTATAGCTGCTATGTTAATTAATAGCTATGGATTAATACCTGAGATAGTTTCTGTAAATATTGTTGACATATCAAAAAGACTTTTAGTTATTACTTTATTCTTGGTGGGTGCTAGTTTAACATTTAAAGATTTAAAAGAAACAGGTTTTAAACCTGTGTTATTCTCCACCATACTTTGGGTATTTATCAGTATTTTTTCTTTAGTTTTTATAATTAACTTTTAACATCGGTAAAACGAAAAATTTGGATAATAATTAAGATTAAGGCAGATAACTCTATAAGTAGTAAAGTCTTAAATATATTTTTATTATCTTAATAACACTTTAATATATTGATGTAGAAGTTCCTTTTAAAAAATTATCAAAAACAATAATCATGAAACTATCTGGAGTATTTATAGTATTATTTCTTAGTTTAAATTCTTTTTTTGTATCGGCGCAAACTATAGATTCTAATAAATCTGTAGTAAACTTTAAAATTACTGGAGGAGCTATATTTAATGTTAAAGGGACATTCACAGGCATGCAAGGCGATTTTAACTTTAACGAAACAGATCTTAATAACTCTAGTTTTAATATCTGTATAGATGCACAATCTATCGATACAGATAACTCTAAACGAGATGCAGATTTACGCTCTGCCGATTTTTTCGATGTTGAAACTTATTCAACTATTTGTTATAAATCGGATAGCGTTACCAAAACAAGTAACGGTTATAGTACAACAGGAAGTTTAACTATTCGAGGGGTAACCAATACTGTAACTATTCCATTTACTTTTAAAGACAATAGGTTTGAAGGCGATATTGAAATTGAACGACTTGATTATAATATTGGGGAGGATTATGGAAGTTTTAGAGTTGGTAAAACAGCATCCGTAACTATTATCTGTGTAGTAAAACCTTAATATATATTTTTGATATAGTAGAACGTAGAGTAAAAAACAGATTCTAATATTCGAAATTCGATTTCTAACAAACTAAAAAAGGTCTTCAAATGAAGACCCTTTTTAAAATTTATTATCTAAAACCATAGTTTTAATCTCTAATTAAAGGTAAGGTAGAACAACGTAATAAACCTTCTTGTTTAGCTATTTCAGCGTAAGGAACTTCTTCTACGGTTATTCCATTCTCTCTTAACCATGTATTTAATCTGGTGAAATTCTTTTCAGAAATAACAACATCTTCAGCTATAGAAAACACGTTGCTATTCATATGATACATTTCATCTCTTGTAATGTGAAATAGATTCTCTTTTCCAATTAAATCTACTAAATACATATAGTCACTTTCTTCTCTAAAACCACTTTTATAGATAATGGCTTTATTTTTTCCTACAGGTTGAAAACAACAATCTAAATGTAGGGCATTATCTCTGGGTTCAATTTTAGATTTTACCAAATCAAACTCTTTAACAATTTTATTTGGGAATAAGTCCTTAATATATTCCACACCTTTCATATTTGTTCTAGCAGTTATATAATTTTTATAATCACTGCCTTTATAGGTTCCAATAAAAATATGATCGTTGTAAAGCATAACATCTCCACCTTCGATATGAACTTCTTCTGGGGGTCTCACTACTTTTTCTGGATCTATTTTATCAATAATATATTGAATTGCGTCTAACTCCTCTTCTCTATTTGGAAGAATATTGGCCTTAACAAACACATCGTCAATTACAAAAGCAATATCTCGAGTAAAAATCTGATTACAGTCTTTAATTAGCTCTGGTCTATACACTTTTATGTTATATTTCTCAAACACCTTTTCTACGGCCTCCATTTCTTTAACCATATCTTCTTCTACAGGATAAGTTCCTGCTTTAATATGCTCTAAAGATTTTGGGTCGTAAGCTTCATCTTCTGTTGGCGTTGGACCATTACTTTTAGCTGTTCCTAGTACAACAGCTCTTAATCTTGATGTTTCGTTATTTACTTTAAGTTTTATCATAATCTTGCAAACTTAATTAATTTATTATTACGTAACTCCTATTATCTTATATGAATAAAAAAAAGCTTCATTAATTAAAAATGAAGCTTTTATATAATTCAAAAGTGTATTATCTTTTATCGATGTCTTTAAAACTTCTTAAAGTTTCTCCAACATAAATTTGACGTGGACGACCAATAGGTTCATTATTCAAACGCATTTCTCTCCATTGAGAAATCCAACCTGGTAAACGGCCTAAAGCAAACATTACTGTAAACATGTCTGTTGGTATTCCCATAGCTCTATATATAATTCCTGAATAGAAGTCTACATTAGGGTATAATTTTCTTTCCACAAAGTACGGGTCTTGTAAAGCTTCTTGTTCTAAAGCTTTAGCAATATTTAAAATAGGATCTTCCACACCAAGATCGTTTAGTATTTCGTCTGCAGCTTTCTTAATGATTTTAGCTCTAGGATCGAAATTTTTATAAACTCTGTGTCCAAAGCCCATTAATCTAAATGGATCTTCTCTATCTTTTGCTTTAGCCATGTATTTAGCTGTATCTCCACCATCTTCGTTAATAGCTTCTAGCATTTCTAAAACTGCTTGGTTTGCACCACCGTGAAGTGGTCCCCAAAGTGCAGAAATTCCAGTAGAAAGAGATGCAAATAACCCCACATGAGAAGAACCAGCAATTCTTACTGTAGAAGTAGAACAGTTTTGCTCATGATCTGCATGAAGAATTAATAATTTATCCAAAGCATTAATAACAATTGGATTAAATTTATACTCTTCATTTGGTTGCTTAAACATCATTTTTAAGATGTTTTCTACATATCCTAAATTTTTATCACCGTAATCTAATGGTAAACCATTCTTTTTTCTAAAAGTCCATGCCACTAATACTGGGAATTTACCAAGTATTTTAACAATGGCTTTATACATATCGTCTTCAGATTTTACATTTACTGAAGATGGATTAAACGCTGTTAATGCACTTGTAAGAGATGCAATAACTCCCATTGGGTGTGCCGATTTTGGAAAGGCATCAACAATTTTTCGCACGTCTTCATCTACTACAGATTGTGCTTTGATATCTGAATGAAATTTTTCTAATTGTTCTTTTGTCGGTAATTCTCCAAAAATTAAAAGAAAAGCCACCTCTAGGAAATCAGCTTTTTCAGCAAGTTCTTCAATAGAATATCCTCTATACCTTAAAACTCCTTTTTCACCATCTAAAAACGTAATGGCACTTTGACAAGACCCCGTATTTTTATATCCTGGATCTAAAGTTATAACACCTTCTGTGGTGCCTCTTAAGTCTTTAATATCTATGGCAACCTCATTTTCAGTTCCCACAATTATTGGGAATTCGTATGTTTTACCTTTAACTTCTATTGTAGCTTTATCTGACATATATTGTAAAAATATTATTATAAATTATTGTACTTTTTAACTTCACGAATTTACGAAATATATCACGATTTATAAAGCACTTAACAAAGGTTTTAACAATAAAAACATTGGTAAAATTGATAGTAAAAAAGAAAGCGATTATCAAATATTCGATAATCGCTAAAAAAACTCTTTTTTTTATACTCTAATTAAAGACTATTATTAAAGCTTGAAAGCCTTTTTTCCAGGATAATAAGCTATCCCATCCAATTCCTCTTCAATTCTTAATAATTGATTGTATTTTGACATTCTATCACTTCGTGAAGCCGAACCTGTTTTTATTTGTCCACAATTTAATGCCACAGCTAAATCTGCAATGGTATTATCTTCGGTTTCCCCAGAGCGATGAGACATTACAGAGGTATAACCGGCATTATGTGCCATATTTACTGCTGCAATAGTTTCGCTTAAAGTACCAATTTGGTTCACTTTAATTAAAATAGAATTTGCAATATTGTTTTCTATACCTTTAGACAACCTTTTTACATTAGTTACAAATAAATCGTCTCCAACTAACTGAGTTTTATCGCCAACCTTTTCTGTTAAATACTTCCAACCATCCCAGTCGTCCTCATCCATACCGTCTTCAATAGAGATAATTGGATATTTAGAAACAAGTTGAGCCAAATAGTCGGCCTGTTCTTTACTTGTTCTAATTTTCCCATTTTCGCCTTCAAAAATAGAATAATCGTATTTACCATCTTTATAAAACTCTGCTGCAGCGCAATCTAAAGCTATTAAAATATCTTCGCCCAATTTATAGCCTGCATTTTCTACAGCCTTATCAATAGTCTCTAAAGCATCCTCTGTTCCACCAGCTAAATTAGGTGCAAATCCACCTTCATCTCCAACAGATGTGCTTAAACCTCTATCGTGAAGAACTTTTTTAAGGTGATGAAAAATTTCTGTCCCCATTCTCATCGCTTCCGTAAAGTTTGCGGCACTTACAGGCATAATCATAAATTCCTGAAAAGCAATGGGTGCATCACTATGAGAACCTCCATTAATAATATTCATCATGGGTACCGGAAGTGTATTTGCACTAACTCCACCAATATATCTGTATAATGGCATTCCAAGCTCATTAGCTGCTGCTTTAGCTGCTGCCAGCGACACCCCTAAAATAGCATTAGCTCCCAGATTCGACTTATTTGGAGTTCCATCCAAATCGATCATCGTTTTATCTATAAGGTTTTGCTCGAAAACTGACGCTCCAAGTAACTCCTGGGCAATAATAGAGTTTACATTTTCAACAGCTTTTAATACACCTTTTCCCATATATGGTTTTCCACCATCTCTCAACTCTACTGCTTCATGCTCGCCGGTTGAAGCTCCTGAAGGTACTGCTGCCCTTCCCATATAACCATTCTCGGTATACACATCTACTTCAATAGTTGGATTACCTCTTGAATCTAAAATTTGTCTGGCGTGAATATTAATAATAATGCTCATTTCTACGGTTTTAATAATTAATTAAATTATAAATTTTAAGCTACCTATCCTCTTAATTACTAAGACTTCTCTAGGTAAAGATAAAGCCCCAAAGAAGTTGGTCTTCTTTGAGGCTTTGAGATTATTTGTTTTTTATATTTTCTATAAACTGATCAAACAGATAAGAAGAATCATGTGGACCAGGACTAGCTTCAGGGTGGTATTGTACCGAAAAGCAATTTTTATTTTTAATACGAATACCCGCAACAGTATGGTCGTTTAAATGAACATGGGTAATATCTATATCCGGATGATTCTCAGTTTCTTCTTTATTAATAGCAAATCCATGATTTTGAGAAGTAATTTCTCCTTTACCAGTAAGCAGATTTTTTACCGGATGATTAATCCCTCTATGTCCATGGTGCATTTTATAAGTAGAAATTCCATGTGTTAACGCAATAATTTGATGTCCTAAACAGATACCAAATAAAGGCAGATTTCTATCTAAAATTTCTTTAGCTAAAGTTTGTGCTGTTTTTAATGGTTCCGGATCTCCTGGCCCATTTGATAAAAAGTAGCCATCTGGATTAAAAGCACTCATCTCTTCAAACGTAGCATTGTATGGAAACACTTTAATATAGGCATCTCTTTTTGCTAAATTTCTAAGAATATTTGTTTTAATTCCTACGTCTAAAGCTGCTACTTTATAAGTTGCATTTTCGTCTCCATAATAGTATGGCTCTTTAGTTGAAACCTGAGAAGCCAACTCTAAACCATCCATCTTTGGTACCTCTGCTAATTGCCTTTTTAAGCCCTCCAAATTATCAATTTCCGTAGAAATTACGGCATTCATTGCTCCATGTTCTCTAAGATAACTAACTAGAGCTCGTGTATCTACATCGGAAATGGCAAATAGGTTGTTTTCTTTTAGAAACTCTTCAAGTGAAGCATCTGCTGCATCTCGCGAATAGTTATAACTAAAGTTTTTACAAATTAAACCAGAAATCTTAATGGAATCTGACTCTACTTCATCCTTCTGGGTTCCATAATTACCAATATGTGCATTGGTAGCAACCATTAACTGTCCATAATACGAGGGATCAGTAAAAATTTCTTGATACCCAGTCATGCCTGTATTAAAGCAGACTTCACCAAAAGCTGTTCCGGAATTTCCAATGGCTTTCCCGTGAAAAATAGTACCGTCGGATAAAAGAATTATCGCTTTTTGTCTTTTATTATATTTCATTGCCTTTTAATGAGATTCCCACCAACAAATTTCAGGCCGACAGGAATAAAGTTTTGCAAAATTGCATAAAAAAAAGGATAAACTAAAATGTTTATCCTTTTTTATATTTTCTTTAATGAACACCTTTTAAAATTAAAGCGTATTATAGTATCCAAATATTTTTTTAAGGTCGGTTATATCCTTAAAACTTAAATCATTATCCTTAGCGTATTGTTTTAGAATATTCTTTTTATCAGCTTCAACCATTTTTAAAATAGACGATCTCTTAAGTTTTATTAGCTTAAGGTTTTCGTTATCTGTAGTATAAAAATATTTTTCCTTAATAATCATTGAATCGTCAGTTGTTTTCTGTTGCGTCAATGGATTAAACATACCTTCTTTAATTCCTATTTCATGTTTTCTTAAAATAGTAGTGGACTTTGTAACTACTAATTCTTCGAAGTAAGAGTTTCTTTGGAATTCAGCATCTAGATAACGTTTAAATGTTCTACCATCAATAACCACTTTTTCGATATTACCTGGATTAAAGGCTAAAATAGAATCTTCGGAGAACTTAGCTTCAAAACGTTCCATTTGAACATTGTAATTAACGCTTCTAAATTTGTATGCCTTATTGTTCTTTGCATAAATTAAGGCAGTTGTATTATTCCATGAATCAAATAAATATGGAGAGCCTTTTAATTTGGAGTTTCCCTTAACATTTTTAATCCAAACTCCAGTACTGGTAAAGTTAGCACTAGAATTATTAAAATCGTTCCCACTAGAGACAGCTACAGATTGAGCAAATGTAAAGTTTACCGTTAAGGCAAGTAAAAAAATAAGAAATTTATTCATTTTGTTTAAAATTTAGAAGTGCAAATATAAAAAAAGGATAGACTTTATTAGGCCTATCCTTTTTATTTTCTGTTAATTAACAAAAACTTAACTACTATTCTTCTTCGTTAGAAGCTTTAGTTTCTGTTGCAGGAGCTGTAGTTTCTGCTGGTTTAGAACCACCTCTTCTACTTCTTCTTGTTGTTTTCTTAGCCGGTTTATTAGCGTTATAGATTTCGTTGTAATCAACAAGTTCTATCAATGCCATATCTGCATTATCACCTAAACGGTTACCAAGTTTAATAATTCTAGTATATCCACCTGGTCTATCTGCTACTTTAGGAGCTACATCTCTAAACAATTCTACAACAGCTTCTTTTTGTCTTAAACGAGACATTACAATACGTCTGTTGTGAGTTGTATCTTCTTTAGATTTTGTAATCAATGGCTCTACAAATTGTCTTAAAGCTTTTGCTTTAGCTACTGTAGTATTAATACGTTTGTGCTCGATTAAAGAACAAGCCATATTAGCTAACATTGATTTTCTATGAGCAGTTTTTCTACTTAAGTGATTTACTTTTTTTCCGTGTCTCATGACATTTGTTATTGGACATCATCTTGCTACCATATCCATTTAAAGGAGAGCAAATTATGTGTCGTTAATACTATTTGTTTTGAAAAAAATAGATACTCTTAAAATTGTAAAGTTACAATCCTAATTTTTCTAGTCTTTATCTAATTTATATTTTGAAAGATCCATTCCAAAGTTTAAACCTTTTACACTTACTAGTTCTTCTAGCTCAGTTAAAGATTTTTTACCGAAGTTACGGAACTTCATTAAATCATTTTTATTAAATGAAACCAAGTCTCCTAATGTATCAACTTCTGCTGCTTTTAAACAGTTAAGAGCACGTACTGAAAGATCCATATCAACTAATTTAGTTTTCAATAGTTGTCTCATATGAAGAGATTCTTCATCATAAGTTTCTGTTTGTGCAATCTCATCAGCTTCAAGAGTTATTCTCTCATCTGAGAATAACATAAAGTGATGGATTAATGTTTTAGCTGCTTCCGTTAAGGCGTCTTGTGGCGTAATAGAACCATCAGTAATAATTTCGAAAACTAATTTTTCATAATCAGTTTTTTGTTCTACACGATAGTTTTCTATACTGTACTTAACGTTTTTAATTGGAGTATAAATAGAATCTGTAAAGATAGTTCCAATTGGTGCAGAAGCTTTTTTATTTTCTTCTGCTGGTACATATCCTCTACCTTTTTCGATAGTAATCTCCATGTTAATATTTACTTTAGGATCTAAATTACAGATTACTAATTCCGAATTTAATACTTGGAATCCCGAGATAAATTTTTGAAAATCACCAGCTGTTATTTGATTTTGTCCTGAGATAGAGATAGAGATAGACTCGCTATCTACATCTTCTATCTGTCTTTTAAAACGAACTTGTTTTAAATTCAAGATCATTTCAGTAACATCTTCAACAACACCTGCAATGGTAGAAAATTCATGATCTACACCTTCCATTCTAACTGAAGTGATTGCAAATCCTTCTAAAGAAGAGAGTAAAACTCTTCTTAAAGCATTTCCAATTGTTAATCCGTAACCAGGTTCTAAAGGACGAAATTCGAATTTCCCTTCAAAATCGGTTGAATCAATCATGATTACTTTGTCGGGTTTCTGAAAATTAAATACTGCCATATTTGCGATTTGTATCAGTTATTATTTAGAGTATAATTCAACGATGAATTGTTCGTTAATATTCACTGGAATTTGAATTCTAGCTGGTATAGCAACGTAAGTTCCTTGCTTTAATTCATTATTCCATGTAATCCATTCGTAAACCTGACTTGAATTAGCTAAAGATTTTTCGATAGCTTCAAGAGATTTAGATTTTTCTCTTACAGCAACAACGTCTCCAGGTTTTAACTGGTAAGATGGTACATTTACTATACCTCCGTTTACTGTAATATGTCTATGTGATACTAATTGTCTTGCGCCATTTCTAGAAGGAGAAATTCCCATTCTGTAAACCACGTTGTCTAATCTAGACTCACAAAGTTGTAACAACGTTTCTCCTGTAAGTCCAGGAGCTGCAGTTGCTCTTTTAAACATGTTTCTGAATTGTTTTTCTAAAACACCATAGGTGTATTTAGCTTTTTGCTTTTCCATTAATTGGATTGCATATTCAGATTTTTTTCCACGACGTTTGTTTGCACCGTGTTGACCTGGAGGATAATTTCTTTTTTCAAAAGACTTATCTTCTCCGTAAATAGCTTCACCGAATTTTCGGGCTATTTTTGTTTTAGGACCAGTATATCTTGCCATTGTTTGATTTGTTTAGAGAGTGGTTATGAATTAAGGTCTTAATCTTATCCTTCGATACCCGTTAGTCTCTCATTAATACTTGTTAATATTTTTTCAGTTTGCAAATTTACGTATAAAAAACTAATATCAACTATATAAAACAGTTGATATTAATTATTTACAAATATAAATTATACTCTTCTTCTTTTAGGAGGGCGACATCCGTTATGTGGTAATGGCGTAACATCGATAATTTCTGTTACTTCTATACCTGCATTATGGATAGATCTAATAGCAGATTCTCTACCATTTCCTGGGCCTTTAACGTAAACTTTAACTTTCTTTAATCCAGCTTCAGATGCAACTCCTGCTGCATTTTCTGCTGCTAGTTGAGCTGCGTAAGGGGTATTCTTTTTAGAACCTCTAAATCCCATTTTCCCTGCTGAAGACCAAGAAATTACGTCTCCTTTTTTATTTGTAAGCGAGATAATAATGTTGTTAAAAGAAGCTGTTATATGTGCTTCTCCTACAGATTCAACAATTACTTTACGCTTTTTTGTACTTGACTTTGCCATAGTATTCTAGTTTGTAGTTGTTAGTTTTTAGTTGTTAGAATCCTAAACATTGCAATTTCAAACAGATTCATCTAACGCTAAATTCTAATGACTAATGTCTATTAATTATTTAGTTGCCATTTTTTTGTTAGCAACAGTTTTTCTTCTACCTTTTCTAGTTCTAGAATTGTTCTTAGTACGTTGTCCACGTAATGGAAGTCCAACTCTATGACGGATACCTCTGTAACATCCAATATCCATTAATCGCTTAATGTTTAATTGGGTTTCAGAACGTAGTTCTCCTTCAATAGTGAAAGAACCAACAGCTTCACGAATACCATTGATATCCTCATCTGTCCAATCTTGAACTTTTGTACTTTCTTCTACTTTAGCTTGTGCTAAAATATCTTTTGCTCTACTTCTACCTATTCCATAGATATAAGTTAGGGAGATAACTCCTCTTTTGTTTTTTGGTATGTCTACACCTGCAATTCTTGCCATAACTACCCTTGTCTTTGTTTGAATCTAGGATTCTTTTTGTTAATCACGTAAAGTCTTCCTTTTCTGCGCACGATTTTACAATCTGCACTTCTCTTTTTAACTGATGCTCTTACTTTCATCTGTTCTTGTTATTAGTTTAAAATTTTAAGACTTGCTTAAAACCTTATCTTATTAATATCTATAAGTTATTCTAGCCTTAGTCAAATCGTAAGGACTCATTTCTAATTTCACCTTATCTCCAGGTAACAATTTAATGTAATGCATACGCATTTTTCCAGAGATATGTGCTGTCACAATGTGACCGTTTTCTAGTTCAACACGGAACATAGCATTAGATAATGCTTCTATAATTGTTCCATCTTGTTCTATTGCTGCTTGTTTTGCCATAGTATTATAAATTAAGCGACTGCTTTTCTATTTTTACCTGTTTTCATCAAGCCATCATAGTGTCTATTTAACAAGTAAGAATTTACTTGCTGCATAGTATCTATTGCAACTCCAACCATAATTAGTAACGACGTTCCTCCGAAAAACAAAGCCCATCCTGATTGCACACTCATTAACTTTACTATAATTGCTGGGAACACAGCTATTAAAGCTAAGAATATAGAACCTGGTAAGGTTATTTGAGACATAATTTTATCTAAATATTCTGAAGTTTCAGAACCTGGACGAATACCAGGAATAAAACCGCCACTACGTTTCAAATCGTCTGCCATTTTGTTTGTTGGAACCGTAATTGCTGTATAAAAGTATGTAAATACTATAATTAATAAAGCAAAAACAAGGTTATACCAAAATCCAAAGATATCAGCAAAGTTTGTTTGCATCCATTGACCTGCACCAGTATCTTTTAAGAAGGATGTTCCACCTATTAAACTTGGTACAAACATAATAGCTTGTGCAAAGATAATCGGCATTACTCCAGATGCATTTAACTTTAATGGTAAAAATTGTCTTGATCCAAACACATTTTTCTCATAGCCTCCAGAAGCTGTTCTTCTTGCGTATTGTACAGCAACTTTTCTAACAGCCATTACTAACATAACCGAAGCTAAAATAATAACTAACCAAATTACTAATTCAAAAAGAATTAACATCACGTTATTTCCTTCTAATCTAGAAGAAGCGTTTTGTAAAAATGCTTTTGGTAAGGTTGCTATAATACCAACCATAATTAATAAAGAGATTCCGTTTCCAATACCTTTATCGGTAATTTTTTCTCCTAACCACATTGCAAAAATACAACCTGTAACTAAAATTACAATCGAAGAAAAATAGAATACACCACCAGTTCCTAATAAAAAGGCACTTTGTGGAATACCAAATGCAGTTGGTAAACTTGCTAAATATCCTGGTGCTTGCACCAAACAGATAGCTATAGTTAGCCAGCGCGTTATTTGCGTTATTTTCTTTTGACCACTAGCTCCTTCTTTTTGTAGTTTCTGTAAATAAGGAATAGCAATTCCCATTAACTGAACAACAATAGAAGCAGAGATATAAGGCATAATTCCCAATGCAAAAACAGAAGCGTTAGCAAAAGCTCCTCCTGTAAATGCATTTAATAAACCTAATAAACCAGATTCTGTATTGCTTTGTAAATTCTCTAATTGAGCAGCATCAATACCTGGTAAAACTATCTGAGCGCCAAAACGGTAAACTAATAACAGACCAAGTGTTACAATGATTCTGTTTCTTAATTCCTCTATTTTCCAAACATTCTTAAGTGTCTCTATAAATTTCATGCGCTTGTTTGTGATTATAAAGTTACAGTTTCTCCTCCTGCAGCTTCAATCGCAGCTTTTGCTGAAGCGGTAAACTTATGAGCAGATACTTTTAATTTAGCTTTTAATTCTCCTCTTCCTAAAATTTTAACTAGTTCGTTTTTACCAGCTAAACCTAAAGTTACAAGTGTTTCAAAATCTATAGTATCTTTAATTTTCTTTTCGTCAACTAAATGTTGTAAGGTATCAAGGTTAATTCCTTGATATACCACACGGTTCATATTTGTAAATCCAAATTTAGGAACTCGTCTTTGAAGTGGCATTTGCCCTCCTTCGAAACCTAATTTTTTAGAATATCCAGAACGAGATTTCGCTCCTTTATGACCTCTTGTTGCAGTGCCTCCTTTACCAGTTCCTTGACCACGTCCAATACGTTTTCCCTGGTTTTTTACTGAACCTTCTGCAGGTTTTAAATTACTTAAATCCATTTTTCAGTGTTATATTATTCTGTTTCCTCTACCGAAACTAAATGTGAAACTTTAGCAACCATACCAAGGATATTTGGTGTGGCGTCGTGCTCTACGACTTGCCCAATCTTCTTAAGACCTAAGGCCTCTAAAGTGCGCTTTTGTCTTAATGTGCGTTTGATTGCGCTTCTAACTTTTTTTACTTTTATTTTTGCCATCGTTTTCCTGTATTAACCTTTAAAAACTTTTTCTAATGATATACCTCTCTCACGTGCAATAGTTTGTGCACTTCTTAACTGTAGTAATGCATCGAATGTTGCTTTTACAACGTTATGTGGGTTCGAAGAACCTTGTGATTTAGATAATACATCATGTACACCAACAGCCTCCAATACGGTTCTAACAGCTCCACCAGCAATAACTCCAGTACCTGGAGCTGCAGGAATGATATTTACTCTTGCACCACCGTATTTTCCTTTTTGTTCGTGTGGAATGGTTCTCTTAGCTAAAGGAATGCGAACTAAATTTTTCTTAGCATCTTCAACAGCTTTTGCTATTGCACTAGCTACGTCTTTAGATTTTCCTAAACCTTGTCCTACAACACCTGCTTCATCTCCAACCACTACAATTGCTGAAAAACCAAATGCTCTACCTCCTTTAGTTACTTTTGTAACTCTTTGTACACCAATTAAACGATCTTTAAGATCTAATCCACTTGGTTTTACTAACTCTGCGCTTTTGTATTTCTGATACATAATTTCTTAGAATTTAAGTCCTGCTTCTCTAGCTCCGTCGGCTAATGATTTTACTCTCCCGTGATATAAATATCCACCTCTATCAAAAGAGATAGTGTCTACACCCGCCTTTAACGTTTTCTCAGCAACTGCTTTACCTACTAAGGCTGCAATTTCCGATTTTGTACCTTTTGCAGAACTAATGTCTTTATCTCTAGAAGATGCTGCACTGATAGTTTTACCAGATTCGTCATCTATAACTTGAGCATATATTTCTTTATTACTTCTAAAAACAGCTAATCTTGGTCTAGTTTCAGTTCCTGAAACTGCTTTTCGAACTCTGTTTTTAATTCTTAATCGTCTTTCGTTCTTTGTCAATGCCATAACTTACTTATTAAGCTGATTTACCTGCTTTTCTTCTTAATACTTCACCTACAAACTTAATTCCTTTACCTTTATAAGGCTCTGGTGGTCTGAAGCCACGTATTTTGGCAGCAACTTGACCAACTAATTGTTTGTCCGAAGATGTTAATTTTATAATTGGATTTTTTCCTTTTTCAGAGATGGTTTCAACCGTCACTTCTTTTGCAACTTCTACAACTATGTTGTGAGAAAATCCTAAGGCTAAATCTAATTTCTGTCCTTGGTTAGATGCTCTATAACCTACACCTATCAATTCTAATTGTTTTGTCCATCCTTCTCTAACACCGTCTATCATATTACTGATAAGAGATCTGTATAATCCGTGTTTAGATTTAAATGTTTTTAAATCTGAAGGGCGTTCTACAACTACCTTTCCTTCTTCAATTTTTATTGATACATCAGAAAATTCTTGAGTTAATTCCCCTAATTTTCCTTTTACTGTAACAATATTATCGTTTATATCAACCGTAACTCCTTCCGGAATTGTTATTGGGCTATTACCTATTCTTGACATGTCTTATTCGATTTTTTATTAGTGAACGTAACAAAGTACTTCTCCACCTACATTAGCACTTTGAGCTTGCTTACCTGTCATAACTCCGTGAGAAGTAGAAACAATGGCAATACCAAGACCGTTTAAGATTCTAGGTAGTTCTTTAGAACTTGAGTACTTACGTAAACCTGGTTTAGAAATTCTGTGTATCTTTTTAATTACAGGCTCTTTGGTTTCCTTATTATACTTAAGAGCTATTTTAATAGTTCCTTGTACAGTATTGTCCTCAAACTTGTAGCTTAAAATATATCCTTGTTCGAATAATATTTTAGTAATTTCCTTTTTTAGATTAGATGCAGGAATCTCAACCACTCTGTGGTTAGCTCGGACAGCATTTCTAATTCTAGTTAAATAATCCGATATTGGATCTGTATTCATAGTTATTAAATTTCGGAAATGGTTTTCAACAGTATTGTTAAACCTAAATCCAGTTTATAATTGGTTTTATTACCAGCTTGCTTTTTTAACCCCAGGTATTAACCCTTGGTTAGCCATTTCTCTAAATGTTACACGAGAAATTCCAAATGTTCTCATATAACCTCTAGGTCTACCTGTTAGTTTACAACGATTGTGCATACGTACAGGAGATGCATTTTTTGGTAACTTTTGTAATGCTTCGTAATCTCCAGCTTCTTTTAAAGCTTTACGTTTCTCAGCATATTTTGCTACTGTTTTTGCTCTTTTTACCTCGCGGGCTTTCATTGATTCTTTAGCCATATCTTAATTCTTTTGAAAAGGTAATCCTAATTCTGTTAATAATGATTTCGCTTCTTTATCTGTTGCAGCCGAGGTTACAAATGTAATATCCATTCCTGAAATTTTATTTACCTTATCGATATCAATTTCTGGAAAAATAATTTGTTCTGTAATTCCTAAATTGTAATTTCCTCTACCATCAAATCCTGAAGCTTTAATTCCATTAAAGTCTCTAACTCTTGGTAATGCCGAAGTAATTAAACGATCTAAAAATTCGTACATTCTCTCTCCACGTAAAGTAACTTTTGCGCCAATTGGCATTCCTTTACGTAATTTGAATGATGCAACGTCTTTCTTAGAAATAGTTGCAACGGTCTTTTGTCCGGTTATAGTTGTTAACTCGTCAACTGCGTGATCTATTAACTTTTTATCAGCTACTGCTGCTCCCACTCCTCTAGATAATACTATCTTTTGAAGTTTAGGCACCATCATGATATTTTTATAACCAAATTCTTCTGTAAGAGCTGCAGTTATTCTGCTTTTATACTCTTCTTTAAGTCTAGGTGTATATGCCATAACTAAATTACTTCATTAGATTTTTTTGAAAATCTTACTTTTTTATCGCCTTCCATTCTGTATCCAACTCTTGTTGTTTCTCCTTTTGAAGTTAACAACGATAAGTTAGAAATTTGAATAGCTGCTTCTTTTTCTACGATTCCACCTTGAGGACTTTGTGCACTTGGTTTAGTATGTTTCTTAACCATGTTAATTCCCTCAACAATCGCCTTGTTCTTATCTGTTAATACTTTAAGTACTTTTCCTTCTGAACCTTTATGGTCTCCAGCAATTACTTTAACGGTATCTCCTGATTTTATTTTAAACTTTGTCATTTTGTTTTGCATTAAAGCACTTCAGGTGCTAATGATACAATTTTCATGAATTGTTTATCACGAAGTTCTCTTGCAACAGGACCAAATACACGTGTTCCTCTCATTTCGCCCGTTGGGTTTAATAAAACACATGCGTTATCATCAAATCTAATATAAGATCCATCTGGTCTTCTTACTTCTTTCTTTGTACGTACTACAACTGCAGTTGAAACGGCACCTTTTTTAATGTTTCCATTAGGTGTAGCGTCTTTAACTGAAACAACAATTTTGTCTCCAACAGATGCGTATCTTCTTTTAGTACCTCCTAGAACACGTATTGTTAATACTTCTTTTGCTCCAGTGTTATCGGCTACTTTTAATCTTGATTCTGTTTGTACCATAATTATTTAGCTCTTTCAATTATTTCAACTAGTCTCCAACATTTAGATTTACTCATAGGTTTAGTTTCCATGATTTTAACTGTATCTCCAATATTGCAATCGTTTGTTTCGTCGTGTGCTACGTATTTCTTCGTTTTCAACACGAACTTTCCATACATAGGGTGTTTTACTTTTTTAACTTCAGCAACCACAATTGATTTCTGCATTTTGTTACTAGTAACTATCCCTATACGTTCTTTTCTTAAATTTCTTGTTTCCATCTTTTCGGCAGAATTATTGTACATCTCTTTTAGTTAATTCAGTCGCAATTCTCGCTACGTCTCTTCTTGCAGAACGCAATTGAATTGGGTTCTCTAAAGGAGAAATTGTATGAGCCATTTTTAAATCTACATAGCTCTTTTTAGTCTCACTAAGTTTCTCTTGTAACTCAGCTACAGATAATTCTTTAATTTCTGATTGTTTCATAATATCAAATAAATTATGCTTCGTAATCACGAGCGATTATAAACTTAGTTTTAACTGGTAGTTTTTGTGCTGCTAAACGTAAAGCTTCTTTAGCTACGTCTAATGGCACGCCACCGATTTCAAATAATATTCTACCTGGCTTAACGGTTGCTACCCAGTATTCAACGGCACCTTTACCTTTACCCATACGTACTTCAAGAGGTTTCTTTGTAATTGGCTTATCCGGGAAAATTTTAATCCAGATAGATCCTTCTCTTTTCATGAAACGTGTAGCGGCAATACGAGCTGCTTCTATTTGACGAGCTGTAACAAAGCTTGTGTCTAATGATTTTATCCCAAAAGTTCCACTTGATAAACGGTGTCCTCTTCCAGAGTTCCCCTTCATTTTTCCCTTTTGTTGCTTACGAAATTTTGTTTTTTTAGGCTGTAACATTTTTCTTGTTCTTTAAAAAATTACTTTCTACGACGAGGTTTGTTAGTATTACTTCCAGATCCTCGTCCACCTTTTCCTTGCTTCTTAGATAACCCAACAAGAGGAGAAAGTTCTCTTTTACCATAAACTTCACCTTTCATGATCCATACTTTAACCCCTAATCTACCATAAGTAGTGTGGGCCTCAACTAAAGCATAATCAATATCGGCTCTGAATGTTGATAATGGAATACGTCCTTCTTTATAATGTTCGCTACGTGCCATTTCAGCTCCGTTTAAACGTCCACTAATTTGAATTTTTATTCCTTCTGCATTCATACGCATAGTTGCAGCGATAGCCATTTTGATTGCGCGTCTGTAAGAAATTCTATTTTCTATTTGACGTGCAATACTTGAAGCTACTAAATGCGCATCTAGTTCTGGTCTTTTAATTTCAAATATGTTTATTTGAACTTCTTTACCAGTAATTTTCTTAAGCTCTTCTTTTAACTTGTCTACCTCTTGACCTCCTTTACCAATAATGATACCTGGACGTGCAGTGGTGATAGTAACGGTTACAAGTTTAAGAGTTCTCTCGATAATTACTCTTGAAACACTAGCTTTCGATAGACGTGCGTGAACGTACTTTCTGATCTTATCGTCTTCGGCAAGTTTGTCACCATAATCGTTTCCTCCGTACCAGTTAGATTCCCATCCTCTGATAATTCCTAAGCGATTTCCGATTGGATTTGTTTTTT
Source organism: Xanthomarina sp. F1114 (assembly GCF_026410255.1). Classification (GTDB taxonomy): domain Bacteria; phylum Bacteroidota; class Bacteroidia; order Flavobacteriales; family Flavobacteriaceae; genus Xanthomarina. Next base: position 42,172 of record NZ_JAPMLL010000008.1, read on the forward strand.
GTCCCATATCTCTATCTTAACTTTGTGTGTTATTGTTAGCTCCAACCACAATTGTTACGTGGTTAGAACGTTTTCTAATTCTGTGTGCGCGACCTTGAGGTGCTGGACGTAATCTTTTTAACATAGATCCTCCGTCAACTCTAATCTCTTTTACAAATAATTCAGCTTCCTCAATACTTGCATCTTCATTTTTAGCTTGCCAGTTTGCAATTGCAGACAATAGCAATGTCTCTAAACGATTTGATGCTTCTTTTTGACTGAACTTCAATATATTAAGCGCTTTTTCTACTTTTTCGCCTCTTACTAAATCGGCTACTAAACGCATTTTTCTTGGTGATGTAGGACAGTTATTAAGTTTAGCGAAAGCAATATGCTTTTTCTCTTCCTTAATCGCGTCTGCCATTTGTTTTTTACGACTTCCCATAGCTTACTACTTTTTACCTTTGTTTTTAGCACCTGCATGACCTCTAAAAGATCTTGTTGGTGAAAATTCTCCTAATTTATGTCCTACCATATTCTCAGTTACATATACTGGAACAAATTGACGTCCGTTATGTACTGCAATAGTTTGTCCAACAAAATCTGGAGTTATCATCGAGGCTCTTGACCAAGTTTTGATAACTGATTTCTTTCCAGATTCTACATTGGTTAGAACTTTTCTCTCTAGTTTATAATGAACGTAAGGTCCTTTTTTTAATGATCTTGACATGACTTATTATTTCTTTCTACGTTCTACAATATATTTATTACTCGCCTTTGTTTTAGAACGGGTTCTATAACCTTTAGCAGGTACACCATTTCTAGAACGTGGATGACCACCAGATGACTTACCTTCTCCACCACCCATTGGATGATCTACCGGGTTCATAACTACTGGTCTTACTCTTGGTCTTCTTCCTAACCATCTTGTTCTACCTGCTTTACCAGATACTAACAATTGATGATCTGAGTTAGACACAACTCCTATTGTAGCCATACATGTTGTTAACACTAAACGTGTCTCACCCGATGGTAATTTGATAGAAGCAAATTTTCCATCTCTTGCCATTAATTGAGCAAAGGTTCCAGCACTACGAGCCATAACAGCTCCTTGACCTGGACGCAACTCTACACAAGAGATAATAGTTCCTAAAGGGATTTTACCTAATGGCATAGCGTTACCAATTTCAGTAGCAACATCGTCTCCAGAGACAACTGTTTGACCTACTTGTAAACCGTTTGGTGCAATAATGTATGCTTTTTCGCCATCTTGATAATTCAATAAAGCAATAAAAGCTGTTCTGTTTGGATCGTATTCGATAGATTTAACTTCCGCTGGAATTCCAGTTTTGTTACGTTTAAAATCGATAATACGATACTTTTTCTTATGACCTCCACCAATATAGCGCATGGTCATTTTTCCTTGACTGTTTCTACCACCAGATCTTTTATTCGGAACGAGTAAACTCTTTTCCGGCTTATCAGTAGTTATAGCGTCATACCTATTAACTACTCTAAATCGCTGTCCTGGTGTGGTTGGTTTTAATTTTCTTACTGACATTTGTCTTTAATTACATGTTAGTGTATAAATCAATCATTTCACCTTCCGCCAGTTGTACAATTGCTTTTTTAACTGCATTTGTTTTACCATGTTGAACCCCAGTTTTTGTAAACTTGGTTTTTCTATCTGGACGGACATTTATAGTACGAACTTTTTCAACAGAAACTCCATAAGCAGCTTCTACTGCTTTTTTAATTTCTACCTTGTTCGCCTTGGTATTCACCGCGAAAGTATAGCAGTTTCTTAACTCGCTATCTGCAGTCGCTTTTTCTGTGATAATAGGTTTAATTAAGATATTCATCTGTTTCTTATTTACTTAAATTCGATTCAATTCCTTCTAAAGAGCTCTCTAAAAGCACAATTTGATTTGCATTTAAAATCTTGTAAGTGCTTAATTCTGAACTATTTATAACTTCAGAGCCTTTTAAATTGCGTGAGGACAAATATACATTATTATTTGACCCACCCAACACAAAGAGAGATTTTTTATTGTCTAGCTTTAAAGCAGTTAAAACTGCCATAAAGTTTTTAGTCTTTGGAGATTCAAAATTGAAATCTTCTAAAACTACTATTGACTTCTCATTTGCTTTAATACTCAAGGCCGATTTTCTAGCTAAACGCTTTAAGTTTTTATTTAATTTAAAGCTATAGTTTCTTGGTCTAGGACCAAAAATACGTCCACCACCTTTAAAAACACCAGACTTAATAGATCCAGCTCTTGCTGTACCTGTACCCTTTTGTTTTTTAATTTTACGCGTACTACCAGAAATCTCAGCTCTTTCTTTCGATTTGTGAGTTCCTTGTCTTTGGTTAGCTAAATATTGTTTAACATCCAAATATACAGCGTGGTTATTAGGCTCAATAGCAAAAACAGCATCCGAAAGGTCTGCCTTTCTTCCTGTTTCTTTTCCGTTTATATCTAAAACTGCTACTTTCATTATTTCTGAATAATTACATAAGAATTTTTATGACCAGGTACACAACCTTTAACCACAAGTAAGTTCTTTTCTGGAACTACCTTTAAAACTCTTAAATTTTCAACTTTTACTTTATCGGTTCCCATGCGGCCACCCATCTTCATTCCTTTAAATACTCTTGCAGGATATGAAGCAGCACCAACAGAACCTGGAGCTCTCCCCATACTTTGTTGACCGTGTGTTCTTTCAGAACCAGCGAATCCGTGACGTTTTACAACCCCTTGGAACCCTTTTCCTTTAGAAACCCCAGACACATCTACAAATTCTCCTTCACTAAAGAAGTCTACAGAGATGGCATCACCTAATTTGTACTCCTCATCAAAACCTTTGAATTCAGCGATTTTGCGTTTAACAGAAGTTCCTGCTTTTTTAGCGTGACCTAGGTCTGCCTTAGTAGCACTTTTTTCTGTCGCGTCATCGAAACCAAGTTGAACAGCTTTATAGCCATCAACCTCTTCAGTTCTGACTTGGGTAACGATACATGGTCCAGCTTCGATTACTGTACATGGAACATTTTTTCCATTCTCATCGAAAATGCTGGTCATACCGATTTTTTTTCCTATTAACCCAGACATAATTGTTATTTATTATATTATGGACAACTCGCGATTTGTCCTGCTTATTTTTTTATGGATGATTCGCGACTCATCTCAAAAATATTCAAGGCCGAAAATACTTTCAGCCTTGAAATGTATTTATCCGTTTTTCCTTAACCAATCGTTAAGGACATGTTTATACTCGCGAAATCAGCGATCTCTTTATCGAAGGAAATTCAATTTGAGATATCTTCCCGATAGCTATCGAGACTCGCAGGTAGCTACTTAAACCTTGATCTCTACCTCTACACCACTTGGCAACTCTAATTTCATTAGAGCGTCAATTGTTTTAGAAGAAGACGAGTAGATATCTAATAATCTCTTGTAAGAGCTTAATTGAAATTGTTCTCTCGCTTTCTTGTTAACGTGCGGTGAACGTAATACAGTGAAAATTTTCTTGTGAGTTGGTAAAGGGATTGGTCCAGTTACAACAGCTCCAGTACTTTTTACTGTTTTTACAATCTTATCAGCAGACTTGTCCACTAGGTTGTGATCGTAAGACTTTAATTTTATTCTGATTTTTTGACTCATTTTCTTAAATTTTAAGCTTCTACGCCTTTAGCTGCTTTAATTACTTCTTCAGAAATACTTGAAGGAGTTTCAGCATAGTGTGAAAATTCCATTGTTGATGTTGCACGTCCTGAAGACAATGTTCTTAATGTTGTTACATATCCAAACATTTCAGATAATGGCACAGTTGCTTTTACAGTTTTTGCTCCAGCTCTATCTCCCATATCGTTTACTTGTCCTCTACGACGGTTTAAATCTCCTACTATATCACCCATATTTTCTTCTGGAGTAATTACCTCTAGTTTCATGATAGGTTCCATAATTACAGCCTTAGCAGCTTTTGCCGAATTCTTAAATCCAAGCTTAGCAGCCAATTCGAATGATAGTTGATCTGAATCGACATCATGATAAGAACCATCTTTCAATGTTACTTTCATAGAGTCTACTTCGTAACCTGCTAATGGACCGTTTACCATTGCCATTTTGAATCCTTTTTCAATTGAAGGGATAAATTCTTTAGGAACGTTACCACCTTTAATTATAGATTCAAACTGAAGTCCAGTTACACCTTCATCAGCTGGTTCAATTGTAAATACAATATCAGCAAACTTACCACGACCACCAGATTGTTTCTTATAAACTTCTCTATGATCTGCAGCTTGTGTAATAGCTTCTTTGTATTCTACTTGTGGTTGACCTTGGTTTACTTCTACTTTAAATTCGCGACGTAAACGGTCAACAATAATATCTAAGTGAAGCTCACCCATTCCAGAAATAATAGTCTGTCCTGAAGCTTCGTCTGTTCTTGCAGTAAAGGTTGGATCTTCTTCAGATAATTTAGATAAAGCCATTCCTAACTTATCCACATCTGCCTTAGTTTTTGGCTCCACAGCAATACCAATTACTGGATCTGGGAAGTCCATAGATTCTAAAACAATAGGATGTTTCTCGTCAGACATGGTATCTCCAGTCTTAATATCTTTAAATCCAACTGCTGCTCCAATATCTCCTGCTTCAATAAAATCTAAAGCAATTTGTTTATTAGAGTGCATTTGATAGATACGAGAAATACGTTCTTTTTTACCTGAACGGTTATTAAGGATGTATGATCCTGCATCTAAACGTCCTGAATAAGCACGGAAAAATGCTAAACGCCCCACAAAAGGATCTGTAGCAATTTTAAATGCTAAGGCAGCAAAAGGCTCCTTTACACTTGGCTTACGTCTCTCTTCTGCACCTGTGTCTGGGTTTGTACCCACAACACTTTCTCTATCCATTGGAGAAGGTAAGTAACGACATACAGCATCTAATAAGAATTGTACCCCTTTATTTTTGAACGATGATCCACATACCATAGGAATGATAGCCATATCCATTACAGCAGCTCTAAGTGCATTATGCACTTCTTCTTCTGTAATAGAATTTTCATCTTCCATGAATTTTTCTAGTAAGTCTTCATCATAACCAGCAACTTCCTCGATTAATAAAGCACGGTACTTACGTACTTCGTCTTTCATATCTTCAGGAATATCTACCACATCAAATGTAGAACCGTAGTTCTCATCGTGCCATACAATTGCTCTGTTTTTTACTAAATCTACAATACCTTTAAAATCGTCTTCTTCACCAATATTTAAAACAATTGGTACAGCGTTAGATTTCAACATATCTTTTACTTGTTGACAAACACCTAAAAAGTCAGATCCTTGACGGTCCATTTTATTAACGAAACCAATTCTTGGAACTTTATAGTTATCTGCTAGTCTCCAGTTAGTTTCAGATTGTGGCTCTACACCATCTACTGCACTAAATAAGAAAACCAAACCATCAAGTACACGTAACGAACGGTTTACCTCTACGGTAAAATCTACGTGACCTGGGGTGTCAATAATATTAAAGTGATAATCTTGAGCATCTGCTGTTGGCTTCGCGTTTTCCATTGGAAACGTCCAGTCGCAAGTTGTTGCAGCCGAAGTAATGGTAATACCTCTTTCTGCTTCTTGCTCCATCCAGTCCATTGTAGATGAACCCTGGTGGGTTTCACCCATTTTATGATTTACTCCTGTATAAAAAAGAATTCGCTCAGTTGTAGTTGTTTTACCAGCATCAATATGAGCTGCAATTCCAATATTTCTTGTTAATTTTAAATCTCTTGCCATCTGTTAAAATCTAAAGTGTGAGAATGCTTTGTTAGCTTCTGCCATTTTATGAGTATCTACGCGTTTCTTAACTGCTGCTCCTTCTTCTTTAGCTGCTGCTAAAATTTCAGAGGCCAAACGTTGAGCCATAGATTTTTCGTTTCTTTTACGCGCATAACCAATAAGCCATTTCATGGCTGTTGATACTTTTCTATCTGGACGAATCTGCATTGGAATCTGGAAGGTAGCACCTCCAACACGACGGCTACGTACTTCTACGTGAGGCATCACATTAGATAAAGCATCTTTCCATAATTCTAAAGCTGTCTTCTCTTCGTCTGTTTTCTTTTCTTCTACAATATCAATAGCATCGTAGAATACTTTAAAAGCTACTGACTTCTTACCGTCCCACATCATCATGTTCACAAAACGTGTAACTAATTGATCATTAAATCGTGGATCTGGTAAAAGCGGTCTCTTTTTTGCTGCTTTTTTTCTCATGTCTTCTTCTTAAGTTTTCTTAAATTAACTCTTAGGGCGTTTAGCTCCGTATTTAGATCTACGTTGTGTTCTACCTGCAACACCTGCTGTGTCTAAGGCACCACGAACGATGTGATATCTAACTCCCGGTAAATCTTTTACCCTTCCACCTCTAACCAATACTATCGAGTGCTCTTGTAGATTGTGTCCTTCTCCTGGAATGTAAGCGTTTACTTCTTTACCATTTGTTAACCTTACTCTCGCTACTTTACGCATTGCTGAGTTAGGTTTTTTTGGTGTTGTAGTGTAAACACGAGTACAAACTCCACGTCTTTGAGGACAAGAATCTAAAGCAACCGATTTACTCTTCTTGGTTATTTTGGTTCTTCCTTTTCTTACTAATTGTGAAATTGTTGGCATATATTTTCTATAATATTTTACAAATACCTCTTATTAGAGGGGTGCAAAGGTAGAATTTTATTTTAATTTTTCAAATCTTAAGAGATTAATTTTCAATTATTATGCTATTTTTTTTTCATAGTTCCTCCTTCATTTTTATAAAGTTAGAAACTAACACCATATATACTGGTGTTAAAAACCCAATAAAAACAAGGATAACTCGTTATAATTTTCAAAAATAAGTCGTAAAAATTAATACCCTATCGAAATTCTATATATGCTAAAAAATATTTCTTTAGAAGATATGTCAAAATTACTTTTTAGCTTAGTTTTACAAATCTAACAGTTTTAAACACGGTGTTAAAAAAACCATTCCTTTTCTTTACCATATTAAACATCTTATTTGTCCTTTTTTCTAAACAGGCATATGGGCAAGAATTGTACTTAAAATTACAAGGGAAAGATAGTATAGAAACCCAAGTTATAGATTCTATTAAATACAAAAAACGGTTTAAGGATTTCAACTCTTTAAACACAGAACTCGCTTCTTTTAAAAATAAGTTAGACCAACTGGGTTATATAGAACACAAACTAGAAAATACAGAGAAAACAGATTCTTTAATAACAGCGACCTTTTATTTATACAAAAAATACCACAGCCTAAAAATATTTTATGATGCGAAACTGGTTTCAAAAAATATACTTACAAAAATTTCCAAGCAGGTCTATGATGATTATTTTATAATTCCTTTGAAGGATACTGAAAAAAGTCTGACTTATATAAATTTAAAACTATCAGAACTTGGAGACCCATTCCATCAACTCAAGCTATCTAATATTATTTTAAATAAAACTTCAAATGACATCCAGGCCAAACTGATGACTTCAGAAAAAGTAGAAAAAAGACATATTGATAAGATTATAATTAAAGGTTATGAAAAATTCCCGAAATCTTATTTAAAATATTTTCTAAAAATAAAAGAGAACCAGCTTTTCAATTTAACAGAAATTAAAAAACAAGTCACTAATTTAAACCAACTCCCATTTGCCAGTCAATTAAAAGATCCAGAAGTTTTATTTACAAAAGACTCTACAAACTTGTATTTATTTTTAGAAAAAGTAAAAAGCAATAATTTTGATGGTTTTATAGGTTTTGGTACAAATGAAGAAACCAGCAAATTAGAATTTAGTGGGTATCTTAATTTAGAATTAAACAATAACCTTAATTATGGAGAGTCGCTTAGTTTGGTTTATAAAAGTGATGAAAACGAACAAAAGACCTTTCATGTCCAGTTAAACTTACCTTACCTTTTTGGAACTCCAATTGGTGCAGAATTAGAATTACGGCTTTTAAAAAGAGACTCCTCTTATTCTACGGCCGATCAAAATGCTAAAATTTTCTATCAATTAAATCCTAAAAATAAGTTATTTGCGGGTATCAGATCCATTCAGTCGAACAATTTATTGGACTCTATTAACAGAAATCCTAATATTCAGGATTATAAAACTGTATTTTACAATTTGAGGTACCAATATTTAAAAAGGCAAAAAAACCAACTTCTTTTTAACGTAAAAACCCTATTCGACCTCCAATTAGAAACGGGAAAAAGAGACTTTAACAAAACCAGCACCAAACAGTATCAATTTAATTTAGACGCCTTTAACATCTTTAGTCTCAACCAAAAGAACCATATTTATTTAAGAGTTCAAGGTTATAGTCTTTTTTCGGACACTTATTTTGAAAACGAATTGGCTCGATTTGGTGGCATTAACTCCATAAGAGGATTTGAAGAAAACAGCCTTTCCGCCACGTTATTCGGGGTTTTTAACACGGAATACAGATATGTATTTAACAACAGTTTATACGCACATACCATTATAGATTTTGCCTACTTAGAAAATAAGCTAGTAGAACAGAAGGAAAAGCTCTATAGTTTTGGCTTCGGATTTGGCCTAACTACCAAAGCTGGCCTACTAAAATTTAATTTTGCAAATGGCAAAACGGAGGCTCAAAGCTTTAAATTCTCAAATTCTCAAGTACACCTGAGCTTAACAGCCTATTTTTAGGATGATTTTAACGTAAAATGCCGTCATTTTTAAAAAAAATCAAAATTTTAACCCTTAAATATTGTTTAATTAACTTTTTATTATGATTTTTGGCGTAGACTAATTCAAATAAAATATAAAATGAAAACAAAGTTTAGTGGAATTTTAACGCTATTCCTAGCGTTTGTTGTGCAATTTACGTTTGCACAGGAAAAAACAATTTCAGGAACTGTGTCCGATGAAAACGGGTTACCTCTTCCTGGAGTTAATATTATTGTAAAAGGTACGACAAATGGTACTCAGACAGATTTTGATGGTAATTACTCCATCGTTGCTAGTACTGGAGATGTCTTATCTTACTCATTCGTTGGGTACACATCTAAAGAGATGACTGTTGGCGCTGCTAGCAGAATTAGCTTTAGTATGACACCGGATGTTACTGCAATTGATGAAGTTGTTGTTACAGCTCTTGGTATTAAAAAGGAAGAAAGAAGTATTGGGTATTCTGCTCAAAACCTGAAATCTGACGATTTAAACGAAGTTCCTGTAACAAACGTCGTTGACGCTTTATCAGGTAAAGTAGCTGGTGTAAACATTAGTAAATCTTCTGGAGATGTTGGTGCATCTACACGTATTACTATTAGAGGGGTTTCTACTATTTTCGGAAACTCACAACCTCTTATTGTAGTAGATGGTGTAGTAATGAACAACTCTACTTTTGGTGCAAACACTGGTACAGATGTACCTAACGGTCTTGCAGACATTAACCCTGAAGATATTGAGACCTTAAACGTTCTTAAAGGTGGTGCTGCTACATCTCTTTACGGGATGAGAGGTACTAACGGGGTAATTGTAATTACAACTAAGACTGGAAAACAAGGTGAAGCTTTAGGTATTACTCTATCGAGTAATGTAAGTTTCTCTAACCCTTATATCTTCCCTAACTATCAAAACTCTTATGGTCAAGGTTTAAACCAATCATACTTTGAGTTTAAAGATGGTTTTGGATATGACGGTGGTGCTGCTTCTGGAGATGGTGGAACAGACGAGAGTTGGGGACCTGCTTTAGATGCTGGTTTTAACTTTGTTCAATTCCAATCTTTAATTGACAATCCAGACAATCCACAAGCATTACCATGGGTATCTAACCCAGATAGTGTTAAGAACGATTTCTACAACACGGGATTATCAACAAGTAACACCTTATCCTTAAACGGTTCTACAGATAAAGCTTCTTATAGAGTATCTATGGGATTAACTGATGCTGAAGGGATTGTTTACAATACAGATTTAAAGAAATACAATATTTCTGGTAACGTAAACTTCGATTTAGGAGAAAGATGGTCTGCAGGAGTTTCTGCTATGTATGTTAAGAGTTCTTCTGAAAACAGAAACGCTGTTGGATATGGAGATCCAGATAACCAAATTGGACAATTAGTATGGGGTGCAAGACAAGTTGATTGGAGTGCCTTAAGAGATTGGAAAAACCTTCCAATGATCGAAACTAACGTACCTGGTATCTATACACCATTAAACTGGAACTTAAGTTTTAACAATAACCCTTTCTGGGCATTAGATAATAACTTACACCCATGGGAAAGAAACAGATGGGTAGGATCTATTAACTTAGGTTATGAAATCTCTGATAAATTAAGCATCTCTGGTTCTACAGGTATTGACTACTTTGATGACCAAAGAGAAACTCAACGTTCTTTTGGAACAGCTGATAACCGTAATGGATTCTATCAAGTTGTTAACAGAAACAACTACGAGGTAAACACACAGGCTATCTTAGCGTATAACACAAAACTAGGATCTAGTGAAGACTTTGGTTTAAACTTAAGTTTTGGTGGTAACGTAATGAGACAAAACTATAGATTGATGGCAGGTACTGCAGAACAATTGGTTTTAGACAAATTATTTAATTTATCTAACTCTGCTGGAGCTCCAATTATTCAACAGTCGTCGTCTAAAAGAGCCATTAACAGTTTATTTGGAACTGGACAATTAAGCTATAAGAACTACGTATATTTAGACTTTAGTGGACGTAATGACTGGGCGTCGGTACTTCCAAAAGACAACAATAGTTTCTTTTACCCAGCTGTATCTTTAAGTTTAGTTGTAAGTGATATGTTTAATTTAGACAAAAACACAGTTTCTTTCTTAAAATTAAGAGGTGCATGGGCACAAACAGGTAGTGCAGGTCCATTAGGTCCATACAACGTATCTCCAACTTATTCTTTAAGTAACTCTCCATTAAATGGTGCAGATCCAACAGCTTTATTAGGTGCAGTTTTATGGAATGCTGACATTAAGCCACAACAAGAAACTGAATTTGAGATTGGTATTGATGCCAGATTTTTCCAAAACAGATTACGTTTAGACTTTTCTTACTACGACAAAGAAGCAACAGATGTAATTTTACCTGTTGATGTTTCCGCAGCGTCCGGATATACTAACGTATGGGATAACGCAGCAACCATTTCTAACAAGGGTATTGAGTTAGTATTAGGTGCTGATATTATTAGAAGTGCAGAAGCTGATGGCTTTAACTTTGGATTAGATATTAACTTTGGTAAAAACGATAACATGGTTAGCAATATTGCTGGAGACGCTGTTAATTTATCTGATGGAGGTTTATGGAACGTAAACACTCAAGCTAGAAATGGTTATCCAATTGGTGCTATCTACGGACCAGCTTTTGCACGTTCTGAGAGTGGCGCAATTATCTACGACAACGGTTTACCTGTTATTGCTAGTGAATATAAAGTACTTGGAAACTCTCAAGCCGACTGGGTTGGAGGTTTAGCTCTTAATGCGTCTTACAAAGGATTTAGATTTAGAACTTTATTTGATGTTAAGAGTGGAGGAGAAGTTTATTCTCAAACAAACACTTGGGGTATGTTAGCTGGGGTTTTAGAAGAAACTATACCTGGAAGAGAAACTGGTGTTATTGGAAATGGTGTTATGTCTGACGGAAACGGTGGATATGTACAAAACAACGTTGTTCAAACAGCACAAGCTTATTACTCTTCAGCATTTAGCCAAAACGTAGCTGAGTCTTCTGTATTCGATGCGTCTTTTGTTAAATGGAGAGAACTTTCTATCGGGTATACAATTCCATCTAAACTATTCAATAACATAGCAATCGAATCAATTGATTTAGGTGTGAACGTAAGAAACTTAGCTGTTCTATATAAAAATGCACCTCATATCGATCCTGAAACAGGTTTTGGTACAGGTACAGGGCAACAAGGTTTAGAGTACGCTCAAACGCCTTCAGCAAGAAATATAGGTTTCAGCGTAAATGTTAAATTTTAATAAAAAGAAAAAGATGAAAAAATATAATAAAATTTCTTTGTTGTTATCTTTATTCTTAGTTCTCGGACTAACAAGTTGTGATAAAGATTTCGATGAAATTAATAAAGACCCGAACAATCCAACACAAATTAATGTGGATTTGGAATTGGGGTATATACAAAGAACATTGGTTAATACCCTCAATGATTACTTTTTAGCTGGAGAAGCTTCAGATGCTTGGGTACAACATTTATCTAAGCCTGTTTATAACGATGCAGACAGATATTTCCCTAGAATTGGTGTAATAGACCGTACTTGGGTAAATTTATATGCCAGTGTAATTAACGAAGCACAAGACATGTATGACTTAGCTGGAGAAGCAGATAATCAAGTTGTACAAGGAGTTTCTTTAACTTTGCAAGCAATTGCATTCCAAACCTTAGCTGATTTTTATGGAGATATTCCAGTATCTGAAGCTAACCAAGGTGGTGCAAATCCATTCCCTGCTTACGATACTCAAGCTTCAGCTTATACGCAGATTTTGGGCATGTTAACTAATGCGAATACTTTATTAAGTGGTAATGGTTCTATTTCTGCGAGTCAAGATTTAATCTATGGTGGTAATGTTGCTAAATGGAAAAAATTAGCTGCTTCAGTTAAGTTTAGAGCTATGATGAGAATTTCTGATACGCCTCAGTTTGATGCAAGTGTATTACAAACTTTAGCTAATTCAGGAAACTTAATTACAAACCAAGCAGACGACGCGTTTATCTCTTACCAAACTGAAAACTCTCCTAACACAAACCCTTTTTACAATATTGTACTAACGGGAAGACAAGGAGAATGGTGTATGGGAGAAGCACTAGTTGATTTTATGGTTGCAGAAGGTGACCCAAGATTAGCAGTTTATGCTAACCCATTGGATGATGGTACGTATCGTGGTAAGCCAGCCGGTTATATTAACCCAGGACAGGCTGGATTTGCTCCAGGAACTGTTTCTGAAGTTGGTGACGCTTATTTAGCGGCAGATGCACCACAGTATATTTTATCTGCAGCACAAATAAACCTATTATTAGCTGAAGCAGCTTTTGAAGGTTATATTGGAGGAAGTCCAGCAGCATATTTCCAAGCTGGTGTTGATGCTTCTTTAGCAATTAACGGTTTACCAGCTGGTTCATATACTCCCGCATACCTAGGCTACCAATCAATTGCTGAGCAGTTATGGGTATCTACATTTATGCAAGGTTCTGAGGCGTGGAACGAATGGAGAAGAACAGATATTCCTGTGTTAACTCCTGCCGTAGATCCTCAACCAGGTGTAAATAGTGTACCAACTAGATATACTTACCCTACTAGTGAGCAGTCTTTAAATTCTGCTAACCTTAATGCTGCAATAGCAAACCAAGGTGCGGATGCATTGACTACAAAACTTGATTGGGACAGAAATTAATAAAAAAAAATAAAAAAAATGAAAACTAAATATTTTACAAAAATCATGATTCTGGCTTTGATGGTATCCATATTTTCTTGTGACACCGATGATCAGGCAGAAGTTTTAAATGATGCAAATACAGCAGGTGCCTTAGTATCAGTTAGTGCAACCCCTAATAGTTCTATATTGGGACAGCCTGAGCCAGGAGTAGATTTAGATGACGCTCTTGTGGAAATAACAAATGCCTATTTAAATATGACTGTTAGTTCGGTTAACGGAAGTATGGATAATATTTCTAAAATTCAAATTGTAAAGTCATACAACGGAGGAGAAGAAGCTGTTGCTGGAGAAAGCACCACTTTACCTTTTAACCTAGAAATAGATAACTTAACAGATTTATTATCTGGAACAGGTGTTGTTGAAGATGATTTAAGAATTGGTGGAGTACTATTATTAAGAACAAAGGTGTTTACAACCGATGGAAACGTATACTACTATAGTACAGGTATGGGTAATTACAGTATGGTTGTAAACTGCTCATCTAATTTAGCAGGACTTTATTACAACCCTGCTGTTCCTGCTGCTTGTAATGCAGATAACCTGGCTACCGTAACAGAAGTATCCCCAGGTAGATATTTTGTATCTAGTATGTCTGATTATAATTTTGTACCAGACATATGTATCGGTTTTTATATGATTGACGTATGTGGTGTATTAACTTATGACGGTGGTGACTTAGAGGACAATGGATACTCAGGTGCTCCTGGGCATGGAATTGTTAATGCTGATGGAAGTTTTACCTTTACAGCTTATCTTGATGCAGCCTCATACGAAGGAACAAGTACTTATGTACCAGTACCATAATTTTAATTTAAAAAAACAGATAAAATGAAAAACATATTTAAAACGCTAAGTATAATTCTTACAACCACTGTATTGTTCTACTCTTGTAGCGAAGATGATGTTACAGGTGCGAGTATGATAAACTATACGAGTCCAACCGTGACATTAACCACTGCAAGTACAAATGTGGTTGTTGATGAGAGCGCGATAGACCCAGACACAGGACATGTGATAGCCGTTTCGGCTTCAATTCCTGAACCAGTGATGGCAAATCTATATATTTACCTTGAACAAACTGGAGGAACAGCAGGTTCTGGCGACTATAGCATCAATGGTCCTATTGAAATTAAAGCAGGAACTACAACAGGATCTACTTCGGTAACAATCTATCAAGATTGTGAAAGTGGTGTAGAAGGAGACGAAACATTAACTATTGCTAATGTTAGTCCTACTACTAATGCGAATGTAACTCCATTTTCTATGGATATTTCAATTGAAAATGACTATGTAAATGACGTTATTGAATTTGAATTTGATTGGTCTGGAGAGTACACTTACACTTCTGATGTGCCATCTGAGGTAACTATCGATTTCTGTGAGTCAGATTTAGATTTCGTACTAGCGGATGCTAATGGAAATGCTTTAGGATACATTGCAGGAACTGCATCTTGTCCGGAAGCAGGAGGATTTGGAGGATTACCTGATGGTGATTATATTATCCTTGCTGAAGTTTACAGCAGTCCATTTAGTGCAGAAGGTTTAAATGTACCAATGCCTATCTCAGTTAGCTACGATCAATGTGGTTTCTCTGGAGGAAGCTTCGTTAATGAAGTCTTAAATACTGATACACTTGCTGGAGACGTTATTCCAATTGCAACTGTAACCGTATCTGGAGGATATAACTACACAGTTACTCCTTGGGAATAGATAACATGTTATAATAATAACTAAAAACCACCTCTTCCGAGGTGGTTTTTTTTTATACCTTTGACACATGGAAAAGAGCACACAAATATTTGGATTACGAGCCATAATTGAAGCAATAAATTCTGGGGAAACTATAGAGAAAGTTTTTCTTCAAAAAGGCTTACATGGCGATTTATACAACGAACTAGATACTTTGGTTCGAAAGAAAAATATTTCTAGTTCCTATGTTCCTGTTGAAAAACTAAATAGGTTAACGGATAAAAACCATCAAGGTGCTATTGCTCAAATCTCGCCGGTAAGTTTCCATGATATTGAAGATTTAGTTCTAAATGTTATTGAATCTGGACAGACTCCCTTGTTTCTACTCTTAGATCAAATAAGCGATGTTAGAAATTTTGGAGCCATCATTAGAACAGCAGAATGTACTGGTGTTCATGGTATTATTATTCAGAAAAAAGGTGGCGCTCCCGTTAATGGAGATACTATAAAAACAAGTGCAGGGGCCGTATTTAAAGTCCCTCTTTGTAAAGTAGACCATATTAAAGATGCTATGTTCTATTTACAAGCCTCTGGAATAAAAGTGATAGCAGCAACCGAAAAAACCGAAAATACCATTTACGATGTGTCCTTTACTGAACCTTGTGCTATTATTATGGGCTCGGAAGGCCGAGGTATCAATCCATCTGTATTGAAATTAGTGGACGATAAGGCAAAGCTTCCTCTCTTAGGAGACATAGAATCTTTAAACGTTTCTGTGGCCTGTGGCGTTATGCTCTACGAAGTACTTAGACAAAGACGCTAATATAAGAATTGTGTTTTAAGCTGGTATCCGTCTAAAAGTTTAACTGAAAAAATTACTCCTTATTCGGTTTATAGGTGTAACGAATAGTTGCCCTGCCCTCCTGCTCCACTATAACTTCATTTTCAGAATTCTGGACATTTTCAGCATCTATTTCAATATTTACTCGAGGCTTGGTTTCAGCTTCAGAATCAGTCCTCGTTTCAGTTTCCAGGGTTTCAATAAAGTTGCCATTTTCGTCAAAATGTTTTAAAAACGGATCCTCTTCTTCATTATAATCAGCCTCTTCCCAAGCATATTTTTTAGGACTAGCAATTTGCTTTTTAAAAATAATAGCAAATAATAGACCTGTAACTAAACCAGCCGTATGTCCTTCCCAAGAAACACCTTCTTTAATAGGTAATACATACCAAATCATACTTCCATATAGGAATACCACTAATAAAGACAGAGCAATTAAGCGATAATGCTTAGCAAGAATGCCCTTAAAAAATGTAAAACTTACCAATACATAAATTAAACCACTGGCTCCAATATGGTAAGATGGTCTCCCTATGCTCCAGGTAATTAGTCCGGACAGT
Organism: Xanthomarina sp. F1114; assembly: GCF_026410255.1. GTDB lineage: Bacteria > Bacteroidota > Bacteroidia > Flavobacteriales > Flavobacteriaceae > Xanthomarina. Next base: position 58,740 of record NZ_JAPMLL010000008.1, read on the forward strand.
AGGATGCCATAAAATAAAACCTTCCAGGCAATGGGTTTATAAAAATAAAACAAAGCGGCTGTTAGCACAAACAAAGGAATGGTGTTATGGTAGAGATGAGTTATTCCAGAATGAATAAAAGGACTAAAAACAACACCTCGAAGTCCTTTTAGCGTTTGTGGATATATTCCTAATTTTGTGAAGTCTAAACCAAAACGAATTTCAACCCAAAAAACCAGCCATATTAGCAGTACAAAAAAGATAGGTGCTAAAATTACGCTATTTGAAAATTGAAAATGCTCGTCAGATTTCATAGTTAAATTTAAAGTAATTATAACAAATAAACGACCATAAATGGGATTCGTGATAAATTGTCAGTATGGCCTCAATAATTAGAAATTATAACATGAAGCATGCCCCATAAACTGTAACCAGATATTACAAATTATAAACCATAACGATTGCATACTGCCTCCGTAGTGAATCCGTAGTGAATCCGTGCCAAATAAATTATAACTAAGTTCCCTCCCCCGAAAGAAATCGGGAAGTTAAAGACAGGCGGACAGACAAAATCTATAAGTATAGCGGTCTTGATTCTTTTATGGAAAATAAGTGATTTCAAGATCTAAGACGCATGAAATCCCGGTCTTTATTCTGATCTATACTCTGAAACAAAAATCAATAATTAATAATGAGATAAGATTCTTGCTTTCGCAGGAATTTGGTAATTTTACATTATGAATGAGCCATTAGCAGAACGATTAAGACCCAAAACTTTAGAAGACTATATTAGTCAGACACATCTAGTTGGAGAAAATGGCGCTTTAACCAGGCAAATTAAACAAGGCTTGATTCCTTCTATGATACTTTGGGGTCCACCAGGAATTGGTAAAACCACCTTGGCACATATTATTGCCACGGCCTCTGGAAGGCCATTTTACACCTTAAGTGCCATAAGCTCTGGTGTAAAAGATGTACGAGAAGTTATTGAAAAAGCAAAATCTAGTGGTGGCCTTTTTACAACCAAGAATCCGATATTATTTATTGACGAAATACATAGATTTAGCAAATCTCAGCAAGACTCTTTATTACAAGCTGTAGAAAAAGGATGGGTAACTTTAATTGGAGCCACTACTGAGAATCCAAGTTTTGAAGTTATTCCAGCACTTTTATCGCGTTGTCAGGTTTATATACTGAATTCTTTTAGTAAAACGGATTTAGAAGCACTTTTAAAGCGCGCTATAGAAAAAGATGTACATATCTCTAAAAAAAACATAAACCTAAAGGAAACAGAGGCTCTATTACGACTTTCTGGAGGCGATGCCAGAAAATTATTGAATATTTTTGAATTGATAGTCAATTCTGAAACTGCAGATAGCATTATTATTACTAACGAATCTGTTTTACAGAAAGTTCAAAATAACACGGTTCGTTATGACAAAACCGGAGAACAGCATTACGACATAATTTCAGCTTTTATAAAATCTATTCGTGGCAGCGATCCAAATGCAGCTGTATATTGGTTAGCCAGAATGATTGAAGGTGGAGAAGATGTAAAGTTTATTGCTAGAAGATTACTTATTCTGGCAAGTGAAGATATTGGCAATGCCAACCCTACGGCTTTAATTATGGCTAATAATACCTTTCAAGCTGTGTCTACTATTGGCTATCCAGAATCTCGAATTATACTTAGTCAGTGTGCCACATATTTGGCCTGTTCGGCTAAAAGTAATGCAGCTTATGAAGCTATTAATACCGCTCAGCAATTAGTAAGACAAACTGGAGATTTATCTGTTCCTCTAGCCATTAGAAATGCGCCAACAAAACTTATGAAAGAATTGGGTTATGGCGAAGACTATAAATACGCTCATAGCTACACTAATAATTTTGCTGAGCAAGAGTTTTTACCAGAAGAAATAAAAAACACCAAGCTTTACAATCCTGGAGCTAACTCGAGAGAAAACATCCATCGCGAATTTTTAAAACAACGCTGGAAAGACAAATACAACTATTAAAGTTTGATATTTAATTTGGTATTCTTCTCTCCTTTTTCAGTGTTTTCTGAAAGAATCCACGAACCATCTTCTTTATACACCATGGCATTTTTACCTTGAACCATAAAAGCTTCCGGGTTTCTAGTGCTTAGTAAAACCATAACTACTTTAGACGATTTATCAACCAACTGATAGCCTTTATCTGTTTTTTGAGCAAATAATAAGGTTTCTTGAGTTGTAGAAACTGTATCCGCACCTTCTAAATTATTTGGTGCTGGCGCAGTTACAATAACATCTGCATCCGTTTGGGAATTGTTCTCTTCCTTTAAGCTAGCTATTTCTTTCTTTAAGTCTTCAATCTCTTGTTTACTGGCTTGGTTGGCAGAACTCCCCATAGCCAAAATAGCTTCGTTTGGAGTGTATTTATAATTCAATGCCTGAACATGTAAAAAGGCATCTCGCAATGCTTTATTATATGCAACAGCATACTTCTTTTCGAAACTAAAACCTTCTTCAGAGAGATAAACAATCTCCTTGTTGCAGTTTTTTAATTGGATCTTCATTTTCGTTTTAAACAGACTAGGATCCTTAATAACATCTGCTTTTAAAGCCAAGCATGGATTAAACCTCAAGTCTTGAGGGAAAGTATCGTCTTCTTTTAAAGCAGTAAAACCATATTTATTAAATAAAAAATGTGAAATTGAATTTAGCTGATACTGATCGGCTTCAGATAAAAAATCATATTTATCAGGGACAATTACGTATTTATAATCGTTGACGCTTTGTTGTGCAAATGCAGAAAAAGATGAAATTACAAAAAGCGTAATTATAAGAAGGTTTTTTAACATGTTGAGTGACTTTTTAATTCGTGCAAAGATAGCCAAGTTTTACAAAAACAATTTTAATTCGTTTAGATTATTTATCTGTTTAACAGGATGCTTTATGCTTGTTTTTAAATAATTAAAATGAATGGCCTCCATTCCAAAATCTATAGCACCTTGAATATCGGCTTCTATATTGTCTCCAATCATGACACTCGTTTTTGGACTGGCATTTACTTTTTTTAAAGCGTGATTAAAGATTATAGGATTTGGCTTCTTTACGCCCACTTCTTCAGAATGTGTAACCGATTTAAAAAAATGATGGATCTTAGAATTTCGAAGTTTACTCTCTTGGGCTTCTTGAAATCCGTTTGTTATAATATGTAATTGGTACTTTGGTTGCAAATAACTCAAAATGTCTAAAGCATCAGAAAACAAATGGTTGAAGGAGCTTAAATAGGTAATATAATCTTCAGACAGCTTGTTAATTAAGGTACTATCTGCTTGAAAAGATATTTTTTTAAACGTGTCGTCTAATCTATTATAGCGTAAAGATTCCTTATCTATTTTTTCCTCTCTATACAGTTTCCAATAATCCAGATTAATAGCTTCGTAATGATTTAAGAAATCCTCCAAATCTATAGCTACATTGTACATTCTAAATATTTTATCGAAAGTTAGTGCCGAGTTTTTATCAAAATCCCAAAGGGTATGATCTAAATCGAAAAAAACATCTTTAATTCCTTCCATCTTCATGTCCTGATTCTAAAATAATATTAAACAATTCTTTATATCCTTTCCATCTGTCCACATCGCTAAAGGTATAATTATGAAAGATGGGGACAAATTCACCATTTACTTTCTTTACTTCATTAATTACTTGATTTAAGGCTTTTTTCTTATCTAATAGCGACTGATTTTTTAATAAAGAATAATCCAGCACATGGTAAGATGTTATCTTTAAAGGTGTTTTAATTTCGTAATCTAAGTCGTAAAAGTAAAAAGGAGTACATGTTCCTGCCCTAAAACCAGCCTGGTTAATATAGCCCATGGTATAATCTTCAAAAATTTCCAATTCAACTAAGTTTCTATAAGATTCTGGTAAATTTAATTTAGAGAACGACTGTCTAGTGGCTGTTAAAGAGCTGTTCAAAATTGCTTCCATTCGTTTTTTCTCCTTTTTAAGAATGGCTTTATCATCTAAAGCAAAGTAGGACACTTTTAGACCCACCTGGCAATAATCTGCTACCTGTTTGATTAGTGTAATAAACTTCTTTTTTTGGGCATCTACCCCTTTATCGTACGTAGAATAATCGCCAATTAAAAAGAAAAACAAGAACTTATAATTGGAGTGTTTCTGTTTATTAATAATATATTTAAAAGTATCATAGGTATCTCTTTTCAATCCAAAAAGCACCAGGTATCTATAATACAGTTTTTTAAAATTAAAATTCAAAATATCTTTAGCCGTTCCTCCCAGCGTCCTCATTATCCCTTTTAATTTAAAATTATAAGCTGAGGGTACATCGATAATAGGTTTTACTGAATAGGTTCTTTCTGGAAACTGAAAATCCGGATAATTTTGTTCTAGGACTTTTCTAAATTTAAAAGCCCAAATATCTATCACTGGTTGATGTAAAAAATGGTGTTCTAAGGCCAAACTTTCTTGAGCTGTAAACCGACCATATTCATCTTTTACATGCGGCAAATACTCTTCGTATCTACTAAGTAAATAAAAGCTAGCCGAAAATATATCGAAAGGGATAGCACTTTTTTCACCTGTATAAAAAAAGCATTTGGTTTCTTCCCAGTCTTGAACCTGGATTTCAACGTCTGAAATGCCCTGCTCAAAAAGAATGTCGTGGCTTCTTACAAATATCTCATTGCTTAAAGGCTGTCTGGTATAAGACATTTTTAGACTATCGTGGGCAATAAAGTCTTCTATAGTAGTCGTAAATTCCACAGGAATACCCAATATTCTAGTAAAGATTTGTTTAAAAGAATATTTTAATCGCGGTGATATTTTATGTGTATAAACTAATAACATGTATAAGAGCAAATTTAAAATTTAAAACTCCAAAGACATAATAATTGTATTTTTTTTGACATTTACTTTATATGGGCACGTAGGAGGTTTGTAATTTGAAGTTTTCACAACAGGGATTCGTCTGCAAAGCTAAAATAGGCTTTTTCTGTTACGATTACGTGGTCTAAAACTTTTATATCCAAACTTTCTCCAGCCAGTTTTAACTTTCTGGTTATTTGCTTGTCGGCTTCACTAGGTTTTAAAGTTCCAGATGGATGGTTATGTACTAAAATAAGACCTGTAGCTCCCACTTCTAGAGCATTTTTAAGCACCAAACGTACATCGACCAGTGTTCCCGTAATGCCACCTTTGCTCAGTTGGTTTTTTTGAATAATTTTATTCGAATTATTTAAATATATAATCCAGAACTCTTCGTGTGGCAACTCGCCTAGAATGGGTTGCATGATTTGAAAAACTGATTGACTCGAAGTTATTTTCTTTTTTTGGATGAGCTCCTCTCCACCTCTTCTTCTTCCTAATTCCAGAGCAGCAGCAATGGTAATGGCTTTGGCTTCTCCAATGCCTTTAAAAGTCATTAATTGTTTTAAAGATAGTTTACCAAGCGCATTGAGCTTATTATCAACGCTTGCCAGGATGCGCTTGCTTAAATCGACCGCAGTTTCATTTCTACTACCAGAACCGATAAGAATGGCCACCAATTCGGCATCGCTTAAGCTAGCTTTGCCTTTATCGCGAAGTTTTTCTCGTGGCTGGTCTGTTTCGTTCCAGTTTTTGATTGAAAATGATGTCGGTTTGTTCTCCATATACCAAACATAAATATAGTAAATATATCCTTGAAAAGTAAGGTCCTTAAATGCTCTTGAACTTTCTTCTTAGAAACACCCTAAATACGGAAAGTAAATGAATTTATTTAAGCGATTACATCTCAGGTGAGATCCTAATTATTTTAGTGATTAATTACCATCTAATTAGTCGAAAAGCTACTGCGTCATGTCATCTTTTTTCAGGTGAAAAAGCAAGAAAACCGACACGAACTACATACGGACTATCTACGGACTATCTACGGACTATCCACGAACCATCTAAACACAGAAAACCAAGTCATATTTAGTTTGACTCGTCCTAAAATAACTATACAGGTTATTAAATAAATCCTGATATAATTATACAACTCTTTTTGTTAATCCTAAAATGCCTGTACAGGCATTTTAGGATTTTTATATGTTTGATAGTTTTTCCATCTTTTTCTCAGGTTCGTTGTTTTTAAATTAAGGTTTTAGAGACGTGTATTTAATAATTTATATGAAAAAGTAGTTACTTTTGGCACAGCTATTGAATCGCTTTAGTTTTTAAAATACAATCCTTATGAAAAATATTACGCTATTAATATTATGTTTTGTTAGTCTATTCGCACATTCACAAGAATCCAGATTAACTATTTTCTCTGAAGATGGAAATCCCTTTTATGTTGTCCTAAACGGCATTAGACAAAATGAAGAGCCTCAGGTAAATATTGCGATAGATTATTTAGTGAATGATTATTACGACACTAAAATTATTTTTGCTGATACATCCCTTCCTGTTCTTGAAAAAAAGCATCTTATGGTAGTGGATGCTGATAGCAGAAGAGGCGAAGTTGTTTATAAAATTAAGACCACTAGCCGAGGAAAAAAATTACGTTATTATTCGTTTACACCTTTTCAGCAAATTTTACCAGCAGCAAGTAATGTATCTGTCATTCATTACAATGCCAATCCGCTACCTCCAATTCAAACCATAACTCAAACAACTACAACCACTACCTCTGGTAATGGCGGCCCTATTAAGATTGGAGTTGATGTAAATGGAGATGGCAATAATGTAGGTGTCGGTGTTCATGTAAATTCTGGAGTACTAACCACTACTACACAAACTACAACAACTACTATTGGAGTTCCCACTGATGTTGTTTTAGTAGAGGAAGCAGATTGTTATGCCATGTATGAATCAGATTTTAATCAGGCCTTAGAGTCCATTAATAAAAAAACGTTTTCAGATTCTAAATTAACACTTGCCAAACAGGTTACCAGAGGTAACTGTTTAACTTCAGCACAAATTGCACAAATTACAAGTTTATTCGATTTTGAAGATACTAAGTTAGAGTATGCCAAGTTTGCCTATTCATTTTGTTATAATCCAGAAAATTATTGGAAAGTAACTAATGCTTTTGAGTTTGAATCTACTATTGAAGAACTCCATGAATATATTGAGTCTCTTGGTTATTAGTGCCCGAAGATTATAATAAATTATATCAATGAAAAAATTGTTACTTATTGGGTTCATAACATTTTTGTCTTATTCTTTACAATCTCAAAATAAAATAGGTGTGTTTGCTGGAGCTACCACAGCTTTAATCTTTTCGCTCAAGACCAATGCGTGAAAAGTAAGTTCTATAAGGTGGTTTGATTGCTATGCTTTACATACCGACCGAGAGACCCATCCTCATTATCTCCAAACATTTTCCACCCAAAACCAAGGATGGGGTCGTTTCTGGTAAATAAATGAGACCCTTAGCTCAATTACAGTTTTGTTGCTCCTCTATTTATCACTACATTATATCTAAAGCAACACAGGATGCACAACTACCGCCAACGCCGTAAACGCACTAGCGATTGAGATGATAGGACAAAAGAAAATAGTTACATCCAAAGACAATTGTAAGCCGTAAACTTGATTCGTTAAGACCAATACTTCGCTTATATAAAACCATTGGCCACAAGCAAAAAACACGTGTTAAATAAAAAATATTAACACGTGTCTAAAAATTATTTTGTAATTTTGTAAAAAGGAACTTATAAACTCAGTGTCATGAACACAAAGTTGACATTAACCATAGAAAAAGAAATAATTGAGAGAGCAAAAAACTATGCGAAAGAACAAAATCGCAGTTTGTCTGATATTATTGAAAACTATTTAAAAATTCTTACCAAAGAAGAACGGAATCATAAAAGCAAAAAATTAAATCCAGCAGTAGCATCCCTAAAAGGTTCTTTCAAGATGCCAAAAGATATGGATTATAAAAAAGAACTTAAAAAGCGATTAGAAAAAAAATATTTATAAATGGATAAAGTTCTAATTGATACAGATGTTCTACTTGATTTCTTCTTTGACAGAGAACCATTTGCAGAATACTCAGCTGAAATTCTAAATCTTTGCGCAGAAAAAGAAATAAAAGGATATACAACTCCTGTAATAATTTCTAATGTTTATTATTTACTCAGAAAAACAGCAAAACACACTATTATAGTTGAAAAAATCAAACAACTTCTTAATATTATTGACATTATAAAAATGGATAAAAACGCAGTCATAAATGCTTTGAACTCAGAATTTAAAGATTTTGAAGATGCATTGCAGAATTTTTCAGCTGTAGAAAATGGTCAAATAAAAATCATCCTCACAAGAAATATAAAAGATTTTAGAAAGAGTGAATTAGCTATTTTGACACCTGAGACATATTTGAAAGGAAAAGCCAGTAGTTAACAAGAATAACCAATTGCTTAGTTTTTATGTATTCGGGAAGTCCTACGGATTTTCCCTGGGGAGTTATTTAGATTAATAACTTTTTAGAGATGGTTTTTTAAAAAATTACGAGAGCATAAAAAAGCCAACTATTATTTAATCAGCTGTTTCACAGCATCAAAATCCAAACCTCCATAATTTCCAGAACTCATCAACAATAAGGCTTTGTTGTTAAAGTCTTGTGAGAATAAAAAGTTTTTAAATTCGTCTGGATTGGTGTAGATTATTAAGTCGTCAAGTTCAAAAGCATTTGCTATTTGCTCGTGGGTAACTTCTTCTAATTTTTTAATTTCTACGGCATGTGGCGAATAAAAAACCACAGCCACATCTGCTGCATCTAAAGCGCCTTTATATTCTTTTAGAAATTCAGCATTCAAACTGCTATAGGTATGTAATTCCAAACAGGCTATCAAGGTTCTATTTGGATATTGTTCTTTTAAAGCTTTGGTTGTTGCTTCTACTTTAGAAGGCGAATGCGCAAAATCTTTATAAGCCACAGAGTTTTTACTTTCTGCAATTTTCTCCAAACGTTTGCTGGCTCCTTTAAAAGTAGCAATAGCTTCGTAGAAATCGTCTTCGTCAATACCCATATGTTGGCAAATCCATTTGGCTCCTGCCAAATTATTTAAATTGTGTTTTCCGAAAACTTCAATAGGCAAAGGACCTTCTGGGGTTTCTAAAAGGGTTTGTCCGTTTTCAACCGTATATTCTGGAGTTTGGTAAGGCAATTTTCTAATGGTATTTTCACTAGCTTCCACAACCCGCACTACTTCTAGATCTTCGGCGTTATACGTGATGCTACCACCTTTGACAATACTATCTACAAAAATACGGAACTGTTCCACATAGCCGTCGTAAGTTGGAAACACATTAATATGATCCCAGGCAATGCCACTTAATAAAGCAATATTGGGTTTATAAAGATGAAATTTTGGACGTCTGTCTATGGGAGAGCTCAAATATTCGTCGCCTTCCAAGACTATAAAGTCGTTTTCTTCGGTTAGCTTTACCATCACATCAAAACCTTCCAGTTGGGCACCAACCATATAATCGACATCGCGATTGTGGTAATGCATGACGTGAAGAATCATGGAGGTAATCGTTGTTTTTCCATGAGATCCACCAATTACCACCCGGGTTTTGGTTTTAGATTGTTCGTATAAAAACTCTGGATAACTATAAATTTTTAGTCCTAATTCCTGAGCTTTTAAAAGTTCTGGATTGTCGGCTTTGGCATGCATTCCTAAAACAATAGCATCTAAATTATTGGTAATTTTTTCTGGGAACCAACCAAAAGTTTCTGGCAATAGTCCTTTGTTTGCTAATCTAGATTTTGAAGGTTCAAAAATAGTGTCGTCGCTTCCAGTTACTTGGTATCCTTTATTGTGTAAGGCTAAAGCCAAATTGTGCATGGCAGAACCTCCAATAGCTATAAAATGTACGTTCATGGTTGTATTTTGTAGTGGTTTCAAAGATACTTTTTTTTGAAAGAAACTTATAACTGATTTTATATAAAAGCTTCTACAACTTAAAGTTTAGAAATAAGTTCTTTTTCTTCTTGAAACACTTCCATTTCCGGCAGGTCTTTAATAGCTAAATCAATGCACTTTAAAGCTTCTTTTTTATGGCTTTTCTGTCTATAAATTTGTGCCAATCTATAATTTGCCCAAGCTATAGGCACGCCATCTTCCAGTGAATAATTTTTAATATAGGTTTTTAAACAAGCTTCCCCTTTATCCAATTGCGTATTATATTCGGCTGAGACTTTTCCTAACTGATAATGCAATGCGTTACGTTGCAATTTTTTCTGAGCCTCTTCAATATTAGAAATAGCTTTTTCTGGTTGTTTTTGGTTCTCGTAGAATTCACTAAGTTTGGTATAACAGGTAATAGACCCCCCTATTTCTATGGCTTTTTTATAATATCGTTCGGCTAATATTGGCTCGTCGTCATATTCATAAATATAGCCTTTAGCCAGATAGCCATCGACTTTGGAAAGCTGCTCTAATTCTTCGGCATATTTTAAGGATGTACTTCTACTCCCACCAACAATAGCTGGTAATTGCATGTATAATTCTACCAATGCCCAACGTGCATCTATATGGTTTTTATCTAAGTCTGCAGCCGTTAAAAAGGCTTGTTTTAAGTCGCCTAAGTAAGCTAAGGCCGAAAATTTATTTACCGAAAGGGCTTTCATCCCCATAGCACCACCATATTTATAGTGATAATTGGCTTGGTCTGGTTTTATGCTTACCAACTTTTTGTATTGCTCCATGGCTTCATCCCATTTTTCCTGATAGGCGAAAGCATCTCCTAAAATTTCAATCGCTTTCAAGTCGTTTGGATTGTCCGCTACAAAAGGCATAGCTAATTGTTCCGCTTTTTGATAGTTTTTTTGCTCCAATAAGCGTTCAAGGTCTTGATAGGATGTTTGCGAAAAACTCCAAATAGGAAGCAATAAAAGCCAAATTAAATTCTTCATATCAACAACGGGCGAATAACAAAAGTAAGCTTTCTATCTCATTAAAAAAATGCCTATTTTCACAGAACTAAATCTATTTTTCTACTCATTTACATTTTTTGGAACGTATTTTGAGTAAGCCTTATTACAAATATTCTCTTATGAAAAACTATATCGCTATAATCACCATTCTACTTTTTGCTCAATTCTCTCAAGCGCAAGACAAGCCTTACGACAAGCTCTGGAAGCAAGTTCAAGTTTTAGAAATGGACAATTTGCCTAAATCTGCTTTAAAAATAGTAGACCAAATAGAAGTTTTGGCTAAAAAAGATGATAACAAACCTCAACAAATTAAGGTGCTGCTTTTTAAAAGCAAGTTTGCTTTAATTTTAGAGGAAGAAGCGCAGCTAAGCATTATTAAGGACTTTAAAACTGCCATTTCTAAGAACGAAACACCTATAAAAAATGTCTTAGAGAATATGCTCGCTACTATATACTGGCAATATTTTCAAGAGAATAGATACAAATTTTATAACAGAACAAAATTAAACGACAAAGACGTTGCCAGCGATTTTAGAACTTGGGATTTACAGACGATTTTCAATGAGATTCAACTGCTCTATAAAAATTCTTTAAAGGAGGGTTTGGCACTTCAACAAGAGGATTTAAAGGAGTATTCTAGTATTTTAATAGAACAAAAAGGCTCCAAAATTTACAGACCCAGTTTGTATGATTTACTGGCTCATAATGCTTTGAGTTTTTATCAAACTACTGAAAACAGCATCACAAAACCGGCTTATAAATTTGAAATAGATCAGGAAGCTTATTTAAGTGACTCTAATAGTTTTTCAAAACTACCTATCACCTCTCAAGATTCCACTTCTCTAGAGTTACAAGCTTTAAAGTTGTATCAAGATTTAATTAAGTTTCATTTAAAAGACAAGAATCCCGAAGCTTTGGCCGATGTCAATATTTTGCGCTACAACTTTGTAAAAGAACATGCGACCTTTCAAAATAAAGACAGTTTATTGCTGCAAGCATACAAAACCGAAGCCCAACGTATAAAAACTCATGAAGCTTCAGGTCTATATCGTTTTGAAATTGCTAATATTTATTTTGAACAAGGTCAAGATTATCAGCCGGGAACAAACATAGAAAATCGTTGGAAAATAAAAGATGCCGTACAACTTTGCAATAGTATTATAAAGGAATTTCCCAATAGTAAAGCAGCCAAAAAAAGTCAGGTTCTTTTAAAACAAATACATCAGGAATCGCTAAAAATTATTGCAGAAAACTATTTAGCTATTGGGCAAGATGCTAAAATCCTCGTGACTTATAAAAATATAAATGAATTGGATTTCAGCATTTATAGAATCTCTGAAAAGCAATTTAAAACTTTTAATGAAACCTATAAAACAGAAGATAAACTAGATTTTATTAATAAGCTAAGAGCAGAAAACACTTGGAAAAGCACGTTAAAAAATGAATTGGATTATCAGGAACACAGCAGCGAACTTTTAATTCCGAAATTAACTAATGGCAGGTATTTAATAGTTGCCAAAACCAATTCTAAAGAAAACACCTTTGCTTACAAAGTTATACAAGCAACCAATATTGCTGTGGTTGAAAAAAATGGAAACGACAAGCAATTGTATCAGTTTATAGATAGACTTACAGGCGAACCTTTAAGCAATCTTCAGGTTGAAGTTACATATTTTATAAATTACAACGAGAATCAAAGCAGTAATACATATACAACTAACGATTTAGGGGAAATAGAATTCTTAAAGGGGTCTAAAGTTTGGTATAGAATAGGTTTAGAAGCTACTTGCTCTGAGGAAAAAGCCTATTTCGGAAATTATCATTTAAACAGAAGATATACTCCAAATACTTATCAGGAAGACTATAGGGGATTTGTTTTTACAGATAGAAGTATTTACAGACCGGGACAAACCGTTTATTTTAAAGGTATTGCGCTAAAAATTGAAGATGGAAAATCTAAAGTTATCCCAAATGAATTATTTTATATAGAAGTTTACGATTCGAACGAGAACGAAATTGCTGAGTTAGAATTAAGCTCCAATGAATTTGGTTCTGTTTCAGGCGAATTTATTTTGCCTAATTCTGGTTTGAATGGAAATTATAGTATTGAGTTTTACGGAGACAAAAACGATGTGGATGTCGCACATTATTTTTCCGTAGAAGAATACAAACGTCCTAAGTTTGAAACCAAATTCAACCCAATTACAGAAAGCTTTAAAGTAAATGACTCCATAACTATAAAAGGTCATGCTTTAGCCTATGCCGGGAGTAATATTACCCATGCTAAGGTAGTTTATAGGGTACACAGGAAAGTGCAATATCCACGTTGGTATTATTGGTATCGACCTGCTTTTTATAGTGAGCCCCAAGAAATAACTCATGGTGAAAGCCATACCAATGAAAAAGGTGAATTTGAAATCACTTTTAAAGCCATTCCAGATTCCAGTGTTGATAAAGACAATCTACCTATATTTAATTATGAAGTAACAGCAGATGTCACCGATTTAAATGGTGAAACACGCTCAGCAACAACCATTGTCAATGTTGGTTATCATACCTTACTTGCAAGTATTTCACTTCATTCTTCTTTAGAAAAACAGAAAAAAGATCATAAGCTCACTATAGATACAAAAAACCTCAATGGCGAATTTGTTCCAGCTCAAGGAACCCTGAAAATTTATAAGCTTCAAGCACCAGAACATGTCTTACGTCCAAGACCTTGGAAGGCTCCAGATTATCAAATACTTTCTGAAACAGAATTTAAAGCTAAGTTTCCTTATGAAGCTTATACCAATGAAGACGATGCTAATAACTGGAAAAAAGGCGAACTTGTTTTAGAAAAATCATTTAATACTGAAAAATCTAAAGAGTTGGATCTAGGAAACATCAAAAAATGGGAATCTGGACAGTATGTGATTGTTTTAGAAAGCAAAGATAAATTTGGTCAAGCTGTCAAAGATGAAGCAAGAACCACTGTGTACAGCGATACTGATAAAACACTATCGGATAACCAATTATTTAGAATTTCTACCAATAAAGAGAATTATAATATCGATGACACTGTAGAGCTATCTTTAGCTTCAGCAGCTAAAGATCTAAAGGTTACTGTTGAAATTGAAAAAAACAAAGAGACCATAAACACTTATGTCATTCCATTAAACAACAACAAAAAAACCATTAGCATTCCTGTTAATAAAGCAGATTTGGGTGGGTTTGCTGTACATTATAGTTATGCTTATCAAAATAGTTTTGGTTCTGGCACTAAGATTATTTCTGTGCCTTATCCTAAAACCGACTTAGAAATTGAAACCACCACTTTTAGAGATAAATTACAACCTGGACAGGATGAAATCTGGAGTTTTAAAATAAAAGGTCCGAAAGGCGAACAGGTATCTGCCGAGTTATTAGCAAGTATGTACGATATGTCTTTAGACCAATTTAAACCTCATAGCTGGACTTTTAATCCCATACAGCATCCTAGCTATTATTCGCATTATACCAGAAATGCCAGAACTAGTTTTTCTACGGAAGGGTTTCGAATTCAAAATTTAAATGGGTTCTATCTAAATTACCCACAAAATGTCTACGATCAACTAGATTGGTTTGGATTTAGTTTAACAGACTCTTGGGCAAGAAATAGATACCTTAGAAATATAAGAAATACAGCTTCATATAATAGCTCTTTAAAAAGTGGAGTTGTTAGTGGGACCATATATGACGAAAACGGATTGCCTTTACCAGGTGTCAATATTTTAATTAAAGGAATAAACAAGGGGACCCAAACCGACTTTGATGGTCATTTTTCCTTGACGACAGAAACTGGCGATGTGCTTGTTATTAGTTTTGTTGGATATACTACCAAAGAGTACACAATTGATGTAAATAACTCGTTTAGTCTCTCTATGTCTCCTGATGTAAATTCTATTGATGAAGTTGTAGTTACCGCTTTAGGGGTACATAGAGAGGAAAAAGCTATGGGATATGCACCCGATAATATGCTCGCAGAGAGTATGGAAGACTCTGAGGCTCTCAATGAGGAGACTATAACCACCAATGTACCTATCTCCAAAAAAGAAGACTTCTCTCAAGTTCAAATCCGTAAAAACCTGCAGGAAACCGCCTTTTTCTTTCCACAGTTACAAACAGACGAAAAAGGGCATGTTAGTTTTAGTTTCACCACCCCAGAAGCCTTAAGCAAATGGAAATTGCAATTATTGGCACATACCAAAACTTTAGAATCAACAACAACTACCTTGGAAACAGTCACTCAAAAAGAGTTAATGGTGCTTCCAAATGTGCCACGTTTTTTACGTCAAGGAGATCAAATAACCATTAGTTCTAAGATTGCAAACTTGACTAAGAAAGACTTGTCTGGACAAGCTGTTTTACAATTGTTTGATGCAATAAATGGAAAAGCTATTGATGCTGATTTAGGCAATACTTTAAACACAAAAACTTTTACAGTTGCTAAAAAAGGAAACACTGAAGTCTCCTGGAGCTTATCCATTCCAGATTATGTGGATGCCATTCAGTATAAAATAATTGCGAAAGCAGGAGATTATAGCGATGGTGAACAAAATGCCCTTCCTGTACTATCAAACAGAATGTTGGTTACTGAAACTTTATCCATGTGGATACGCTCTAACGAAACCAGAACTTTCACTTTAGACAAACTGAAGACAAATACTTCAACCACTTTAAAACACCATAAGCTAATGTTGGAAATGACGTCCAATCCGGCTTGGTATGCTGTGCAAGCCTTACCTTATTTAATGGAATATCCTTACGATTGTAATGAGCAGATATTTAGTCGATATTACGCGAATTCCTTAGCCAGCCATATAGCCAATTCCAATCCTAGAATTCAGGAGGTTTTTAATCAGTGGCGGAGTTCGGATGCGCTTCTATCCAATTTAGAAAAGAATCAAGAATTAAAATCTATTCTTATTGAAGAAACGCCTTGGTTGCGAGATGCTCAAAGCGAAACCGAACAAAAGAAACGTATTGCTTTGCTTTTCGATTTAAATAAAATGACGAGCGAATTACAATTAAACATTAAAAAATTAGAGCAGAACCAAATGGGCAATGGGTCTTGGGCCTGGTTTCAAGGAGGAAAACCAAATCGCTTTATTACGCAACATATTATTTCTGGGTTTGGTCATCTAAACAAGTTACATGTCATTCCGAACGACAGTGAGGAATCTATGATTAAAAAAGCCATTAGCTATCTAGACAAAGAGTTTGTTGAAGAATACAGAAACATTACAAAATATAAGTCGGATGTAGATTTAAACTTAGATCATTTAAGTCATACGCAAGTGCATTATTTATATATGCGAAGCTTCTTTCCTGATATTAAAAAGTCGAAAGAAGTTGAAAAAATCATCGCTTATTATCAAACACAAATTAAAAAATACTGGACCAGTCGCTCGTTGTATTCCAAAGGCATGATGGCTTTAATTTCTTATAGACAACAAGATAAGCATACGGCTTCAAAAATCTTAAAGTCTTTAAAAGAAAACAGCATTACGAGTGATGAATTAGGGATGTATTGGAAAGAAAATACAGCTTCTTGGTATTGGTATCAGGCGCCAATAGAAACTCAAGCACTAATGATTGAAGTTTTTGCTGAAGTTGGAGCGGTCATTCAGAGCGAAACGAAGAACCTAAAAGACATAGACAACCTAAAAATGTGGCTTTTAAAAAACAAGCAAACCAATAGTTGGAAAACTACGAAAGCTACAACCGAAGCAGTGTATGCTTTATTGCTTCAAGGTAGCGACTGGTTGTCTGTAACAGACATGGTTGATGTAGTTATTGGAGGAAACAACATAGAACCTTCTAAACTAGAAGATGTCAAAGTAGAAGCTGGAACTGGGTATTATAAAACGTCATGGACAGGAACTGATATTACACCAGAGATGGCAGAAGTTACTTTAACAAAAAAAGGTGAAGGTCTTGCTTGGGGAGCTTTATACTGGCAGTATTTTGAAGATTTAGATAAGATTACTTCGGCTGACCTGCCTGACGGCAGGCAGGAACATCCATTAACTCTTAAGAAAAAACTCTTCTTAAAAACCAATACAGATTTAGGTGAAGAAATTACGGAAATAACAGAAAACACAGAATTAGAAATCGGTGATTTAGTGCGAGTTAGAATTGAGCTAAGTAGCGATAGAGCTATGGAGTTTCTTCATATGAAGGATATGAGAGCGAGTGGTTTAGAACCGGTTAATGTACTTTCTCAATATAAATGGCAAGATGGTTTAGGCTATTATGAAAGCACCAAAGACGCCTCAACAAATTTCTTTTTTGATTATTTACCAAAAGGCGTTTATGTGTTTGAATACGATTTACGTGTAAGTAATGCCGGAAATATGAGTAATGGGATTACGAGTATTCAAAGTATGTACGCTCCGGAGTTTAGTAGCCATAGCAAAGGTATTCGGATTTCTGTGGATTAATTTTTAATTACAAACATAGCACGATTGCTCTTATGAGATTCCTGCTTTCGCAGGAATGTGGTACGCTCCGGAGTTTAGTAACCATAGCGAAGGTGTTCGGATTTCTGTGGATTAATTTTTAATTACAAACATAGCACGAATGCTCTTATGAGATTCCTGCTTTCGCAGGAATGTGGTACACCCCGGAGTTTAGTAACCATAGCAAAGGTGTTCGGATTTCTGTGGATTAATTTTTAATTACAAACATATAACGATTGCTCTTATGAGATTCCTGCTTTCGCAGGAATGTGGTACGCTCCCGAGTTTAGTAGCCATAGCAAAGGTGTTCGGATTTCTGTGGATTAATTTTTAATTACAAACATAGCACGATTGCTCTTATGAGATTCCTGCTTTCGCAGGAATGTGGTACGCTCCAGAGTTTAGTAACCATAGCGATGGTGTTCGGATTTCTGTGGATTAATTTTTAATTACAAACATATAACGATTGCTCTTATGAGATTCCTGCTTTCGCAGGAATGTGGTGCGCTCCGGAGTTTAGTAGCCATAGCGAAGGTGTTCGGATTTCTGTGGATTAATTTTTATAAAAAGATGTGTATTATAAAGATTCCTGCTTTCGCAGGAATGTGGTACGCTCCCGAGTTTAGTAGCCATAGCGAAGGTGTTCAGATTTCTGTGGATTAATTTTTATAAAAAGATATGTATTATAAAGATTCCTGCTTTCGCAGGAATGTGGTACACTCCCGAGTTTAGTAGCCATAGCGATGGTGTCCGGATTTCTGTGGATTAATTTTTATAAAAAGATATGTATTATAAAGATTCCTGCTTTCGCAGGAATATTTATATCTTGAGTGGCGAATTGAGATTCCTGCTTTCGCAGGAATTATTAACTTTGTATATTACTAATCTATTGAAGAACCTTTAAGTTGACAAATCCATTGAAGTTTTTGATTTTTTTATTTTTAATCAGCTCATGCGCCACTACTAAGGAGCAAACGAATGAAAAAGAAGTTCCTGCCAGAATTGTATTCTTAACGTATCATATTAAAAAGAATACAAAAAAAGAAAGTGACATCACTTTTCTCAATCACAAATTAGTAGATGGCAAAATTAAAGGCTATTCCAACAACGAAAAAAATCTCTCTGAAGGAGATTTAGAATGTGCTTTTTTAGATAAAGACCGAAAGGTTTTACAAGTAGTAAAGGTTGAAAACCCTTTAAGGAAAGTTGTTGAATACGTTAACGATTCCAACCATTTAGAAAAACGTATAATTGAATTAGATAGTACACAATTTGTAATAAGAGCTCCCTATATGGAGAACACAAAGTATCTTGAAATAAGTGAAATTAGTTCAGACAAAACACCAAGAAAACTATTGACCACCAAACTGTAATTATATGAAACACACATTACTCTCTCTCCTTACCTTATTAGTTTTTCAAATTTCTTTTGCCCAGGTATTTGAAGGTGAATACATCAAATATTCTGGCGATATGGATAATCGCATCAATATTGTTATTATGGGAGATGGCTATCAAGCCAGCGAATTTGATAAATTTGAAACAGATGCTAGTAACTTTATGACAGACCTGTTTAGCCAGTCGCCTTTCTCTGAATATAGCGATTATTTTAATGTCTATATTATTAAAGTTCCTTCCAACGAAAGTGGTGCCAGTCACCCAGGAAATGCCAATGACATAGAAAATTGTGCAGATGTTCCAATAACTGTAGTAGACAATTATTTTGGCACCAGTTATGATAGTTATGGAACACATAGATTGTTATACACAGAAAATTCTGCCACTATAATGAGTGTTTTAGCAGATAATTTTCCCCTATACGATCAAGGTCTATTACTTGTAAACGCCCCTTATTACGGTGGAAGTGGTGGCGCTTTTCCAATAGCCTCAACAGGAGAATATGCCAGTGAAATTGCCATTCATGAAATTGGTCATTCGCTTGTTAATTTAAAAGACGAGTACTATCCAGGAGATATATTGGCCGAAGAGGGCATAAATATGACTCAAGAAACCAATCCTGATTTAGTAAAGTGGACCAATTGGATAGCTAGTAATGGGGTTGGAATTTACGCCTATTGCCCACCTGGAAGTGGAGCGTGCTCAACCTGGTACAGACCTCATCAAGCATGTAAAATGCGTGTTTTGGGGAACTCTTTTTGCGCTGTTTGTAAAGAAGGAGTTATAGAAAAGATACACGATCTTGTTTCGCCAATAGACGCTTATTCCCCTAATAGCAGTCCTATTGAAGATCCAAATTTCCCTCTTGAGTTTAATTTATTTTTAAACAGTCCTTTACCAAATACTTTAGAAAGCTCATGGTCACTTAATTCGAATGCTTTTGCTTCAGATGTGGACCATATCAGTCTTTTAGAATCCGATGTAACTGAGGGCGCCAACAGTTTAACTGTAGTAGTAACAGATAATACCCCGCTTCAAAGAATCGATAATCATGAAACCATACATGCATATACGGTAAATTGGAACATTAATATGTCGACTATTGGAATTGCCGAAGTTACAAGTGAAGAAAATAACTTAAGTATCTCTATGTTTCCAAATCCATCTCAAGACCTGGTAAATTTTTCATTTAAAAATACCTTAGGCGCTGACTTAACTATTGAAATTATTAGTCTAGATGGTAAAAAAATATTGACTACTGATATTTCAAACAATGAAAATTCAACCATAGATATCAGCACATTTAGTGCAGGAGTTTATCTGGTTAATTTTTACTCAAACAAAGTCCTAATTGCTAATAAAAAACTTATTAAAAATTAATGACATTTTAACTTACTATATAACTTCATCTTAATAAATAAAAAAGAGGCCTTTTAAGCCTCTTTTTTCATTGTTTTACGTTCTAATTAGTAAGTCGTTTTTAAATTAATAAAATTGGACCTAAGTAAGTGGATTGCTGTTTCGAAACGAGATAAGATTCATTAAATGACAGCATTTTATTTGCTTGAAGGCATGGTTGGTCTTACTTCAATTTTACTTGGTAGAGTTCTTGGATTCATTTTTAATAAATCTACAACCAGCTCTCCTATATCTTCAATTTGAATTTTCCAGGCGTCATTTTCGTCTGGCTCGTTTCCGTTAAAATGTGTAGAAACCGATCCAGGCATAATAGTACTAACTTTTATACCATATTTTCTTAAATCGAGCATAACAGCTTGAGTAAATCCAGTAACACCAAACTTACTAGCATTATATGCAGAGCCACCGGCAAAGAAATTAGTACCAGCTAAACTTGAAATGGTAATATAATAGCCTTTTGTTTCTTTTAAGGCATCCACACTCGCTTTTATCGAATTAAAAACTCCTGTTAAATTGGTGTCGATGGTTTCTTCCCATTGCTCTTTTGTTAACTCTTCGATACTACCAAAGTGACCTAAGCCCGCATTGGCTAATACTATATCCAATTTCCCAAACTGTTCTACAACCTGTTTTACCGCCTTTTCCTGACTTTCTAAACTACGCACATCGGCTTCCAAACCAATGACCTTAGCTGTCGTTTTAGCGTCTTGCTGCAATTGCTTTGCAGCAGCTTCTGCAGCCGCTAAACTTCTACTAGTAATAGCAACATGAATACCTTGATTAATTAAAGATTGAGCAATTCCGTATCCTATACCTTTTGTGCCTCCTGTAATAAGAGCCACTTTATTTTGTAATCCGTCCATAGTTTATATTTTAATATGAACTCAAAGTTACAAAATGAAACTGGGCTTAGGTATTTTGAAATGTTATGAAAATGATAAAGTTGTTCCTATTTTTTTGGTGGAAAGCCTTCTAATACTTTAGCTACAATTTCTCTGAATTTTGCCTCACGTTCTTCAGGATAATCCCTAGGAACATCAGACTCGCTAGTAATAGCTTGCCAAAATAACTGATTGGTATTAGCATCTACAAACTCGAATTTAATTTGTCTAGACATATTAGCTTGACCAATAGGGATTCCTACAGAAATGCCTCCTCCCACATTTCCTCCTCCACCTCCAACACCAACGCCAAGAGAGGAGTTATTGTATGCATCTTCATAAGTAGAGCTTTTAATATTTATAATAAAATCGGAGTTTACTGAAAGTATAAATCCTCTAGAAGCCATAGCATCATCCAATGCTTTAAATAAGCGTTTGGAATCGAATTCGCTCAAGCCTGTATTCATATTAGTAAAGTAACTATAGGATTTGTATTTGGAAAAATCGGTGGTTTTATCGTAATCGAAATTCACGCTAACACCGCAGGACAAGCAGATAAATAGAAAAAATATTGAGGCTAACTTTTTCATTTTTATTTTAAAGATAAGAAATCCTCCTTAAATGAAAACAAAATTATTCCTTAGTTTCATTATGGTCCACAGATTTTGTAAGTGCAGACGAAATAATTCCCGTTGGAATAGCAACTATACCTAAACCTATAAGTAATATAAAGAAAGTAAATATTTTACCCCCGGCAGTAATTGGATAAACATCTCCATAACCCACTGTAGTTAGTGTTACAATAGCCCACCACAGGCTATCTAAGATCGAAGCAAAATGCTCGGGTTGTGCTTCGTTTTCAAAATAATAAATACCAACTGCCGAAAAATAAATTAAAATAAGAGTGATAAAAAGAAATAAAAGTATCTCTTCTTTGGCCGATTTTATGGCATTTGTAAAATGATTCAGAGCACGGTTATAACGCACTAATTTAAACACCCGTAATAATCTTAGAAGACGCAAAGCTCTTAACGAGCGTAAATCGACTCCAAAACTTAAATAGAAAGGCAGAATGGCAAATAAATCTATAAGACCATAAAAGCTAAAAATAAATTTTAGCTTTTTATCAGAAACATAGATTCTTAAAATGTATTCTACAGTAAAAATAACGACACAAAAAACCTCTATAAGGTAGAGGATAAAGCGCGTTTTAGGTTCTAAATCGGGAGTGGTTTCTAAAGTAAAGGTTACAATAGAAATTAAAATAAGTATCTGAATAAAGATAGCAAAGAACTTACTTGCTTTATTATCGTTTATCTCAACAATATTTTTTATGCGTTCTTTCATAAAAAACTACTCGTTCAGCATCTTCCAAAGTTTATCTTTTAATTCGGTAAGTCCTTGTTGCGCTACCGAAGAAATAAACATATATTCCACTGGAAGTGTGTTGTCTAATTCTGCCTTTAGTTCTGCTTTTAGTTCGCTATCTAACATATCACTTTTAGAGATAATCACAAAACGCTCTTTATCTAGAATTTCCGGATTGTAACGCTTTAATTCATCCACTAGAATATCGTATTGTTTTCTAATATCTGGAGCATCTGCAGGAATTAAAAATAATAAAACTGAGTTTCTTTCAATATGACGCAAAAAGTAATGACCAAGTCCTTTTCCTTCAGCAGCACCTTCAATAATTCCAGGAATATCTGCCATTACAAAGGTTTTAAAATCGCGATATTCTACAATTCCTAAGTTGGGTTTCAAGGTGGTAAATTCGTAATCTGCAATTTTAGGTTTGGCTGCACTTAGTACAGAAAGCAAGGTTGATTTCCCCGCATTTGGGAAACCTACTAAACCAACATCTGCTAAAATTTTAAGTTCTAAAACAATATCAATTTCCTGCCCTGGAATTCCTGGTTGAGCATATCTTGGTGTTTGGTTTGTAGACGATTTAAAGTGCCAGTTACCACGTCCACCTAAACCACCTTGAGCAATAATTTTTTCTTCCCCATCTTTGGTAATTTCAAAAAGGACTTCGTTGGTTTCTCTATCTCTAACTAAAGTTCCCAGAGGCACATCCATATACACATCCTGTCCATCGGCACCAGTACTTCTACTTTTACCACCATGCTCGCCATGCCCAGCTTTAAAATGTCTTTTAAATTTGTAGGTAAAAAGCGTCCAAAGATTTGCATTTCCACGCATTATAACATGACCTCCACGTCCTCCATCTCCTCCATCCGGACCTCCTTTTTCTATAAATTTCTCCCGGTGTAAATGCGCAGAACCTTTACCTCCATTTCCGGAAGATACATGCAGTTTTACAAAGTCAACGAAATTTCCTTCTGTCATATTATTTTTCCACTACAGTGGACATTGTATTAAATGAAACTAATTGTTTTTTAGATCTTGCATTTACCTATTAAAAATAGGTAAAGCAATTAAAGATATTCTTATAATTTATCGATTACATCACTTAAACGCTTGGTAATATCTTCAATACTTCCAACGCCATCCACGCCAAAATACTTATTTTGATCTGTATAGTAATCTTTTAAAATAGCTGTTTTACTATAATATTCTTTAATTCTATTTCTAATAATGCCTTCGTCAGCATCGTCTGGACGACCGCTAGTTTTTCCTCTTTCCAATAAGCGTTCTACTAAAATCTCGTCGTCCACTTCCAAGGCAACCATGGCATCAATTTGAGAGTCTTTAGAGTCCATCAATTTATCCAAAGCTTCTGCCTGGGCATTTGTACGTGGAAACCCATCGAAAATAAAGCCTTTAGCATCCGCATTTTTTTCAACTTCGGCATTTAACATATCGATTGTTACTTGGTCTGGAACTAGTTCTCCTTTATCCATATAAGATTTAGCAATCATTCCCAAAGCTGTTTCATTTTTTATATTAAAACGAAACACATCTCCCGTAGAAATATGTACCAAATTATACTTTTCTTTTAAAAAATTAGCTTGTGTTCCTTTTCCAGCTCCTGGAGGGCCAAATAGTACGATATTCGTCATATGTTGTGTTGTTTTTAGTTGATATATTGCTGGTAAATCTCTACCCAACCCATTGTAATCTAAGCCATAACCTACAATAAATTTATTTGGTATTTCAATCCCTACATAATGTAATTTAAAATCTTTTTTATATGCTGTTGGTTTGTAAAACAAGGTAGCGATAATCAATTGTTTTACATTTTCACTTTTAAATATTCTATGAACTTCTTCTAAGGTGTTTCCAGAATCGATAATATCTTCTAAGATAACAACCGTTCTTCCGCTTAGATCTTGAGTTAAGCCAATTAAGCGCTGGATATCTTCGGTCGATTTTACACCTTCATAAGAAGCTAATTTAATAAAAGTGACTTCACAAGGTTTTGGATATTTTTTTACAAAATCGCTAACAAACATAAACGAACCGTTCAGAATACCAATAAACACAGGTACTTCGTCCTTTAGGTCGTTGGCAATTTCCTGAACCATACGCTGTACAGTTTTCTGTATTTCTTCTTCTGAAATAAACGGCTTGAATTGTAAATCGTGAAGTTTGACCACTTGATATATTTTTTTTTAGAAATGCAAAGATAATCATTTGATTAAGGTTTTACGAATTCTCATTTAGATTGTTTTAGATTTAGTTTTTTCAAAGGCATTTGATTTGTACTTTTGTGAAAAATCTAACAAAATGAATTTTTTCTCATCAAGTTTCAAACTAGGTATTATTGGTGGTGGACAGCTAGGTAAAATGTTACTTTACGACACCCGAAAATTTGATATTTATACAACTATTTTAGATCCTAGTAACGAGGCGCCAAGCAAAATGGCTTGTAATGAGTTCTTTTTAGGAGATTTAATGGATTTTGATGCGGTTTACAATTTTGGAAAGCAAGTAGATATACTGACTTTCGAAATTGAAAATGTAAACACAGATGCACTTGAGGCTTTAGAAAAGGAAGGTGTTAAAGTTTATCCTTCTTCTAAAACGCTTCGCACTATTCAAAACAAATCCACTCAAAAATTATTTTATAGAGATCACGATATTCCAACGGCCAATTTTTCGAGATTTGCCTATGCTTCAGAAATTATAGATGCTGTAACTAATGGCGGTTTAAAATTTCCATTTGTTTGGAAAAGCGCTCAATTTGGTTACGATGGTAATGGCGTAAAAATTATTAGAACAGAAGCCGATTTAAAAGATTTGCCAAATGTGGAATGCATTACGGAAGACATGATTCCTTTTAAAAATGAACTAGCAGTTATTGTTGCCAGAAATTTTAATGGTGAAGTTGTTACTTATCCTGTTGTAGAAATGGAATTTCATCCAGAAGCCAATCAGGTTGAATATGTTATTTGTCCGGCAAGAATAGAGGAGAAAGTTGCTAAAAAGGCTACAGAAATTGCATTAAACGTCTCTCAGGCATTTAATCATGTTGGCTTATTGGCTGTAGAAATGTTCCAAACCCAGGACGATGAGATTATTGTTAACGAAGTAGCACCAAGACCTCATAATTCTGGACACCATACTATTGAATCGAGTTATACTTCGCAATTTGAACAACATATTAGAGCTATTTTAAATTTACCTTTAGGAAAAACAGACAGTCAGCTAGGCGCTGTTATGGTCAATTTAGTAGGAGCCGAAGGGTATACTGGAAATGTGGTTTACCAAAACATAGATGACATTATGAAATTGCCTGGAGTAACACCACATATTTATGGTAAAAAACAAACCAGACCTTTTAGAAAAATGGGGCATGTTACTATTGTGAATCAAGATTTAAATGAAGCCAGAAGGATTGCAGAGAAAGTTAAAAACACGATTAAAGTTATAAGCGAGTAATTATGAGCAAAGTAGGAATTATTATGGGAAGCAAAAGCGACCTGCCAGTTATGCAAGAAGCCATTGATATTTTGAAGGAATTAAAAATTGATGTGGAGGTAGACATTGTTTCAGCACATAGAACGCCAGAAAAACTATTCGATTATGGCAAGCATGCACATACCCGTGGTTTTTCGGTTATAATTGCTGGAGCCGGAGGTGCTGCACACTTACCAGGAATGATAGCGTCTTTATCTCCCCTTCCAATTATTGGTGTACCCGTAAAAAGTAGTAATTCTATAGATGGATGGGATTCTGTTTTATCTATTTTACAAATGCCTGGGGGAGTTCCTGTAGCCACAGTAGCCTTAAACGGTGCAAAAAATGCTGGAATTTTAGCAGCTCAGATTATGGGTAGCTCAGACCCAATTGTCTTGGATAGAATAATTGCTTATAAAGAAAGTTTAAAAGCCAAAGTGATTCAATCTGCAGAAGATTTAAAATAAAAAACCTCGACTTGTGGTCGAGGTTTTAAACGCTATTAATCAATTATTTTAAAGAGTCACTTAAACTCTCATGAAAAATCTGATGCAAAAATAGTCACATATATTGTATTTTAAACAACGTACTATCATAAAATAAAGTTAATAATTTCAATCTTTGTCACCTTGTAAGAAAAGTAAGGCTCTGATTGTTAAATAGAACCATTTTTTAAATGAATATCTTAAATAAACCTTTCGATACAGAATTTCAAACCGCCCCATTTTCAAAAATTAAAAATGAACATTTCTTGCCAGCTTTTACAGAAGCTATAGAAAAAGCAAAACAAGAAATTGATGCCATTACAAATAACTCTGAAACGCCAACTTTTAAAAACACGATTGAGGCTTTAGATTTTTCTGGAGAGGAATTAGATAGGATTTCAAGTATTTTTTTTAATTTAAATTCTGCCGAGACCAGCGAAGAAATTCAAAAAATAGCTCAAGAAGTATCTCCTCTTCTATCAGAATTTAGTAACGATATTACTTTAAATGAAGAGCTCTTTAAACGTGTCAAGTCTGTTTACAAGGAAAAAGATAGCTTGACTCTAAACACCGAACAAAAGACGCTTTTAGACAAAAAATATAAAGGGTTTTCAAGAAACGGTGCCAATTTATCTGAAGAGAAAAAGCTAGAACTACGAGATATTGATAAAAAATTAAGTCAGTTAAAATTGAACTTTGGCGAAAATGTATTGGCAGAAACCAATAAGTTTGACATGCTAATTACCAATGAGGAAGATTTATCTGGTTTACCGGAAGGTGCCAAAGAAGCTGCCCAGCAATTAGCCGAATCTAAAGACCAAAAAGGCTGGTTAATCACTTTAGATTACCCGAGCTACATTCCTTTTATGACCTATGCGGACAACAGAGACCTGCGTAAACAACTAGCTATTGCTTCTGGAGCAAAAGCTTTTAAAAACGATGCTTTAGACAATCAGGAAAACGTTTTACAAATTGTTAAGTTGCGTCATAAAAGAGCTAATTTATTGGGGTATAAAACACATGCGCATTTTGTTCTTGAAGAGCGTATGGCTAAAACTCCAGAGAAAGTAAAAACTTTTTTAAACGAACTTCTGGAAAAAGCAAAACCTGCAGCCTTGAAGGAATTTAAAGAATTAGAAGATTTTGCTAAAGAATTAGATGGTATTGACCAATTACAAAAATGGGACGGTGGCTATTACGCCGAAAAATTAAAACAGAAACGCTTTGATTTAGACGACGAAAAGCTAAAGCCTTATTTTAAACTTGACAATGTTATTCAGGGGGTTTTTACTATTTCGGAAAAATTATATGGTTTGCATTTTGAAGAAATTTCGACCATCGATACCTACCATGAAGATGTTTTAACCTATAAAGTTACAAACGACAAAGGCGAATTGGTTTCCATTTTTTATGCCGATTTCTTTCCAAGACCTGGTAAAAGAAATGGGGCCTGGATGACTTCTTATAAACCTCAATATGTAAAAGATGGTGAAAATTCTCGTCCGCATATTTCTATCGTTTGCAATTTTACAAAACCAACAAAAAGCAAACCTTCACTTTTAACTTTTAACGAAGTAACCACTTTATTTCACGAGTTTGGTCATGCTTTACATGGCATGTTAGCCAATACCACCTATCCGAGTATTTCTGGAACCAGTGTGTTCTGGGATTTTGTAGAATTACCAAGTCAGGTGTTAGAGAACTGGTGTTATGAAAAAGAAGCTTTGGAGTTATTTGCTACTCATTATCAAACCGGAGAAGTAATTCCTATGGCTTTAATTGAGAAAATAAAGGCATCCGCTACTTTTCATGAAGGTATGCAAACCTTACGTCAATTAAGTTTTGGTTTATTAGATATGAGTTGGCACGCCAGTGAGACACCAGAGAATATCAAAAATGTCAAAACGCATGAATTAGAGGCTTTTGAAAACACCAAACTATATCCAGATGTCGTAGAAAACTGTATGAGCACTTCGTTTTCTCATATTTTTCAAGGAGGCTATAGCTCGGGATACTACAGTTATAAATGGGCAGAAGTTCTGGATGCAGATGCTTTTGAATTCTTTATAGAAAAAGGTATTTTCAATACGGATGTTGCTACAAAATTTAAAGACTTTGTTTTATCTCAGGGAGGTACAGAAGACCCTATGATTCTTTATAAGCGCTTTAGAGGTCATGAACCTCAACCAGACGCTTTATTAAAACGTGCTGGATTGATAAAGAAGTAATAGTGGAATAAGACCTGTTAAGTTTTCAAAAAGCTAACAGGTCTTATTTACAAAATAAACTTTCAATAATTATTGAAAGTTTAAAAATTATTATATATTTGTAGAGTTAAATAAAAATTAATAATACAAAAGCATGAATTACGAAGAAGCGAAGACAAAGTTTATAAGTACTTGGGGAAGTTTAGGTACACTTTGGGGCATTAATAAAGCCATGGCTCAAATTCAAGCTTTACTTTTTATCTCTACTCAACCTCTCTCGATGGAAGATATTATGGAGGAACTACAAATTTCAAGAGGAAACACAAGTATGAACCTACGCCAGCTTATAGACTGGGGAGTTGTTGTAAAAGAACTAATTCCAGGGGAGCGAAAAGAGTTTTTTACAACCGAAAAAGATGTACAAGAATTAGCAAGAATAATTGCTAAAGAGCGCAGTAGAAGAGAAATTAAACCTGTAATAAAAGTATTAAACGAGGTTTCTTCGATAAAAGATGATGGTTCAGAAAAAACAAAGGAGTTAATAAAGCAAACCAAAGCCTTACACGAACTAACACAAGATTTGGATACAATAATGAACAAAATGGTCAACCAAAAACAAAATTGGTTAACAAAATCTATATTAAAATTCATTAAATAATTTTAATGTTTTTTTTAAAATGTAGTTTCAATATTTTCTGAAAGTTTAATAATACCTAAACGAACATCAACTATTACAAAAACCGTCTAATCATGAAAACAATTATTATTGCCGGAGGAACAGGATTTCTAGGTCAAATTTTAGAAAAGCACTTTTCTAGTAAAGGTTATTTTATTAAAACTCTAACTAGAAAGCCCATAAAAAAGAATGACATTTATTGGGACGCAAAAAGTTTAGGGAACTGGACAAGGGAATTAGAAAACACCTATGCATTAATTAATCTAACAGGTAAATCTGTTGATTGCCGATATACTGAAAAGAACAAGAAACTAATTTATAATTCCAGAATTGATTCAACTCAAATTTTGGGAGTCGCTATTAATTTATGTGATAATCCACCAATCATCTGGTTGAACTCCTCAACAGCAACTATTTATAAAGATTCAATAAACAAGAAAATGGATGAAGAACATGGCGACATTGGTGATGACTTCTCGATGAACATTGCAAAATCATGGGAGAAATCATTTTACGCCATTAAAAATACAAGAACACGAAAAATAGCATTACGAACCGCCATAGTATTAGGCAGAGCAGGCGGCGCCTTAACTCCGTTAAAACGTTTAACTAAACTTGGCTTAGGGGGATATCAAGGAAATGGAAATCAGAAAGTAAGTTGGATTCATCAAGAAGACTTTGCTAGAGCCGTAGAGTATTTAATGAATCATGAATCTTTAGAAGGAAACTTCAACCTATGTGTACCAAAGCCCACAGATAACAAAACATTAATGCGTGGATTACGAAATGTTCTCGATGTTCCAATAGGAATAAACCATCCAGTTTGGCTACTAAATTTTGGAGCTAAGTTAATTGGCACAGAAACCGAATTAGTTTTAAAAAGCAGAAATGTGATTCCTAAACGCCTTCTTGAGACTCAATTTAAATTTAAATTTACGAATATTGAGGAAGCATTATCTAACTTAATAAAAACCTAAACCTTTTTATTGGTATAATTTAATTATTTTTGAAGCAAACTGTTCAAAAGAACTATGCCAAAACACCTCATAAATCCGAATACATGGATAGACAAGTATTCCGATTATCTTTTCAATTTCACTATTTCTCGTGTAAACGATAGAGAGAAAGCCAAAGATTTGGTTCAGGATACTTTTTTTGCTGGTTTAAAATCTATGAAGAATTTTAAAGGAGAAGCTAGTGAACGCACCTGGCTGATTTCAATTTTAAAACGAAAAATTATTGATCACTATCGGAAAATTAATTCTATTAAAGGACAGGCCGAAATTAGGGTAGAATTTAATTCGGATGAGGATGATGACGGAAGTTGGTTAGAAAAAAGAGTTGCAGACCCAGATTATAAAACAGCAGAAGACAACCTAGTTAACGACGAACTTGGGGAAGCTATTTATATGTGCTTAAGCAAGCTTCCAAAAAAACAAGCTACTGTTTTTAGAATGAAAACCATTGAAGGTTTAGAAACTGAAACAATTTGTAATGATTTGAATATCACCCCGTCTAATCTGTGGGTAATTGTTCATAGAGCAAGAATAGCCATGGCAGAATGCATGGAAAAAAACTGGTTTAAATAATAATGAAAGAGCTAAAGAAAAAATCATACTTGTTTATATCCTGTGACGAAGCACAACATATTTGTGACAAAGCACAGTATAATGAGGCTTCTTCCTGGGAAAAATTTAAACTTAGGCTGCGTTATTTTTGGTGTAGAATAACAAAAAAGTATGTCAACCAAAATATTAAATTAACTCAAGCTATTGATGCCTCTAAAGTAACTTGTTTAAATACTGAGGAAAAACAATTTTTAGAACAAAATCTCCAACAAGAATTAAAAAAGCAACAAGAGTAATACCAACCAAAATACCGGAATGCCTTCTACCCAGAAAGAACTGTAATACTTAGCTTGATTCTTCTTTGCAAAAATTAAAAACAACAAGCATATAAAAGTTATTATTAGTAAGGCTAAAATCTGATATTCGTTGGTGTCATTCTTTAAGAATTCCAGAAAGAAAAAAATCATCAACAGCAGAACACCTATTATTTTGGTCTTTTTAATTCCTATCTGCTGAGGAATTGTTGCCAATTTAATACTGTCGTAATTTAAGTCCCTAATTTCAAAAGGGATCATTAAAGCAAGTACAAAAACAAATCTTTGTACAACCGTAATAATGACATCTGCATGTATAGAAACCCTGTTGTTTATTAAAGGTAATACAACTGTTACTCCTGCCCAAACCGAAGCAATTATATACACTTTTAGTCCACTAATACTTCTCAGGTTTTTATGACTATCGTACATCCGTTTCTTAGGTAAAAACGGAACAGCGTATAAAAAAGTTATAAGTCCAAAACCTAAAATAACCAATAAGGTAACAGGTTCTAATTGCCAAGCAAAATAGCACATTAGCAGAAAACATATAAGCGAAAATATCTGGACCATTCTAAGCCAGTTAGTTAAACTTCTGTGATGAAAGCGTGCTCTTCCAAAATACTTTACAAAATTATAACCAGAAACAGAGGCGAAAAATATAAAGTAAAGCACCGTTTCATCATAAGGAACATGAAATTCTAGCAGGGTTATCCACGACAAGGCAAAGACAGATAATGCCACGTGAATGCTACTATCTAAATAAAAATTGAATACTTGCTTCACCAAACTCATAAAACAAAAGTACATAAACTGTTAACAATCTTTTCAATTGGTTAAAAACTTTAGTTATCATTAACAAAAAAACGTGAATTATTGCGTAATTTTGCACTTTAAAAATCATCTATCATTCTTAACAAAAATGATAGTGCATTAAAACGGAATTTTCGAGAAATCGGATACATAACACAACTAAATTTTAATGAACACAACTAATTTCGCACTTCGCCACATTGGTCCAAGAGAAGAAGACCAAATCCAAATGCTTAAAGCTATTGGAGTTGAATCTATGGATCAACTTATTTTTGAAACACTTCCTGATGGTATTAAATTACAAAAGCCATTAGATTTAGACGAGCCTATGAGTGAATATGAATATTTAACCCATATTCATGAGTTATCTAAATTAAATAAAACATATAAAACCTATATAGGTCTCGGGTATCACCCAACTATTTTACCTCCAGTTATTCAACGTAACATTCTTGAAAACCCAGGTTGGTACACAGCATATACGCCTTACCAAGCAGAAATTGCTCAAGGACGTCTAGAAGCTTTATTAAATTTTCAAACGATGGTTTCAGACCTTACAGGTATGGAGCTTGCCAATGCCTCTCTTTTAGATGAAAGTACGGCAGCAGCAGAAGCCATGAGCTTATTGTTTGCTGTTAGAGAAAGAGAGCAGAAGAAAGCTAAAGTTAATAAGTTTTTTGTTTCGGAAAATATTTTACCTCAAACCTTATCTTTACTTCAAACCAGATCAACTCCTCTAGGAATAGAATTAGTAGTTGGTAACGAAGACACTTTCGATTTTTCTACAGAATTCTTTGGAGCAATCTTACAATATCCTGGTAAAAACGGACAGATTACTGATATTAAAACCTTTATAGAAAAAGCAAATGACGTAAATATTAAAGTAGCTGTTGCTGCCGATATTTTAAGTCTTGTTATGCTGGAAGCACCAGGGAAATTTGGTGCCGATGTGGTAGTAGGAACTACGCAACGTTTTGGAATTCCAATGGGATATGGCGGACCTCACGCTGCTTATTTTGCAACTAAAGACGCTTATAAAAGAGACCTTCCAGGACGTATTATTGGTGTTACCAAAGACATGAATGGAAATCGTGCTTTACGTATGGCTTTACAAACACGTGAGCAACATATTAAGCGAGACAGAGCAACTTCAAATATCTGTACTGCACAAGTGTTACTAGCAGTAATGGCTGGAATGTACGCTGTATATCACGGACCAAAAGGTTTGGAATTTATTGCTAATAAGGTTCATTCTACAGCTACTACAGTTTCTAATGTCATAGAGAAATTAGGCTTTAAACAAACAAACACCTCCTTTTTTGATACATTAAATGTGCATGCCGATAGTGCTAAAATAAAAGCCCTTGCAGAAAAAAATCAAGTTAATTTCTTCTATCCAGACGCCAATACAGTTACCATTTCAATTAATGAAACCACTAACTTAAAAGATGCCAACGAAATTATTGCCATTTTTGCTGAAGCAGCTGGAAAGGACACTATTAAAGTAACCTCCCTATTAGAAGAAAATTATATTTCTGAGAATCTTCAGAGAACCTCAGATTTTTTAAATTTAGATGTTTTTAATTCCCATCATTCTGAAACGGAATTAATGCGTTATATTAAAAAATTAGAGCGTAAGGATTTATCGTTAAATCACTCTATGATTTCTTTAGGATCTTGTACTATGAAATTAAATGCAGCTGCAGAAATGCTGCCTTTAAGTTCACCTAACTGGGGCAGTGTTCACCCTTTTGTTCCAATAGAACAGGCAGAAGGTTATCAAATTATTTTAAAAGAATTAGAAGACCAGTTAACTGAAATCACAGGTTTTGCTGCTACTTCTTTACAACCAAATTCTGGAGCACAAGGTGAATATGCCGGTTTAATGGTTATTAAAGCTTACCATGAATCTCGTGGAGACCACCATAGAAACATTTGTTTAATTCCATCTTCAGCTCACGGAACTAATCCTGCAAGTGCTGTTATGGCTGGAATGAAAGTAGTTGTAACTAAATCTACAGACAAAGGAAATATCGATGTTGAAGATTTACGTAAGAAAGCGGAATTACACAAAGATAATTTATCATGTATTATGGTAACTTATCCGTCTACTCACGGTGTTTACGAATCTGCCATCAAAGAAATTACACAAATAATTCATGATAACGGGGGACAAGTTTATATGGATGGTGCCAATATGAATGCTCAAGTAGGATTAACAAATCCTGGACATATTGGAGCTGATGTATGTCACTTAAACCTTCATAAAACCTTTGCTATTCCTCATGGAGGTGGAGGTCCTGGCGTTGGTCCAATTTGTGTAGCCAAACAATTAGCGCCATTTTTACCTGGAAATCCAATTATAAAAACGGGAGGAGACCAGGCTATTACTGCTATTTCCAGTGCGCCATATGGTTCTTCTTTAGTTTGTTTAATTTCTTACGCTTATATTAAAATGTTAGGTGCTGAAGGTTTAACACAATCCACTAAAACAGCTATTTTAAATGCCAACTACATCAAACAACGCTTACAAGGACAATTTGACACCTTGTATTCTGGAGAACGTGGTCGTGCAGCACACGAAATGATTGTAGATTGCAGACCTTTTAAAGCCCATGGCATTGAAGTATCTGATATTGCTAAGCGTTTAATGGATTACGGGTTTCACGCGCCAACAGTATCGTTTCCTGTAGCAGGAACTTTAATGATAGAACCAACTGAGAGCGAAAGCAAAGCTGAAATGGATCGTTTTTGTGATGCCATGATATCCATTAAAAAAGAAATTGATTTAGCAACAAAAGACGATGAGAACAACGTATTGAAAAATGCGCCTCATACCTTAGAGATGTTAACAGCTTCTGAATGGCTCATGCCGTATTCGAGAGAAACAGCTGCCTATCCGTTAGATTATATTAGAGATAATAAATTTTGGCCAACTGTAAGACGTGTAAACGATGCTTATGGAGACAGAAATTTAATATGTACTTGCGCTCCAATTGAAGAGTATATGGAGGCATAACTTTCAAATAGTTATAAATTAAAAAGCCCTCGTTTTGAGGGCTTTTTAATTATAAAACCCTTAAAAAATTCATTTATTAATACGAATTTGACAAAAAAACGCTATTATTATAAAAATGAATATGCTAACAATTAATTTATGATTAATTTAGCATTAGCCCAATATTTAACAGCAAACTAATGGCAATAAAAATTACAGGAACTGGGAGTTATATTCCGAATAATATAGAAAGGAATGAAGACTTTATAAGTCATCAATTTCTAAATGAAGACGGCTCGTCTATCAAGCATCAAAACGATGTTATTATAGAGAAATTCAAAGCCATTACTGGTATTGGAGAACGACGATATGCCGAGGATCATTTAACCACATCTGATCTTGCTTTTTTTGCAGCTAAAAAAGCCATTGAAGACTCAAAAATTGATCAAGAAGAACTGGACTATATTATTGTGGGTCATAATTATGGCGATGTAAAACACAATACTGAACAAAGCGATACGGTTCCAAGTATTGGCTCCAGAGTGAAGCATCTTTTAGGAATTAAAAATCCAAAATGCGTTGCTTACGATGTTCTTTTTGGATGTCCAGGCTGGAACGAAGGTCTTATTCAAGCCAACGCATTTATAAAGTCTGGAATTGCAAAAAAATGTCTGGTCATTGGTGCAGAAGCACTATCTCGTGTTATTGATAAACACGATAGGGATTCCATGATTTATAGTGATGGTGCTGGGGCCGTAGTTCTTGAAAAAACTAGCGATGAGGGCGGAATAATTACTCATGAAAGCGCAACCTACGCCTTAGACGAAGCTCATTTTATATATTTTGGAGAAACGAATAATCCAGAAATTACAGATCAGCGTAAATATATTAAAATGTATGGCAGAAAAATTTATGAATTTGCCTTAAATCATGTACCAGCTGCTATGAAATCCTGTTTGGATAAAAGTGGTTATGGCATTCATGATTTAAAGAAGATTCTGATTCATCAAGCCAATGAGAAAATGGATGAAGCCATTGTGCAACGTTTCTATAAATTATATAATATGGACATGCCAAAAGATATTATGCCCATGACTATTAACAAACTAGGAAATTCTAGCGTGGCAACAATTCCAACCCTATTAGATTTAATTTTGAAAGGCGAACTTGAAGGGCATTCCATTAACAAAGACGATGTTATTATGTTTGCCAGTGTTGGTGCCGGAATGAATATTAATGCTATTGTTTATAAAGTTTAACCAACAAGATTTCTCCCAATAGTTATTGGGTATGCAGAAAATAAAATGAGATTCCTGCATTCGCAGGACATATTATGTACGAAAACACCTATCCCAATAAGCGCTTTAAACACACGACCGAATTTCTTGAAAAACATATTACAAGCCATTCAACCATTTTAGATTTGGGGGTTGAAAATCCATTTACAGAAATCATGAAACAACATGGTTTTAAAGTAACAAATACCCAAGGGGAAGATTTAGACATAAACACCACGGGCATTGAAAACTCGGATGCAGATGTGGTAACCGCTTTTGAAATATTTGAACACCTTCTCTCCCCTTTTACCGTTTTAAAATCTATAAAGGCCGACAAACTTGTTGCCAGTGTGCCTTTAAAACTCTGGTTTTCTTCGGCCTATAGAAGCAAAACAGATATGAGAGATAGGCATTATCACGAGTTTGAAGATTGGCAATTTGATTGGCTTTTAGAAAAGGCAGGATGGAAAATAATAGACAGACAAAAATGGACCAATCCCACAAAAAAAATTGGAATCCGTCCTATTTTACGATGGTTTACACCGAGGTATTATATTGTTTATGCTAAAAGAATTTAGCGTTGAATTTTAATTATTAAACCTTTGAATTTCTACATAGTTATCCCTGCTCATAACGAAGAAGCTTGCATCCAGCAAACGCTTGGCTCTTTAACTGCGCAAACGCTATTACCAAAACAGGTAGTTGTAGTGAATGATAATTCTACGGATAACACGCAACAAATAGTTGAAGAATTTACTTCAAAACATCACTGGATCTCATTAATAAATACAAGCTCTTCAGATAAACATTTACCGGGCTCAAAAATTATCAATGCCTTTTATCAAGGCTATAAAACTTTAGATCAAGACTTCAATGTGATTTGTAAGTTTGATGCCGATTTAATTTTTCCGATCAATTATTTAGAGAAGTTGGCCTTTCATTTTAATAATAACGAGAAACTTGGGATGGTTTCTGGGTTTTGTTATATTGAAAAGAATGACACCTGGGTTTTAGAGAATCTGACCAGAACAGACCATATTCGTGGGGCTTTAAAAGCTTATAGAAAAGCCTGTTTTATTCAAATAGGAAAACTCAAGCCGTCCATGGGTTGGGACACAGTAGACGAGTTATTGGCCAAGTTTTACGGCTGGGAACTACTTACAGACCAAACACTACATGTCAAGCATTTAAAACCTACTGGAATAAGCTATAATAAAGCATCCAAGCACCTACAAGGAGAAGCCATGTATAAAATGCGCTATGGGTTTATAATTACGTTGATTTCTGCCTTAAAATTGGCCTATAAAAAAGAAAGTTTCAATCTTTTTACAGATTATATGGCGGGTTATTTTAAAGCGAAAAGAGAAAAGCTTCCGTTTTTAGTTTCGGAAGAACAAGGAGAGTTTATTCGGAGAACACGCTGGAAGGGTATGATTAGAAATTAAATAAAACATCTATCTTCTTTGCATAATTTCATTAATTAAAACTCCATCCTTTATAACTTGCTGAAGCCTCTAGTTTATTTTCTAAAACATCGTCTAATTCTGGAAAGAAATCTATTCCCGTTAGTTTTTCAATAGAATCCACAGGAACCACAAATTTATATAAAGGATCTCTGGAGTTTTCATGAGGTATTAAAAAAGCAATCATTTTTGTTTCTCCGGAGTTGGTGTCGATCAAAATTTTATAAAACTGTTTTGGGACTGCCACTTTTTCATCACCAATAGTTTTTAACTGGTCTTCTAAAACGCCCCCTGTAACCACAAACACCCCGTTGTATTTACTTGCCCAGTATCTCACTTTCTGCTCTAAAGTGTTCCATATACCCGCATTGAACTCATGATTTTGTGGACTGATATTACTTGTTAAAAAGGTTTCGTTAAAAGCTTCCTGACTATAAGCCCTATCTCCTGCTGGACATAAATGTCCTCTATCAAAGCCTGAGTTCTTATAGTTTCGCCAATGAGCAGCTCCTGTTTTTACGGCTGGATCTACTTCAAAGTACGGTCTGGTAAAATTGGTATTAGAGAGATGTTCTTTTTTAAGTTCATAAGCTACCCATTCGGCTTGTTCGTGTGGCTCGCTATAAGACAAGGAATAACTTTCATGATGAATTACTTGTCCGCTGGTGCTTGTTGGCAAGAAGAATTCGTTGGTATCAGATTTTACTGTTTTACCAGAAACTACACTATCTTGCTTTTCCTTTTCGTCTAAATAAAACTCGAAGAATAACACGCTAGAAAGAATTAGAGCACCTATTATGGAGTATATACTGCGTTTGTTCATATAAAAAAACCTGCCAGATTTTTAAAGCCTAGCAGGTTAATTTTTCTATTTCAAGCTAGCCAAACTAGCCTTCAAGGTTTCAATTTTAGCTAAAGCATCTGCTTCTTTGTTGCGCTCGTTTGCAATAACTTGCTCTGGGGCTCCAGCCACAAAACGTTCGTTTGCTAATTTCTTTTGAACAGATTTTAAAAAGCCTTCGGTATATTTAAGTTCTTGGTTTAGTTTCTCAATTTCAGCATCCACATCAATTGCTCCAGCCATTGGAATAAAATACTCGTTGGATTTTACTCTAAAAGTTAATGCGCCTTCAACAGCTTCTGAAGTGTACGCGATACGTTCTAAATTTCCTAGTTTTGCAATAACCTCATCGAAAGTATTTGCTGTATTTTCATTATTTATCACTGAAAAACCTATAGCATCTTTAAAAGCAATATTCTTTTCTTTTCTAATGGTTCTAATTCCTGAAATCACCTCTTGAGCAAATTCAAATTCTGAAATAAGGTTTTCATCAATTGGTTTGGTTTCTGGCCATCTTGCAATAATAAGAGCTTCTTCTGGTGTTCTTTCAGACATATATTGCCAGATTTCTTCCGTAAGAAATGGCATAAATGGGTGCAATACTTTTAAAATATCTTCAAAAATAGCAACCACACTTTTTAGTGTTTTTGCATCAATTGGTTGCTGATAAGCTGGTTTTACAATCTCTAATAACCAGGAAGCAAAATCGTCCCAGATTAATTTATAAGTCGACATTAAAGCATCGGACAATCTGTATTTGCTATAATGATCTTCAAGGTCGATGAGTGTTTTTTGAAACTTCGCTTCAAACCAATCGATAGCAATTTCGCTCGATTTAGGTTGTGGAATAGAATTATCAACTTCCCATCCATCTACTAGTCTAAAGGCATTCCAAATTTTATTAGCAAAGCCTTTTCCTTGGTTACACAACGCTTCATCGAACATTAAGTCGTTTCCAGCAGCCGAGCTTAATAACAAACCAACCCGAACGCCGTCTGCGCCATAATCGTCAATAAGTTTTAAAGCATCAGGAGAATTCCCAAGAGATTTGCTCATTTTTCTACGTTGCTTATCACGCACCAAACCTGTTAAATAGACATTATTGAATGGTTTTTCACCTTTATATTCGTATCCGGCAATAATCATTCTTGCTACCCAGAAGAATAAAATGTCTGGGCCAGTTACTAAATCATTGGTTGGATAGTAATATTTAATGTCTTCGTTTTCTGGATTTCTAATGCCGTCAAACACACTCATTGGCCATAACCAGGAAGAGAACCAAGTATCAAGAGCATCTGTATCTTGACGCAAATCTTTAGCTGTTAGCTGCTGATTGTTGGTTTTAGCTTTTGCTAATTCCACAGCCTTTTCGATAGTTTCTGCCACCACAAAATCCTCTTTTCCATCGCCATAGAAATAGGCTGGAATTTGTTGTCCCCATAGTAATTGTCTAGAAATATTCCAATCGCGAATATTTTCCATCCAATGTCTGTAGGTGTTTTCAAATTTCTTAGGAAACAACTTGATTTCGGCATTTTCTCCTAAAACGGCATCGATAGCAGGTTTTACCAAATCCTCCATTTTTAAGAACCATTGGTCGCTTAATCTAGGTTCGATAACAGCTTTGGTACGTTCGGAGGTTCCAACTTTATTTATATGTGTTTCGGTTTTAACTAAAAAGCCTTTTTCTTCTAATTCTTTTGAAATTTCTTTTCTAACAACAAAACGGTCTTTTCCTTCGTAATGCATTCCGAAGCTATTTAAAGTGGCATCGTCGTTAAAAATATCAATAACTTCTAATTTGTGTTTATCGCCAAGATTCTTATCATTTTCATCGTGAGCAGGCGTTACTTTTAAACATCCTGTTCCAAATTCCACATCCACATATTCATCTTCTATAATTGGAATGACGCGATTACATAATGGCACAATGGCTTTTTTTCCTTTTAAATGAGAAAAACGCTCGTCGGTAGGATTAATACAAATAGCTGTATCTCCCAAAATAGTTTCGGGGCGTGTAGTTGCAATTGTCACTTTTTCGTCGCTTCCTTCAATAGCATATTCTAGATAGTATAAGAGTCCTTGACGTTCTTCATGGATTACCTCTTCGTCTGAAAGTGTGGTTTTGGCTTCTGGATCCCAGTTAACCATTCTATAGCCACGATAAATTAGACCTTTGTTATGCAAATCGACAAAAACCTTGATTACGGATTCAGACATATCGTCATCCATTGTAAATTTGGTTCTATCCCAGTCGCAAGAGCATCCTAACTTTTTAAGTTGTTCTAAGATAACACCACCATATTCGTGAGTCCAATCCCAGGCATGGGCCAAAAACTCTTCGCGCGTTAAACTATTTTTATCTATTCCTTGTTCTTTTAATTTGGCAACCACCTTTGCTTCTGTTGCAATAGAGGCATGATCTGTACCTGGCACCCAACACGCATTTTTTCCTAATAAACGGGCGCGACGGATTAAAACATCTTGAATTGTATTGTTTAACATATGCCCCATATGCAAGACTCCTGTTACATTTGGAGGAGGTATTACAATGGTATATGGTTCTCTTTCGTCAGGTGTTGAATGAAAATAATTGTGTTTCATCCAGTAGTCGTACCATTTACTTTCTACTTGACCGGCAACATATTTTGATGGAATTTGCATACTTTGGAATAGTTTTTGAAATATAACATGCAAAAGTACTTATATTTATTTTTTCGATAAAATTATCTGACTGTATATTCGCTATTTATATAAGTTTAACATTTTTATAATGATGTCATACGTCTAATAATTTTGCAAAACATCTAAAAAGTAACTAAGTTTACCCTCTTAAAAAATCATAAAATTATGAAACATTTATTTACAGTATTGTTTATCAGTTTGTTGAGTTTCTCTGTTTCTGCTCAAGAAAAAGCAGCGAAAATTGAATTCAAAACAGATGTTATTGATTACGGAACAATAGATAAAGGAGCCGATGGTGTTCGTGTATTTGAGTTTACAAATACCGGAAATGCCCCTTTAATTATTTCTAAAGTTAATTCCAGCTGTGGATGTACGGTTCCAAAAAAACCGGAAGGACCAATTTTACCTGGTGAAACTGGTGAAATTCAAGTAAAATACGATACAAACCGTGTGATGCCAATTAGAAAGACAATAACAGTAATTTCTAATGCAGATACACCAACGGTTGCTTTAAAAATTAAAGGTGAAGTTATTGACCCAAGTAAAACAAGTGTTCTTAAGAAAAAGAATTCTAGTGTTATGCAGGAGTAAAAATTACTACCTAGTCTTAATAAAAAACCTTGAGAAATATTTCTCAAGGTTTTTTTTTATGGCTTAAACACATCTTCCAAATAGAAAACAAAATCCAGCACAACTCCGGCTCTTTCTACTTCCAGCTTTATACGCTGACCGGCCTTACCATAGAATATATGAGTAATTTCTTGTAAAGTATATCTATCTGTAGATCTATTGTTTATGGTTAATAGCACATCATTAAGTTTTAAGCCAGCTCTATCTGCCGGCGAGTCCTTTCGTAATTCTACAATAGAATAGGCAGGTTTTAGTGTTAGTTTGTATTTAGGGTTTAAAATAATGGCGGTATTATTCTCCATAAAATCGTTTTGAGATAGGTGGTCGTAATTTTTCTCTTTAGACAATCTTAGTGTATTTTGAGCTAATTCTATCCCACTTTTATTGTAACTAAAGGGAGTTTTAAAATACTTGTTTTTCTTTAAGGTCATTGTTTTACTAGAGTAGTCAACAATCAGGTTAAATCGTTTTAAAAGCTCTCCGGCAACGCTTCCGTTTCTATCTTTATGTTGTTTAACATAAATTAAAGACTCTGAATTTGGAAAAGACACATTTACATCTTCCAAGGTAAAACTATTTAAAGAAACCTCTGAAATCCTAGATCTTTTGCCATAAACACTACCCGTTAAGCCATGCCCTAAAAAATCGTCAAAAAACATGTCCCCTACCTCAATCCCTAAACTATCTTCCTGAAAAAGCCACAAAGCATCACTCCCTCCAGAATCTATCAATAGTTTTACTGGAATTTGTTTATTTCTAATGTTTACATCTGCATAAATATATGGCTTGTTTTTATAAAATTCCATGGGTAATATTTCGCAAGAACGACAGGATTTATATTTATAAACCTTCGGATTTGTCAGCCTTATATATTTGGAAACATAATTTATTTCAACCACAAAGTCTTTAAACAAATCGTAGCCAATAATTCCATGTAAAGGAATTCCCAATCTTGGTGCAAAATCTAAATGTGCACTATATACGGCATACAGCTCTTGATCTAAATTAATAGCATCTCCAATTTTAGAAAAATTACGTGTAGACCTCAAGGCTTTAACTGCCTCGCCTTCACCTAAACCTCTTAAGAAAATGGTTTCTGTGTTTCTAATTTGAAGGGAATCTGAAATATTTAAAAAGTTAAAAATAATAGTTTTATTCACGCCTGTATCTAATATAAACGACAGCGCAACACCATTAATTTCGACCGGGATAATAATGAGATTGTTTATTAGTTTAAATCGGATTTTATCTGACTCTTTTTTGTTTTGAATAACAAATTTACTTTGAGATAAAGCTGCAGTTTGAAAGCAACAAGCAAAAAGTAAAAACCAGATAAACTGTTTCATATAGGTGCGTATTAAAAATAGACAGAATTTACACTTTTAAAAACTCTAAAACCACTCAAACAAAAAGAAACACAATAAGACATTAACAATCAATCTGCCAAGCACTTAAAGCTCTATAAAACCCTCTCTAAAGTTCTTATAATTGAATTTACAAAAACTTTAAGACAATTTTAAAAACCTTTCAGAATATTTTTAGAACTTTGCTTCTTTAATACATCCTAATTATGCCAGCAATATCAAAAAAAGGGCAGCACATGCCACAATCGCCAATTAGAAAGCTAGTACCTTATGCTGAATTGGCTTATAGTCGAGGAAAAACTGTATATCATTTAAATATTGGTCAGCCAGATATTAAAACTCCTGAAATAGCTCTAGACGCTGTTAGAGTGCACTCTCTAGACATTTTAGCTTATACAAGATCTGAAGGTTCTGATAAATACAGAGCAAAAATTGCCGATTACTACAGCAAGCACGACATTCAAGTTACTAAAGATAATATTATTGTAACTACAGGAGGAAGCGAGGCTTTAATGTTTGCCTTTGGAAGTGTTATGGATACAGATGATGAAATTATTATTCCAGAGCCTTTTTATGCTAATTACAACGGATTCTCTACAGCTTCCGGTGTAAATATTGTTCCTGTAATTTCTAAAATTGAAGACAACTTTGCTTTACCTCCAATCGAGGAATTTGAAAAGTTAATCACGCCTAAAACAAAAGCAATTTTAATTTGTAATCCCGGAAATCCTACTGGTTATCTATATTCTAAAGAAGAAATAGGAAAATTAGCTGATATCGTAAAAAAACATGACCTCTTTTTAATT
Organism: Xanthomarina sp. F1114; assembly: GCF_026410255.1. Lineage (GTDB taxonomy): Bacteria > Bacteroidota > Bacteroidia > Flavobacteriales > Flavobacteriaceae > Xanthomarina. The sequence continues at coordinate 102,818 of NZ_JAPMLL010000008.1, forward strand.
TCGGATGAAGTTTATAGAGAGTTTGCATACGATGGTATTGCGCATTATTCTATTATGCAGGAAGAAGGTATAGCAGACCATGCCATAATGATCGATTCTGTATCTAAACGTTATAGCATGTGTGGCGCAAGGATAGGTTGTTTGGTTTCAAAAAACAAAGAAGTAATAAATACTGCATTAAAATTTGCTCAGGCTAGATTAAGTCCGCCAACTTTAGCGCAAATTGCCAGTGAAGCAGCCTTACAAACACCACAAAGTTATTTTGATGGGGTTATAGAAGAATATGTTGAACGCAGAAACACCTTGATTTCTGAGTTAGAAAAAATAGACGGAGTAAAAGTAGCTAAACCTAAAGGAGCCTTTTACTGCATTGTAGAACTCCCTGTAAAAAACTCGGATGCATTTGCACAGTGGCTTTTAGAAAGTTTTGACGTTGATGGAGAAACTGTTATGGTAGCTCCTGCAGCTGGTTTTTATTCTACTCCAGGAGTTGGATTAAACCAAATTAGAATTGCCTATGTTTTAAATCAGGAAAGTCTTATAAAAGCTGTGAGCATTTTAAAAGAAGCCCTTAAAGTATATAAAGATTAGTGCAAATTAAACACAACATATCTTTAAAGACATATAACACCTTTGGGATAGATGCTTTGGCCAAACATTTTGTTACTATAAACAGTATTGTAGAGCTAAAACAAGCACTTTCTTTAGAAGGCTATCCAGACATTTTTGTGTTAGGAGGAGGAAGTAATATGTTACTAACAAAAAATATTGATGCCCTTGTATTGCATTTAAATATCAAGGGCATTTCTATTGTTTCTGAAGACGAAGATTCTGTTTTAATACAAGCTAATGCTGGCGAAAACTGGCACGAGTTTGTTCTTTGGTGCTTAGCTAATAATTTTGGCGGACTTGAAAACCTGTCTTTAATTCCAGGAAATGTTGGCTCGGCTCCTATTCAGAATATTGGAGCTTATGGCGTGGAACTAAAAGACTCTTTTGTGTCTTGCCAAGCTTTAGATATAGCTTCAAAAACCTTAAAAACATATTCAAAAGAGGCCTGTAAGTTCGGTTATAGAAATTCCATTTTTAAACAAGAGAAAAAAGGAAAATGTATTATTTGTAATGTTACATTTAAACTTTCCAAAAAGCCTCACACCCTTCACACCTCTTATGGATCTATTGCTAATCAATTAGCTATAATGAATATTATACATCCCAGCATTCAAGATGTTTCTCAAGCTGTGATAAAAATTAGACAAAGCAAGCTGCCAGATCCAAAACAAATAGGCAATAGTGGTAGCTTCTTTAAAAACCCTGTTGTTTCAACAGAGATTTACTCGAAATTACAAGAAAACTTCCCGGATATTCCTGGATACCCTGTTTCTGAAACAGAAATAAAAGTTCCTGCAGGTTGGCTTATTGAGAAAGCAGGCTTTAAAGGAAAACAATTTGGAGAATATGGCGTTCATAAAGAGCAAGCTTTAGTATTAGTAAACTACGGAAATGCAAAGGGCCAAGAAATCTTGGAATTGGCAAGGTTAATCCAAAAAACTGTCAAGCAGCTTTTTAACATTGTAATAGATGCTGAAGTAAATATTATTTAAATTAAAAAAAATCTCTAACTTTGATTTTTTGCATCATATAATAATCTTATAATTAACCAAACTTGAGTACACCCATCGAATTGGAAATAGTTGGCTTACTCCAAAAAGGAGATAAAAAAGCCATTACTCTGCTATATGAAAATTATGCAGATGCCTTATATGGTGTGATTTTAAAGGTGTTAAACGACGAGGAACTCGCTCAAGACGCCTTACAAGAAACCTTTATTAAGGTCTGGAAAAACGCAAAATCGTATAACAGTAAGAAAGCTAAATTATTTACTTGGCTTTATCGAATTGCTTACAATACAGCTATCGACAAAGTAAGATCGCAAACAAATAAAACAAGTAAGGAAATCCAAATTGAAGCTTCTAACGTATATAAGTTAACATCGGAGAGTTTAAATCAAGATGTTATGGATCTTAAAACCCATTTAAAATCCATAGACGAAAAATATCAAATAGTAATTAATGCGCTCTATTTTGAGGGCATGACACAACAAGAAGCAAGTGATGAATTGGATATTCCACTTGGGACTATTAAATCAAGATTAAAAATAGGATTACGTGAATTGAAAAAAATTTACGATCCAGAATAAACCGAGTCATGAATGATAAAATAAATACATTTTTAAATTCTGACCTATTAGAAAAGTATCTTTTAGGTGATACAACTTTTGCTGAAACAGAGAAAGTTGAAACTTACCTATCTAAATACCCAGAGGTTCAGAATGCCTACAACGCCTTACAAGCTAATTTAGAAATCGCTTCTAAAAGTCAAGCCGTTGAAGCTCCTAAACACATTTTAAATAATATTTTAAATGAGTTAGATAATGCTCCAGTAGTTAGTATAAAACCATCAAACAAATACAAAAAGTGGTACCACTTAAGTATTGCTGCTTGTTTTGCGGCTTTAATTTTTGCTGGAACTTCGTTTATATTTTATACACAAAACATCAGCTTAAAAACTGAAAACCAAAAAATTGTAGATGAGATATACGACTTAAGGAATGATATTAGCCTAAATAACAGCAAACTAACAGATATTATGTTGCAGTTTAAACAACTTAATAATCCGGAAACAGAAAAATACATTATTAAGGGAAACAACAGAGCTAAGAACCTTAAAACAGTTGCTTATATTAACCCTAAAGAGAAAACATCTATGATAGATGTGGTTTCTTTACCACAACTACCAGAGGAAAAGTGTTATCAAATTTGGGCTCAAGTTCAGGACAATATGGTTAGTCTAGGAATTTTGAGTGAAACAGACAGAGAATTAAAACAGATTCCTTACACTGAAAACGCTTTAGGCTTAAGTATAACTATTGAGAATAAAGGAGGAAATCAGACAGGATCCAAAGAGAATTCTGTAGCAGAAATCACTCTACAAAAATAAAATTAAAAAGCGCCATAAACTTTTTAGTTTAAAGCCTCACTTTTATTAAAAAATGTGAGGCTTTATTTTTATCTCTTCTCATTAAAAAATCGTATTTTTGCACTAAAATTTGAGGCCATTTTAAACAAGCCTTAAAATTAAACTAAGCATAACATGAAATTATTCTTTATAACTTTAATTTTATTAGGTATTGCCATCGCTGGTATTGCTATTAAACTTTGGGCGAAAAAAGACGGAAAATTTGCCGGCACATGTGCCAGTCAAAATCCTGCCCTTAACAAAAATGGGGAATCTTGTGGTTTTTGTGGAAAAACCCCAGAGCAGTATGCCGATTGTAACGAACCTTCACATTCATAACGCTGTATGTTGATACTTGATGTGGCATTCTACGCCTTTTTGGTGGTAGTTATTATTCAAGTTATATACTTAATTTTTTTCTTCGGAAAATTCGCTTTCCTAAAAGAAGAAAAGATATCCACCAAATCAATTCCAGTATCAGTTATAGTTTGCGCTAAAAATGAAGCAGAGAATTTAAAAATATTCTTGCCTTCCATTATTAATCAAGACTATTCAGATTTTCAAATTGTATTGATTAATGACGCTTCTTACGACAACACTTTTGAAGTTATGGAGGCCTTTGCACTCCAACACGAAAACATAAAACTAGTTAATGTAGTGAACAACGAGGCGTTTTGGGCCAATAAAAAATATGCATTAACACTTGGTATTAAAGCCGCAAAGCATAATCACCTTCTATTTACAGATGCAGATTGTAAACCTGTATCAAAACATTGGATTAGCGAAATGAGTTCTCATTTTAGCGATAAAAAATCCATAGTACTAGGTTATGGCTCTTACACAAAGATTAAAAAATCGTTTCTTAACAAGCTCATTCGTTACGAAACATTTTTAACCGCTGTTCAGTATTTTTCATTTGCAAAATTGGGCATGCCTTATATGGGAGTTGGCAGGAACTTAGCTTATACAAAAGAAGCGTTTTTTAATGCTAATGGATTTATGAGTCATATGTATATTCGTTCGGGAGACGATGATTTATTTATTAATCAAATAGCTACAGCAGAAAATACAGAAATTTGCTTTTCTTCCGAAAGTTTTACCCAATCTACCCCTAAAACCACTTTTAAAGAATGGCTTTTTCAAAAAAGAAGACATATAACAACTGCCAATCATTACAAAACCAAACACAAAGTCTTTTTAGCCCTATTTTATATTTCCAATATTTTATTTTGGGTTTTAGCCATAGGTTTATTAATTCCACTCTTTAAATGGGAGTTTGTAATTTGCTTATTTCTAATTAGGAATATTGCTCAGTTTATTGTTTATAATCAAGCCTCTAAAAAGCTCAAGGAAAAAGATTTATTAATTTACATTCCCGTTTTAGAACTTTTTTTAATAGCTTTCCAATTAAGTATCTTTATAAACAACTTGATCTCTAAACCTAAACATTGGAAATAAAAGAAGCTATACAAAAAGCTAAACAAAACGATCAAAAAGCATTTAACTTTCTATTAGATTCGTATTGGGATTACGTCTATGGTTTTCAGCTTAAACGCATAGAAAATGAAAACGACGCCGAAGATATCACAATTCAAACTTTCTCTAAGGCTTTTGATAAAATCGCTTCGTTTAACGATAAGTATGTTTTTAAAACCTGGTTAATCACTATTTCTAAAAATATTCATATTGATTTATTACGAAAAGAAAAAAGACAACCTTCCCGCTCTATTTCCAACGACAATGACGATTCGTTTTACGATATTTTAGATGAGTCTCCTTCTGCTGAAGACAAATTAATTACCGAACAAAATTTAGCCAAATTACTCCGCGATATTAAAAAGCTAAAACCTCACTATCAGGAGGTAATTAATTTAAGGTACTTTCAAGAGTTAAGCTATAAAGATATTTCTAAAGAGCTAAATGAGCCCATTAATAACGTAAAAGTAAAATTGTTAAGAGCAAAAAAGCTACTTGCTGCTATAATAAAGAATAAGTCGAACTGAAACTTTTTTACAAAAAGGCCTTTTTCACCCTCCATTTTTATTTAGCTTAAGTAATAGTTCTATCTTACTTTTGTATCTTTGTTTTACCAAAAAACTCTGTAAATGGACATCAAAACAGCTTCAAACACCTTACCTGCAAGAGAGGCCAAACCTAAATGGTTACGCGTAAAATTACCTACTGGTAAAAAATATACCGAACTAAGAAGTCTTGTGGACAAGTATAAATTAAATACCATTTGTACCTCTGGAAGCTGTCCGAATATGGGAGAATGTTGGGGAGAAGGAACAGCAACTTTTATGATTTTGGGTAATATTTGCACCCGTTCCTGTGGTTTTTGTGGGGTTCAAACAGGACGTCCAGAAACTTTAGATTGGGACGAACCAGAAAAAGTAGCTCGCTCTATAAAACTGATGAAAATTACACATGCCGTTTTAACAAGTGTAGATAGAGACGACTTAAAAGATATGGGAAGCATTATGTGGGCAGAAACTGTAAAATCTGTTCGTAGAATGAATCCAGAAACTACGTTAGAAACCTTAATTCCCGATTTCCAAGGAATAGAACAACATATAGATAGAATTATAGATGTGGCTCCAGAAGTTGTGTCTCATAATATAGAAACGGTAAGACGTTTAACAAGAGAGGTTAGAATTCAGGCAAAATACGACCGAAGTCTTGGGGTTTTAAAATACTTAAAAGAACAAGGTCAGCGAAGAACCAAGTCTGGAGTTATGTTAGGACTTGGAGAAACCCGTGAAGAGGTTATTGAAACTCTACACGATCTTAGAGAAAATGATGTAGATGTAGTAACTATTGGTCAATATTTACAACCAAGTAAAAAGCATTTACCTGTCAAGCAATTTATATTGCCAGATCAATTTGACGAATATAAACACATTGGATTAGATTTAGGTTTTAGACATGTAGAAAGTAGTGCTTTGGTTCGTTCGTCTTATAAAGCTCAAAAACATATAAATTAATGATTCATGTTGCTATAAACGGTTTTGGGCGTATTGGTAGACGCGTTTTCAGACTATTACAAGACAATAAAAACATTCAAGTTGTTGCTGTAAACGATCTTGCAGACACTAAAACTTTAAGCCATCTTCTTAAATACGATAGTATTCATGGCATCTTTAAAGAACAGGTTTCTTTTGATGAAACACATATAATTGTAAACAATAGAAAGATTCCTTTTTCTAGAGCCAATCATCCAAAAGACATCAATTGGAAACCTTATCAAGTGGATATAGTTATAGAGGCCAGTGGAAAGTTTAAAACTCGTGAAGCTTTAGAAAATCACATTAAAAACGGTGCTAAAAAGGTTATTTTAAGTGTTCCGCCATTAGAGGATGATATAAAAACCCTTGTATTAGGGGTTAATAACTCGATACTTACCGGAGACGAAAACATAGTATCTAATGCTTCTTGCACCACAAATAACGCTGCACCAATGATTGATATAATCAACAAACTTTGCGGCGTAAAGCAAGCATATATAACAACTGTGCATTCTTACACTACAGATCAAAGTTTGCATGATCAACCTCATAAAGACTTACGCCGTGCCAGAGCTGCTGGCCAATCTATAGTTCCTACAACTACTGGAGCTGCAAAAGCTTTAACTAAAGTGTTTCCAGAATTATCAGAGGTTATTGGAGGTTGTGGAATTAGAGTGCCAGTTGCAAATGGTTCCTTAACCGATATTACCTTTAATGTAGAAAGAACAGTGAGCATTGAGGATATTAACAATGCGTTTAAAAATGCCTCGCAAAATAGTTATAAAGGAATTTTAGAATACACAGAAGATCCAATAGTTTCTATAGATATAGTTGGAAATACACACTCTTGTATCTTCGATTCTCAAATGACTTCTGTTATAGGAAACATGGTGAAAATAATTGGTTGGTACGACAACGAAACAGGATATTCCAGTCGGATAATTGATTTAATTTGCAATATGTCGATAAAAAAGTAGCTTTTATCGAATAAATATTTATATTTGTTTTTACTAGTTAACTAAAAAAATGTCCCGATTCAACAATTACATATGTGCTATTATACTGTTGTTGAGCTTTAGCGCTTCATCTCAAACTTCTATGGATGAAGACCCTGAAACTATTCAAAATACCATAGACTTTCGTATAAATCAAGCCCAAAACGACATTGATAAAAATGCCTACTACGAAGCCAAAGAAAAATATGAAGAAGCTTTAGCTTTAGCCATAAAAATAGACAACCAAAAAAGCATTGGTATTATTTATTCTAAAATAGGAAAGCTACAATATATTATTGAAGAACCAGACGACGCTATAAAATCTCTTATTAAGGCAAACGAGGTTCAACGTTTTGCTAAAGACGATATTAATCTAGCGGAAACCTATAAGATTTTAGGAAATGTTTATTCCAGTAAAAAACAATATCAGCAAGCTTTAGATTATTACAAATCTTCTAAAACACTTTTTGAACAAGAAGGTTTAAATAATTTTGTGGCTGAAGTTCTTCTAAAAGAAGGTATTACTTATATACAATTAAAAGACTATAAACGTGCAAAATCGCATCTCTTAGAATCTATAGTTATAGCAAAAAGATACGATCTAAGAAAAATTTTAAGTAGTGCAAAAATACATTTAGGCACAGCTTTATTTAATTTAGGAGAAAAGCAAGAGGCTTTAAAACAAGCTACTGAAGGTTTGGAGATAGCTAAAGGCAACGACTTTAATAATGTATTAAATGACGGGTATTTATCTCTAAGCTACTTGGTTCAAGAAACAGGAAACTACCAATTAGCCAACGAATACTTAAGAAACCACATTACGCTTCACGATTCTTTATTGTCTTTAAAACGAAACAGTCTTTCTCAAGAAAAGAGACTACAATTACTTATAGACAACCAAACTGAATATCAGAAAAAGCAAATGGCAGATTTGGAAGAGCAAAAAGCCGCTAATAATCTTAACAAGTTAACCACTATTTTAAGTATTGCTTTAATTACAATTTTATCTCTATTAACCTTATCTCTTTATAAAAACAATAATATTAGACTAAAAACAAATAACATGCTGCACAAAAAAAATGCAGAGTTAATTGTTGCTAAAGAAAAGGCAGAACTAGCGTCAAAAACAAAAGCTAATTTCTTGTCTACTGTAACCCACGAGTTAAGAACGCCACTTTATGCTGTAACGGGATTAACTAATATGCTACTGGAAGAAAACCCAAAACCAAATCAAGTTCAGCATTTAAAGTCTTTAAAATTCTCTGGAGATTACCTACTAACTTTTATCAACGACATTCTTCAAATTAATAAAATTGAAGCTAATAAAGTTGATATAGAACAGGAAGCTTTTAGCCTTAAAAAGAAAATGACCAACATCATTGCTGCCTTAAACAACTCTGCAGCAGACAATAATATTAAAATTCATTTAGAGTACGATTCGGAGCTTCCGGTGAATTTTATAGCAGATCAAATTAAAATCTCACAAATTTTAATCAATTTAGTGGGGAATGCCATCAAGTTTACAAAAGATGGAGATATATGGGTAAGAGCCATTTTAAGTAATAAAACTGATGACACCTATCAAGTTAGATTTGAAATTGAAGATAATGGAATAGGAATAAGTCAAGAAAAGCAAAATCAACTTTTCGAAAGCTTTTCTCAAGGTTCTATTCAAATTAACAGAAAATATGGAGGAACAGGACTTGGTCTTTCTATTGTAAAAGGCTTAATACAAATTCTAAAAGGAACTATTTCTTTAGAAAGTGAACTTGGAAAAGGCTCTAAATTCATCTTTGAAATACCATTGAAATATGCAGAAAAAGTAGAGAAACACAAAGAAATTCACTACTTCGAAAACATGAATGAAATAGACCTGCAAGACATTAACATTCTAGTTGTTGAGGATAACAAAATCAATCAAATGATTACCAAGAAAATCCTTAACAAAATGAAGTTAAATTGTGATGTAGTAGATAATGGAGAAGATGCCGTAGACATAGTTAAGCACAAAGATTATCACGTTATTTTAATGGATATCCACATGCCAGGCATTAGCGGTTTAGAAGCTACCAGAATTATTAGAACTTTTAATAAGAACATTACTATTTTTGCGCTTACAGCTGTTACTTTGGAAGATAAAATGCACGAATTTGATGAAGCCGGATTCGATGATATTATTTCTAAACCTTTCAAACAAGAGGACTTTGAGAAAAAGCTATATGAAGCATTGATTCAACAAGATTCTCAAACGGTTTAAGATTTTAAATAGTCTAAAATCTCCTTATTAAATTCCTCAGGTTTATCTAAAGAAACCTCAATTGGAAGGTAAAATAATTTATCTTTTAAGGATTTCTCATCCTTTAATCTCATAAAGTCTTTTTCGGTTGTAAGAATAAAATCCAAACGGGATAAATCTAAAATTTCCTTAGCAGAAAAATTATGATGATCTTTAAAATTTAAATGATTAAACTCTAAATTATTCGACTTTAAATATTGAATCAACGGATCTGGATTCGCAATTCCAGTAACCAATGTAAAACCCTTTAATTGAGCTAACCCTAGACGTTCTGTTTGGGAGAAAATATTATTAGAATAAGAAATTGAACTAAAAAAAACCGACTGACCAGCTTCCGTATTTAATCTAACTCTAATCTCTTCTTTTTCCTTATCAGATATATTAATTGGGCACTTAGTTACCACAATTATATGAGCTCGTTTAGCCCCTTTTTTAGGTTCTCTAAGGTTTCCTGTTGGCAAAACAATATCGTTACAATACAAATCTCCGTATGCCGTTAACAGGATATTAAACCCAGCATGTACTTTTCTATGTTGGAAAGCATCATCCAACAAAATTACATCTGGCTTATTATTCAAAGCATGCAAATTTTCTATCCCATTTTGTCTATTTGCGTCTACAGCAACTAGAATCTCATCCCCGAATTTATTATAAAATTGAAAAGGTTCATCACCAAGGGTTTTTGCAGAATCTGTAGTACCAGCCAATTTAAAACCTTCACTTTCACGTTTATATCCTCTACTTAAAGTGGCCAGTTTATAATCAGATTTTAATAAGCGAACCAAATATTCAATCATTGGCGATTTTCCAGTACCACCAACACTTAAGTTACCGACACAAATAATCGGAAATGCATAAGATTTGCTTTTCTTCCAACCCAAGTCGTATAATTTATTCCTGGTCCAAGTCACTAAATAATAGATTGGAACAATAGGAAATAAGATGTAGCGTAAGAATTTCATTAAAGCGAAATTAAAAATTTTATCTTTGTTTGAAACTTAATAACATAAAATTATGATAGTTCAAGATGTCATAAATCATATTGAAGCACTTTCTCCTTTAGCTTACGCCGAAGATTTCGACAATGTAGGCTTACTTGTTGGAAATAAAAACCAGAAATTAACTGGAGTTCTAGTTACCTTAGATACTTTAGAAACTGTAGTTGACGAAGCTATAGAAGCTAATTGCAATCTGATTGTTAGCTTTCATCCCATTATTTTTAAAGGTTTAAAAACGCTAACTGGCAGCAATTATGTAGAGCGTGTGGTAATAAAAGCGCTAAAAAACGACATAGCCATTTACGCCATGCATACGGCTCTAGATAATTCCGTCTTGGGAGTTAACAATATGATTTGTGAAAAACTAGGTTTAAAAAACCGTAAGATTTTAATTCCACAAGGTCAAACCATCAAGAAGCTTATTACTTTTGTCCCAAAGAATGAAGCTGAAACTCTAAGAAGCGCTCTATTTGAAGCAGGAGCAGGAAGCATTGGAAATTACAACAACTGTAGTTTTAATACAGAAGGAATTGGCACCTATAAAGGCAATGAAGATTCTAATCCAACCCTTGGAAAAAAAGGAGAAACTCATCGGGAAGCAGAAACTCAAATTTCTGTTACTTTTCCAAAACACTTAGAATCTCAAATTCTAAAAGCACTTTTTAAAACTCATTCTTATGAAGAAGTTGCTTATGAAATAACAACACTTGAAAATAAAAATCAAAATATTGGAATGGGAATGATTGGAGAACTGGAAGAGGAAATGTCTGAATCCGATTTTTTCAATCTTCTAAAAACCAATATGCAAGCTGCAGGCATTAGACATTCTAAAAAACTTAATAAAAACATTAAAAATGTAGCTGTTTTAGGCGGCTCAGGAAGTTTTGCTATTGGGGCGGCTATGGCTGCTCAGGCCGACATTTTTGTGACTGCAGATTTAAAGTATCACGACTTTTTTGCAGCTGAGAACCAGATTGTTTTGGCAGATATTGGGCATTATGAAAGTGAACAATTCACAAAAAACCTTTTAGTTGCATATCTTACAAAAAAAATCACTAATTTTGCAATCGTTTTATCAAAGACAAACACCAATCCTGTTAAGTATTTTTAAACTATGGCAAAAAAGAAAGAAGCAACTGTAGAAGAGCGTTTAAGAGATTTATACGACTTACAACTTATCGATTCTCGTATCGATGAAATTAGAAATGTTCGTGGAGAACTTCCTTTAGAGGTTCGTGATTTAGAAGATGAAGTTGCCGGACTAAGCACTAGATTAGAGAAATTAGAATCTAGCTTAGAGTCTATAGACAACCAAATTAGCGACAAAAAGAATCTAATTGAAGAATCTAAATCGCTAATAAAAAAATACAACGAGCAACAAAAAAATGTTAGAAATAACAGAGAATTTAACTCGATTACTAAGGAAATTGAATTTCAAGATTTAGAGATTCAACTTGCCGAAAAGCATATTAAAGAATTTAAAGTTCAAATAGAACAGAAAAAAGTAGTTATTTCTGAAACTAAAGATCGTTTAAAAGAGCGTCAGTCGCATTTAAAACACAAAAAGAGTGAATTGGATGCTATTTTAGCGGAAACTGAAAAAGAAGAAACTGCTTTGATTAAAAAGTCTGAAGAGTACAAATCAAATATTGAAGAACGTTTAGTAAAAGCTTATACTCGAATTAGAGTTAATGTAAAAAACGGACTTGCAGTTGTACCAATTGAAAGAGGTGCTTCTGGTGGTTCTTTCTTTACTATCCCGCCACAAGTACAGGTGGAGATTGCTTCTCGTAAAAAAATTATTACAGACGAGCATAGTGGTCGTATTCTTGTAGATGCTGCCTTAGCTGAAGAACAAAAAGAAAAAATGGACAAAATGTTTTCTAAACTATAAGCCATTTCAATAATATATTTTAAAGCCTTCATATTTATGAGGGCTTTTTTATTTAAAATTATCAGCATTATATTTTAAGGTTTTTATCTTTATCCCGACCAACTTTAAAAAGAAAACAATGCTCAATATAAAATCCCTATTCCCTACTCTATTAGCTGTTCTATTATTTAGTTGCAATAATATGGCACAACAGAACACAGAACAACAAGCTGTAATAAATGCCACACCCATTGAAGTTCCTTTACAGAACGGAAAAGCAAAAGCATATTTTGCCAGTGGTTGTTTTTGGTGTGTGGAAGCTATTTACGAAAGCGTTTATGGCGTAGAAGAAGTTATTTCTGGGTATGCTGGCGGACATACAAAAAACCCGACATACGCATCTAGTAATACTGGAAGAACAGGTCATGCCGAAGCTGTTGAAGTTATTTATAATCCAGAGCAAGTTAGTTTTTCTACTTTGGTAGATGTGTATTTTGGCTCTCAAAATCCAACCCAAGTAAATGGTCAAGGTCCAGATAAGGGATCTCAATATCGGTCTATTATTTTCTATCAAAATGATGAACAAAAACAAATTATTGAAGAAAAAAAAGAAGTCCTAGCTAAAAAACTGAATGCCTCTATTGCTGCTGAAGTTTACCCTTTCACTCAGTTTTGGATTGCAGAAGATTACCATCAAAACTACGAAAAACTTCATCCAGAAAACTCGTATATACAGAATGTATCCATTCCAAGGTTAAAAAAGTTTAAAAGTAAATTCCCTGAATTACTCAAAGAAAATAAGAAGTAAATTTCACTTCTTAGTTGCCTTTACCTCAAAAATTAATGGATAGAGTTTATCTTTAGTAACAAACATACCTGATGTGTTTTCAACTAAATCCGGCAGTACATTATACGGACTTTCATTGTATTCGTTTAAATAATCAATTTGTAAACCAGCTTCTATTAAAGCGTTAATTACTTCGCTCAAGCCGTGGTTCCAACCATATTCTTTACTTATCATCTCAGATTCTGTATTGGCATAAGTACCTTGATATTCTTCATAAATAACCTCGTCTTGCATATACCCGTATTTCATAATTGGTTTTCCTTCTAAATAATCGAACATCCATACAATAGGATGAAATTCAACCATATAAAAAGTTCCACCTTTATTTAAACGTTCGGCAATCATTTTTCCCCAAGGTTTTAAATCTGGCAGCCAACCAATTACACCATAACTGGTAAAAACAATATCGAAACTATCTTTTATAAACTCTGAAGTGTTTAAGACATTACAACATACAAACTGAGCATCCAGATTTAATTCATTATTTAAATGTTTGGCTAAGCTAACACCTTCGTCACTTAAATCCACACCAACACATTTTGCTCCTAATCTGCTCCAACTTAAAGTATCTTGTCCAAAATGAGATTGTAAATGCAACAGGTTTTTTCCTTTTACATCTCCCAGAGCTTTTATTTCATATGGCATTAAAGAAGATTTTCCTTTTTTAAAAGCGTCAAGTTGATACATCTCACTTTTAGCATGAATTTTCACTTTTTCATTCCAAGTCGTTTTATTTGCTTTAAAATAGGAATCGTACTTAGTCATAGTTGCATATTTTGTCGTGCTAAGATATTATATAATAACAAAAGATAAATTCTTGACATCTAATTTTATTATCTTAGCTAAATAAAACTATGAAAAATATAAGCCTCTTTATTGGTATTCTATTTCTCTGTTCTTCTTGTAAATCAGATAAAAAAGAAACGGTCTTAGAACCAGAAACACCCCTCACAACTGCTGAGAAAATAGCTCATGCTTATGGCATAGACCATTGGAGTAAGGTTCAAGAAATTGCTTTCACCTTTAATGTAGACAAAGACAGTACACATTTTGAACGCTCCTGGATTTGGCAACCAAAAACGAATCTAGTGACTCATATCTCTACTAATGATACAATCCAATATAACAGAACTAAATTAGATAGTATCGCAATAGCCACAGATAAAGCTTTTATAAACGATAAATATTGGTTGTTAGCGCCTTTTAATTTGGTTTGGGACGAAGGCACAAATTTTTCTGAGCCTGTAAAAGAAATGAGTCCTATAAGTAAGAAAACTCTAAATAAAATAACCCTTACTTATTCTAACGAAGGTGGTTATACTCCTGGAGATGCCTACGACTTATATTATAATAACAATTATCTTATTGAAGAATGGGTTTACAGAAAAGCTAATGCCAAAGTACCCACTCTGATTACTACTTGGGAGAATAATAAAAACTTCCACAATCTCATAATTTCTCTAAATCATGCAAAAGAGGACAACAATTGGGAGTTGTTTTTTACAAATGTATCTATAAAGTTAGAATAGAAACATCCAAACTCATCAATTGAAACGTATATATAATGTAATTTTCCGCTATATGCGTCTATATATATTTAAAGCGCTTTCTCTTTTATAGGTGAAGCGCTTTCTCTTTATAAAAAACATTTGTTTTATAGATTTATAGACTTCTTCCTTCACACAGAATTCACAAAAAATCATCAGTTTAAAACAGTAATTTTTACACTTATCTTTTTAGGTTAATACGAAAAATATCTGCGAAATTAATTTTAACTGTCATTATCTAATCCTTCATTCCTAAATTTATAATTCTTATTTTTGTTGGAAACCGAAAAATAACACACATTGTCCAACTACAAATTAGGTCTTGATTTCGCAAAAGAACAAGACAAAAACGACCCGTTATCTCATTATAGAGAACAATTTCATATTCCAAAAGATAAACATGGAAACGATTGGTTGTACTTTACCGGAAACTCTCTGGGACTACAGCCAAAAAGCACACAAAAATACCTGCAACAGGAATTAGACGATTGGGCAAACTTAGGTGTAGAAGGGCATTTTGAAGCTAAAAATCCTTGGATGCCATACCATGAATTCTTAACAGATTCTATGGCTAAAATTGTAGGTGCAAAACCAATAGAGGTGGTAACCATGAATACCTTAACAACCAATTTGCATTTGTTAATGGTCTCTTTTTACCAACCCACAAAAACTAAATATAAAATTGTTATTGAAAGCGATGCCTTTCCTTCAGACAGATATGCTGTTCAAACTCAATTAGAATTTCATGGTTTTGATGCTAAGGAAGGACTGATTGAATGGACACCTAGAAAAGGAGAAGATCTTCTAAACATGGAAGATTTAGAAACCATTCTAGAAAAACAAGGAGATGAAATTGCCTTGTTACTAATTGGAGGTGTTAATTATTATACAGGACAATATTTAGACATAAAAAAAATAGCCCAATTAGGTCGTGCAAAAAACTGTATGGTTGGGATAGATTTGGCACATGGTGTTGGAAATATTAATCTGGAACTTCACGAATCTGGAGTCGATTTTGCAGCTTGGTGTACTTATAAATATTTAAATTCTGGCCCAGGAAGTTTAGGTGGCCTATTTGTTCATGAAAAACATGCTCATAATAAAGAATTAAAGCGTTTTGCTGGTTGGTGGAGTCATAATAAATCTACACGGTTTAATATGCGTCAACCTTTAGATGTTATTCCGGGAGCAGAAGGCTGGCAACTTAGTAACCCTCCAATTTTATCCATGGCTGCTATAAAAGCATCTTTAGATATGTTTAACGAAGTTGGTATGGAAGCTATTCGCAAGAAATCTATAAAACTAACTGGCTACTTCGAGTTTTTATTAAACGAATTAAATAACGACAAGATTAAAATTATTACTCCTTCAAACCCAAAAGAAAGAGGTTGTCAGCTTTCCATTCAAGTAAAAGATGCCGATAAAAATTTACATAAAAAATTAACAGAGGCGCATATCATTACAGATTGGAGAGAACCAGATGTTATACGTTGTGCACCTATACCGCTCTACAATTCGTATGAAGATGTATATAAAATGGTTTCTAAACTAAAGGAACTTTTAAAATAATCTGGTATATGCAGAGAAGTAAAGAGTCTTAATATCGATACTACCATTATGCTAGCTTTAAAAATAAAAAATTAAATGGAGGTTAAGAATAAAAAAAGAGAGACCAAACAAAATGTATTAATTATAGGAGCCGGACTTTGTGGAAGCTTATTAGCTTTACGTTTAGGCCAACGTGGATACAACGTAACCCTTATGGAAATGCGTCCAGATTTACGAAAAGTAGATATTAGTGTTGGTCGCTCTATTAATCTAGCACTTTCAGATCGTGGAATTAATGCCATGAAACTAGTTGGGCTTGAAGAAAAAGTAAAACCCTTATGCATTCCTATGAATGGGCGTATGCTTCACGATATAGAAGGAAATACTATTTTGGCACCTTATAGTGGGCGCGAACACGAATATATCAATTCTATTTCTCGTGGCTTATTAAATGGTTTACTTTTAGATGAAGCAGAAAAACACGATAACGTCGCTATTCATTTTAATAGAAAATGTGAATCAGTAGATTTCGAAAATACCACAGCTTTATTTACAAATACGGAAACCAATACCCAGTTTGTAGAAGATTCAGATATTATAATTGCTACAGACGGAGCAGGCTCTGCCATGAGACAAAGTTATTATTTAGGTAAGAAATTCCTATTTAGTTTTTCTCAAGACTGGTTATCTCACGGCTATAAAGAACTTTGCTTCTTACCTAATGAAGACGGAGGTTATAAAACATATAAAAACGCGCTTCATATTTGGGGAAGAGAAGATTTTATGGTTATAGCTTTACCAAATTTAGATGGTAGTTTTACTGTCACTTTATTTTTAAGTTTTGATGAAGGGGAATATAATTTCAACAATCTAACAACCAAAGAACGGGTTTTAGAATTCTTCAACAGGTATTTTAAAGATGCCTTAGATTTAATGCCTAATCTAGTAGATGATTTTTTCGAAAATCCAACTTCTCCTCTCGGCACTGTAAAATGTTCGCCGTGGCATTATAAAGGAAACACCTTATTAATGGGAGATGCTGCCCATGCTATCGTGCCTTTTTACGGACAAGGTATGAATGCTTCTTTTGAAGATGTTGTAGAGTTTGATAAGGTTTTAGATGAAAATCACGAAGACTGGGAAACCACTTTCAAGGTATATGAAAAATCTCGTAAAAAAGATACAGATGCCATTGCCGATTTAGCTATTGACAACTTTTACGAAATGAAAGGACATGTAAATCATGTGAATTTTAGAGAAAAACGCGACCTAGAAATGGCTTTCGAAAAGAATTTTCCAAATGAATACTCATCAAAATATTCCTTGGTAACCTTCAATGAAAATATTAGCTATAGAGAGGCCTTATTAAGAGGTCGTGCTCAAGACAAAGCTATTTTAAATATGCTAGCAGACGGAGTCATTCAAAACATCAATAACATGAGCGATCAAGAGTTAAAAAATACGTTAGAAAAAGTAAGGGCGGCAACAGATAATATTATCGAAGATGATAGAATTGCTGGCCTGGCATAAACGTCTCTCCCCTAGTTAAGGATAGACTGAGTAAGCAAAATTAAAATAAATTTTAACATCAGTATTCTTTATCTGCCCAGATAAGAGTCTCTCCCTTTACGGGAGATTAAGTGGGATTAATTATGAGCAACGATAAAAAAGATGTTTCTGCTTCTTCAGGAACCAAAGTAACCCCAAGAGGTGCTTATCCGCACACAAAACGTGTAGGAGACTTTATTTTTGTATCTGGAACAAGTTCTAGAAGAGCAGACAATACCATTGCAGGTGTTGATATAATTGATAATATGGGAACTAAGCATTTAAATTCTGAAGTTCAAACGCGCGAAGTCATATTAAATATTGAGAAGAATTTAGCCAAAGAAGGAGCCACCTTAAGAGATGTGGTAGATGTTACTTCCTTTTTAGTTAATATGAATGATTTTGCAGGCTATAATAAAGCTTATGCCGAGTTTTTTGATAAAGAAACAGGTCCAACCAGAACAACAGTTGCAGTTCATCAATTACCACATCCAGATTTGGTGGTGGAAATTAAGGTTATGGCTTATAAGAAAAAAGATTAAAGAACCAAGACAAGAGAACAAAGACTCAATACGTCTCTATTCTTTTATCTTTTGTCTTTTATCATTGAATGAAATGAACATACAAAACTACATAAACGGAAATTTCCATAATCCAATTCTAAACAATTGGATAGACAACTACAATCCCTCTAATGGCGAAGTGTATGGGCAAATTCCAAACTCTTCAAAAGAAGATGTAGAGAATGCTTACATAGCAGCTAAATCGGCTTTTCCTAGTTGGTCTCAAACCACTTTAGAGGAACGTAGTAGAATCCTCATTAAAATTTCAGAATTATTAGAAACAAACCTACAACGTTTTGCTGAAGCTGAAAGTAAAGACAATGGCAAACCGGTTAGTTTAGCAAAAGCAGTCGATATTCCACGAGCAGCAAGTAATTTTCGTTTTTTTGGAAATGCTATTACCCAATTCTCTAGCGAAAGTCACGAAAGTGTTGGACAAGATGCCATAAATTACACCTTACGCCAACCTATTGGAGTTGTTGGATGTATTTCACCATGGAATTTACCACTCTATCTGTTTACCTGGAAAATAGCACCAGCCATTGCAGCTGGAAATTGCGTGGTTGCTAAACCTAGTGAGGTCACGCCAATGACTGCTTATTTACTAAGCGAAATATGCAACGAAGCAGGTTTACCTAAAGGTGTTTTAAACATAGTTCATGGTTTAGGAACCACAACGGGGCAAGCTATTATTGAACATGCTGATATAAAAGCCATTTCTTTTACGGGCGGAACGGCTACTGGCGCTCATATTGCCAAAGTAGCAGCTCCCATGTTTAAAAAGTTATCTCTGGAATTGGGAGGCAAAAATCCAAATATCATTTTTGCAGATTGCGATTACGACGAGATGTTAGAAACAACTGTTCGTTCTTCCTTTGCCAATCAAGGTCAGATTTGTCTTTGTGGAAGTCGCATTTTTGTAGAGGCATCTATTTATGAGACATTCAAAGCAGATTTTGTAAAAAGAATAAAAGCGCTTAAAGTAGGGCATCCATCGGAGGCGTCATCAAATATTGGCGCATTGGTATCAAAACCTCATCTTGAAAAAGTGATGGAATATATTGAAATTGCAAAGCAAGAACAGGGAAACATTCTTTGCGGTGGCAATAAAGTAACAGTAGAAGGATTTGAAAACGGATATTATTTGGAACCAACCATAATAGAAGTTCCAAATGATGAATGCCGAGTCAACCAAGAAGAAATTTTTGGACCGGTTGTTACAATTATGTCCTTTACTCGCGAAGATGAAGTCCTTCAAATGGCTAACAAAGTAAAATACGGTTTATCGGCCACTTTATGGACCAACAATTTAAAACGCACCATGCGCATGAGCAACCAGTTGCAAGCAGGAATTGTTTGGGTAAATACTTGGATGATGCGCGATTTACGAACCCCTTTTGGAGGCGTAAAAGCATCAGGTGTTGGACGTGAAGGTGGTTTTGAAGCTCTGCGCTTTTTTACTGAAGCAAAGAATGTTTGTATAAAATATTAAATTCCTGTTTTCGCAGGAAATCGAAGATTTAGCCTAGCTAATCTTATAAATTGAAACGAAATATTATGAATTTAAATTTAAATAACAAATACGCATTAGTCTGTGGTAGCACAGCAGGAATAGGAAAAGCAACAGCTATATCTTTAGCTTCTGAAGGAGTAAAAGTTACTTTAATAGCTAGAAACGAAGAAAAGTTAAAAGCGGTTTTAGCTGGTTTACCTCATCCTGAAAATCACGATTATATAGTAGCAGATTTTTCTAATCCCGTACAATTAAAAACAAAAGTAACTGAATATATTGCTAAAAATCACGGCTTCCATATTTTGGTAAACAATACGGGAGGCCCAAAAGGAGGACCCGTTTTTTCGGCCGACTTAAGCGAGTTTGAAAATGCCTTTACACAACATTTAAAATGTAATCATGTATTGGCACAAGCCGTTGTTCCTTTTATGAAAGAAGCTGAATATGGTCGGATTATTAGTATTATTTCAACATCTGTAAAACAACCTCTAGATGGATTAGGAGTAAGTAATACCATTCGTGGTGCGGTTGCCAATTGGAGTAAAACCCTGGCCAACGAGCTTGGTTCTTTCGGGATTACGGTAAATAACGTTCTTCCGGGTGCAACTGGTACCGAGCGTTTATCAGAAATTATTAAGAACAAGTCGGCTAAAGCAGGCAATTCGGAAGAAGAAGCTGCCAATGCCATGAAACAAGCCGTGCCAGCAAAACGATTCGCCAAACCAGAAGAATTGGCATATGCCGTTACCTTTTTAGCTAGCGAATGTGCGAGCTATATTAACGGAATTAACCTGCCTGTTGATGGTGGAAGAACAAAATCTTTGTAACTTTATATAATTATTAAATTAACCATATAAAATCATGAGCAAACTCGTATCACCTTTAAATTTCAAAGCTTGGATTGAAGAAAACAGACATCTTTTAAAGCCACCGGTAGGTAATAAAGTTGTTTGGAAAGATGGCGATTTTATTGTCATGGTTGTTGGAGGTCCAAATAGCAGAAAAGATTATCACTATAATGAAACCCCTGAGTTTTTCTATCAAATAGAAGGAGATATGGTTTTAAAAGTGATAGATGAAGGCAAACCGAAAGACATTCATATTAAAGAAGGAGACATTTTTTTATTGCCTCCCAAAGTGCCTCATTCCCCACAAAGAAAAGCTAATACTGTTGGTTTAGTAATAGAGTATCCCAGAGAAGAAGGCGTTCAAGATGCCCTACTTTGGTTTTGCGAAAATTGTACGACTAAACTCTATGAGGAAGATTTTACGGTTGAAAATATTGAAACAGATATGCCAAAAATTTTCGACAAATATTATGGCGATAAAGATAAACGCAGTTGCCCTAATTGTGGCCACGTGATGCAGCCTCCTACAAAAGTTAAATTAGAAGATTAGTTGGTAGTTGGTAGAAACAATTAAAAGATAGAGATGCTTTAATAAGCTCAATTTAATATATGAAAGAAAATCGTAAATTAAGAATAAACGGTCACTCACACCTACTTCCTTATCCTGAGGAAATTCCTCAATTTATGAAGGATAAAGAGATTTTTTGGGTAGATGAAGACCGGAAATACATGCTTCAAAAAGACTGGAATCGTCCAATAACGGATTCAAGTTTCTTTTTAAATGAAAAGTTAGCTTGGATGGAACGTTTTAAGATTGACCATGCTGTTGTTTTAAATTTATCTCAATTATATGGAAATGGTTTGCGTGTAGAAGAGATGAAGCAAGCCTTGCGTTTTCAAAATGATTTTAATGCAAAAGTACAACGCGAAAACCCGAGTAAATTTACATGTGGTTTTGTGGTGCATCCTGGATTTGTTCGTGGTGCTTGTTGGGAAATTGAACGTTGTGTTGAAGAGTTAGGCATGCAACTTCTTTGTTTACCTACTCACTATATGGATACTATTGGAACTTGGCGTTGTATTTTTGACGAAGAAAACGAGCCAATCTTTGAAATGGCTAATAAATACAATTTAGCTGTTGAAATTCATCCATATGACGGTGAAAAGTTTATCAAATTAGAAAATATCTCTTGGCGTTTTCACTTAATTTGGATGTTGGCACAATGTGCTGATGCCTATCATTTTTTAACATTAAATGGCTATCAAGACAAATATCCTAATATGCGAACTTGTTTTGCTCATGGTGGACAATTAGCTCAGATTAATTTAGGAAGACGTATTCAAGGTTTTGATGGAAGACCTGATTTATTTGAAGGTAAAAGTCACCCAAGAAAAGCTGTGGGACATAAAAACATCTTTTTCGACACGCTAGTTCACGATACTGGCGGTTTAGAATTGCTTATAAAAAATCAAGGTTCAAAACAGGTTTTAATGGGATTAGACGATCCATATCCTTTAGGAGAAATGGAAAGCTCGAAACAGTCTTCTTATCCAGGAAAGATTTTAGATTTAGCCATAGA
Source organism: Xanthomarina sp. F1114 (assembly GCF_026410255.1). Classification (GTDB taxonomy): domain Bacteria; phylum Bacteroidota; class Bacteroidia; order Flavobacteriales; family Flavobacteriaceae; genus Xanthomarina. The sequence goes on from NZ_JAPMLL010000008.1 coordinate 124,997, forward strand.
GCGAAACATTATTACCGAGGTTGAACACGATGCTATTTGGCAGGACAACGTGATTCAATGGTTATGTGGAGATGATCAAGCCGCTAAAGATAAATTAGTAAAAAGAATTTTATCATAAGTAAAAAAATAAGGCCTTTCATTTTTAAAAACTTGAAAGGTCTTTTATAAAATATGCACTTCCTACCAGAAAAAATAGACGAATATGTAGTTGCTCATTCTGAAACAGAACCAGAATTACTGAAGGAACTCACCCGTGAAACTTATCAAAAAATATTACAGCCTATTATGCTTAGCGGACCTTATCAAGGCCGTGTTTTAAGTATGATTTCAAAATTAATTAGACCAAAAACTATTCTAGAGCTAGGAACGTTTACTGGTTACGCCACTTTAAGTCTGGCAGAAGGTTTACAAGCTTCGGGAGAAATCCATACGATAGATGTAAATGAAGAGTTAGTAGATTTTCAACGTAAATATTTTGATAGATCAAACTATGGGCAACAAATTTACCAGCACTTAGGAAATGCTTTAGATGTTATTCCAAGATTAGACATGAGTTTTGACTTAGTCTTTATTGATGCAGACAAGCCAAACTACTCTAATTATTTTCATGCCATTATAGACAAGTTAAATCCTGGAGGTATCATTATATCAGACAATGTGCTTTGGCACGGGAAAGTTATCGAAAAACTTAATCCTAAAGACCTTTCAACTAAAGCTGTTTTAGATTTTAATACCTTATTAAAAAATGATGAGAGAATAGAAAGTGTCATGCTTCCTATTAGAGACGGTTTGACTATTAGCAGGAAAAAATAAAATTAGCTATAGTGAGTCTTGAATGTCCTTACTTTCTGTTGGTTCAACAATAAGTTTGCTACTTTTACAGAACTATTACATCTTTCGTTTAACAGAACCAGCAAAATCTTCCACTTCGTCTCTTACTTTATTGAGTTCTTCTTGAACATCTTTAGTAATACTAGTGTCAATACCGTTCTTTTCGGCACTCTTGGTTATTTCCGATTTTATATCGCTAGATGCATCTTTAAGCATACGCATCCCTTTTCCTAATCCTCTAGCGATTTCAGGAATTTTATCTGCACCAAAGACCATGACTACTATAAATAGTATGAACATGATTTCGGTGGTTCCTATAAATAAAAAAATGCTTGCTTGTATCACAATGCAAATATAGTAAGTTGATTGATACGAATAAAAAAAGCCGACTCATTTTTATGGTCGGCTTTCAAAACTTTAACTTTTAATTATTCTTTTACTTCTTCTTTAAACTTATCGAAGTCACTTTGTTGCACTTCTCTAGGCCAGGAATTATTAGAGGTATCAACATCTGCTGTTTCTAGATTAGGATCTACTGTTATTTTAACAATTTCCTTATCTGAAGCAACCGACTTGCTAACTTCTTTATCATTCAGTCTCCAAATTTGAGCTGGATAGTGTTCGGTTTTAGAAGTACCATCAGCATAAGTATACTCTACAATAATTGGCATTACCAAACCTCCTGGCTTATCAAATGTCACATTATAGAAATATTTAGGAGCTTTAATATTTTGACGTTCAGCTTCCGTAAAATTATCCATCACATACTCTTTTAAAGGCGTAGAATTATCTAATAAAGTACCATTTTTTAATTCTTCATTAAATTCTTCGCTTCCCTCTTCAACCATAAATACTAAAGGTGGTAAATCTGATAATTCCATACCATAACGTTTTGCCATATTTTTAGCGTATTCGTTAGGTTCTGAAGACACAAAGTATTTTTTGACGTCTTTTACTCCTATATCCACATAATCCGTAGTGTAAAACCATCCTCTCCAATACCAATCTAAATCGAAAGCAGAAGCATCTTCCATGGTTCTAAAGAAATCTTCTGGAGTTGGGTGTTTAAACATCCAACGATGCGAATATTCTCTAAACGCGTAGTCAAATAACTCACGTCCCATAACTGTTTCACGTAATATATTTAACGCTGTTGCAGGTTTTCCGTAAGCATTATTTCCAAATTGATAGGTATTTAGACCTTTAGTCATAATGGGCGCAATAAAATTTTGATCGCCTCCCATATAAGGAACAATATTAGCTGCTGGTCCACGACTTGAAGGATATTTATCGTGTCCAGGAGATAATGCTGCTGGATACAATTCTCCAAAATCTTGTTCGGTTACATATTGTAAAAAGGTATTTAAGCCTTCGTCCATCCACGTCCATTGACGCTCGTCGCTATTTACAATCATCGGAAAGTAGTTATGTCCAACTTCGTGAATAATCACACTTATCATTCCGTATTTTGTTCTATCGCTATACTTCCCATTTTCATCTGGACGACCGTAATTCCAGCAAATCATTGGATATTCCATTCCTTGCTGCTTGGCATGAACTGAAATGGCTTTATGATATGGGTATTGGAAAGTCATTCTTGAATACGTCTCTAAGGTAGTAGCTACAGCGTATGTTGACCATTCTTCCCAAAGTGGATTTCCTTCTTTTGGGTACATAGAAACAGCCATAACATCTTTATCTCCAACTTTCACAGCCATCATGTCCCAAATAAATTTTCTTGACGTTGCAAAGCCAAAATCACGTACATTTTCTGCATATAACTTCCAGGTCTTCGTTTTATTAGAAAACCCTTTTTCAGCTGCTTCTGCTTCTTCTTGTGTTACAATAAGCACTGGTTTATCGTAAGATTTTTTAGCTTTCTCGTAACGTTTCATCATCTCTTTAGTAAAGACTTCTTTCCTATTGGTAAGCTTTCCGGTAGCATCTAGAATATGATCTGCAGGAACTGTAATATTTACCTCAAAATTTCCAAAAGGAAGCGCGAATTCATCACGACCCCAAAACTGTGAGTTTTGCCATCCTTCCACATCGTTATAAACGGCCATTCTAGGATAGAACTGTGCTATAACATATGCTCTATTACCATCTTCAGGAAAATACTCGTATCCTGAACGTCCTCTATCTTTTTGATGATTATTAATATTATACCACCATTTAATTGTAAAAGAGAATTTTTCGCCAGGGTTTAAGGCTTTAGGCAATTCCACACGCATCATGGTTTGATTAATCATGTATGGTAAATCTTTTCCATTGGTTTCTTTAACCTCTTGAATTTTAAATCCGCCATCAAAACCTTCTGTCATATATGTAGAAGCAAAACTAGATGCTTGTTGTGCTGGAGCAAATCCGCCTCCTTCAATTAAAGGTGTTTTAGAGTCTCTAGCTCTCATGTTTTGATCTAATTGCACCCAAAGATATTTTAGTTGATCGGGAGAATTGTTTGAATAAGTAATAGTTTCATTTCCTGAAATCTTAGCATTCTTATCGTCTAAAACAATGTCCATCTTATAATCTGCTTGTTGCTGATAATAAGAAGGACCTGGAGCTCCAGAAGCTGTACGAAACATATTTGGAGTTGAAAACTCGTCGTATAATTGCTTAAATTTATTGTTATTTGTGTGTCCTTGTTCTCGAGTTGGTTTATCTTGTTCTTGCGAAAACGCGCCGACAGAAATAAATAACACCGAAAGGAAAAGATATTTTAGTGTTTTCATGGGTATGAATTGGTTAGAATATATGTGAAAATTAACGAATTTTTAAGATTTTAAATCTTATTTATTTAAAGTTTAACAAAGCTTTATCATTTTCTTTTATCAAAATAAAGCTCTTGTTTTTGGTATTTATTTTGGTTCTTATAATGTTTTGCTGCTCGGGGAATAAATCGAAAAGCACATGGTTTTCTATTTCAAAAGTATTAATTTCTTTTATGTCTTCTATTTCTAAATAACAGATTATTATATCGTTATCATACTTTTTTCCTATAAATTTTAGAGCTTCCTCTTGACCATTGATACTTATGCGCATTTTTGTTTTCATGTATCGTTCAATATAGAAATTGGCTTTTTTAGTTTCAGATTGAGGTCCCAGAAGCAAGTCTTCATCATAGCGAAGCTGAAGAATATCTTCAAAATCATCAATAAAAATCCGCGTAATTATTTGAACCGATTCTTGGTCTTTTACATATTCAATTTGCGTTACGCTAACATAGTATTTATGTATGGCTGTAAACGCCAAAAAAGGCACAACAAATACCAACAACAGTTTATTAAAACGCGACATATTTTCAAATTGATTTGACAAATTTACGGATTTGAAGTTTTAATTAGGAAATCGCGACTTATTAATTAATTTACATTTTTAAATTAATTTTATATTCAAGCAGTTTTTCTCTCAGAAATTCTAAAATTTCAAGATCGCTTTTAGATTTACATCGGTTTATAAAATTGGGATCTTCTGAACAGAAATAGAAAAAATCGTTTCTATAGGTTTCGGGTAGAGTTTGATCTTCAAACAAGAGCGTTTCTGTTCTTTTTCTAATGTCATCCAATAAATCGTCTTTGCTTTCTAATTTTATATGTTCCTTTAATTTTTTTGTTCTTCCCGAAATGGTATTTATCAGTTGATACAAAGGACCTCCCGAGGTCGCTTCATTTAGCTTTCTTTCACTCAGTGTTTTTAAGGGGCCTTGATAACTTGGAATACCAAGACTTAATGCAGTAACAGGACTTCCCTGAACATTGCCAACATCCTTTAATAGATCTCCAGTTAATATACGGCCAACTACTACTTCGTCTAGTGCATACGTAAACTCCTCTAAGTGAACATCTAATTGTTTTGTGATAAGAATATTTGCACCTACCACAACTTCTTTTAGTTTATGCTGTATGGATGAAAATTGTAAGGTATCATTAAGTTTTACTGAAATCTTAAAACTTCCAAAAGCATTGGTGGTTGTAAATACCTGAGCTGTTTTATTGATTACGTGAATATTTTCGACATCTGAAGATGTGCTTACTTTTCCAGTAATTACAATCGTCTGAGAATAAATTGTTTGATAACAGACCATCAAAAACAAAAAGAGAACTGGCTTAATTTTTTTCATGTTCTTGTTTTAAAAATGCTAAGCTCTGTTTTTGCAAAAACTCCAGTAGCATGAATTCTTCATCTTCTTGTAAAAAGGACTTTGTTAAGCCGTTAGCAACAACAAAACGAAGAAAATCTTCAACTTGGTGGATTGGAATTTTATAATTGTTTTGATAAAAAACTGGTGGATATATTGTTGCAAGAACCTCTTCTATACGCATTTCTTCTTTTGGTGTACTATGTTTTTTTATGGGTCTATTTATTAACTTATTAAGTCCAAAAACAGAAGCAAAATTAAAACCATCAATTAGTTCGTTTTGTTTAAGTATCTTATTATCAACCTTAGTAAATTCGTCTTCTGGGAACTCCATCTGACTTAGATTTCCAAAATTAAAATCAACCTGCTTTTCAACCTTGGCATTTTCAATATCCACAAATAAAATTCCCGAAAGTTGTGCGGGTAATAAGACAATTTCATTTAACGTATTGACTTTATCCACTAAAAAAAGGTGCAATTGCTTGGAAGATAAAACATCTTGATCCATGATAATTGTTTTAGCTTCATATTGTAATGCCGAAATTTCAAGAATATCGTTTAGAGCCACTTCAATGGTGAAATTACCTTGAGAATCTGTAACGGTTCCTTTATTAGAAGATGTATTAAAGATAGTTACACCTTCCATATCATTGCTTACAAAAAGTTTACCTAAAACTTCAATTCTTTTAACATCCTGCGCATTTAATGCTGTATTTATAAGAAAAAAAAGAATAGAAAAAACAGGATATTTCAAATTGGTTAGGTTTAGTTAAGTAAAGAAACCAATTTAAATCTTAAAATTAATACAACAGAAAACCAAACTTATGTTAAAAACAAAAGATCTTTATCAATCCAAAAAAAACTCTAATTCTTAGCTGCTTCGGTCTCCAAAAACAGCTTACTCTGATTGACCAGATATTCAATCAATTCTATATCATTCCCTTTTTCATAAAGTGAAGGATCTGTATTGTTTAATTCAGCAAAAGCAACAAATTCGCTTACTTTATCTTCTGGAATATTAAAACTTGAACTAATAAAATCTTTGGTATAGGTTTCTCTTAGAACTTCGTAATTAGACTTGTCCAGTTCGTTACTTTTATTTGATGCTTTTTTATCTCCAAATAGGGGTTTAATTAACCAATTAGTAAGTTTTACAAAATCTACACCATTATAAAAACGGTCTTGATTTAAAATCGTGTTTTCAACTTTTTCATAATATATATCTGCCATTGGATTGTGTTCAAAATCAATATCTCCAAAATAAATAGATTCAAACTTTGGGTTGAAACCTCTCACATTTGTCAAATCGGTTTCCAAGTCGCCAGTTAAACTAAATGGTAAAATTACAACCTCATCTAAAGGGGTTAAATGTTCATCTAAAAACACTGTTAGCTCTTTAGAGTCTAAAATATCCTGAGTAATAATTACAAGAACCGAATTAAGTTGTAAAGCAGAAATTCTAATTCTATCGTTTAATTTCACATATATCTTAAACTTACCTTCCAAATCTGTCACGGCAATTCTATTCGATGTGATATTATTAACAGTAAGCCCTTCCACATCGTTGGCTTCTACAATAGCCTTTCCGGAAATCTCTATGCGCTCGTTGTTTTGAGCTGTAGCAAAAGATAGAATTAAAAAGAAAATAAACGGTAGAAAATTTTTCATAGAAGTCGAGTTTGAAAGTTCATTTATTCAACACAAAAGTTAATAAGCTTTTGTTACAAGTTGTATTTAATTAAATTTACGACAAATTAATGTAAATGAAAAACTTAATTATAGCAAGTACCTCAACTATTCATGGAAGTGGATATTTAGAGTATATACTGGACGAATTATCTGTGTTTTTTAAAGATGCTCAAACAATTATATTTATTCCTTATGCACGACCAGGTGGCATAACGCACAACGAGTATACGGAAAAAGCAAAAGAAGCTTTTAAAAAAATAAATAAGAATGTAAAAGGGATTCATGAATTTGAAAACCCCATCGAGGCAATCAACCAAGCTAAAGCTATTTTTACAGGAGGAGGGAATACCTTTGTCTTGTTAAACCAATTATATCTTAACAAGCTAATAAGTCCTTTACAGAAAGCCGTAAATAATGGAATTCCGTATCTAGGAACTAGCGCAGGAAGTAATATTTGTGGATTAACCATAAATACCACTAACGATATGCCTATAATATATCCACCAAGTTTTAAAGCTTTGGGATTAGTACCATTTAATATCAATCCACATTATTTAGATCCCATTCCAGGTAATAAACACATGGGTGAAACTAGAGAAACACGAATTAAAGAATTTCACGGATTTAATACACAACCCGTTATAGGTCTTAGGGAAGGAAGTTGGTTACGAATAAATGGAGAGTCCATTGTTTTAAAAGGACAATTTAAAGCCCGAATTTTTGAATATAATAAAGTTCCATTTGAAGTTGAAACTGGGACAGAATTAAACGATTTAAAATAAAAATCATTTTTGTAGGGACAGGTCGCGACCTGTCCCTACCATCGATTAGTAAAAGCTTTTAGAGCGAGAGACCGGGTTTACGTCAAAAAAGCGACGCATAAACCTGTCGGAATTGGACAGGCAGGTTTCTTCACCCTAAGGGTTGAATTCCCATCAAATAAAGGCATAAAAAAAAGCTCTATCGATTAGATAAAGCTTTTAGAGCGAGAGACCGGGTTCGAACCGGCGACATTCAGCTTGGAAGGCTGACGCTCTACCAACTGAGCTACTCTCGCATTTCCGGTGCAAATATAAATAAGTATTTCATCTAATAAAAGAAAAAAATTATAAGTTTACACAATGTATGAAAAATTTAAACTAACCCCCTCAAAATGAGCAAGGTTTAAAGTATAAAAAAACTCAATTTTTCTTAAGTTTTAATTTATTAATCATTTATGTACCATATAAAACCTATTTCAGCCGAAGAAACTTACCCTGTAAGGCAACCTGTTTTAAGAGAAGGGAAGCCCTTAGAAGCCTGTTCTTTTCCTGGAGATCTAGAAGAAAGCAGCTTTCATCTTGGTTTATTTTATAATGTACAGCTTATTGGTGTTGCATCGTTCATAAAAAATAAGTCGCAGTTATTTTCTGAAGAAAACCAATATCAACTTCGTGGAATGGCTATTTTAAAAGAGTTTCAGAAAAAAGGTTTAGGCAAACGACTTATCGATGAGGCTGAAATAATCTTAGCTCGTAACAAAACTAAAATACTGTGGTTTAATGCTCGCGAAAATGCCGTACCCTTTTATAAAAACAAAGGTTTTCATGTTCTTGGAGACTCTTTTAATATTCCAGATATCGGGAAGCATTATTCCATGTATAAAGAGTTCTAGTTGTAAAGCAAATATTTTCTTTTACATCCTAAATCTTAGTATAATTTTTTATTCATTTTGAAACATAAAGCATTTTAAACTTTTATCTTTGACTTATAAAGTCATTTACCATGAATAAGAAAGTAATTTTAATGATTCTTGATGGCTGGGGGAAATCTCCAGACCCAAAAGTTTCGGCTATAGATCATGCCAACACGCCTTTTATAGATTCGCTTTACAGTAAATACCCAAATGCCAGTTTACGAACCGATGGCTTACATGTTGGCTTACCAAAAGGCCAAATGGGAAACAGCGAAGTTGGACATATGAATTTAGGTGCTGGACGTATTATATTCCAAGATTTAGTTAAAATAAACTTAGCTGTAAAAAACAATACCCTAATTAAGGAGCCCACTTTAATTGATGCATTTAATTATGCAAAAACGAATAATAAACCTGTCCATTTTTTAGGTTTGGTAAGCGATGGTGGTGTACACTCGCACATCAATCATTTAAAAGGACTCATATCTGCTGCCGAAACTTCTGGCGTTACAGAGTCTTATATTCACGCCTTTACAGATGGTCGCGATGTAGACCCTAAATCCGGATATGGTTTTATTACAGATCTTGAAGAATTTATAGTAAACTCCCCAACAAAATTGGCTACAATAACTGGTCGTTATTATGCTATGGATAGAGATAAAAGATGGGAACGCATTAAAATAGCTTACGATGCCGTGGTTCATGGTACTGGAACACAGTCTAAAAACGCTTTAAAATCTATTGAAAGCAGTTACGATAACGAGATTACCGATGAGTTTATTAAACCTATTATAATGGTTGATAAAAATAATCAACCAGAAGCAACCATTAAAGATGGAGATGTAGTTATCTATTTTAATTTTAGAACCGATAGAGGTCGCGAATTAACAGAAGCATTAACGCAAACTAATTTTCATGAGCAGAATATGCACAAATTAGACTTGTATTATGTAACAATGACTAGTTATGACGATAACTATAAAAATGTTCATGTTGTTTATCATAAAGACAACTTAACAGATACCCTTGGTGAAGTTTTAGAAAAACATCAAAAAAAACAAATCCGTATTGCGGAAACTGAAAAGTATCCACACGTCACGTTTTTCTTTTCTGGGGGACGTGAAATGCCATTTGAAGGTGAAACCCGTATTTTACGAAACTCTCCAAAAGTAGCTACCTACGATTTAAAACCAGAAATGAGTGCATTTGAATTAACGGATGCTCTAGTTCCTGAACTTAAAAAAGGAGAGGTAGACTTTGTATGCTTAAACTTTGCAAATGGTGATATGGTAGGACATACAGGTGTTATGGAGGCTGCCGTAAAAGCATGCGAAGCTGTTGATACTTGTGTTAAAAGTGTAGTTACAACTGCTTTAGACAATGATTATACCACCATTCTTATTGCCGATCATGGTAATTGTGAAACCATGATAAATCCAGATGGTACACCAAATACAGCACATACTACAAATCCAGTTCCAATAATTTTAATTGACAAGGATTTAAAAGCCATTAAAGATGGTGTTCTAGGTGATGTTGCTCCAACAATTTTAAAACTAATGGGCGTTGAGCAACCAGAAAAAATGACCCAACATACGTTAATCTAAACCTAAAGATTGATACAATTGCATTTTAAATTTCTTATTTTTGGAATCAATAATCGGGTATGAATTTTAACGACAAACATATTATTGCTGTAGATTTTGATGGAACTATCGTAGACGATAATTATCCTAAAATTGGTAAACCCAAAATTTTTGCTTTCGAAACCTTAAAAAGACTGCAAAAAGATGGACATCGATTAATTTTATGGACCTACAGAAGTGGTGATAGACTAGAAGAAGCTGTTAATTTCTGTAAGGATAACGGCATCGTTTTTTATGCTGTAAATAACAGTTTTCCTGAAGAACAATTTGATGAAACTAAAAGTCGGAAAATACATGCAGATATATTTATTGACGATAGAAATATTGGTGGTTTTATAGGCTGGGGTGAAGTCTATCAAAAACTATCCGACCCTAATTTTAGTCCTTTAGAACAAGAAAAAAAGAAAGGTTTCTTTTCTTTTTTTAGAAGATAATTAAAAACCACGAAACTCTTTATTCTTTAAGAACATAGAGGTCGTGGTTGTTATAAAATTAAGTTAGCAGTTACTACTTTTAATTAATATCCTATTAAATTATAATACTGTTTATCTATAGCTTCTCTGTGGTCTGGATGCGCTATATCTACTAAGGCTTTTACGCGCTGTTTAATAGTTTTTCCGTAGAGATTAGCAATTCCGTATTCGGTAACTACATAATGTACATGCGAACGTGTAGTAACAACCCCAGCTCCTGGTTTTAAAGTAGGTACAATTCTACTAATTCCAGATTTTGTAGTAGACGGTAAGGCAATAATTGCTTTTCCTCCTTCGCTTAAAGAGGCTCCTCTAATAAAGTCCATTTGTCCTCCAACTCCGGAATACATATGTGCTCCAATAGAATCTGCACAAACTTGACCCGTAACATCTACTTCGATGGCAGAGTTTATAGCAACCATTTTAGGGTTTAATTTAATAATAGAGACATCGTTGGTGTAGTTAGACGCTCTCATTTCAATAAATGGGTTGTCGTCTACATAATCATATAAACGTTTAGATCCCATTAAGAAAGTCGCCAAAGCTCGTCCTCTGTTAATGCCTTTATAGTTTCCGTTAATTACGTCGTTTAATATTAAGTCGATAACGCCATCTGAGAACATTTCTGTATGCAAACCTAAATCTTTATGGTTTGTAAGTCGGGATAATACGGCATTTGGTATGCTACCAATTCCCATTTGTAAAGTACTTCTATCTTCAATTAAACCAGCTACATGGTTTCCAATTTTGTTTTCAATAGCTGATGGTTCAGGGTTTAAATGCACAGGTAAAGGCACATCGCATTCCACAAAAGCATCTATTTCTGATATATGAATAATTCCAGCTCCATGGGTTCTTGGCATCTGCTTATTTACTTGAGCAATTACATAATCTGCATTATCAATAGCTGCTAAAGTAGCTTCAACAGAAACACCTAAAGAACAATATCCATGTCTGTCTGGAACAGAAACATGAATTAATGCTGTTTGAACATCCACAATATTTCTTTTAAAAAGCAGAGGTACTTCACTTAAAAAAACAGGCGTATAAGAACCATTTCCAGCTTTTAAAGTGTGTCTCACATTTTTTCCAATAAAAAAGGAGTTGACATGAAAACTGTCTTTTAATTCCGGATTGGCGTAAGGCGCGTCTCCTTCGGTATGTAATTGACAGATTTCAACATTTCGCAATTCCTCATGTCTTGCGGTCATGGCATTAATAAGCACTTGTGGTGCTGCAGCTGCTGCTTGGATATAGACTTTACTATTAGACTTAATAAGTTTTACGGCATCTTCTGCGCTAATTGGTTTGTACATAGTGTTTCAATTTAAATACAAAAATATTCATTATTTATCATCTAAATGCTGTCAAAAGTCATGTTTCAGAAAAAAGAATTCCATTTAATTTTAAGTATCTTTGCACATATTTTTTTAAGATGATAATAGTAAAAACAAAAGAGGAAATTGAATTAATGCGCGAAAGCGCCTTAGTTGTTTCTAAAACTTTAGGGATGTTAGCCAAAGAGGTGAAGCCGGGTGTTACAACCTTACAATTAGATAAATTAGCTGAAGATTTTATTAGAGAACAAGGAGCAATTCCTGGTTTTTTAGGTTTATACGATTTTCCAAACACGCTTTGTATGAGTCCGAACTCTCAAGTAGTTCACGGATTTCCAACTAATGAACCCTTACAAGAAGGAGATATTATTTCTATTGATTGCGGAGCCATAAAAAACGAATTTTATGGAGATCATGCCTATACATTTGCTGTGGGTGAAATTGCTCCAGAAACTCAAAAACTATTAGATGTAACCAAGGAGTCTCTTTACGTTGGCATCCGCGAGCTTAAAGTTGGTAATCGTGTAGGAGATGTAGGTTATGCCATTCAAAAACACTGTGAAGCCCATGGTTATGGTGTGGTTAGAGAGTTGGTTGGACATGGATTGGGAAGAAAAATGCATGAAGACCCAGAAATGCCAAATTACGGAAGACGTGGTCGCGGCAAGAAGTTTATTGAAGGCATGGTAGTTGCTATAGAACCGATGATTAACATGGGAACGCATAGAATTAAACAACATCGTGATGGCTGGACTATTACGACCTTAGATAATAAACCTAGCGCTCATTTTGAACATGATGTGGCTATTGTAGATGGAAAACCCGAATTACTTTCAACCTTTGGATATATTTATGAAGCTTTAGGGATTACTTCTAACGAAGAGGATGAGTTTAGACGTGAGTCACTTGTTCTTTAGTTATATTATAACACAGAGATTCACAGAGAAATCTCAGAGATACGGAGAGAAATATGAATAATAGGTTGACTGAAAAAATTATTGGTGCGGCGATTAACGTACATCGTGTTTTGGGTCCTGGTTTATTAGAGTCTGCTTATCAAGAGTGTTTATTTTATGAATTAGAAATAATGGGATTATCTGTTTCAAGAGAAGTAGCTATGCCCATAGTATATAAAGATATCAAACTAGATCACGGTTATAGAATAGATTTACTTGTTGAAAACAAAGTTGTTATTGAATTAAAAACAGTTGAATGTTTTACAGATGTTTATACTGCTCAAATCTTGACTTATATGAAGTTAGGGAATTATCCCTTAGGCTTACTAATAAATTTTCACACCAAATTATTGAAAAACGGCATTAAACGTTTTATAAACACAGCTTAGTAAAATAAAAACTAATATTTAATTTTTCTCTGTGCTGCTCTGCGCATCTCTGTGTAATTGCTTATGAAAAAAACATTCAAAATAATACTAAACACCATCCCAAGACCCATTCTTATTAGATTAAGTTATGTGGCTAGACCTGTTTTAGAATTATTTTTAAAAGGAGACACTTTTACAGATCCTATTGATGGGAAACAATTTAAAAGCTTTTTACCTTATGGTTACGGTAAGCAAAGAAACAATGTGCTTTCGCCATCAACTTTAAGTTTGGAGAGACATAGATTATTGTGGTTGTATTTAAAAAGCGATACAGAGTTTTTTTCTAAACATCTTAAAGTCCTTCATTTTGCACCCGAACAAGCCTTTTACAAGCGTTTTAGAAAACTTAAGAATTTAGAATATATTACCACCGACCTTAATTCTCCCTTAGCAGATGTAAAAGCAGATATTTGCAATCTTCCATTTAAAAATAACGAATTTGATGTGATACTCTGTAATCATGTTTTAGAGCATATTCCAGACGATACTAAAGCTATGGAAGAATTATACAGAATATTAAAACCTGGAGGTTTTGGTGTGTTTCAGATTCCACAAGACTTATCTAGAGCCGAAACTTTTGAAGACGATAGCATTACTGATAAAAAAGAACGAGCCGCTATTTTTGGGCAGTACGACCACGTTAGAATCTATGGCCGTGATTATTTTGATAAGCTTCGTAAAATAGGATTCACTGTTCAGGAAGTTGATTATACTGCAAGTCTTTTAAAGGAAGAAATAACAAGGTATTGTTTAGCAAAGGGAGAAATTATTCCTATAGTTTATAAAAACTAAAATCTTAAAGAAAAGATATTAACTCTCAGGGAACCCATTTAAAGATAACGTTTCAAATTCTTTATTATCATTTTCAAAAATTAAAAAGACCTTAAGTTCCGGATGCGATTTCAAGAATTCTTTTACGCCATCGACCCCCATTGCTTTAAAAGCGGTTGCATAAGCATCGGCAATCATACAATCTTCGGCAATTACGGAAATACTTAACAAATTAGTTTTACTAGGATATCCTGTTTTTGCATCGATAATATGAGAGTACTTATTCCCATCCTCATCGACTTTATACTTTCTATAAGTTCCTGAAGTAGCCATAGATTCATCGTGAATAGAAATAGCTTTTAAAACAGATTGCTCGCTATCAAAATGAGGTTGCTCTACTCCTACTTTCCAAGGCGCTTGCTTTTCAATATTTTGACCTTTAGCTCGAATTTCGCCTCCTATCTCGACCAAGTAATTAGAGATGTTTTTGCTTTCTAAAAACCAACCAATAACATCCACACCATAGCCTTTAGCAATGGCATTAAAATCTATAAATGTATTTGGATTTTGCTTTTCAATAGTTAAGGCTTTTCTTGTTACTTTATCTAAGCCAACACTTAGCATTAAACTATCAATTTTTACACTGTCTAGGCTTTTAATTGCACCTTCTGGACCAAAATCCCATGCATTAACAACGGCTCCAATACTCGGATCGAAAATGCCTTCGGTTTTTATATAAATATCTTTTGAAGCATCAAAAACATGGGCAAAATGTTCATCTATTGTATTTGACTCGTTATTGTTTAATCTTGAAATATCTGAATTTGTTTGATAAGTAGACATGGATTTATTGATAACAAAAAATAAGCTATCAAACTCTTTTTGATAATCGATATCAGAATCGTAAATAACGGAATAACTCGTACCAAAAACCTCACCTGCTAATCGGGTGTTTTTAGGCTCTTGTTTACACGAAACTATGAATACTGTTAGAGTGATTAGTAAAATAAAATTCTTCATAGTAATCTGTTTTTATAGTTTGATAAAGTTGCTTATTTAGCAAAAAGAAGGAAAGACATCTTAGTTTAAATTTGATTCAATTACTTGAATACCGTTGTATTCTATTAAGTAATCTTCGTTTAAATAAATAGGTAAATCTTCTCCATCAGGATTTCCTAAACCTACTCCGGCGTACAATACTTTAGCATCTTTTTCCATAGCATGTTTCTTAAAAGACTCCATCCAAATTACATCGTAATTATTTGGATTTTCCGGAAGAATTACTGCCCTTACAATTACAAAAAAATATTGCTTTTTTTGATCCATACACACAAATTGTGGATGCCTTTTTAGTTTGCTATTAACTGCTATAAACTCGAAACCACGCTCTTCTAATTCTTTACCAACATGGTTCATGGCTAAATAATGTAGTTCCTGTTCTGAGAGTGCTTTTTTCATATTGCAAAATTACTATTTATAAATGGGTATTGAAAAAAATTAAAAATTGTTTAACTTCATAATCAAGCTAACAAAAAAATTGTGATGTTCTTAGCTATATAACAATAAAAACCAACTATAGCCTGTTGGTTTTTATTGTTTTGTGTTTTACAAATTAGCCTTATGCTAATTCCTTTAATCTTTTAATTTGTTAAGCAAAAATTATCGAATCCCAAATACATTTTACCGTAGTGGTTAAAAGGCTGATGAGAATTTGTTATCATGATATGATTAATACCATTAACAGGAAAGGTTAAGACTCCTGTATCGATAGAGAAACTGGCATTTTCCCATATGTTTGTTGTACTAGCTGAGATAGTAACTTCCCCCAGAAACACGGTATTTGCAGCTCCAAATAAATCTATATTAGAAGGCATTGAAAGTCCTGTTGGCGATGTAGGCAACGGATTTGAGTTTGGATGATAGACTCCATAAACTCCTACTTTAACATCGTTTGTACTTGCACAAGTTCCAGACATATTCGAATAATCGAAAGTTAAATTATAAATCCCTGTGTTTTGGTTTATGGAAGCTGTTAGCTCGTTAAACATACCTTCTCGATATGTGCTATCTCGATTTGGATTTGTTGAATTCTCTATCCACATTCCGGCAAAAACACCAGATTGCGGGGTTGGACCAACAAAACAGGACGATCCGTAATTGGTAGTATTATCATCAAATAAGTCAGCTAAACTAGCAGAACTCCAAAGCGCTTTCCAAAAATTAGCCAGGTTTATGTCTTGGTCTACTTGAGCATTTGGATTTCCTGTCACACTTTCAAAATCGCCATTTTGTATAAATCCAGGGCAAGTATTTAACACTAGGTTTTGAACACATTCGCAACTATCGCTTACAAATCCGTCATCAATACCATCGTTATTAGAATCGCAGGCATCTCCAAAATTTAGTTGTAAATCTTCACAATCAAAAAGCTCTGTTTCTTCAAGACACTCGCAAGAATCGTTTACAATTCCATTAAGCATGCCATCGCCGTTTGCATCACATGCATTACCAATGTTTAATTGAAGGTCTTCGCAATCAAAACCTGCACCAGCAGAATTACATTGGCAGTATTCAGTAACGGTTCCATCGTAAATTCCATCACCGTTTGAATCGCATGCATCTCCAAAATCAAGCTGTAATCCTTCACAATCAAAAGATTCATCATAGCCACAAACATCATCTTTGCTACATGCAGTTAACATGATAAAAAAGCCTACAAATAAGAGTTTGATTAAAGTAAGATTTCGTTGTTTTATTAATTTATACATGTTTTTATATCTAGTTTTCATTTTTCTGATTCTTTTTGGTTAAAACAGAGCAGCAATTAACAACTGCCCTGTTTTGATTATTGATTAATAGCAGATTTACTCTTTTAGGTTTTAAAAACAAATAACTTTAAATTCTGTTCTTCGGTTAATACGGTGTTCGTCATCTGTACATGGCACGTTATTAGCACATTTTTTGTTCTTCAATTCGCTTTCACCTGCACCCCGAGCAATTAATCTATCTTTAGAGATACCACGATTAACTATATAGTTTACAGTTGCATCTGCACGACGTTGAGACAGTTTCTGGTTATAAGCATCTGAACCTTGACTATCCGTGTGAGACGACATTTCTACCTGTATATGTGGATTATCTGTCATTAATTTAACAATGCGCTCTAAATCTGGAATTGCTGCCGGTAAAATTTCAGCTTTATCTAAATCGAAATTAATATTGTCTAATTTGATGGCCTTTCCGCAAGGATCTACGCACATTTCAAAATCTATAAATAACGTATCATCTCGATTATAAGCGTCTGTAGAAATCTCTACTTCATTAGAATAATAGCCATCTTTTCTACCTTTTAAGGTATAACTAGATACTTGTTTTAAATGGAACATGAAATCGCCTTCCATATTAGAGATTGTGTTTTTTAATTCAGAATTTACACTATCTTTCAATTGGATATCTACATTTTGAATTCCTTGTTCGACATTACATTCTACCACTCGTCCTTTTAGAATAAAATTTTGATTGGTATATAGTATTTCTTTTTGAATTCCACCACTCTCTTTTCTACAGTCTTTAAACGCTTCTTTAGAAAGAATTTCATCTTCCAGATTTACGTTATATAGCTTTCCACTAATTATATAGTTGTCTTCCATGACATCTTTAAACACTACAACACCATAAGAATTTGTTGTTCCACTTTGTACGATTTGTCCGTTTTCATCTTTTAAAACAATATCTGTTTCTGGTAGAATATTACCTGTAAATTTATCTCTAGCGGTAATTGTTAATCCACAACCACAGGTGTTACAGCAATTAGGCACATGATTTTCTAAACAGACTGGACATAGGTCTTCTGTTTCGGCTACAGGTTCTTTAGGCGTTTCCTTTTTGTTAAGTTTATAAGTAACCCCCACAAACGCACCTATGGATGAGATGTCGCATTCACAAGGTTCTGAACGCCTTAAGGTATTACCATCTATTACAGTTACTGTTTCTTTTGTAGCTAAAGCCTGTTCTGAAAATGGCATATAACTTGTAGAAACACCCATTTCGATAGCTTCTTTTGCTCCAAAATGCTTCATATAATACCCTCCCAGATTTATACCTAGATTTTCATTTAAGAAATAAGTAAAACGCAATTGACCTTTGGCAGATAGTACGGCAGCATCTTTATAACCAGCATGAAAATTTAAAAGATAGGAGTTGGAAGTTGTAGAAACACCTTCTAAATAAGTACGTCCTCCTTTTACAGATGCCAACCCAATACGTGTATTAAGTTCTGCTTTAAATGTTCCAGATTGAGTTCTATATTGTAGATTTGGTCCCACACCATAGAACATTCTAGTTACTTTATCTTCACTTAAATTAAAGCTATTTATAGGTGTAGATAAATCGGATTCATAGAGGTTTGAAGTAGGATAGGTGCTTTCTGGACTATTGGTTATATAATCGATGTCTGCACCTAGACCAAACCAGTTCCAGTAATAGTCTACAGAAACACCAAAACCTGGACCACTCTTATAATCTATATAAGGGGTATTATTATTAAATGAAGGAGAATCGAAGCCTACTCTTGGACTAATTTGAAAGTAATTATAGTCTAAAGACGAGTTTTCAACGATGTCTGATTTTTCTTGAGCCATGGAAAAATATCCATTGGTTAATAGCAAAAGCATGACTATTATTTTTGCAAAATTTTTCATTATACAGGAATTCTTTTTAAGTTATTTACACTTATATAAAGAAGATGTATAAATTGTTACCCCGTATTTTTTAAAACAGCAATTAATAATTATATCATGTTTATCTAACCGCGACAAACAGATTGCATAAGCCATTTTTTAATTTTTTTAAAAGAATGAGATGAATTCTTTCCGTGTTAAAACGACATAAAAAAATCTGTAACTATATTATAATTAGTATCTTAATGCTTGAATTCAAAATGCTAATACTATGAAAACTACAAAAAGACTAGACTTAGCCTTAGAAAAACTATATACGGCTTTTCAAAATAACAGCTTAAATCCAGAGTGCTGTATGCAATGTGCTGTTGGAAATATATTAGACAACAACGATTCCTGGAAGCATCTTTCGGATCAACATGGATCTACAAATTTAAATTATGTAGGTTTGGTCAATCAGAATCTTGGAAAGAAATTTAACGGGTACTCACCTGTAGAATTACTTCAAATAGAAGCAGAATTTTTAAAAGCTTGCGGCTATCAGCTTCCACTTCATTATAAAAATAGAAGACCAAAAAATCCAACAGATAAAGATGTACTTTTTATTGGACTATCTGCTGTGGTTAAATTTTTATGTAAATTGGATAGACTTCCAGATATTCTAGATTGCACAGAATTGTTTCAGTATGAGATTAAAAATAATTCTAATACGGAGTTAGTTCTATCTTAACCCCTTTATTTAGCAAATTATATTAAATTTAATTGATGACATTGTTAAGGTGTTTCGATGTGTTTATATAACACAGAAATTATGAAACCTTTACACTACTTCTACTCCATTCTAGTTCTACTATTAATTTACTCTTGTGGAGAAAACCAAGAGAACTCAGAACTTCCGGAATACCGTTTCCAAACAGACAATAATATTTCTAATCCAGAACCTATTCCTATTCAGGATAAGCGAAAAAAACATGGCTTAAAGCCTTATTATGTTATGAATAAGCAGTTTGGAATGCCAGTTGGAGCCATGCCTATTCCTGGTAATTGGGAAAAAAAAGAACAGAATTCTAAAAACATATATTTTGCAGATCCAAATGGCGTAGAGGTTTATGGAGAAGTTTCTAATTCCTTTTTTTATTCAAATAGTCCAGAAAGAAATCAATACACCTTACAAACTGGAAGTCAGGTAAAACCTGTAAAAAGTATTCAACGTTTAATAGAAGAAGAATTAAAACCTTTGGTAGAAGCTGAAGGCTACAGGTTTAAAAACCAATTTCCATTACCACAATTAGCACAATTTGACAATCGGTTTAATAGTTATCTGTTTAAATCTACTCCAGAACAAAGACAAAACGATTGCATAGTAACAGAATGGGAAAACTCTGAAGGCAAATCAATGATGGTTATTGTAAGATATTATATTGCGCAATACACCAGTATAGGAGGTTTGGATTGGGGATATACTTTAAACAGTTTAACGGCTCCAAAATCTGAATTTGAAAATGCCAAAAATGCTTATATTAATTCTTTAGTTAATTTTGAAATAAACCCTAAATGGGTGCAAGCACATAATCAATATTATGCGCATTTAGCACAACAAAATAATAGTAGACATCAACAACGTATGGCAAATATCCAGGCGCAAGGAGAGCAAATTCGAGCAGCTGGTAGAGCTAGCAGCCAAGCTTTAGACAATCAATATAATTCATGGAGACGTAGACAGGCAAGTTCAGATGCGAGTCATTCCAATTATATAGATGGAATTTATGAAAGGAGAAATATGGCAGATCCTTCTGGAAATACCTATAAAATTGAGGGTTACGAAAACAATGTTTGGATGAATAATAACAACGAATATATTGCAACCGATAATTCTTTATACAATCCAAACATAGATAATACCACAAACGATTATAATTGGCAGCAGTTAGAAGAATCTGGTTATGATTACTAAAATTTTCATTTGGTCTTATTAAAATACACTTCGTCAAATATGATATGATTTATTCCAACTTTCTATTATCTTTAATTTAAGATGCAGAAAATTGAATCCCAATTGAATACAGAGACAGAAAGCACTCAAATTATTGAGTTAATTAAAATAAATGATGAAGGTGTTTTAAAAACCTTGTACCATAGCAATTTTCATAAAATTGAAGCTTTTATATTAAAAAACAGTGGCACAAAGGAGCAGGCAAAAGACATTTTCCAAGAAGCTTTTATTGCCGTTTGGAAAAATGTAAAAACCAATAAGTTTCAAGCCCAAACCAATCATTCTATAAATGGTTATTTATATACCATTTCTAAAAATAAATGGATGGATTATTTAAGATCAAAACATCATAAAAAGACGGTGGTTACTTCTAAATTAAATCACTTTGAGATATCTGATAAAAATGCTTTAGACAAAGACGATGACATTTTAAAAGAAAATCGATTACAAGGTGTCATGGAAGCTTTTAAAAGTTTGGGCTTGCCATGTAAAAATTTATTAACAAAGTTTTATTTTGAAAAGAAATCTATGAATATAATTGCCAAAGAACTGCAATTAGATCCCGCATCTGCTAGGAATAAAAAATACAGATGCATGAAAAAATTAAGAGAATTAGCCCTGAAAGACAATTAATAGAATGAACCCAAATTACAACATCACGCAAGCAGAGTTAGAACGCATAGAAGGTTATATTAATAAGACTATGACGTTTGAGGAAGCATCTGCTTTTGAAGAAAACCTAAAGAACGATCCTGATTTAAAAAACAGATTAGAAGACATTAGAATTATGCTTTTGGGCATAGAATCTCAAGCCTTAAAAGAAAAGCTAGAAGAGTTTCATGCAGAACTACCTGAAAACAAAACACAAACCAAAGAGTCTTCTAAAGTTAAATATTTAAACTTTAAAAAAGTTATTGCCATAGCGGCTATGGTTGTAATTTCCTTAGGTGGTTACTGGTTTTTTACTAAAGAAACGAACGCTAATCTCTACGCTAAATACTATTCGCCAGATCCAGGATTACCAACAACTATGAGTACTAGCGACAACTTTACGTTTTATGATGCTATGGTTAATTACAAACGCAAAGATTACAATTTAGCCATTTCCAAATGGGAACCACTTCTTGCCAAGAAACCAGAAAACGATACGCTAAACTATTTTATAGGCTCAGCTTATTTGGCTAAGGGCAAGGAAGGTTTAGCCATCCCTTATTTACAAAAAGTAACTAAACTGGAAGTCGAAACCTTTAAAAATGAAGCCTATTATTATATAGGATTAGCATATTTAAAAACAGAGAATATAGAACTTGCTAAACAAAATTTAAACTTAAGTACATTCAATAATAGCAAAGAAATTCTTAATGAGTTAAATAAATAAATTTACAGCTATATGAATAGAGGTTCTTGTTATTTTGGCTTTTTTATATTGCTTTCACTGTTTATAATTGAAAACAGCCAAGGACAAGCTCATGACTTTTTAAATTTAAAAACCATTGATTCCTTTCTAATAAAAGGTTCTACAAAAGAAGCTGACTCTACTTTAAAAGCTCAGTTAGATTATATTAAAACACATAATCTTACAGATTCTCTTTACAATTACCCTTATTATGTTGGCAAAATCGAATTACTAAATTCGAATTCAAAAAAGGCATCCATAAAAGCCGATGCTTTTTTAAAAAGCATAAACAAGCAAACTAAAAATAAGCGGACTCAATATAAAGCCCTATTAGAGCTAGCCAGTTTTTACGATGAAATTGGAAACAATACCAAATCTTTAGAGCTTACAAAATTAGCATTAGAAACTGTTAATAAAACAGCAGATGCAACTCTGGAAGAAATAGGAAAAACAGAATACAATGTAGGAGCCACATATTTATCTTTAGGAAATGTAAGCCAATCTAAAATCTACTTTAAAAAAGCCTTGGCTCATTATGAAGCCTATCCCTCTACTTCTAAAGAACAATTATCAGACGGGTATAACGCAGTTGGTGCAACCATGTGGATGTCTTCTAAATTAGATAGTGCCAAATATTATTATTCTAAAGCTATTAAGGCGATAAATGCTTCTAAAGGAAATTCTCTTAAAAATTTATATTTAGGTACAGTAATAGAATCCAATCTTTCGCTTTTAGAATATACACAAGGAAATTTAGCCGAAGCCATAGACATACAAAATCAAGTTATTCTAAATTATGAAACCGTTATAAATAATTATCAAGATGATAATATTGTTTCTAAGGCAAAGCGATTTCAAGCACGTGCAATCTCAAATTTAGCAGTTTTTTATAATGAGCAGGGTAACTTAAAAAAAGCCTATGAACTTATTGTTTATGCCTACAAAAAAAAGAAAAATATAGTGGAAGCCACCGATGCTAGTTTACCTACAAACCTTATTCAAATAGGTCAATCGCAATTATCGCTAAAAGAATTTGATGATGCTCTGGTTAATCTTCACAAGGGTTTGGAACAGTTAAACCATATTCATGATGACAACCCATATTGGAAAGGAGTTGCTAACCATGCTTTAGCAGAGGCATATGCTGCCAAAAACAATATACCTTTAGCAATAAAATATTACAATAATAGCGAGTTGTTATTTAAAACAGCCTTAGACAATAATTACGACAAAGAATTCCTATCCTTTTTAAGAAATAAAGCACTTTTTCTAGCTGAAAACAACCAACAAGAAGAGGCTCTAGATATTAGCACAAAAGCGTATAAATACATTCTGGAAAATGGCGGAGAGAACAATTTTGATGTTTTAAAGCAACTGCTAAATCTGGCAAAAGTAAATTTTTCTATCAAAGATTACAGGACGACGTTAACCTGGGTGGATAGGGCCAATAACTATTTAAATAAAACGGGTTCTACGGCAGATGCCATTCAAATAGAATTTAATAAACCAGAACTTATTTTATTAGAAACTTCTGCTAAATACTATTTACGCTCAGAAAAAGACAGCTTATTTCTTGAAGGTTTAGTAAAAGATTTGAATAAAGCCACAAGTATTTTAGAGAAGCGAAAAACCACCATTTATAAGCACGAAGACATCAACATTTTATTATCAGACTATCAAGCTATAAGTACTTTTGAAAAAAAAATAATCTTAGAATTATACACAAAAACTCAAAATTCAAAATATCTCAATAAGCTAATTAGCTTACATGAATCGAGTATATATAATCGAATTCGTTCCAGATTAAATTTAAGAAACAACTTAGCTTTTTCTCATATTCCTAAACAAATTATGGAACGAGAGAACTTTCTTAAAAACAAATTAACTGCTTCTTTAGAGGGTTCTGGACATATGACAGATTTCTTAGAAGCTAACAAAGCGTGGGATTCCTATTTAGATTCTTTAAAACAAATACATCCTAAATACTACAAAATGCGCTATGGTACCATTGAAGAGTCCTTAGTTGATATAAAAAACCATGTTCCAAAAAATACCACTGTTGTTCGATATTTATTTATAGACAAGCAGTTATATGCTTTTGTAATTACCAATTCTAAAACAACTTTTTATAAATTACCTTTTAATAGAGAAGAAAACAACATTCAAAAACTATTAAATAATCTTTTGAATTTTGAAGACACTAACAATCTTAGCAATCAACTTTACAAACAACTTTGGGAGCCATTAGAAGCATATATTACTACCAAGAAGGTTATTGTAGTTCCAGATGAGGAACTGTTTAATTTAAGCTTTGAAACACTAACAAATAAACAGATAGCAACTTATTCCGAATTAGCTAATAACAGTTTACTTTCTAAATATACTATCTCTTACAATTACAGTTTATTTCTTATAAACAATGAACATAAAAAAACAAATTACAATAATAATTTCATTGCATTTGTACCCGAGTTTAACGATGAAATGAAAACGCATTACAAACTAAAGATATCAGACACATTAGATATTGACAAAGCGTATCTAACACTTTTACCCCAACCGTTTACAAAAGATTTGGCAAAAAATTCTTCGAAACTGTTTAGAGGAGAATCTTTTTTAAATGAAAAATCTACAGAACATATCTTTAAACAGAATGCCAAAGAACATAAAATTATTCATATAGGTACTCATGCCGAATCTAACAATTTATCTCCGGAATTATCACGATTAGTTTTTGCAAAACCTATAGAAAATACAGATAAAACTGATGATGGATACTTATACACTTATGAAATATACAATACCAATCTTTCGTCTAATTTAGCCATTCTTACAGCTTGCGAAACAGGGAAACCAACCTACCAAGCAGGAGAAGGAATGATTTCTTTAGCTCATGCTTTTAATTATGCTGGAAGCGAGAGTATTTTAACAAGTCTTTGGAAAGTAGATGAGCAATCTAGCGCTGAAATTATCGCTCATTTTTATAACTACATAAAAAAAGGAATGGATAAAGATGAGGCACTTAAAAAAGCTAAATTAGATTATATAAAAACTGCAGAAGGCCGAACAATAAATCCACAATACTGGGCGAGTTTGGTAATTATGGGAGATACAAGCCCAATAGAAATGGCTTCGAATTCTAATAGAGTTTATTGGATATTAGGACTATTATTGGCTCTATTAATCATTTTTATTCTGAAGAGACTCATTACAAAAAAAGCTATCCATATTAAATAGATAGCTTTTCTCTGGATAACTAAAGTTTTTAGAAATCCATACGCAAAGATTAATAGCTATAAAGATATCGATGCAACTTGAAAATGTGAGCACTAGAAAAGCTTATCAGAAAATTCCAATAAGCTTTTCACTTAGAACTAAATTAATTAAGGTTCCCTACCAAAACTAATAACACTATCACATCGTAAAACTTTAAAAATGTGAGCATGCGGAATTTCAATACCTTGTCTAATTTGATAAATAAAAAAACCCAACAAAAATTTGTTGGGTTTTAGATCCCTGACAAACAAGAATCTTAATATATTTAATTGAAGGTTTATCCTCCGAAATCGTCAAAACGAATATTCTCATCAGGAATTCCGAAGTCTTCTCCCATTTTCTGAACGGCCTTGTTCATTAATGGAGGTCCACAGAAATATAATTCAATATCCTCTGGAGTTTCATGATGATTTAAGTAGTTATCAATTACACAGTTGTGTATAAACCCTACAAATCCATCTCCAGGTGCATCAATATTCTCCTTTACTTTCCAGTTATCTTCGTCTAGAGGTTCAGATAATGCCAAGTAGAATTTAAAGTTTGGAAATTCCTTTTCTAGGTCGTAAAAATGTTCTAAGTAGAATAATTCACGCTTAGAACGGCCACCATACCAATAAGTTACTTTTCTGCCTGTTTTTAAAGTTTTAAATAAGTGGTACAAGTGAGAACGCATTGGAGCCATTCCTGCTCCTCCACCTACATACAGCATTTCTGCATCAGATTCGTTAATAAAGAATTCACCAAAAGGTCCAGAAATTGTTACTTTATCACCCGGTTTTTGTGCAAAGATATAAGAGGAAGCAATTCCTGGATTTACATCCATCCATCCATTTTTTGCACGATCGAAAGGTGGTGTTGCAATACGCACATTCAACATAATTTCACGACCTTCGGCAGGGTAAGAAGCCATAGAATAGGCTCTTTCCACAATCTCGTCGTTTTTCATTACCAATGGCCAGAGTTTAAACTTATCCCACTCTTCCTGGAACTTATCTGGTGTATCGTGTTCTTCTGGATGCGCTGTAATATCAATATCTTCATATTTAATCTCACATTCCGGAATTTCAATTTGAATATATCCTCCAGCTTTATATCCCATATCTTCAGGGATTTCAACTACAAACTCCTTAATAAAGGAAGCTACGTTATAATTACGTACAACTGTTGCTTCCCATTTTTTAATACCAAACACTTCTTCTGGAATGGTAATTTCCATGTCTTGCTTTACTTTTACTTGACAAGATAAACGAACACCTTCTTTTAATTCTTTACGAGTAAAGTGCGGTGTTTCTGTAGGAAGTGCTTCCCCTCCACCAGATAATACGTGACATTCACATTGGATACAAGTTCCCCCGCCACCACAAGCCGATGGTAAAAATATTTTTTCTGATCCTAAAGTAGATAATAAACTATCTCCTGATCCCACTTCAATAGTTCTTTCGCCATTAATTGTAATTTTTACCGGTCCAGATGGCGATAATTTTTGTTTTACAACTAATAACAACGCAACTAATAACAATGTAATTATTAAGAAAGCGACTACTGTTATAATAACTGTCCCTAAGGTACCTGCTGCTAATACTATCATTTTATTATTTTATTGTGTTGTTAGCTAAAGATTTGTCTTCTACTTTAGACATCTCGTTTATAGTTTCACTATTATCTGATTCTTCCAGTGTATTTAAAGACACTTTTGGTTCAGTTTCTTCTTTTACTTGAACGGTTTCAGTTTCGGTTGTTTCTTCATCGTCCCCTCCAGTTAGCATGCCTCCAAAACTCATAAATCCAATAGCCATAAGGCCTGTAATAATAAATGTAATTCCTAAACCTCTTAAAGGTGCAGGCACATTTGAATATCTAATTTTTTCACGAATTGCAGCAATTGCTAAAATGGCTAAGAACCATCCAATTCCTGAGCCTACTCCGTAAGTTGTAGCTAAACCTAAAGTAGCTATCTCTCTGGATTGCATAAATAAAGATCCTCCTAAGATGGCACAGTTTACAGCAATAAGTGGTAAAAAGATACCTAATGAGTTATATAATGAAGGTGAAAATTTCTCAACGATTATTTCTACTAATTGTACCATAGTTGCAATGGTAGCAATAAACATAATAAATGAAAGGAAACTTAAATCGTAGTCTGCATACTCCGCACCTAACCAAGCTAAAGCTCCGGGTTGTAATAGATATTGATCTAATAACCAGTTTAAAGGGACTGTAATAGCCAATACAAAGATAACTGCAGCACCAAGACCTACAGCTGTTTTTACTCTTTTAGATACAGCAAGGTATGAACACATTCCCAGGAATACTGAAAATACCATGTTATCTATAAATATCGATTTGAAAAATAATTCTATATGTTCCATTTTTTTCTTGTATGTAGTTAGTCGGTTTAAAAAGAGTTTAACATTTATTATTAAAACTCTTGGAGCCGATTACCAATTTTAGTCTTCTATTAAAGCTTTATTTCTACTACGCTGCACCCATATAATAATTCCTACAACTATTAAAGCCATAGGAGGCATAATCATAAATCCATTATTTTCGTAACCTGTTGCATACAATCCCGTTTTAGCAATTGGATCTCCTAATACAGGAATTCCAAAAAGAGTTCCCGAACCAAATAATTCTCTAAAGAAACCTACGATTATTAAAATAACTCCGTATCCTAAAGCGTTTCCAATACCATCTAAGAAGGAGCGCCAAGTACCATTTGCTAATGCAAAGGCCTCAAAACGTCCCATAATAATACAGTTAGTAATAATTAACCCCACAAATACAGAAAGTGTTTTACTTAACTCGTAAGCAAATGCTTTAAGCACCAAGTCAACAATAATTACTAGGGATGCAACCACAATAAGTTGCACAATAATTCTAATTTTTGAAGGGATGATATTTCGCATTAAAGAAATAACCACGTTCCCAACGCCCATTACAAATAATACTGATATGGCCATAACCACAGATGCTTTTAATTCGGCAGTAATTGCTAAAGCCGAACAGATACCCAGTACTTGAATTGTAATAGGGTTATTATCAGCTAATGGATCTGTTATAAGTTTGGCATCTTTTTTAGATAAAAGTCCCATAAATTAATTGTTTTTTAAGTTTTTAAAATAAGGCACATACAATTTTAACTCGCTTTTTAACATGGCAGACACACCATCTCCAGTAATTGTAGCACCTGCTATAGCATCTACAGCATTATCCGTTTTGTCAACATTTAATGGATCTGCATTTCCTTTGGCAACTTCAACGCCAACAAATTTGCCGTCGTGCATAAGGTCTTCTCCAATAAAATCGTCCATAAAGAAACGTTTATTAATATTAGCTCCAAGTCCCGCAGTTTCCCCTTTATGATCGAAAAAAGCACCTTGAATCACCATGTTTTCGTCTAAAGCAATGTAAGCCCAAATAGCATCCCAAAGTCCTTTTCCTCTAATTGGAGCAATATAATAAGTTTTACCAGCACTATCTTCTCCAATAAACAAAGGTAATCTTCTTTCTTTTCCAGCTTTTGCGTTAGCTTGCTCTTTCTTTACATCTATTAAGTAAGCTTTGTCATCTTCGGTTACATTATCACCTTGAATAACTATTTGCTTTTTAATGTTTTCTGCAAACAATTTAGGAGCTTCTTCCGTAGAAACGAAAATAGCATTAGAGTCGTCGTTGTCATTAATTCCCATGGCATACAAAATATTTTGTTGCTTTTCCAACTCTCTGTTTGTCGTAATCCTATCTTTTAAGGATGACGAAGCATAAGCTAGTAAGGAACCTACTACTAACACCATTCCTATGGCAAAAATAATAGTATATGAATTTTTATCTGTTCTCTTTTCCATTGTTAAGCGTTTTTAACTTTAAGACGTTTTGTTCTTTGTTTTACATTCCCTTGAACCACGTAATGGTCTATAGTTGGTGCAAACACGTTCATTAATAAGATGGCTAACATAACTCCTTCTGGGTAAGCTGGATTAAACACACGAATTAAAATAGAAATAAATCCTATTAAAAACCCATATATCCATTTTCCTTTATTTGTTTGAGAAGCTGTAACTGGATCTGTTGCCATAAACACAACACCAAAAGCAAAACCTCCTATAATTAGGTGTTCCCAGAAAGGTGTATTCATTAATCCATAGAAGCTACTCGACTTTGTAATAATGTCTGCGTTTACAACACCATTAAAAATAAGTCCCATAACTAAAGCTCCTACTACAGCAGAAAGCATTATTCTCCAGCTTCCTATTTTAGTAAAGATTAAAAACAAACCTCCTAGTAGAATTAAAAGAGTTGATGTTTCTCCAACTGAGCCCGGTATAAAGCCGTAGAACATATCCCAATAAGAATAAACTACTTCTTTACCTTGTGCTAAAGTACCTAAGATTGTTTCTCCAGAAATGGCATCTAAATTTTGTCCTGCTGCAATTGCTTTGTCTCTTGCAACAGCTCCATGTACCCATACTTTATCTCCAGACATCCAAGTTGGATATGCAAAGAATAAGAAAGCACGAATGGTTAAGGCTGGATTTAAGATATTCATTCCTGTCCCTCCAAAGACCTCTTTTCCAATAACTACTCCAAAAGCTACTGCTACTGCAAGCATCCAAAGTGGTGTATCGATTGGTACAATAAGTGGCACTAACATTCCTGTTACTAAATAACCTTCTTCTACTTCGTGGCCTTTAATTACCGCGAATAAAAATTCGATAGCTAAACCAACCCCGTAAGATACAATTACAAGAGGAAGAACTTTGATAAGACCAATGTAGAATGCATCCCAAGATAAGAAGTCTACAGGAGTACCAAATGCAATATGATGCTGATATCCGGCATTAAACATTCCGAAAATTAAACATGGTACCAGAGCCATAATTACGGTATTCATGGTACGCTTTAAATCGTCGGCTACTTTAATATGAGTTCCATTGTGAGTGGTCTCATTTGGTAAGTATAAAAAAGTATGAAGCGCATTAAATGCAGGAGCCATTTTGGTTCCTTTATACTTTTCTTTTAAATTATGTAATGTGCTTTTTAAACCCATTTTTTTAGTATTTCATTAAGGTCACGTTTACCGTTCCCATTATTTCGATTTGTTTATATGATGTCGTAATATTAAATCTAATTACCCTATTTCTTTAATCATTACGTCCAAACCTTTTCTTATAATGTCTTGATGTGGTTGTTTAGACACACAAACAAATTCTGTTAAGGCAAAGTCTTCTGGCGCTACTTCGTACATTCCTAAAGCTTCCATTTCATCTAAATCTGAATACATACAAGCTTTTAAAATTTGCAAAGGATATATATCTAAAGGAAAAACCTCTTCGTAATTACCTGTTAACACAAAGTTTCTATGTTCTCCGTTCGTATTTGTATTTAGATCAAACTTTTTATTAGGGAATAACCATGAAAATGTCATGGCTCTTGAAGTTGAGATTTTATCAAAAATAGGTTTGTTCCATCCAAAAAACTCATAATCGTCTCCTTCAGGAATTACTGTAATAATATTACTATAGTAATCTAAACAGCCATCTGGTTTCACTTCTTTTCCAGATAATACATTTCCAGAAATAATACGGTCGTTGCTATCTTTATCGATACCATTATCGTAAACCATAGTAGCTACTTCACTTCCAATTTTGGTTTTAAAGTATCTTGGTTTTTTGATAGAAGAACCTGCCATTGCTACAATACGTTCAGCATTGAACTTTCCAGTTAGCAATAACTCACCAATAATAACAAGGTCTTGTGCATTAACCGTCCAAACAGTTTCTCCTTTATTAACTGGATCTATTTTGTTTATTTGTGTACCAACATTTCCAGAAGGATGTGGCCCAGAAACCTGATGTAAGGTAATTCCAGACAAACCAGCTAAAGGCGAAGTGCTATTTTTACCAACAGACACATGTACAGAACCTTCGGTTAACTTACCTAAGGCTGTTACAGCTGCTTGAAGCTCTGCTTCCTTTCCTTTAAGCGTATAGTCTAAATCTGCCGCTAAGGGTGCCGAAGCGTAAGCAGAAATAAAGATTGCTTTTGGTGCATTATCTGGGTTTGCAATAATATCATAAGGACGCTGTTTGATAAATGGCCAACAACCTGAAGCCAATAAATAAGCCTTAACAGACTCTCCATTAGCAGATTGCGCATCTAACTTTGCGTTATCTTGATATACTTGTTCTTTATCAGCTTGTATTCTAATAGCCAATATTCTTCTTTTTTCTCCACGTGCAATCTCTAGTATCTCTCCAGAAACTGGGGATACAAATTTTACAGCTTCATTTGCTTTATCGTAAAAAACAGTCTCACCTGCTTTTACTTTAGCACCCGCTTTTACTAACATTTTAGGAGTTACTCCATGGAAATCTTCTGGTCTTATTGTACAGAAATTGCTAACAATAGCATTCTCGGTAGCCTTCTCTGCAGCTCCCTTAAGTTTAATATCCAGACCCTTTTTAATCTTAATGTCGTTTGACATATTTATAAATCTATTTGTTAATAGTAAATGTGATTAAGATTTTTAATTGCCTTAAAAAATCGCTGCAAAATTACTAAATTCTATATGAATAACCACTAGACTTTCGAGAAGAAAGTTATTTATTTTGATTCTAAATAAAGAAAAATGATAAGGCATAAAATTTGCATATATTTACAAACAACAATAAATTCACAAAATGACAGCTAAGCTTCACATTTACATATACTTCCTATTTATACCTTTTTTATCTTTTGGTCAAGTTCAAGAGGTTGTTCCTCCAGACTATATTAAAACCATTATTTTTACTGGAGAAACTCCAGAGAGTCAACTACCAATAATCAAGCTAGGCGATAGGATTGTTTTGACTTTTGACGCCTTAAATGGCAATGAAGAAGATTTCTACTATAAGATTGAACATTACGATTACGATTGGACACCTTCCAACCTTACTAAAGCGGAATATATGTCGGGCTACGACAACCAAAGAATACGTAATTATGAGAATTCTTTTAACTCTTATCAAATTTATTCGCATTACAACTTAACAATTCCAAACGAAAGAACACGTGGTTTAACTAAGTCTGGGAATTATATGGTACATATTTATAATGATTACGACGAACTTGTGTTTTCAAGAAAATTTATGCTGTATGAAAATAGTGCAAATGTGGGCGTATATGTTAGAACATCGAGAGATGTAAAATATTTAGATCAGAAACAAACTGTAGATATTAATATTAGCTCGTCTAGCATTCAATTTAACAATCCTACAGAAACTGTAAAAACGCTAATTGTTCAAAATAATAATTTAAATACCGCCATTACAAATGTAAAACCTCAATATACAATGGGGAATGAACTTATATTTAAATACACTTCAGAAACTACGTTTTGGGGAGGCAACGAGTATTTATCTTTTGAAAACAAAGATATTAAAGGAGCTAACGTAGCCATTCAGTTTATTGAATTAAACGAATTGTATAATAACTTTCTTTTTACCGATATTGTTAGAGCCACCAGACCTTACACCTACAATCCGGATATTAACGGGAATTTTGTTATTACTGCCTTAGACACAGAAAAACCATGGATAGAAGCCGACTATGTTTGGATTCACTTCTCCTTACTTCCCAACCCTTCTTTAATGGATAAATCGATTTATGTTTATGGCAACTACAATAATTACCAATTAACCGAAACCAACAAGATGAAATTTAATGAGTCTCGAGGGGTTTACGAAGCTCAAATACTCTTAAAGCAAGGGTTTTACAGTTATAAATATGTACTAGTAGATAAGAATGAGGAATTACAAGAAGGTGCTATTAGTGGAAACTATAGGGACACGGAAAACAACTATAAAGTCCTAGTGTATTATAGAGATTTAGGTGCTAGATACGATAGACTAATAGGAGTTGGCGAGTCTAATTCTGTTAATATTAACAATTAAAGCAGGCTATATGTGCTTATAATCTAATAATTTATTATTTTAAGCCTTTTATTTCCTAATTTAGCATTTCCTATAAAAACTAGGCACAGATGAAAATGGTTCAACAAATAACAAAAGGTATTAAAATTTCGGTAGAGACCGTGTTTGAAGGGACTTTATATAAGAACTATAAAATTCAGTTTGCATTTGGTTATAAGATAGTTATAGAAAACAAAAGTAAAGATCCGGTACAATTACTATCTAGACATTGGACTATTTTAGATGCTTTAAACAATACTGAAACGGTTTTTGGAGAAGGTGTTATTGGAAAAAAACCTATTCTAAAACCAGGGGAATCGCACACCTACAATTCAGGTTGCTTATTATCCTCACCTTTTGGAGCTATGTTCGGTTTTTATAATATGGTAAACCTTAGCAATCAAAAGAACTTTCAGGTCCATATACCTAGTTTTAAATTAAACGCATCGTTTGCACTTAATTAGCAGCTAATGCTCTCTTTAAAAAACATATTTTAACCTTTTTTAATGTCTTCTGAATTAAAATCAGCCGTCATTTCAGTATTATTCTGAAGATTAACAAAACGCATTTCTACCTCTTCTCCTGATTTTACAACTTGCGTAATACTAGTAGTTTTTACAAATCCACGATCCATAATAACTCCAAACTCTTTATTATTAGCTCCAGCAGTTTTATGAAATTCTAGAAGCGACTTAGAGTTTAGTTCCTGTTGTAGTTTAAATTCTTGAAACCATTTATCTCTTGATTGCTTCATAGACTCTGTATATAAAGAAGACGATGACCATATATTTGGTTCTAATGGTAGATTTTTAAGATGCTTGACTGTTCCGTCCCAAACCAATTCAAAAAACAATAATTCCTTCTTCCAATCTACCAAAATGATAGTAAAAGGCTCCACGTCATTTAAATTATAATCTTCTATAGATTTTAAAACGCAATCGCTACTCAATAAATCTTTTACCACTACTCCACGACTCAATCTATAAGTATCCTTTCTAGTATGCTGAGTAAATCCGCCATTAAGTAAACAGACAAGTCTACTTTTATCGCTTAGTCCCACCCAAGTTCCTCCAGCTACTTTATCTTTAGGGTATAATAGCTTTACCTGTTCTTCCATATAGAAGTCAGGATTTAGAGTTTCTCTATTAGGAGCTTCGTCTCTATTAGTGGTTAAAACAAAATTAGATGTTCCGGACGGAATTAAAGTTACAGTACACATATATTTTCTAGTCTAAAAACCATGAAATAACTTACAAAAATAAAGTTATAATTTAACTTGTCTTTAGGATTTTAAAGAATTAAAAATCGTTAAAAATATTGTAACTTCGCAACTAAATTTTTTAAGAATTATAAAATCATAATAATCATGGGAAAAGGATTTTTTAACGTGCCGATTGCTGTTAACGAACCAGTTAAAAGTTACGCTCCAGGAACTCCAGAAAGAGAAGCTGTTTTAAAAGCTTACAAAGAAATGTATAACAGTCAAGTTGATGTACCAATGTATATTAACGGAAAAGACGTCACTACTGGAAATACCAGAACCATGTCTCCTCCACACGACCATAAGCATATTGTAGGAACTTACCATTTAGCTGAAAAGTCTCACGTAGAAGAAGCTATTTCTACGGCTCTAGAAGCTAGAAAGTCGTGGTCTCAAATGCCATGGGAACATCGTGCAGGTATCTTTTTAAAAGCTGCCGAATTAATTGCTGGCCCATATAGAGCCAAAATTAATGCTGCAACCATGATTGCACAATCTAAAAATATATTTCAGGCAGAAATTGATGCTGCTTGCGAATTAATAGATTTCTTACGTTTCAATGTTCAGTTTATGACGGACATTTACATGGAGCAACCAGAAAGCACAAGCGATGCTTGGAACAAAGTTGAATACAGACCACTAGAAGGGTTTACCTATGCAGTAACACCATTTAACTTTACAGCAATTGCTGGAAATTTACCATCTTGTATGGCATTAATGGGGAACGTTGTAGTTTGGAAACCAAGTAACAACCAGATTTTTTCTGCTAAAGTTATCATGGACGTGTTTAAAGAAGCAGGTGTTCCAGATGGTGTAATAAATGTTGTTTTTGGAAACCCAGGAATGATTACAGATACTGTTATGGCTAATCCACATTTCTCTGGATTACATTACACAGGATCTACTCCAGTATTCCAAAACTTATGGAAGCAAATTGGAAACAATATTGAAAACTACAAAACCTACCCAAGAATTGTAGGTGAAACTGGTGGAAAAGACTTTATTGTAGCTCATAAATCTGCCAATGCAAAACAAGTTGCAACAGCTATTTCTAGAGGTGCTTTCGAATTCCAAGGACAAAAATGTAGTGCAGCATCTAGAGTTTATATTCCTGGTAATATTTGGGATGATGTGAAAAAATATGTCATTGAAGATGTTAAGTCATTCAAAATGGGTTCTCCAGAAGACATGAGCAACTTTATTACTGCAGTTATTAATGAAGGTTCTTTCGATAAATTAGCTTCTTATATAGATCAAGCTAAAGCAGCTGATGATGCTGAAATTATTGTAGGTGGTGGTTACGACAAATCGAAAGGTTACTTTATAGAGCCTACAGTAATTGTGACTACTAACCCTAAATACGACACCATGTGTACTGAGTTATTTGGCCCTATTGTAACTATATATGTGTACGATGAAGACAAATATACTGAAACATTAAAACTAGTTGACGAAACAAGTGAATACGCGTTAACCGGAGCTATTATCGCTACATGTCGTTATGCTATTGTTGAAGCAACCAATGCTTTACAAAACAGTGCTGGAAACTTCTATATTAACGACAAACCAACTGGCGCTGTAGTAGGACAACAACCTTTTGGTGGTGCTAGAGCTTCTGGTACAAACGATAAAGCTGGATCTGCACAAAACTTAATGCGTTGGGTTTCTCCACGAATGATTAAAGAAACGTTTGTAACTCCAGTAGATTACAGATACCCTTTCTTAGGATAGAAATTAAAGTTTATATTAACAAAAAAACCGAAGCAAATGCTTCGGTTTTTTTTATGGAATTATAATTAGTTTTAATTAATCAAAATCTTGATTAGATCCAACTTCAACTTCTTGAACATTTAATATTTCAAATTTGTTTCCATTTACATTTTTTCTAACAAAAGCAATCACTTTTAATTCACTTACATCAGAAACGTTTGCAGGCAAAGTTAATCCCGTAAAATTAGCTTCATAATTAGATGTCAAAGAAATACTTCCAGCTGGAATAACATCTCCTATCTGATTAGAATAAACTTCTCGTAATACATCTTTATGTACAAAGTTATTTCCTTGATTAGATCCTGATTGAGGTGTGGAAGTAGTTACATTGTCTTCAACTAAATATAGCATTAACTTAACCTCTTCGTTTGGAATTTCATTAAATCCAACTTTCACTTCTATGTTTAACATCCCACTAACTATTTCTGCGTTTAAAGCAAGACCTGTTGTAGCTTTTTTCGCTAACTCGGTATTTAATTGTGAAATACCAGGGAAATTCCATTCTGCATTTGCTGGCCCAGCATAGAACACGGTAGGGAACGCACTCACTCCATATTGACCAGTAAAAAATACTGTTTCAGGAATTTGCATTGGGTCAATTCCTTGACTAGCGCTATAGCTAACATGATATCCAACACTAAATACCTTTGAATTTGAATTCATGACGTTAGCAACTGCTGCTGAAGCTCCAGGACAATACTGACACCATGTTCCTGTAAAGTCTTCTAATAAAATCTTTTTAGTAAATCCTCTTCCTACATTAACTGTGGCTGTAGTTGTAAAAGAATTGTAAGTAGCAGTAACTTCATTAGCTCCTAATTCTGTAAATTGGTAAGGATTTGTAATCGCAACACCGTCTAATGTAAAGGTTGTATTTGCAGTCACATCATTGTTTAGGTTATTTTTCACAGTAAATGTCACCATATCTGTACTTATAACTTCTTCAGGACTATATGTTAAACTAATTGAAGATTCTTCATCTATAGTAATACTTAATGTATTAGAGGTTTTACCAGAATAGGTAGCAACCACATTATAGGTACCTGTTGCAGTAAAAGCATGAGAACTAGAAATAGTTGTTCCATTTGCTTTAATTACAGCATTAGCTGTTACAACATTATTGTTATTGTCCTTTACTGTAAACACAACTTGCTCTCCAACTAGCGCTCCATTAACATTGCTTGATAAAGTAATAGAAGTTACCTCTTGTGCTGTGTCTCCAGAATCATCGGATCCACAGGAAGTAAATAAAAATGTCATTGCAATTAATGACATGAAGAAGAAATTAAAAAGGTTTTTTGTTTTCATATTGGCATTTTATTTAATTATTTTGCGCCGAATATACCATATAATTATTAAAACTATTAATATTCTTAAAAATTAATCATTACTTATTATGAAAAAAATAATTCTCCTATTTGTTTGTCTTCTATCTTTAAATTCCTTTTCGCAAGATCAAATCCTAGACACTTCTATTAAAACTTTAAATGGTGAAACAACCAGTTTAACTGAAATTACTTCTAAAAACGATCTTGTAATTGTTTCTCTTTGGGCCACCTGGTGTGTGCCTTGTAAAAAAGAGTTAGATGCTATAAATGATGTGTACATAGATTGGCAAGAAGAAACAAACGTTGAATTATTTGCAGTTTCTATAGACGACGCTAGAACAGTAAATAGAGTAATTCCTTTAGTTAATGGGAAAGCCTGGGACTTTACTATCCTTTTAGACACTAATAACGATTTGAAAAGAGCTTTAAACGTATCTAGTGTTCCTTTAACCCTAATTATAAAAAAGGGAGAAATTGTATTTAGACACTCTGGATATACCCCAGGATCTGAAGATGCACTTTTTGAGGAACTTAAAAAGCATATTTAAACTAATCTGGACTCATTTAATTTTTCCTTCTTCAAGTTTGTGCGCTGCGCAAAACCGAATAAAACTAACAATAACCAAACACCTCAATGAAAATTTCTATTTATAAGTGCTTAGTGTTTCTGCTTTTTCCCATATTAGCTCTTAGTCAGAACGAACCAGACTCTACTGAAACCAAAACGACGACTTTCAATAAATTTATGAATAATTTATCTGGAAGCTTTGAAACTAATGCCCAATGGTATTTAAATGATAAAGAAACTGGAGATTTTGACGAAGATAATCCTCTAAGAGCAAATAGCTACCTAAAATTAAATTATTATTTTTTACAGAATTTTAGTGTTGGGATTCAAGTCGAAAGCTATGCCCCACAGGCTCTCTTAAACTACGACACCATGCTTGATAAAGACATAGGTTTGGCGCAATACTATGTTAATTATAAAACAGAAAAGATTGATGCTACTGCAGGCTACTTTTATGAGCAGTTTGGGAGCGGACTAGTATTACGCGCTTATGAAGACACAGCATTAGGAATTTACAATGCTATTAGAGGAGGAAGAGTTCAATACACGCCCTTTGATTTCTTGCAAGTAACAGGATTATATGGAGACCAAAGAAGAGGTTTTGAGGTGTCAGATTCAGATATCATGGCTTTTAATGCCGAATTAAATATAGTTAACCTTATTAAATCTGACTTCTTCGATCAACTTACCTTTGGTTTGAGTTATGTAAACAGAAATGAAGAATACACATATGAAAATCCTGACAATACAGACAGAGTAGATGTTCCTAGAAATGTAGGTGCTTATTCTGCCAGAGTAGGAACTTCATTTAAAGGAATTTATAGTAACATAGAATATGTTTATAAAGGAAAAGATGTTCGTTTAGATAATATAAGACCAAATGACGTAAGTTTTTCAGAAAATGTGCTTTTTGATGGAAGTGCCTGGCTATTTAATTTAGGGTATTCTGCAAGAGGTTTAGGAATAAACTACACATTTAGAAGATTGGAAAACATGAGTTTTTACTCTCAAAGAGAAGATGCAAACCTTGCATTAAATCCTACCCAAAGAGCTTCTATGAATTATTTACCTGCGTTAACCAAGCAACACGATTATACACTTGCCAACATTTATTTGTATCAAGCACAACCGGGTTTATATGTAGAAAATTTCGAAACTCCACGTGTAAAAGCAGGTGAAATTGGAAATCAAATAGATGTGTATTACAAAATTGAAAGAGGAACTCTTTTAGGTGGAAAATACGGGACTAAAATATCAGCTAATTTATCTTATTGGGCTAGTTTAGCCGTGGATGTTCAAGATCCTGATGGAATTCCATATTTTAGTAGTGATAACCTAACCTACACTAGCGAATTTTTAAACTTTAAAAATAAGCTTTATAGCGACTTTAGCTTAGATGTAAATAAAAAATGGTCTAGAAACTGGAGTTCTATATTTACTTATATAAATCTATTTTATAATTCAGATTATCTGGAAGAGGCCAATGGAAGTGTTGTAAATGCCTGGATAGGCGTAGCAGAAACCACATATAAATTTGGAAAAGGTCAATCTATTAGACTAGAAGCCCAGCACTTATCTACTAACGACGACGCTAGGAACTGGCTTGGTGGGACTTTAGAATATTTCTTAAACCCTAATTTTGGACTTTACTTAAACGACTCTTATAACTACGAAGAGAGCGACAATGGCGAAAACACCAAAATACATTTCTTTAATGTAGGTGGAAGCTACACAAAAGGAGCTACCCGTGTTGCTTTAAACTATGGAAGACAAAGAGGAGGTTTAATATGTGTTGGAGGTGTTTGTAGACCAGTTAGTAAAAACACTGGAGTTACTTTAAACTTTACAACGTCATTTTAATTATTAAACCCAAACAGATATTTAAAAAACTATAATTAAAAATAGAGCTTTAAGCACAATCTATTTAACACGAATTTAAACCTCCTTAAAACTTACCTTTTAAGGAGATTTTTATTTTTTTTAGCTTAATATTTCATTTCAATTATATATTTAACAAAAGAACTTCATATATTTCAATCTAAATGTTAAATATATAATCGATTGAAATGAAAAAAAACTACCTTTTACTTATTCTGCTTTTATCGGTTGGCGCATTCTCGCAAACCAAAAATGCCCTTCAAAAATTTGACACCTCTTTAATGGAGACTTCTGTGTTAGCGCATAAATCCCCAATAGTTGATATAACAGATTATAATGAAAAAGTCGTCAATAATTACAGCTTCTATCAGGCTTATAAAGCTATTGAACACGGAGACTTGCAAAAGCGCCTACCTTCTTTAGAAAGCTTAAAAGAACAAAGCAAACAAAGCTATTTCACTCAGGTAATTCCGTTAGCCATACTACATAGCGATTTTGAATCTATTACAGATCAAGCCTTACAAAGTAATAGTGTGACCAGAGATTCCGAAGGTTATTTACTTAGAACAAACCAGGAACCTATTTTTGAAAAAAAACACCTTACTTTAACTTCACCATTAAGAAAAAGTCACAAAGGTTTACAAACCACATTTAACCTATCGGAACACCATATTTTTAATACAACTAACCAAAAAATTGAAAGTATTGCGATAGACTTTAACGATGGTCTAGGTTTTACCACAGTTGTTTTAAATCAAGATATTTCCATATATTATTCTGAAGCCGGAAACAAAACACTAAGCTTTAAATTAACATTAGATAATGGCGAGGTTATTACACGTCAGTCTAACATAAAGATCACACTTTCAAATTCTGATATTTTCACGAACACCCATCGAGTAATTACTACTTTTAATTCTAGTATTGTCCCAGACTTATCCGCTTATGGAGAAGCTGTTTCTTATCCTGGAACTGGGGAATACGAAATTTATTTAAGTGATGATGGCATTCTAGACAAACCAATCTTTTTAGTAGATGGTTTTGATCCTGGAGATGGAAGGGATATTACTGGTATTTACGAATTATTAGGTTTTACCGAAAACGGCAACACTTCAAATCTTGGAGATTTAGTAAGAGATGAAGATTTTGATGTTGTAATACTAAACTTTCCTATTTATACAAGAACAGAAGACTCTGCCGTTATTGATGGTGGAGTTGATTTTATTGAGCGTAACGCCATGTTATTGGTAGAACTTATAAACATTATCAATGCCGAAAAAGAAGGAACTGCTCAAAACGTGGTTATTGGTCCAAGTATGGGCGGTCTAATTTCTAGATATGCTTTAAACTATATGGAAAACCAAAACATGAATCACGATACCAGACTTTGGATTTCGTTTGATGCACCCCATCTTGGCGCAAATGTTCCCATTGGATTTCAGCATCAATTTAATTTTCTCGCCTTTGGTCTAGATGATTTCTGGGTGTTAGGAAACCAAAATGTGGAAGAGTTACAACCTATTATTGATGGTATGCTAAAGTCTTCGGCATCCAGGCAAATGCTAACAGATCAATTTGAACCACATATTACTAATAGCGACGGAGTAACTTTTAATAGCTCATTAGCCTTACCTAGAGCGCATCGATTTAAAGCTATTTTCGATGCTAACATGAACAACTTAACAAGTTCTGGGTTCCCGCAACAATCTCGCAATGTATCCATTATAAATGGAAGTGGAAATAACAGTCGTTATCCTGACAATACAGCTGGAGCCAACGATTTAAACCCTGGTAGCAGAATTTTAAATGCCAATATCAATGTTATGACTGGTGCAGACATGAAAATTAAAACCTATTTCACACCAAGTGCAGGAACAGAAATTCAAACAAGTAATGTCCATTTAGATTTTGCATGGTGGTTTCCATTAGCTAATGATAGAATTAATAATGCAGACTCCAGAGCATTTACTTATTCTCATGGCGTTGACGCTGCATCCGGGGGATTATTTGATATTTTAAAACTTACCGAAGACTTATCTACAGATGGATTAGTTGGTGATTTTTTAGCTTCCTTAACTACAGATTATTTTAATTTTATTCCGAGCGTAAGCGCCATGGCTTTAGAAATTACAAATAATGAAATTAACTGGTTTCACACACCTTCGAACATTACATCCACAAACGCAACTACAAATAATACACCATTTGATGCTTGGTATATGCCAACAGTTAATGAGCCACATGTTACTTTAACTCAAGAAAATGTCGATTTTGCCTTATTTGAAATCTTACAAAGCACCTTATCTACAGAAAACAATTTGTATCAAAACATAAAACTATTACAGAACCCGGTTATAAATAATGTAACCCTATTAAGCTCTAAAGAATATAATAATGCTTCTATTTCCATAGTTGATGTTACAGGAAAGATTGTTTACAACAAGAAAACTAAAATTGACCAAAGAACAACTCTACCACTAAATCTAGCCTCTGGCATGTACATTTTAAATGTTGACACAAACACAGAAGTAAGTTTAAGAACAAAGTTGTTAGTAAAATAAAAACCCCCAATTAACCAACTAAAACCAAAAAAGCCTTTCATGTATCGAAAGGCTTTTGTTGTATATTGTCTGAAGCAGGATTACCCCTTATATTTTAATGGTAAATGCACCACTCGTTTAGTATCAAAAAAATCTTCTTCAAAGAAATCAGAGATGTCGTATAGCGTTGCTTTCTGATAATCTTTAAGTTCTTCAGTTAAATCGCCACCTTTTAAATAAAGAATTCCATTCTTCAATTCATGATTTTGCTTTTTAGCTATTTTTCCTTTTACCCAATGAACAAATGTTGGCATAGCAGCTACTGCTCTACTTACAATAAAATCGTAGTTACCTTCTATTAATTCAACGCGTTTGTTGGTAGTTTTAACATTTTGCAAATCTAAACCTTCAACCACTTCATCTACTACTTTTAATTTTTTCGCAATACTATCCACTAAGTGAAACGAACAGTCTGGAAACAAAATAGCCAATGGAACCCCAGGAAAACCTCCTCCTGTACCAACATCCAAAATCTTGGTCCCCGGTTTAAACTCCAACACTTTAGCAATTGCCAAGGAGTGCAAAACGTGTCTTAAATATAACTCGTCTATATCCTTACGAGACACGACATTTATCTTTAGATTCCAATCTTGATACAAGCCTTCAAGTTTTGTGAATTTATCAATCTGATCTTCCGTAAGGTTTGGAAAATACTTAAGAATTAGCTCCATAGATTTTTAATTTTGAACAAAAATAGATAAATTATTGTGCATTTTTGTGAAATATTTATTAAGATGCACGTCAATATTAATTATCTTTGGCGTCAAATTTGATACTTGTATCAATAAGATTATTAGTTAGTAAAAAACAACAACATGACAAAACAAGCATTATCTTTCTCTAGAACAGACTCTGCAAAGTTTTTCAGAACACTCAATAGACGAGTTAACGACTACTTTAAAGAGAATAATATTAAAAAAACAGGAAACTGGAAGTTATATATCAAGGCTATAATAATGTTTACATTATTACTTGGACCTTTAGTACTTATATTAACTGTAGACATGCCTACCTGGCTACAAGTTATTTCTATGATGGTTATTGGAATTGGAATGGCTGGAGTTGGTATGAACGTGATGCACGACGCCAACCACGGTTCTTTTTCTAGTAAAAAATGGGTTAATAAATTAATGGGAAGCAGCATACACATTTTAGCTGGTAACGATTATAACTGGAAAGTACAACACAATGTATTACACCATACCTATACAAACATTCAAGGCCATGATGAAGACATCGATGCCGGACGAATTATCCGTTTCTCGAAACATTCCAAATGGTTGAAAATTCATCAATATCAAAAGTATTATGCCTTTTTATTATATGGTTTATTAACCGTAAACTGGGCCATTACAACAGACTTTAAACAAACTTATGTTTATTTAAAAAGAAAATTATCTTATGGCGAATTTCCTAAGCCAGCTACACAATGGACCAAACTAATTATTGGGAAAATCGTGTACTATTCTATTTGGGTCGTTTTACCTTTAGCTTTAGGTTACGCTTGGTGGCAAGTTTTAATAGGCTTTTTAATCATGCATTATACTGCAGGAATTATTTTAAGTGTTATTTTTCAATTAGCACACGTGATGCCTAATACAGATATGCCTATGCCAGATGAAAATGGGAACATGAAAAACACCTGGGCCATACATCAGTTATTTACAACCTCGAACTTTTCACCTAAAAGTTGGTTAGTAGAATTTTATACAGGAGGTTTAAACAGACAAGTAGAGCACCATTTATTTGCTCATATTAGTCATGTTCACTACAAAAACATAGCTAGCATTGTTAGAGAAACTGCTCAAGAATTCAGCTTGCCATAC
Source organism: Xanthomarina sp. F1114 (assembly GCF_026410255.1). Lineage (GTDB taxonomy): Bacteria > Bacteroidota > Bacteroidia > Flavobacteriales > Flavobacteriaceae > Xanthomarina. The sequence continues at coordinate 169,468 of NZ_JAPMLL010000008.1, forward strand.
AACGAATACAATTCTATTTGGACTGCAATTTCAGAACATTATCGACAATTAAAAGTTTTAGGTCAGAAGCCTAGCATGGCTTAATTTCATTTATCATTTTAAAAATAACTAATTACAATGAGCCTACTTTCAGAAAGAGTTCTAAACATGTCTACGTCTGCTACTTTAGCAATGGCGGCAAAGACTAGAGAGCTAAAAGCACAGGGAAAAGATATTATTGGTTTAAGTCTTGGCGAACCAGATTTCAATACGCCAGATTATATTAAGGATGCAGCTATTCAAGCCATCAACGAGAACTATAATTCGTATTCTCCTGTAGATGGTTATGTAGAGCTTAAAGAAGCCATCATCAACAAATTTAAACGAGACAATAATTTAACATATACCTTACCTCAAATAGTTGTGTCTACTGGAGCTAAACAAGCTTTGGCTAATGTAGCTTCTGTATTGCTTAACAAAGGAGACGAAGTTATTTTACCTTGTCCGTATTGGGTAAGTTACGAGGATATTGTTGAATTATTTGAAGGTGTTCCAGTGGAGGTAAAGACCTCTATTGACAACGATTTTAAAATGACTCCGGAGCAATTGGAAGCTGCAATTACTCCAAAAACTAAAATGATTTGGTATAGCTCGCCTTGTAATCCAAGCGGCTCTCTATACAGTACTGAAGAATTACGTGCTTTGGCAGATGTGCTTCAAAAATATCCTGATATTTATGTGGTTTCAGATGAAATATACGAACACATAAACTTTACCGAAAATGGACATGCAAGCATGGCTCAATTTGACGACATGTACGATAGAACGGTTACCGTAAATGGGGTATCGAAAGCTTTTGCCATGACAGGTTGGAGAATTGGATTTATTGGTGCACCAGAAAAAATTGCTCGCGCATGTACCAAAATGCAAGGTCAGATTACTAGTGGTGCAAATTGTATTGCTCAACGTGCTACTATTACCGCTTTAAATGAATCGCCTTCACGTGTAAAATTTATGATAGACGAATTTAAAATCCGAAGAGATTTGGTGTTAAATCTACTATCTGAAGTTGAAGGTTTTCAAAACAATACACCAGAAGGTGCTTTTTATGTATTCCCGAATGTTTCTTATTACTTCGGAAAAACCTTAAAAGGAAAGAAAATCAATAATGCGACAGATTTCTCTTTATTTCTTTTAGAAGAAGCTCTTGTAGCTACTGTAACTGGTGATGCTTTTGGAAATCCTGATTGTATTCGTATTAGTTATGCAGCCAGTCAAGAACAAATTATTGAAGCAATAAAACGTATTAAAGAAGCTCTTAGCTAAGAAGCTTAAAATTTATAATTTAATTAAACCCTTCAAATTTCTATATTCTGAAGGGTTTTTTATTTAAAAGAAATAAGCTACCACGGCTATAAAGAGAATCATAAAAATTCCAAAAGTGACTATAATCTTAATTAGTTTTTGTTTTCTTTCTTTTTGGAGTTTTAATCTAATTTGTAATAGATTTGCTTGAGTTGCCGTGTTTTCAAATTCAAGTTTTTCACCTGTAGAACTCCAATTATTTAAGCGTCGTTCTTTCCGTTTATTCAACATACTTTTATTGTTTCTTAAAGTATGTATCATATGCATCATTGCTCCTTCTCCTCCCATGATAATAGGTTTTAATATAAAACTAGTAAATAGAAATATTAAATCAAGGTATAAAAACCACGATTCTTATAAAACATAAAAGATTGTATTGAGGCGACTCAAAGGCATCAGTTAACCATCTGTAAAAGCACTTTATATATGAGTAGGACAAACTTTCAAAATGTTACATATAATGTTTAATTGATTAATTTATAAAAGACTAATATAAACTAACGGTTTCGCCAAAAGAAAGGCGTTAACAAAATAAGTACAGTAAACAATTCTAAACGTCCAATAAGCATTAAAAACGATGCCCACCATTTTCCAACAGCTGGTAACGCCGCATAATTATCTACGGGACTAAAACTCCCTAAAGCTGGCCCCACGTTACCTAAACTAGAAGCCGATAATCCAATGGCCGATATGAAGTCTATATCCATCATTGAAAAGACTAAAGCTCCCACAATAAAAGACAACATATAAAGAATAAAAAAGGCCAGAATATTAAATACAATTAGTCCTGTTACCGCTTTTCCATTATATCTAACTGGTAAAACCGCGTTTGGATGCAAGGCTCTTTTAAACTCCAAAAACCCATTTTTAATTAGAATTAAATGCCTCACTACCTTTACCCCTCCAGAGGTGCTCCCTGCCGAACCCCCCAAGAACATAAGTCCAAAAAATAGAACCATTAGAAAAGGTGTCCATAAGGTATAATCTGCCGTAATAAAACCTGTGGTTGTAACTACAGATATTACTTGAAACAAGGAATGTCTAAATGCACTTTCTGCTTTTCCCCATACCATTGGATGCTCGATACAAGATGCCGATGGGTCTGTTTTAAAATATATAATTAAAGCGGCAATAATTGTAAAAACCAGGATAAATTTAAAGTATAGTTTTAACTCTTCATCTTTAATAATCTTTTGAACTTTTCCTTTAAAAGCAAAATAACTTAGTACAAAATTGGTACCCGCCAAAAACATAAAAACAATAATAATATATTGAATAATTGGCTGTCCATTCCAATAGGCTATACTCGCATTTTTAGTAGAGAATCCTCCAGTAGACAAAGTACATAAGGAATGATTTATTGCATCGAAAAAAGACATTCCTGCCACTTTTAGCAAGATGGTTTCGGCAGCTGTATAGCCAAAATAAATTAACCATAAACGCTTTGCTGTATCCGTAATTCTTGGATGTAGTTTATCTGTGCTTGGCCCTGGAGCTTCTGCAGCAAACAACTGCATCCCTCCTATTCCCAATAATGGCAAAATAGCCACAGCTAACACAATAATTCCCATTCCACCAATCCAATGTGTTAAACTACGCCAAAACAGAACTCCTTTGGGGATAATTTCAATATCGTTTAATATGGTTGCACCTGTAGTTGTATAACCAGACATAGTTTCAAAAAAAGCACTTGTAAAACTAGAAATACTTCCTGTAAGAACATAGGGCAGAGTTCCTGATAATGCCATAATTACCCATCCAAAGGCTACCACAATATAGCCTTCGCGCTTATTCATTTCTTTGGTATGACTCTTAGTAAGAAACATCACTAGAAGCCCTGTTAGAATAGTTATTCCACCAGAAATCAATAAATTAATAGTAACGCCATCCTTATAAACAAAACTAATTAAGGCAGATAATAGCATAAAGCCACCATTAAATAATAAAAGGAGTCCTAAAAAATGAAAGATTATTTTATAATTAAGTTTCACAGATAGTAAGTTACAAGAATAATTTTTCTACTTGCTTAATAGATCTAGGCAGACAGCACACCACCACTTTATCATTTATTCCGATTTTAAAATCGCCCAAAGCTGTATATCCACGACCATTTCTTATAACTCCTCCAATAATAGCTGCTCTTGGAAAATTGACGTCTTTAATCAATTTGTTACAAATTTTAGAAGTTGGTTTTACATTAAACTCTAATAATTCGGCATTCATATTGTTGAGTTTGGTCATGGCAATTACTTCACCTTTTCTAATATACCTAAATATGGTATTGGCTGCTAAAAGCTTTTTGTTTATTAAAGTATCTATTCCAATAGAGTGCGAAAGCTCAAAATAGTCCATATTTTCAACTAAGGCTATAGTTTTTCTAACTCCCTTAGATTTTGCTACCAAACAAGACATGATATTTGTTTCAGAATTTCCTGTAACAGCTATAAAAGCATCCATGTTGGACAGACTTTCTTCATCTAAAAGATCCACATTTCTACCATCGCCATTAATAACTAATACATCGGCTAATTCATCTGCTAAATCGAAGGCACGATCTTTATCTTTTTCAATAAGTTTAATATTTGGGTATTGATTAGATAAATCTCTTGCTGTTTTATATCCAATTTTACTTCCCCCAAGAATCATGATATCTTTAATCTCTGTATTAATTTTCCCCGTAAGTTCACACAGTTCTTGACCACCACCTTCCGAGGTAATAAAAACCACATTATCGCCTTCCTTAAATTGGGTATCTCCTCTAGGAATAATAGTATATTGAGTTCCATAACGTTGAATTGCAATAGGAACAAAACGAATTTCAGGATAAATCTCTGCTGCTTCTTGGACTGTTTTTCCAACAAAAAGTGCCGTTCTCGATAAGCTTAAAGCCACCATAGTTAAAGCCCCATCATCAAACTCATAACTATCGTTAAAAGCAGATTGGCTAAGTAGCAATTCTATTTCGGATGCAGCTAAAGATTCTGGAGAAATAAGCTCATCTATCCCCAATTTCTTAAAACCAATTTCTTCCTTATGGTTTATAAACTCGGTATTGGAAATTCTAGCTATAGTTCTGTTAGCACCAAGTTGTTTGGCCAAAACACAAACTGTAATATTTGTGGTTTCAGAGGATGTAACAGCAATTAACAAATCGCTTTCTGCAATTCTAGCCTCTTTCAAAATAGCAATTGAAGTCGAATCGCCTTTAATTACTTTAATATCCAAATGATTGTCGGCATAAGTCAGACTTTCTTTATTGGTATCTATTAGGGTAATTTCTTGGGACTCGTAAGACAATAATTTTGCTAAATGAAATCCTACTTCACCAGCTCCAGCAATAATTATTTTCATGTGCAATTATATAATAAAGTAAGGCAAATATACTGTAAATTAGATTTATTAAAAGGCATTTGACTATTTAATTATTTGATTTGAAGCTACTCAAAACAGTAAAAAATAACTCACACAACACAATCAAGCCTGAATTGAAATTACGTTAAATAGTACTTAAAAGCATGTAAATTGAGCTTCGTCAAGTATTTTAAATAAAAATAAATATGTAGGTTTGTGCAAAATATTTTTACATTGACAAAAGTTAAGCCATATAAAGACAGTGATCTAGGAAAAAAAGAGCAGGTAACAAAAATGTTCGATGCCATTTCTAAAGAATACGACGGGTTAAATCGTGTAATTTCTTTTGGAATAGATATAAAATGGCGAAAAAAAGTGGTTGCTCTTGTAGCAAAAACACAACCAGATAGTATTTTGGATATTGCCACTGGAACTGGAGATTTAGCCATAAATTTAGCAGAAACTAAGGCAACAAAAATTATTGGTTTAGATATAAGCCAAGGCATGTTGGAAGTTGGAAAACAGAAAGTGCTTAAAAAAAACCTACAAGAAAGAATTGATATGATTGTTGGAGATTCAGAGAACTTACCTTTTGAAGACAACTATTTTGATGCTATAACTGTAGGGTTTGGAATTAGAAATTTCGAGACTTTAGAAAAAGGTCTGGCAGAAATACTTCGCGTTCTTAAACCAGGAGGAGTTTTTGTGATTTTAGAAACTTCTGTCCCTACTCAAACACCTTTTAAACAGGGTTATAATCTCTATACTAAAAATATAATGCCTACTATAGGAAAACTATTTTCTAAAGACCAAAGTGCTTATAGATATTTAAGCGATTCGGCTTCTGTTTTTCCATATGGAGAAACTTTAAACAATATTTTACGAAAAATCGGGTTTATAAATGTTGAAAGCAAACCTCAAACTTTTGGGGTAGCAACTATTTATACATCATCAAAAAAATAATATATAATCTGTATAATCAATTTTTATCAACAGGAATAAGACTTTAGATAGAATTATTATACAGCTGAAAGTAAAACTTATTTCATTTTCAGAAAATAACAAAATTAAAATCAGATGAAAAACATCCTTTTTCTATTTACTTTTTTATTCCTGTTTCATACCGCTCACGCGCAATTATTTACTAGGGAAAAAGTATTAAACGATGAAAATGTGGATAAAAGACGTTTAAGCTATGGCTATTTTATAGGTTTTAATAGTTATGATTTTAATTTTGATTATAAAGCCAATATGGCTAATATGGCAGATATACAAACTAAAAAATCGACTGGATTTAATGTAGGTCTAGTTGGAAATCTGCGTATTAACGATTTCTTGGATTTAAGATTAGAACCCGGTTTATACATTACAACCAGAACTTTAGAATATCCTGAAAGTTATTTTAATGGGATGGAATTTACATCTTCGGACTTAGAAAGAGAAATAAAATCCACCTATATACATGTGCCTTTATTGCTAAAATTTTCCACCAAACGTATCAATAATTTCAAACCTTTTATTGTTGGAGGAATCTCAACTGCTTTAAACTTATCTAGTAATCAAGACAATCCAGACGACAATAGTGCAGGAAAATTTAGAACTAAGAAAAACATGTATTTCTATGAAATAGGCTTTGGTATTGATTTTTACCTGTACTATTTTAAATTTACACCTTCGATTAGAGGCGTTTTTGCCATCAATGATGAGTTAGTTAGAGATGCAGATCCAAATAGTCCTTGGACAGGTAATATAGAATCCATGAAAACACGTGGCGTGTTTATTAACTTTACATTCCAGTAATTGTTGGTTGTTGAGCTGTACAAACCAGTTATTTTTAACAAGTTATAAGTTTGATTTTTACTAAAACACAGACTCCTCTATAATTAACCTCTTCTAAACTCGCTTAGTAAAATAGCTGTTGCTGTTGCCACATTTAAACTTTCTGTAGCTTGTAACTGGCCAAACCTTGGAATAGATATTTTTGTAGAAATCAATTTTTCATTTTCTTCAGAAACTCCGTTTGCTTCATTTCCTAAAACCAGGATTCCTTTTTTAGGTAAGTTCTTTTCATATATGTTTTCTCCGTCCATAAAAGCACCAAATATTTCCAAATTTGACTGCTCTAGAAATTCAGTTAAATCTAAATAAGTTATATTCACTCTAGTAATAGATCCCATAGTTGCCTGAACTACTTTAGGGTTAAAGCAATCTACAGTTTCTAGATTACAAATTAAATCTGTAATTCCAAACCAATCGCAAAGTCTTATTATGGTCCCTAAATTTCCAGGATCGCGTACATTATCTAAGGCAACAATTAGATTATCATTATTAACAGTTTTAATTTCAGGGATATAGAAAACTGCCAAAGCTGTATTTGGGGTGCTTAAAAAACTAATTTTTTTTAATTCATTTTCGGAGATAAGCGTTTCAAGATTGGCATCAATTTTGAAAGACTCAGTGGTATATAACTGTTTTAATTTAAAGTGAGACCCTATTAATTCGTTGATGGTTTTAACACCTTCAGCAACAAATAAACCCTGTTGAAGTCGGTATTTTTTTTGTTTTAAACTGCTTATTGATTTTATTTGATTTTTAGATAACATTCAAACTTATTTAAATATATTTTTCAACGGAAATAATGTATTTTTGAGTTTCATTGATGTAATTTATTTATTACTCACAAAACAGCAATTCTTTTATTACTAGTTAATTTATTTGTATTTGAAACTGCAATTCTCAAAAATAGTATTATTTATTGTAATTACCGGTTTTTTGTATTCTTGTAATTCGGTAAAAAGAGTTCCTGAGAATGAGCACCTGCTTGTGGAAAATAACATCTATGTAAACGATAAAAAAAATAATACGGAGCGTATTAATAATTTATTGTTTCAGCCTAGCAATAAAAAAATTCTGGGAATCCCCTTAAAACTATATATCTATAATTCTGCCAGACCAAATATAGATTCTATTATTAACGCAACCATAGATTCAAAACCTAAAAAAAGAAAAAGACTTGAAGGTTTCCTTTCCAAAAAACAATTGGATAAATATGTTGAAAATAGAATTGGATTTAATAATTGGTTAAAAACAACTGGAGAAGCACCAGTTATTGTCAATACAGTAAAAACTGCTAAATCCGAAAAACAATTAGAAGCCTATTACTTTAATAATGGTTGGTTTGATGTCGATGCCGTCTCAAAAACAGACACTTTAGATGCTAAAACAGCCATTGTAAATTATCATGTTAAAACTGGCGATCCGTATACTATAGATTCTCTTTTTACCAAAATTGCTACCCCAGTAATCGATTCCTTATATAAAACTACTGAAGCTAAATCTCTTATAAAAAAGAACACACAATATAGAACAGCCACCTTTAGTAACGAAAAAGAGCGAATTATCAGAAATTTGAGGAATTCTGGGGTCTATCACTTTAGCCAAGATTATGTGTATTTTGAAATGGATACTATTGATACCAATAAAAAAGTGAATGTGGAACTTCAAATTTTAAATAGATCAATAAGAACTCAAGATTCCACATATAAAGTCCCATTTAATATCTATAAAATAAAAGAAGTTAATGTATATACCGATTATTCTTATGAGAATAGAAATTTAACCTTGACAGACTCCACTCTATTTAAAAACTTTAATCTTTTTAGTTATGGAAAAATGCGCTTTAAGCCAAAAGCCATAACCGATGCTGTTTTTATAACTCCAGGAGATGTTTTTAGAGACAGAGACCGAACAAACACCTACAGACATATAAACAACTTACAAACTTTTAAGCACCCAAGTATCGAGTATATAGAAAATCCAGACACCACATTAACGGCTAATATTTTATTAACGCCTTATAAGAAGTTTGGATTAAATTTTAGTGCAGAAGTCTCACAGAGTAATATTCAATCTATTGGGCTCTCCTTTAATCCAAGTATTTTAATGCGTAATGTTTTTAGAGGTGCAGAAACCTTAGAACTCTCGGCTTTTGGATCTATTGGAGCTTCCAAAGATGGGGGAGATGAAGATGATCCATTTTTTGACATTAACGAACTGGGAGTCGATTTAAAACTAACCATTCCAAGATTATTTTTTCCTTTTAATACAGAAAAAATTATTCCAAAAACCATGTTTCCAAGTACCAGGATTTCCTTAGCTTCTTCTAGTCAGACTAACGTAGGATTAGATAAGCAGACAGTTTCTGGGGTTTTTAACTATAAATGGTTTGCTTCTGAAAAGATAACCAACAGGTTCGACTTGTTCAATATTCAATATGTTAGAAACCTAAATCCAGATAATTATTTTGGAATTTATCAAAATTCCTATGATGAGCTAAATGAGATCTCTGAAGATATTGGTTACAACAATGGAAACACTCTAACCTATCCAGACCAAACAGATATGTTTATTAACGATGTACTTTCTGGAAGCACCTCTTTACAACCTGGAGACCCAGAATATAACGACGTCTATTCTATAAACGAAAGAAAAATAAGACTGACAGAGAATAACTTGATTTTTGGTGCTAATTTCAACTTTACCAGAGATAACAGAGAGAATTTATACGATGAAACCTTTTCTATATTTAGAGTTAAACTTGAATTAGCAGGAAACTTGTTCAATGCCATATCAAAAATTGGGAATTTTAAAAAAAACGATGCAGGTCAATACGAACTTTTTAACGTAGCTTATTCTCAATTTGTAAAAACAGAATTTGATTATATAAAACATTGGGATTTAGGCAAGAAAAATGTGTTAGCTATTAGAACATTTGCTGGAATAGCCATTCCTTATGGCAACTCAACAAATATCCCATTTTCTAAAAGTTTCTTTGCTGGAGGTACTAACGACAATCGTGCGTGGACAGCCTACAGCCTTGGACCAGGAAGTTTAGATAGTAACGACGAGTTTAACGAAGCCAACTTAAAATTAGCCTTCAATATAGAACATCGTTTTAATATGTTTGGCAAATTTAACGGAGCACTTTTTATTGACACAGGTAATATCTGGAACGTTTTAGACGACATTACAGACCCAAAGGCGACATTTACCAATTTTTCATCTTTAAAAGATATAGCAATTGGCTCTGGCTTTGGTTTAAGATACGATTTTGGCTTTGCAGTTTTCCGTTTCGATATAGGCTTTAAAACCTACGATCCCTCCTATCCAGAAAACAATAGATGGTTTAATGAATACAACTTTTCTAAGGCTGTTTATAACATAGGTATCAATTACCCATTCTAAGCTATTTAATTTTCTTATTTTTGTAATTCAAACATTTTAATTTAACAATCATGGCTCATAACATTAAACCTGGAGTTGCTACAGGTAAAGAAGTTCAGAACATTTTTAAACTAGCTAAAGAGAAAGGCTTTGCATTACCGGCAGTAAACGTTGTTGGCTCCAACAGTATCAATGGTGTTTTAGAAACTGCCAGAGATTTAAATGCTCCAGTAATTATCCAATTCTCTAATGGTGGAGGTGTTTTTAATGCAGGAAAAGGACTAAGTAACGAGAACCAAAAAGCAGCTATTGCAGGTTGTATTGCAGGAGCTAAACACGTGCATTTAATGGCAGAAGCTTATGGCGTACCAGTTATCTTACATACAGACCACTGTGCGAAAAAGTTATTACTTTGGATCGATGGTCTTTTAGATGCTAGCGAACAGCATTTTAAAGAAACTGGAAAACCACTGTATAGTTCTCACATGATTGATTTAAGTGAAGAACCTATTGAAGAAAATATAGAAATCTGTAAAAACTACCTTTCTAGAATGAGTAAAATGGGGATGACTCTAGAAATTGAATTAGGAATTACTGGAGGAGAAGAAGATGGAGTGGATAATACAGATGTGGACGACTCTAAACTTTATACCCAACCAGAAGAAGTGGCTTATGCCTTTGAAGAATTAAGCAAAATAAGCGATCAATTTACAATTGCAGCAGCTTTTGGAAATGTACATGGAGTTTATAAACCTGGAAATGTCAAGCTTACTCCAAAAATTTTAAAAAACTCGCAAGAATATGTTTCTAAGAAATTTAATTTAGAGCATAACCATATAGATTTTGTGTTTCATGGTGGTTCTGGATCATCAGTTGAAGAAATTCGAGAGGCAATAGGTTACGGCGTTATAAAAATGAATATCGACACAGATATGCAATATGCATTTACCTCTGGTGTTCGTGATTATATGAAAGAAAAAGAAGCATATTTACAGGCTCAAATTGGAAATCCTGATGGAGATGATGTTCCAAATAAGAAATATTACGACCCAAGAGTTTGGTTGCGTAAAGGTGAAAATAGCTTTGTAGAGCGTTTAAAAAAGGCCTTCGAAGATTTGAACAATGTAAATACTTTATAAAATATTATAAGTGTTTCCACTTAATTAAAAACAAAACTATAATTTTGTGGTCTGGCTAAACAGGAATCGATTATAGAAGAAATTCTAAAATCGGAAATCAAAAATCTAAAATCGTATATCGATATGTCTTGGTTTAAAAGAAAAGAAAAAGGTATTCAAACTACCACCGAACAAAAGAAGGATACTCCTAAAGGTTTGTGGTACAAATCTCCTACTGGAAAAATAGTAGATACTAAAGAATTAGAACAGAACTTTTACGTAAGCCCTGAAGATGGTTACCACGTAAGAATTGGAAGTAAAGAGTATTTCGAAATTTTATTCGACGACAATAAGTTTAAAGAATTAGATATTAAGTTAGAATCTAAAGATCCTTTAAAGTTTGAAGACACTAAAAAGTATCCAGATCGCTTAAAAGCAGCTCAGGAAAAAACACATTTAAAAGATGCCGTTCGTACAGCTGTTGGTAAATCTAAAGGTAAAGATTTAGTAGTTGCTTGTATGGATTTTTCATTTATTGGAGGCTCTATGGGATCTGTTGTAGGTGAAAAAATTGCACGTGCTGCCGATTATTCTTTAAAAAAGAAAATTCCTTTCATGATTATCTCCAAATCTGGAGGTGCTAGAATGATGGAAGCTGCTCTATCTTTAATGCAATTAGCTAAAACGTCGGTTAAATTAGCACAATTGGCAGATGCTGGAATTCCGTACATCTCTTTATGCACCGATCCAACTACTGGAGGAACCACAGCTTCTTTTGCTATGTTAGGAGATATTAATATTGCCGAACCTGGTGCTTTAATTGGATTTGCTGGACCTCGTGTTGTAAAAGACACCACAGGGCAGGATTTACCAGATGGTTTTCAAACGTCAGAATTCCTATTAGAACATGGTTTTCTAGATTTTATTACCCATAGAAAAGACTTAAAAAACAAAGTTAATCTCTATATCGATTTAATTACAAACCAACCTTTAAGAGAATAATAACTTTCACAATAATCATAAAAAAAAGCGACCAACGGGTCGCTTTTTTTATGATTTATTAATCCCAATTAGTTTAAAACAATATTTATTAATGTGCCATTGGCAAATGTAAATGTTGCTAGATTGTCGCAAGCTCCATCACCATAATCAAGCACACCATCAAAAAGTTGCAAATCTGCATCAATAGAGCCTCTTACAAAATGATAACAAGAAGCTTCTTTTCTTAAAGGCAAAATAACTTCATAATTATGTGTCCCACCGTTAGCAAAAGTAGCATTCCAATAACCGGTATACTCAAATACATTATCTGTAAAAACACCCGTATCAAACCCTTCAATCCATTCATTTACAATTTGTCCTTCTCTAGACGCTTGTATTCCGTTAGGCCAAATTACTGTTAAATCGACATTATGGGTAAATTGTGGATTTCCATTAGCATTGGACAGTTCCTTTAAAATGGAATTGCTTCCCAAAACCTGAATATCATCAAAATAATAATCGTTCAAGACATAGTCTAAGGTTACTTGTTGCGCTTGTGGATTACGTTGGTAGGTTAATACTATTTGTCCTCGATATAGATGTCCGTGAATATCGCAGCCGCCTTCATCAAAATCTATAGTTAACTCTCTAAAGTTTTGTTCCATAACCAATGTCAGAGTTACGCATTCTGGAAAAGATGTTCTAGAACTAATTCCACCCCTAGCTTCAGCGCTTTCTTGATCTTCGTATACTTCAATAATAAAATTTTCTAAGGATGCAGAAATCTGGTCCATTTGAGATGATTGTACAATCTCATTTACTTCCTGATCTTGAGCAACAGGCGCTACAGGTTCATTTTCAGAACAAGAACTAATAAAAAACCCAGCAAAAGTAAGGGTTAAAAGAACTTTAGTATTAAATTTCAATGTTTTCATAATTATTTTTTTTGAGGTTAAGATGTAATAAAAACGGAATAATTAAGAAAAAATTATCAATTCACTAAAAATAAAATATTTACAAAAGAGTACAATTATCTAAAAAGTAGTATATTTGCAGCTTGAAAGAAAACCTTTCATATACATAAAAATCATTTAAAATAATATTGGAATGTATTTAACAAAAGATGCAAAACAAGAGATTTTCGCAAAACACGGTAAAGGAAAAAACGATACTGGGTCTGCAGAAGGTCAAATCGCGTTATTCACGCACAGAATTAAACACTTAACAGATCACTTAAAAAACAATCGTAAAGATTTTAACACTGAGCGTTCGTTAGTAAAATTAGTAGGTAAGCGTCGTGCTTTACTAGACTATTTAATAAAGAAAGATATTTTAAGATATCGTGCTATTGTTAAAGAATTAGGATTAAGAAAATAATCACAATCAAAGAGGCTTCGCGCCTCTTTTTTTGTTTTAAAATAACTCATTCGTAAGAGTTTAAAATTCGTAAATAAGAAGCTAGATCCCGAGTTTAATTTGGGACTAACGGTTTTTCATTGGTCACAACTACTACTACAACACAACTACCAATGTTTAATTAGAATTAAGAAATTATGATTCCAAAAGTTTTTAAAGAGGTCATAGACCTTGGCGATGGAAGAGAAATCTCTATCGAAACCGGAAAATTAGCTAAACAAGCTCATGGTTCGGTTGTAGTTCAATCGGGAAAATGTATGTTATTATGTACAGTTGTTTCCAACTACAAACAAAGCGATGTCGACTTTTTACCATTAACGGTAGATTATCGCGAAAAATTTGCTGCAGCTGGACGTTATCCAGGTGGATTCTTTAAAAGAGAAGCAAGACCAAGCGATGGCGAAGTTTTAACTATGCGTTTAGTGGACCGTGTTTTACGTCCGTTATTCCCAAAAGACTACCATGCTGAAACTCAAGTTATGATTCAGTTAATGTCTCATGACGATGATGTTATGCCAGACGCTATGGCTGGATTAGCTGCTTCTGCTGCTATTCAATTATCAGATTTTCCATTTGAATGTGCTATTTCCGAAGCTCGTGTAGCTAGAGTAAATGGCGAATTCATTATTAACCCAACACGTGCTCAATTAGCAGAATCTGACATCGATATGATGATTGGAGCTTCTGCCGATTCTGTAATGATGGTTGAAGGTGAAATGGATGAAATTTCTGAAGAAGAAATGGCAGATGCCATTAAATTTGCTCACGAAGCAATTAAAGTACAATGTGCTGCCCAACTTAGATTAGCAGAAGCATTTGGAAAGAAAGACGTTCGTGAATATGAGCCAGAAAGAGAAGACAAAGATTTAGAGAAGAAAATTCATGATATGGCATACGATAAGGTGTATGCTATTGCTCAAGCTGGATCTTCTAAACATGAAAGAAGTGCTGCTTTTGACGCTATAAAAGAGGAAATTAAAGCAACTTTTTCTGAAGAGGAATTGGAAGATTTTGGTGGCTTAGTTTCTAAATACTATTACCAAGCTGAAAAAGATGCTATTCGTGATTTAACTTTAAATGAAGGTTTACGCTTAGACGGAAGAAAAACTAATCAAATTAGACCAATCTGGTGTGAAGTAGATTACTTACCATCAACTCATGGTTCTTCAATATTTACGCGTGGAGAAACTCAAGCTTTAGCAACAGTTACATTAGGAACTTCAAGAGATGCCAACCAGGTAGACATGCCATCATATGAAGGGGAAGAGCGTTTCTATTTACATTATAACTTTCCTCCTTTTTCAACTGGTGAAGCGCGTCCAATTCGTGGCACGTCTCGTCGTGAAGTAGGACATGGAAACTTAGCGCAACGCGCATTAAAAGGAATGATTCCTGATGAATGTCCTTATACAGTTCGTGTAGTTTCTGAAGTTTTAGAATCTAACGGTTCATCTTCTATGGCAACTGTTTGTGCTGGAACAATGGCGCTTATGGATGCTGGTGTTCAATTAAAGAAACCTGTTTCTGGAATTGCTATGGGATTAATTTCCGATGCTGAATCTGGAAAATACGCTGTTCTTTCTGATATTTTAGGAGACGAAGATCACTTAGGTGATATGGACTTTAAAGTAACAGGTACGGCAGATGGTATTACTGCTTGTCAAATGGATATTAAAGTAAAAGGTCTTTCATACGAAATTCTTGTAAATGCACTTCAACAAGCACGCGATGGACGTTTACATATTTTAGAGAAATTGACTGATACTATTGCTACACCAAATGCAGAAGTTAAAGAACACGCACCTACAATGGTTACAAGACGTATTCCTAATGAGTTTATTGGTGCTTTAATTGGTCCTGGTGGAAAAGTAATTCAAGAATTACAAAAAGAAACCGATACCACTATTGTTATTAATGAAGATCCAGAAACTGAAGAAGGTATTGTAGAAGTTTTAGGGGTTGGTAGAAAAGGTATCGATGCAGTTTTAGCAAAAATTGACTCCTTATTATTTAAACCAGAAGTTGGTAGTATTTACGAAGTAAAAGTAATAAAAATGTTAGATTTTGGTGCGGTAGTAGAATATACCGAAGCTCCAGGAAACGAAGTTTTATTACACGTAAGCGAATTAGCTTGGGAACGCACAGAAAACGTATCTGACGTAGTTAATATGGGAGATGTTTTTGATGTAAAATACTTTGGAATAGATTCAAGAACTAGAAAAGAAAAAGTATCTAGAAAAGCCATCTTACCAAAACCAGAAGGTTTTAAAGAAAGACCTCCTAGAGATAATAATAGAAATGGCGGACGCGATAATCGTGGGTCTCGCGACAATAACCGTCGTGATGACAGAAAACCGAGAGGAGATAAAAGAGATTAAATTCTTTTAACTATAATTTTTTAAAGGAGCTTATTTTTAATAGAATAAGCTCCTTTTTTGTATACAAATTTAAATTTGTAATATTTTTCTTCAATAAAATTACGGTAAAACCGTAAATTCATCGCTTTTTCGGTAAAATTATTAAAAATTATAGGATTTTTCATTTTTTTTTTTTT
>NZ_JAPMLL010000009.1 GCF_026410255.1 Xanthomarina sp. F1114
CCATCACATAAAAGTGGAGCAGTAGGAGTTCCGTAATCTCCAGTAGCGTTACAACCACCAGATACAGTAAATCCGTCTAACCAAGTATTGAAAGCAGCATCTACAGCAGCTTGATCTGCATAGTCGCAAGCATCAGTAGTCATAGCAGTAGGAGCGTTAGCAAGAACTTCAGGTGAGTTTATTGTAATAGTTTGTGTATCTGTTGCAGTCGCATCACATGCATCTGTAACAGTAAATGTTCTAGTTACTACTAAAGGACAAGAACCAGACGAACTATCTTGGTAAGAAACACTTACTACATTATCATCTGTAATTGTTCCACCTTCGGCTAAAAACTCAGCCTCTGTAATTGTAATAATATTTTCATTATAAGGTAAGGATGTTAAATCTCCAGTAACAACATCTACTTCGGAGCATCCATCTACTTCAAATCCATTAGGAACGGTAATTATAGGCGTATCGTTTTCTTCTTCAAGAACTTCAATACTAGCTGTAGCTGTACAATTAGAAATTGTATTGCTAACTGTTACAGTATAAGTACCAGCCGCCAGGCCTGAAATATCCTGAGTCGTCGAATTAGCAGGATCGTCCCATGTATAGGTATAATCTTCGGAACCTCCTGTAACTGAAATATCTATTGCTCCAATAGTGGTTTCTAAACAAGTTGTTGGAGTAATGCTTTCTAAAGTAATTTCTATTTCGTCATAGACAGTTACTGTTATAGGTGTTTTTTCACCCACACATGTTGTACTAGGACCTTCAGCAACGTAATAAGTAAAAGTTCCAGCTGTACTTGTAGAAGGTGTTAAAGTTAATAAACCTGGTGTACTTGGATCGTTATCAGGATAGAAAAGAACTACATAATTAGGATCTGTAGGAGTTGCAGTCAAGTCAACAGCTGTTTCATTTAAACAATAAACAACATCTTCTGTAGTAGGCACTGTATTAACCTCAGTAATTTCAATAGTAAAAATATAACTACATCCTGTATCTCCTGGAGGTACTGCGTAGTACGTGCTTACCCCAATAGTTGCAGGAAAAGGATTGCTTGTAGTGTATTCTATAGAAGAATCTGTTACTGGATAAGAATCATAGAATCTAGATCCTGCAGGGAAGTTTCCAGACACAGCTGAAATAGGTATAGAATTATTATCAAAATCGCAATAAAAGAAGTCTCTTTGAACAGATACATCTGTACAGTTATCAATTATATATTGTGCAGAATTAATATCAATTTCGATAGGGTTTACATTAGGTTCACCTTGGCAAACACCTTCTAATTGATATCCTTGAATTAAAGGTAGACTGTAATCATTTCCAGAAACAACACCTGTTCCAGATATTTCGCCACCCACGATAACAATTTTAGGTGCACAGTCGTTATTAACTAAAATAGAACAATCTGTAGTGGTCGATATTTCAAATTGAATATCGGCCATAAGTTCCGAAGCATCTATAGGGTTTAATGGAAGATAAGAAATGTCCCAAACTACAGCACCGGTAGCCCCTTGATTTGGAGCAAAATATGGTGGTGACGCTTGAAATAATGGGTTGTATTCGTTATAGGTTATACTTCCCGGAACAAAATCTGCAGTATATGGAATAGGTATAATTAATTTACCATCTTCGATAGCTTCCGTACCAAGGTTTCTTATTTCTACACCATATTCAACAACATCTCCAGGTTCTACCACATACGGGCTAACAGGAGGCATTCCATTTATAGCATTTGTTGTTAATAAACCTTCAGATTCTGGGATATATGCATCTACAGAAAAAGTTATATTAAAAATAATATAGGTGTCTTGGGTTGAACCGTAACGGAACTGAGTTGATGTTTGGTTATTCCCTATTACACTATTGTTTAAATTGGGTACATCGAACATGGCAATATCTAAACCGGTATTATTATTTAAATTTGGATTTCTAGAATTACCACCAGTTTCTATAGAAGAGTTAAAGAAGTTTCCTGTATAGTTTCCTGAGTGATTTAAACTTTGGAATTGATTGTCAGATTGTCTTCTAATTTGAAAATAATCGCCAGAAATACTAACATCACCTTCACCGGCCATCATACCTAATCTAACATTTACATCACCATTTTGAACGGTATTAAATCCAGAAACGTTTAAAGTATGGTTAATAGACGTAGAACCTTGTACATAAGCATAACCATCAAAAACAGTTACGTCTCTCCAATTCATTTTAGAGTTTTCGTAAACAACAACCATTCCCCAGCCACCATAGTAACCAGTTCCTCCTCCAGAACCTTGGGTTAAAGCTATGTCGGCAACAAAATACTCACCTAATCCACCATTTCTTACAATATGCGTTACCTCTTTATAAGCAGCAAACATGTTACTGTCTCCAGGATATCTTATATCATCGGCATCGGCTACTATAGTTTGATAAGATTGATTAGGTCCTCTAAATTTAACAGTTCGTCTTTGAGTATTTGAAAAACTACTACTATTTCTACCGGTCCAATATAAACCAGCATAAACAATATTAGAACATTCAGGGTTTGCACCGTTTTCTGTTGACAGAGCAAGTGTTGAACTCGATGAGTTTGACGTATTTGGATCTCCATCTACATCAACAAATCTCATATCGTTAAAACCATTATCTCGTGTGTCTGAGTAATTAACCAATGTTAAGTTGGTATTACCAATCATAGTGAAGTCTCCCTTTACATTATATACCGTTTGCCCCGGGGTATAATCTGAGGTTCTTGGTGTAAAAGGAACTCTAACCTGGCTATAGCTCATAAAACTAGCGCTTAATAACACAACAGTTAATAAGATTAATTTTATAAACCTTTTGTTAGCTTGAAATTTAATAGCGTATAATTTTTTCATCTGTATAATAATTAAATATTATAATTTTTATTTATGAAGGATTAACAACTTTATAAAACACGGTTGTTACAGACTCAGCGTTTAATAAATAATTATTTATTTGTTGCTCTGTACATTCAAATAAGGATTTGATATAAATATATTTTAACGAAGAAAACCCGTTTAAACGAGAAAGGTCAAAGCGGGTATTTAAATCGGAAGGTCTACGTAGAATAATTGTAATTAGTTCTACTTGGTTGTATTGCGGATTTGCACCTTCTATAGCAGAAACAGAATTACCATCTAAAAGTTTAATAACTTTAGGAGAGTCTCCACCTGTGTTGTTAATTACTCGAGCGTTCTCGATATATACAGAAGGATTAAGACCATGCAATAAATTATCTGGTATATCAATAGAAGATCTTAAATTTCTAGTTTCATTTCCATCGTCATATATTCTGAGAATACGTTCTTGAGCAAAACTGACATTAAAAAATAAGAGGGAGAATACACAAACTGCAAGATAGTTTGAGAATGCTTGTTTAGTTAATTTTTTCATAATGAGTCAAGTTTAAATGTTTAAACCTTAAATGTTAAATATGTAAAATCTTAAGTTTTAACTTAATGTGTTAATAATACAACTATGTGTATGTTTACTGAGGGAAGTACATTGACGCATCAATGCATCATGGATTAAGTGTCTCTTTCGATTTTGGGTTAATTTTTAATAAATAGCTTACACAACAAATAAATAGCGATTCTTTATTGTAATCAAATATAAATGTTAAAGAACTCATAAATTCGATAAGAGGCTTTTTCAAAACACGTTGTCGATGAAAAAACATAATTAGCCGAACAGAATAATGCCCAAAATTTTGAAATTTATATACTGATAGAACTTTTTCTTACAGTTTGGAATGTTTGATAATTTAATTTTATAGTTTTATAATAGCTTAACTTGAGGATACCAAAATATATTATTTAACCGACAAAAGCAACACTTTGTCGATAATAAATGCTTTTAATCGTATAAAATGAAAAAATTAATACTTGTTAGACATGCAAAATCTTCTTGGAAAGAAGATGTTAAAGACCATGATCGTGGACTTAAGGCTAGAGGATGTACCGATGCAGAACTTGTTTCCTTAAAATTTAAGGAATATTCATTATTACCCGATAAAGTGCTTTCTAGTACCGCAAAAAGAGCGAAAACGACTGCTCAAATATTCAGTAAAAAGTTAAATTTAGATTCTGAGCTAATAGAGTTAAACAAAAATATTTACGACTTTTCTGGAGAAAACCTTATTAAAACCATAAAAGAGACTTCGGAGAATTATGACGTTATTATGGTTTTTGGGCATAATTTCGCTCTTACAAATTTTGTAAATACCTTTGGAGATATGCCTATTGAAAATGTACCTACTAGTGGTCTTGTAGTAATAGAGTTTCAAGTGGATTCTTGGAAGTTTATTTATAAAGGAGAAACTATTAAAGTAATATTTCCTAGAGATTTAAGACCATAATCTGTATAGTAAACGGAAAAATTTCTATAAACAAATATTTAAAATTACTTTTCTATTTAACTCTGGACATTACATTTATTTAAGACTATTTTATGGTCTCTATTATATAAATTTACACCAAAACACTTATAGAAGTTAGTTGTTATTCTATTCAATATTATATATTAATGGAATATATTTGTAACAGTTAAACCCACTTTTAATGACCAAAAGAGAAAAACCTAATAATAGTTATATAAACAGAGAAATAAGCTGGTTACAGTTTAATGCTAGAGTTTTGCAGGAAGCTGCGGACAAGAATGTACCATTAATTGAAAGGTTGAGATTTTTGGGGATTTTTTCGAATAATCTAGACGAATTTTTTAAAGTAAGATACGCCACAGTTAAACGAATTGTTGAAGCAGGAAAAGGAGCTAAAAGTGAATTAGGGGGAATTAGAGCAGAAAAACTACTTGAAGAAATAACAGAGATAGTTATAGATCAGCAAAGCTTAAGTTTAGAGATTTTAAGCAATATTGGACAAGAACTTGAAAAAGAAAATATTTATATCATTAAAGAAGATAATATAAATGAAAGTCAACATAAGTTCATTAAACAATATTTTATTCAAAAGGTTAGCCCAGCTTTAGTAACAATTATTTTAAGTAATCAGGTAGAGCTCCCTAACCTTAAAGATAGCGCATCCTACTTAGCGGTTAAAATGTCTTCAGATACACAACAAGAATGTCAATATGCTCTTATTGAAATTTCTAAAGCCATGGATCGTTTTGTGGTCTTGCCAGAACAAAATGGAAAGAGCTACATTATTATGTTAGACGATTTACTGCGTTATTGTTTAGACGATATATTTAATATTTTTGAATACGATCATATTTCGGCTCACATGATTAAAATTACTAGAGATGGAGAATTAGACTTCGAAAGTGATTTAAGTAAAAGTTTTATCGAAAAAATTTCGGATAGCGTCAAGCATAGACAAATTGGAGAACCTGTTCGTTTTGTATATGATAAAACCATAGATTTAGAAACGCTAACATATTTATTGTCGAAAATGGGTATAGATTCCCATGACAGTATTATTCCGGGAGGAAGATATCATAATCGTAGAGATTATATGGGGTTTCCTAGCTTAGGTAGAACTGATTTACTTTATAATAAAATTGAACCATTACCAATTAAAAACCTTAGTTTAGAAACTAGTATTTTTGATAGTGTTGCCAAAAAAGATTATTTACTTCATGCCCCTTATCAAACATTTTCCTATGTAGTTAAGTTTTTAAGAGAAGCAGCATTAGATCCAACAGTTATAACTATAAAAATTACTATTTATAGATTAGCTCAAATTTCTCATGTAGCTAGTTCTTTAATTAATGCAGCTAAAAATGGGAAAAAAGTTACGGTTTCTATAGAAATACAAGCACGTTTTGACGAACAAGCAAATATAGATTACGCCGAACAAATGGAAAATGAAGGCATAAATTTAATTTTTGGAGTTCAAGGTTTAAAAGTGCATAGTAAAATGTGCGTTATTGAACGGGAAGAAAATAAAAAGTTAAAACGTTACGGATTTATAAGTACAGGAAACTTTAACGAGTCTACAGCTAAAATATATACGGATTATACCTTGTTTACATCGGACCAACGAATATTAAAAGACATTAATAAAGTCTTTAGTTTCTTTGAGATCAATTATAGAATTTACAGATATAAACATATAATTACATCACCGCATTATACACAAAAAGCCTTTTTTAAACTTATAGATACCGAGATTCAAAATGTAAAAGCAGGGAAACCCGGTTATATTAGGTTAAAAATGAATAGTCTCTCTAGTCTTAAAATGGCAGATAAGTTATACGAAGCAAGTAGAGCAGGTGTTAAGATTCAAATGATTGTAAGAGGGCTTTGCTGTTTAATTCCTGGAGTAAAAGGTATGAGCGAGAATATTGAAGCTATAAGTATTGTCGATAAATTTTTAGAGCATACCAGACTCTTTATTTTTTGTAATAATAATGATCCAAAAATATATATATCCTCTGCAGATTGGATGACAAGAAATATTGAAAATAGGGTGGAAGTAAGTTGTCCTATTTATGACGAAGACATTAAAAAAGAACTTATAGAAACCTTTAATATCTCATGGAGCGACAATATTAAAGCTAGAATTTTTGATGAAACTCAGCAAAATAAATACAGAAAAAGTAAAGCGCCAAAAGTGCGTTCGCAATATGCTTTATACAATTATTACTCAAAAAAATTAGAAAATTAATATGCTTACCATTAAAAAGTATGCCGCAATAGATATTGGTTCTAATGCCATTAGACTTCTTATTGCCAATATTATTGAAGAAAAAGATAAAGAACCCAGATTTAAAAAAAGCTCTTTAGTACGTGTTCCAGTTCGTTTAGGTTCTGATGTGTTTTTAGAAGAGACAATTTCAGAATATAATAAAGAAAGAATTGTAGATACCATGAAAGCTTTTAAGTTATTGATGAAAACCAATAATGTAGTCAAGTATAAAGCATGTGCAACTTCTGCCATGAGAGAAGCAAACAATGGTCATGAAATTGCAGATTTAGTATATAAAAAAACAAGAATTAAAATTGATATTATTGGAGGTGAAGAAGAAGCAGCAATAATTGCTGCAACAGATTTACACACGTTTATAGACAATAGTAAAACATATTTATATGTAGATGTTGGAGGAGGAAGTAGTGAGTTTACTGTAATTAATAAAGGAAAAACAATAACATCAAAATCTTTTAAAATTGGCACAGTTAGGCTGTTAAATGATATTGTTAAAAAAGAAACCTGGAGCAAACTCGAAAATTGGATTAAAGACAATACCTCTGCCTACGAAAAAATTGATGTTATAGGTTCTGGAGGAAATATTAATAAAATTTTTAAAATTTCTAGAAAATCTTTAGGTAAGCCTTTAACCTATTTTTATTTAACCTCATATTATAAAACATTACAGTCTTATTCTTACGAAGAACGTATTACAGAACTAGATTTAAATCAAGACCGTGCAGATGTAATTATTCCTGCTACCAGAATTTTCTTGTCATCTATGAAATGGAGTGGGGCTAGGGATATTTATGTACCAAAAATTGGGTTGTCCGATGGAATTATAAAAAGTATCTACCATAAAACCGTTTCTAGCAATACATAGTAAAAAAGGTGCATTTGGTCTTTATTTTATATCTTTTTTAGACAAAACATATATATTAGCCTCATAAGTAACCCTAAACTGCTTTTTAAATTATTTTATTATGAAAAAAACATTACTTCTTTTAACCTTTATTATGGTTTCTGTTTTCACTTATGCTCAAGATAATATGTATGGTGTTCGTGTAGGATTAAATATTTCTAATTTAGATTTTGAACCTAATCCAACTTTCGATAATACACATAGAAATGGTTTTGCCATCGGTTTTTTTGGTGAATACGATTTATCTAAGTCCTTCGCCATTGCACCAGAAATTCAATTTTCTGCTGAAGGCGCAAAAGACAAAGATTTAAGAATAGATTATATTCAAATTCCTGTATTATTTAAATATAGAATTGGAGAGAATTTTTTAATTGGTGCTGGACCAATGGCAGGTGTTAAAGTATGGGAATTCGAAGATGCTAGCGCTAACTTTGCCTTTTCAATGGTTGGAGGTATAGAGTTTTTTATTACAAACGATATCTTTATAGATGCTAGATACCATTACGGGTTTACCAATGTAATGGATAAGGACTCATCGTTCGAAGCTAAAAACAGCAACATTCAAATAGGTGTTGGTGTAAAGATTTAAAAATAGAACACAAAATAAAAAAAACTCCGATAATTTTTTAAGTTATCGGAGTTTTTTGGTTTTAAAACACTTCTCAAAATAAGACTGCTTTCTTAACCGTGAATAGTTTCTTTTTTACCTAAATCTTTCATGATATCCGCTTCAAATTCAAGAAGCTCCTGCCACTTTTTGTCCACCTCTTCTCGGTCTCCATACTGTCTGGCAAAACCTAGAAACATGGTATAATGATTGGCTTCACTTACCATTAAGTTTCTATAAAATTCAGCAAGTTCTTTATCTTCCAATTCTTCCGAAAGTAATCTAAAACGTTCACAACTTCTGGCTTCAATTAATGCCGCATATAGCAATCTATGTACAAGTTGTGTGGTTCTACTGCCTCCTTTTGGAAAGAAGGTTATTAGTTTTACAACATACTCGTCTTTTCTGTCTCGACCTAAGGTCCAACCATTCTCTAAAATACGATCGTGAACCATCTTAAAATGACTGATTTCCTCTTTTACCAAGGCAACCATTTCTTGCACAAGTTCTGTGTATTCTGGAAAACTTACTATTAAAGAAATAGCCGTACTTGTTGCTTTTTGTTCGCAATAAGCATGGTCGGTTAAAATATCTTCAATATTTTTTTCTACAATATTAACCCAACGTGGATCTGTTGGTAATTTCAATCCTAACATGATTTTTTGTTTAGTCATCTTCTTAAAATTAACTAATTTATATATGCATAAAGTTCTTTCACTTCCTTTAATTTAAAGTTCCCTTCAGAATCTATAATTAGATCACAAAATCTTATTTTTTTACTGTCTATTTTTTCAATCATCACAGATAAAACAACGGTATTAGCTTTATAAGAAATAGTTTGATCAAATATCAATTTAATGATGGAATTGTTTAGTTTCAGGTTATTTTTGAAAGCGTTAAAAAACTGTTTGTCAATTGTTTTATTAAAAATTTCTTCTGAGTTTTTTGTTATAACAACTTCTGAAACAAATTCCCTATAGTACTCTTTATAGTTTATACTGTCTTGTCTAAACTCTTTTAAAACATTCTGCTCCATATGGGAGAAGGTTTTTATTTTTATATGAAATCCATTGTTTAAAATTGTATCAGTTATAACTTCAGAATATGTTTCAGGAATATAACTGATATTTTCAGAAAAGGAATCTAATAGTTTGTTTTCCTTTAAAACCTCAGAATTAGATTTATAGACACGATCTCTGCCATCGCAACTTAAAAAAGCAAGTCCAACACAGATAAAAGCCAATAAAAAAGATAATTTTTGCATAAGTACTTTTATAAATATAATCTTTCTAAGCTTATTTGTATTAAATGTCTAAATCAAAAGTTTTTCTTAAAGTCTCAATAGCTGGATTCTTTTCTAACAATTTTTCGTATTTATCTCTAGTTGTGTAAGCGTATTGCTTCTCCATTTCTTCATTGATGGAAATAGATAAATGTAAATTGTAATTATTGAGAGACTTTTTCATATACATCATCAAATCGTATTGCTGACGTTCTAACTCTACTTTATTAGTAGAATTTGGAAACTCCAAATAAATAGTAGTTCCCTCAATTTTTGGAGTATCTATAGATAGAATGGAAGCTAGATTAAATTGGCCTTTTTCTTCTAATTGCTTGACAAAAGTATTCCAATAAGACATAAAATCTTCTGCAGTAAACTTGTCGGTTGGCAGGTTTTCTTCATCGACAACCACTTCCATCTGTTTAATTTGATGTTCTTTTTTTGCTCTTATGCTTTTTAGAGATAAACCAGAGGTAGCTTGTTTTCCACTATTTAATGAAATTTTTGGAGTGTCTGCTTTTTTAGGCTCGGCAACTGCTTTTTCAACTTTAGTTGAAGTCAATGTTTTAGTTGAATTAGCTTTGTTATAAGCTTCCTTCTCCGGTTCTTTTACTGTTGTTTGCTGTTTCTGTTTAGATATAGCTACAGGTTTAATACCTTTTTTAATAAAGTAGCTAGCAGGAATTATGTAGTTTTTGCTATTTTTTTTTTCTCCATCAAAAGTGATAGAGGCAAGCTGCATTAGGCATAATTCAACGAGTAGTCGCTGATTTTTACTGGATTTAAACTTGAGGTCGCAATCGTTTGCTAATTCAATGCCCTGAAGTAAGAATGATTGCGAAGCTTTTTGAGATTGTATAAGATACTTTTCTTGAGTTTCTTCGCCTACTTCTAATAACTCTATGGTCTCCGAGTTTTTACAAACCAATAAATCTCTAAAATGAGATGCTAAACCAGCTATATAATGATGTCCATCAAAACCTTTGGCTAAAATACTATTAAACTGAATTAATAAGCTTGGTATATCATTTTCTAAGATGTAATCTGTACTTTTAAAAAAGGTTTCGTAATCAAGTACATTTAAATTTTCTGTAACAGCCTGTCTCGTTAAATTCTTTCCAGAAAAACTAACCACACGATCAAAGATAGAAAGGGCATCACGCATAGCGCCATCTGCTTTTTGAGCAATAATATGTAGCGCATCATCTTCGGCTTCTATACCTTGTTCTTTGGCAATATATTTTAAATATTCTTTAGCGTCTTTTACTGTAATTCTTTTAAAATCGAATATCTGACAACGCGATAAAATAGTTGGAATAATCTTATGCTTCTCGGTAGTAGCCAGAATAAAAATACAGTGTTTAGGCGGTTCTTCTAAAGTCTTTAAAAAGGCATTAAAAGCTGCTTGAGAAAGCATATGTACCTCATCGATAATATATACCTTGTATTTTCCAACTTGTGGCGGAATTCTAACTTGATCGGTCAATTCTCTAATTTGATCTACACCATTGTTGGATGCAGCATCTAATTCGAAAATATTAAAAGCAAAGTCTTCATCTTCTTTTTCCGTACCATCGCTATTAATCATTTTAGCTAAAATACGAGCACAGGTTGTTTTACCAACACCTCGAGGCCCAGTAAACAAAAGCGCTTGTGCTAAATGATTGTTTTCAATGGCATTCAATAAAGTATTTGTAATAGCCTGCTGCCCCACAACATCTTTAAATGTTTGAGGTCTGTATTTACGTGCAGATACTACAAAATGTTCCAATTTTCTTGAATTTATTTTAGCATTTTAATCATGCTAGGCCATAAAGTAACAAAGTTAAAAATAAGGTTTATAAAACCTGCTATTCCTGACTAAATTTAATAGGAGTTATTAACAAATATCCAACTAAAGTAAATAAATTATTTAGCTGAGTTAAAGTTATTAGTTTTGATATTAGAGATTTTGGAAATTATAAAATTGCAAAACTATAAAAACTTATAATTTAAAATTGTTTTAGTTAACTTTGCAGTAAGTAGATTGCCTTATCGCTGTTCTATCTAGATATCTATTTGGATAGAGTGGAGGAAAGTCCGAACACCAAAGTGCAACATAGTGGTTAATGGCCACCAGCCGTGAGGTTAGGAAAAGTGCAACAGAAAGTATGTACAGGTAATGCTGTAGTGAAACCAGGTAAACTCTATGTGGTGCAATGTCATGTAAACCAACGTCTCGTCCTCAATTTTTATTGGGTACAACGAGAAAGAGCTGCTCGCTCGATGTTGGAGGGTAGACAGCTAAAGTGTTTTGGTAACAAAACACTCAGATAAATGATAAGGGCTTTTTGTTTTTTGGTATTTATTATCAAAAAATTGAGAAGTACAGAATTCGGCTTATAGATTTACTTAAATAAACAATCCCAATTAGAGTTTTCTATTTGGGATTTGTTTTATAACCTATGCTTCTTCTTCCTTACTTATTGTTTTAAAAAAACTAAACATATTTCCGCCATAAATTTTAGAATGACTATAGTTTTTAGTCTGAGATAAGTCGGTATGCTTAGAATGCTCAACGATTAATACGCCATCTTCTTCTAATAAATTGTTTAAAAAAACAAGTTCTGGAAGCTTAGAGAAATTCTCTAAAGAAAACCCATAAGGCGGATCTGCGAAAATAATATCCGATTTTTGAGTTGTTTTTTCTAAAAATGAAAACACATCACTTTTAATAGTTTGTAAAGGCATTTCGAAACTTTTAGCGGTTTCGTTTATAAACTTGATGCAGCCATAATCTTCATCTACACAAGTAATATTAGTTGTTCCTCTAGAAGCAAACTCATAACTAATATTTCCAGTTCCAGCAAAGAGGTCTAAAACAGAAATATCGTCAAAATAAAACTGATTGTTTAAGATATTAAATAGAGCTTCCTTAGCCATATCGGTTGTTGGGCGAACAGGTAGTTTTTTTGGAGCAGTAATTCGTCTGCCTTTAAATTGTCCAGAAACAATGCGCATTAAAAACTATGTATTAGAGTAAAATCAGAATAGTCGGATTTTGGATTATTAAGGTATTTATAAGTATCGGCTCTGTTGCCAAAACTAATATGTCTTATGTATTTATACAAGATTGCATACAAATCGGATTCTTTTTCTATATCTCCTAAAAGTATGATATTTAGTTTTTCAGGATTTAACTGTAATTGTTCCATTGTAAAGAGAATATAATAGATAAAATCTTCTTTACTGGAATATTCGAAGCTATTAAAAAGCACCAATTTTCCCTGGTCTGAAACAACTATTTCAAAATGATCTTTATTAACATGTACGTACAATTTAACAGTATCGGCATGTTTTTCAAGTTGCAATATCTTATCAATTAAAATAGAGGAGTAGTGATTGTAGGTAAAATTGCCAAAGGTTTCGTAAATATAGTTGTTAACGTTTACATAAGGTACATAAACACATACGCTATCATTAATCTCCAAATTATCGTAAGCAATAAAATCCGATTTCAGGATTTTGGAATTAAACTTTAAATAATCGGCTAGATACTCTTCGTTAAATAAAGCTTTTGGCACAATAGTAGCTAATTCGTTTACATAAACTACATGGACATTATTAAAGTCTTTTTGGAGAGCCTCTTCGGTATTAAACAGATGTTTTAAGTAGTTTAGAGCATCAAAAGGAGAGAGCTTTCTATCTTTCTTAAAATGTTCTAAATAAACAATACTATTTGCTTCCTTGTTTAGGATACAAAAAGAAAGTCCATTCAAACTTATTTGAATGGACAAATCTAAATGAGATTGTTTATATTGGATTTTAGTCGCTTTCTCCATAAGTTATTGGCCAATTTCCATTGGTTTTAACTTCGTTCATAGATCCTACTTTTAAAGCGTCGCCATTAACGCCATCTACAGAAATCACTTGGTTTTCTTGAATAACTAGATCTTGATCTTGATCACTAAGAATAACATTCTTCTTAACGCTAGCTTCAAAAACTGGAATTTTAATATCGTTTTGATCTAATAATCCAGCTTCCATTTTAAATTGATCGTTTGTATTAGGAACATTCATCATGGTTTTATATCTATCAGAATTCCTAAATAAAGAATCTTTAACAGATTTAAATCCTAATGTATCAATAATGGTAATTTCTTTAGTTGTTTCAACACCACCGTATCGTTTTGTTAACTCTTCATCTATTACGGTAGAATCTCTACGCTGAGTAATAGTGAATTGTGCAGTATCAATAAATTTCACCAAATTATCGAAAGTTGGAGCAAATTGCCCTGTTACTTGTTGGTGTGCTAATTGAGAGTCTCTAATGTCTATTAACCTTTCAATAACGGCAGCATAACGCTGTTTCTTTACTTTGTTAAATTGAATTGGTTCGTATATCGACATAAAGGTTAGATATCCTAAATAGAAAATCAAAGCCCAAAGAGCAATAGTTAATACTGGTTTAACTTTAGATGGGACATACTTGTCAATTAGCCATACTAAACCAATTGTTACTAATATTACAGCAACAGCTATAAGAATTATTTTAAACATAGTGTCAGTTATTAAATTTAATTAAGGTACAACGCAAATCTACAATTTTTTTTTAATCGTAAAAACCAAAGGACGGAAAAATCATTGCTATCTTTGATGAAATTTCAAAAATTAACAACTTTCATGACATCTTCAGAATTTTATTCTCTTATAAAACAGCAATTTCCATTCCAACCAACCCAAAAACAAGAAATTGTTTTATTGCAGCTTTCTGAGTTTATTTTTTCTAAAGATC
Organism: Xanthomarina sp. F1114; assembly: GCF_026410255.1. Taxonomy (GTDB): domain Bacteria; phylum Bacteroidota; class Bacteroidia; order Flavobacteriales; family Flavobacteriaceae; genus Xanthomarina. The sequence continues at coordinate 14,236 of NZ_JAPMLL010000009.1, forward strand.
CAAATGCACTTTATTTATTAAAAGGATACGCCGGAACAGGAAAAACAACTATTGTTGGTACTATTGTTTCAAATTTATGGAAAATAAAAAAAAGTGCAGTCCTAATGGCACCAACGGGTCGCGCGGCTAAAGTAATTTCAAACTATTCAGGAAAAGAGGCTTTTACAATTCATAAAAAAATATATTTTCCCAAAAAAGAAAAAGGAGGAAGTGTAAAATTTGTTATGCAACCAAATAAGCATAAAAACACTATTTTTATTGTAGACGAAGCTTCAATGATCCCAGATACGCCAGGAGAATCTAAATTTGTTGAAAATGGATCCTTACTAGACGATTTAATGCAATATGTATATTCTGGTTTTAATTGTAAACTCTTATTAATTGGAGATACCGCGCAATTACCACCAGTAAAATTGGATTTAAGTCCAGCTTTAGACGATAGAACTTTAAGTCTAAATTATAACAAACAGGTTTCTAAAATGGAATTAGACGAAGTTGTTAGACAAGAACAAGATTCTGGAATCTTGGCCAATGCTACCCATTTAAGAGAAACCTTAACAGGCAGCTTTTTTGATAGTTTTAAATTCGATTTAAACAATTATACAGATATTGTTAGACTGGTTGATGGATATGAAATTATGGATGCCATAAACGATGCTTATAGCCAATTGGGTAACGAAGAAACTGCCATTATTGTTAGAAGTAATAAACGGGCTAATTTGTATAACGAACAAATAAGAAATAGAATTCTGTTTAACGAAAATGAATTAACCACAGGCGACTATTTAATGGTGGTTAAGAATAATTATTTTTGGGTAAAACCAACAACTGAAGCCGGATTTATTGCCAATGGCGATATTATTGAAGTTTTAGAAATCTTTAATATTATAGACTTATATGGATTTAGATTTGCTGAAGTTAAAATCCGAATGGTAGATTATCCTAAAATGAGACCTTTTGAAACTGTTTTGCTTTTAGATACTATTTCTGCCGAAACCCCTTCGCTTACATATGAAGACTCTAATAGACTTTATCAAGAGGTAATGAAAGACTATCAGAATGAAACTAGTAATTATAAAAAGTTTCTAAGTGTAAAGAAAAATAAGTACTTTAATGCCTTACAAGTTAAGTTTTCTTATGCTATAACTTGCCATAAATCTCAAGGTGGACAATGGAATACCGTATTTGTAGAACATCCTTATTTACCAGAAGGTATTAACAAAGATTATTTACGTTGGTTATACACAGCTGTAACCCGAGCCAAAGAAAAACTCTACCTGATTGGTTTTCCAAACGAATTTTTTGAAGAAGATTAAGTCCGTCTAAACCCTTCCGTTTAATACTTATTAAAAAGAGAAAAAGTTTCAGTTACTAAGAGGATAATATCTTTTAAAAGCCTTATTTTTGAAAACACGCATAAAATATATATGAAAATAATTTCCATGATACCTGCACGCTATAGTGCATCTCGTTTTCCAGGCAAGCTAATGCAAGATTTAGGAGGAAAATCTGTTATAAGAAGAACTTACGAAGCAACTGTAAATACCAATCTATTTGACGATGTATACGTAGTTACAGACAGTCAGGTTATTTTTGATGAAATTACAAGCCATGGCGGAAAAGCTATTATGAGTATAAAAGAACACGAATGTGGAAGCGATAGAATTGCAGAAGCCATCGAGTTTATGGATATTGATATTGTTGTAAATGTGCAGGGAGATGAGCCATTTACTGAAGTCTCTGCTCTAAGAAAGCTAATAGATGTTTTTAAATACGACGATAAAAAAGAAGTTGATTTAGCTTCTCTAATGGTTAAAATAACCGATTGGGACGAGATTACAAACCCAAATACTGTAAAGGTAATTGTAGATAATAATAACTTTGCATTATACTTCTCACGGAGTCCAATTCCTTATCCTAGAGACGAAACTGTTCAGGCAGTTTATCATAAACACAAAGGAGTTTACGCCTTTAGAAAAGAAGCTTTATTAGATTTTTATAAACTTCCAATGATGACTTTAGAAGCATCAGAAAAAATAGAATGTATTCGATATTTGGAATACGGAAAAAAAATTAAAATGGTCGAGACAGATGTTCAAGGCGTAGAAATAGATACTCCTGAAGATTTAGAGCGTGCTAAAAAATTATGGAAATAAAAAGATATTCTAAATTATGAGACTGTCTTAATATTAGTTCAAAAACAATTTGAAGAAAATTGAGTAAAGATTACAAAAATATAAAAGTCATAGGTTTCGATGCAGATGATACCCTTTGGGTAAACGAAACTTACTTTCGCGAAGCAGAAAAACGCTTTGCCCAATTATTATCTAAATACGAAACTTTAAATAAAATAGATCAAGAGTTATTTAAAAAGGAAATCGATAATTTACCACTATATGGTTATGGAGTTAAAGGCTTTGTACTTTCCATGGTAGAAATGGCTTTAGAATTATCGCATAACCAAGTTTCAAGCAATACTATACAAGCTATTTTAGATATTGGAAAAGATATGTTGAATAAGCCAGTAGAATTATTAGATGGCGTAGAAGAAGTTTTAAAAACACTTTCAGGAAAATACAAACTTATTCTGGCAACCAAAGGCGACTTACTCGATCAGCAACGAAAATTAGAAAAATCTGGTTTGACAGATTATTTTCATCATATAGAAGTTTTAATAGACAAACAAGAAGCAAATTATTCTAAGCTTTTAAACCATTTAGATATTAAACCTTCCGAATTTTTAATGATAGGAAACTCATTAAAATCGGATGTGTTACCATTAATAAACATTAAAGCACATGCTATTCATGTGCCTTTTCATACAACTTGGGTTCACGAAGAAGTGGACCAAAAAGAAACCAACGGTAAAACATATAAAACAGCTGCAAGCTTATTAGATGTTTTACCTTTATTAAACTAATTAGATAATTATAGTTATTACATAGTCATGAGTTATAAAAATTTCCCAATGGTGTCCAAAGTTGTATTTGGACGAGGTAGCTTTAATCAGTTAGAGGAGGTTCTTTCCCCAAAAAGATTAAATGTAAAAGCGCCATTTATTTATATTGTGGACGATGTGTTTCAAGGTAATTCTTGGTTAACTTCAAGAATTCCATTGTCTTACGATGATAAGATATATTACGTCTCTGCAAACGAAGAACCTAGAACGTCTCAGGTGGACAAGATGGTAGAAGATATTATTGTAAAATTTAAAGCGCTGCCTTCTGGTATTATTGGAATTGGAGGTGGTACAGTTCTAGATTTGGCAAAAGCTATTTCCATTATGCTAACTAATAAAGGCGAATCTAAAGATTATCAAGGTTGGGATTTGGTTAAAAAACCGGCTGTTTATCATGTTGGAATTCCAACAATTTCAGGTACAGGAGCAGAAGTATCTAGAACAACTGTTTTAACTGGTCCCGATAAAAAATTAGGAATAAATTCAGATTACACTCCTTTCGATCAAGTAGTTTTAGATCCAGAATTAACTAAAGATGTTCCTGTAGATCAATGGTTTTATACAGGAATGGATTGTTATATTCATTGTATAGAATCTTTAAATGGAACCTTTTTAAATGCCTTTAGTCAAAGCTATGGCGAAAAAGCTTACGAACTCTGTGTTGAGTTATTTTTAGACAATAATTTAAGTGAAGAAGAAGCTCAAGATAAACTTATGATGGCTTCTTGGCACGGAGGAATGAGTATTGCTTATTCTCAAGTTGGTGTAGCGCATGCAATGAGTTACGGATTAAGTTATTTACTGGGAACCAAGCACGGAATTGGAAACTGTATTGTTTTTGATCATTTAGAAGAGTTTTATCCAGAAGGCGTGAAGCTTTTTAAACAAATGAAAGAAAAACATGGAATTGAATTACCTAAAGGAATTTGTTCAAAGCTAACAGATAAAGAATTCGATATTATGATAGATGTTGCTTTAAGTCTTGTGCCTTTATGGGAAAATGCTTTAGGAAAACATTGGGAAAAAACCATAACACGAGGTAAATTAAAAGAACTCTACTTGAAAATGTAAGATGCAAAGAATCGCTAGTTTTATCTATTTTAAGGTTATTGGATGGAAATTGGTTGGCAATACCAATATGTCTAAAGACACCGTTAAAAAAGCAGTTTTAATAGCTGTGCCACATACCAGTTGGCACGATTTCTATATTGGTTTGCTCTTAAGAACTGTTATTGGAATAAAAGCCAATTTTATTGCTAAAAAAGAATTGTTTACTTGGCCTTTAGGTTATTATATGCGTTCCATTGGAGGTAGGTCTATAGATAGAACCTCAGGACAAAATAAAGTAGAAGCAATTGCTAAACTTTTTGATAAAAACGAAGAGTTTAGATTAAATATAGCACCAGAAGGTACAAGGAAAAAAGTATCGGAATGGCGAACCGGTTTTTACTATATAGCCAAGGCAGCAAATGTGCCAATTATTATGTTTACTCTTGATTTTAAAAATAAACAAAATAAAATCTCTGAACCTTTTTATCCAACAGATGATATAGCTGCCGATTTTAAATATATGAAACAGTTTTTTGAAGGAGTAGTAGGGAAGGTTCCAGAATATTCATAGCGTTTTAAAATTACTTTTCTTTTACTATTATAAAAAAACCAATCAGAAAGCAGTAAATTATAATCTTTTAAAAATGTATTTTCTTAAAAAACAAAAAGCTACTTATGTTTAAGTAGCTTTTTGTTTTATAATTATTAGAGTTCACTATTCTTAAACTAAATGTTCTAGGAGTTTTTAATAACATAATAATTAGTCCATAACCTTAAACTCTTTCATCTCTTTTAAAGGTTCCAGAACATTGTAATCTTTCCAGTAATTTGGATCGAAAGCATTAAGAGTTGTATAATCTATTTTTCTTGCTTCGGGAGCTGCTTTGTACTCCATACTAGTAATGTTCTCTTCACTCATAACTAAAATTTCATTCTTTTCTTTAAAAATCCCTTCTACTTTAAAATCGAAAGATACTTTATCCCGGCTAGCGTTATCTTTAAACTTTATAGGTCGGTCTACATAGAAATATCTATCCAATTGGTCTATCATGTAGTTTGGATGATATGTATTGTCTTCGTGTTTTTTATAAATAACAGAACCTCTTTTGTTTTGTTCAACATACTTAACACCCAATAGAAATTTTAAATTAAATTTCTCTCCTCGTCGGCCTTTGGCATATTTATAATCTGCTTTTAAAACAGCAAAGGTTTCATTAGACACATAAAAGGTGCCTTCAAAATCTGCTGAACCTCTTTTTGGTTCATATTCTATTATATACACTAATTCAGGACCAATAAAGGTAATGTCCTTAATTTCGTATTTGTACTTTCTGGTATCTGTTATAAAGTTTAGAATTGTTTTAGAAGAAAAACTATGTTCATTAATTTCTTTATGCACCATATCTCTAATAAATTGTAAAGAGTTAATAGTGTCTTCCATTTTATTATTATTTTCTTTTAAAGACACAGAATCCGACATTTTAAACCAGCCAGATTTAACAGTGTACACTTTATCTTTATCTAAGTGATTTAAAACAATATCTTTAGCTTTTTCAGTAAGTTTCTCAACAGATTGATCATTGCGCTCGTCCAATAATCTTATAGCTTTTGTTACTTCTAATTTTGAATTATCTTCATCTTTAATCTTTAAATTTCCAACAAATTCGGTGTATTGTTTAGATTTATTTTTTAGAAGAGAAGCGCTTAATTTGTCTAAATCCTTATTAAAAGCCTCTAATTGTTTCTTTTTAAATCCAGAAGATTTATCAATTTTAAAATCGGCATCTTTTCCTACTATATACTCGGTTCTACGGCTAAAAATATCATAAGACACCAAATTGTTTCTATAATTGCTTTTTAAGTTTCTATTTACATAATACATAATAGAATCTATGGTTAAAGGTTTGTTGGTTAAATATACCTCGTGAAGTTCGTTAACCTGTTCGTTTAAATTATATGTTTTTGACGTGAAATTTTGTAGTTGTAAACCAAGTTTTTCAAAACCCAGGCAAGAAATATGTACTGAATCCGTAGGTTTAAAACCTTCAGTTTCTATAGAGAAACTACCTTCTTCGTTGGTAATAACTCCGTGGTCTTCTCCAATTACAATAGCAGCAAAGGGAATAGGTTCGTTAGTTTTAGTGAGGACTTTTCCAGACACTTGTTGAGCAATAGCAGTTGAAATAAATCCGAAAGCTAAAACTAGAAATAGATATTTGTTATGCATAGGTTTTATTATTGAGACGATAGAATTACTATAATGTTACCTATAAAGATGAAAAATCCCAAACGATTTGTTTGGGATTTTTAGAAATATTTATGAATTTAATTAAAAACTTCTTCTATTCAGAACTTTCTTCCATAGTATGATACACATTTTGCACATCGTCATCTTCTTCTAATTTTTCAAGAAGTTTCTCTACATCTTCCATTTCTTCTGCAGAGATGGTTTTAGTAACTTGAGGAATACGTTCAAAACCAGAAGATAGAATTTCTATTTCTCGAGACTCCAATTCTGCTTGAATAGCTCCAAAACTTTCAAAAGGTGCGTAGATTAATATACCATCATCATCTAGAAAAACTTCCTCAGCACCAAAATCAATTAATTCTAGTTCTAATTCTTCTGGATCTATCCCTTCACTTGGAATTCTAAAGTTACAGGTATGGTCAAACATAAAGACTACAGATCCGGCAGTTCCAAGACTACCATCGCATTTATTAAAATAACTTCTAACGTTGGCTACGGTTCTTGTATTATTATCTGTGGCAGTTTCAATTAAAACGGCAATTCCATGAGGCGCATATCCTTCAAAAATAACTTCTTTATAATCTCCCTGATTTTTATCGCTTGCTTTTTTAATGGCCCTTTCTACATTGTCTTTTGGCATATTTACAGCCTTAGCGTTTTGTATAACCGCTCGTAATCTAGAGTTAGTAGCCGGATCTGGGCCACCTTCTTTTACTGCCATTACAATGTCTTTTCCAATACGAGTAAAAGCTTTACTCATAGCAGACCAACGTTTCATTTTACGTGCTTTACGAAATTCAAAAGCTCTTCCCATTTAAAAAATATATTTTTTTGCTTCCACAAAGGTGGAAAACTCTTTTAGTAATTATTTGTTTGACAAATTTAAAAAAAAATGATTGTTGAAAGTGTTTGTATTTAGAATTTTCACATACATAAAAATAAAATACTTACACTTTAGTCTAGTCTTGTACTTCCACAATCATTTCAATTGCTTCTGCTAACTTAAAATCTTTGTTTGTTACCCCTTGAGCATCGTGAGTGGACAGAGCAATGGATAAAATATTATAAGTATTTGTCCATTCTGGATGATGGTTTAGAGCTTCGCACTCAAAAGCAATTCGGCTCATGGCGCTAAAGCAATCTTTAAAGTTATCGAATTCGAATTCAGCATGAAGGGCATTGTCAAAATACTCCCAATCTGGAAAACGTAATAATTTTTTTTCTATGTCTTCTTTTGATAATTTACTCATGATTATTTGATTAAAATTAGTTCTAAATTTAATCATTTTGAATGAGACAGTCAACTAAACAGCTAATTCTGTTAAAATATCCTCGCTAGACACTTGCAGATGTTTTGGTAATAGGTTTTTTTGTGGTAAAACAGCTAAATATCGTTCGTCGTTAGTTGTGTAAACGCGTTTAATAATGGGGCTAAAGTTTCCAAAATTTCCAATGGTTTTTATAATATCTTCTATAAACTCATCGTGGTGTACTAAATCGTTGCTACCTAAGTGGTAAACTCCATTTTTATTTCGATTTATGATATAGTGTATTTGCTGTGTTAACTTATAATCTGAAGTAACATTCATCACTAAATTTGGAAAAACTTCAATAGGTTCGTTAGAACTTAATAAATCCTTGATTTCTTGAATTCTTGGAGATTGCGCACCAAAAACCATTGGTAATCTTATAAGCGCGACTTGTTTTTTTGGCAATCGCATCAGCATGTTTTCAATTTTTATTTTAAAATGTCCATAAACACTATGACTAAGAGTTTTATCCTGTTCGTAGCTTGGGTATTTACTGTAACCGTCGAATACATTAGCAGATGAAAGAAAGATAATTTTACATGCTTTATGCGTTTTTAAATAGTCGCAAATATGGGTATGTGCAATTACTTGGGCTGAGAAATCTCCTCGTAAAGCTGAAATAATAATAGTTGGTCTAACGGCTTCTAGTACTTCAAAAACATCATCTTCTTCAACATTGTATTGAAAAAAATGTTTGTTTTGTTCAAAAAAAGGATGTGAGATATTATAAGTACCAAAAGTTCTAAAATAGGAGCAGAGTTCTTTGTAAATAGCATTTCCTAAAAACCCGCTTGCGCCTAAAATTAATATGCGATGTTTATCTTCTCTTTCTTTCATGTCTCTCTCTAAAACGGAAGATTTCTAATTAAAATATAGATTGATTGGTTAATGTTGTGAATTTTTCTAAAGCTTCCATGCCTAACTTAGAGTTTCCTCTTTCATTTAAACCTGGAGCCCATACCGAGATAACAAACTCATTAGGAAGAAGCGCAACAATTCCTCCCCCAACACCACTTTTTCCTGGAAGTCCAACCTCGAAGGCAAACTCTCCTGCTTCATCGTAAAAACCACAGGTTAACATAATGGCATTTATACGCTTGATTTGGCTTTTTTTAAGTCTTGTTTTTCCTTTTATATTATTTCCTTGATCGGCAAAGGTGTAAAAGGCTCTTGTTAACTGCGCACAAGACATTTCTAAAGAACACTGATGAAAATAGAAGTCGAGCACGTCTGAAACATCATTATGTAGGTTGTCAAACGACTTTAATAAATTGGCAGCTGCAAAATTATTAAAACCGGTTTGCATTTCAGAATCGGCCACCGTATAATTGTAATCAATGCTGTAATCTCCCGTTAGTTCTCTAACAAAATCTAAGAAATCTTCCTTTGGATGCTCCAATACAGATAATAAAATATCTGCAATAACAATAGCTCCTGAATTGATAAGGGGGTTTCTAGGAATTCCTTTTTCCATTTCTAATAAGGCTAAATGGTTAAACGGGTTTCCTGAAGGCTCAACATCAATTCTATTCCATATTTCTGAACCTACGTGAGATAATGCTAAAGCTAAAGTAAGTACTTTGGAGATACTTTGAATAGAGAATTTTTTTTCTGAATCTCCTACCGAAAATGCATCTCCAGAAACTAATTGTAAATGGATTCCAAAGGTGTTTTTATCTACATTAGCTAACTCAGGAATATAAGAGGCAATTTCACCTTTATCCGTTTCTTGAATTATTTCTTGATATATAGTATTTAAAACACCTTTGTAATCAATCATATATTACACTTTATAAAATGGTAGTTTAACAATTGTTGCCGGAACTGCTTTTTTTCTAATTTGAATATGAATTTTAGTATCCACATCGGCAAATACTTTTGGTACATAACCTAGACCAATACCAATTCCTAAAGAAGGAGACATGGTTCCTGAAGTTACATGGCCAATTTTTTTACCTTGACTATCTACAATATCATAACCTTGTCTTGGAATTCCACGATCATCAATTTTAAAGGCTATTAATTTATTTTCTAAGCCATGAGCTTTTTCAGCTTCTAGAGCTTCCGAATTTGTAAATTTTTTGGTGAATTTAGTCACCCAACCTAAACCAGCTTCAAAAGGAGAGGTGGTTTCGTCTATATCATTTCCATAAAGGCAATATCCCATTTCTAAACGAAGTGTATCTCTAGCAGCTAAACCAATAGGTTTAATACCATAAGAAGCACCGGCTTCGAATACTTTGTCCCAAATTTGTTTTACCTCGTTGTTTTTACAATAAATTTCAAATCCACCACTACCTGTATAACCTGTTGCAGAAATAATAACATTATCGATACCAGCAAAATCTCCAACTACAAAATTGTAAAATTTGATTTCAGATAAGTTATGACTACTTAAACTTTGCATCGCTTCAATAGCTTTTGGCCCTTGAATAGCAAGTAAAGAATAGTCTTCGCTTAAATCTCTCATGGTTGCACCAACATCATTTTTTGCAGAAATCCAATTCCAATCCTTTTCAATATTTCCAGCATTTACAACCAATAAATAAGTTTCTTCCTTAAGACGGTAAATAATTAAATCGTCTACAATACCACCATTCTCATTAGGCAAGTAGCTGTATTGCGCTTTTCCTATACTTAATTTACTGGCGTCGTTACTACATGTTTTTTGAATAAGTTCTAAAGCATGCGGGCCTTCAATTAGGAATTCTCCCATATGCGACACATCAAAAACACCAACAGCTTTTCTAACGGTTTCGTGTTCTATATTTACGCCCTCATATTGAACAGGCATATTAAAGCCTGCATAAGGAACCATTTTTGCTCCCAGAGCTTCGTGAGTGGATGATAAAGCGATATTTTTCATTGAAAATATTTTTTTAGTTCCGTGCTTAAATGTAGTTAAACATAAAGAAGGAAACCTTATTAATTAAACTTCGATTAAACCACAAAAGTATTGAATTAAATCTATTTTGTTCAACCAATAACCGGATAATATGGCATTAAAAATTTGTTAAAGATTTATTTGATTTTCTATAAATTATAGATAAAGTCTGTGTTTAAAAAAACTTTAAAAATCAGAAAATAAAATAAAGTGTAGACTAGAAAACAGGAGGAAAGAAAGTAAACCGGCATAAGCTAATTATTGATTAAAATAACACTATCCTGTTTCTTAGTTGTTTAAAGTCCAAATAAATGCTTTTTCCTTGGTTGCTCTAAAAATAGTGTTGTGTTTTTCGTTTGGCTCATTAGAGTACTTCCAAGTTAATGTTTCAGGAGCATTAGTTGTTAAGATTGTTGCTAGTTTATTGGTGCTGTCCGAAATATCTACAGGACTAGAACCCGCAAACCAAAATTTAATATTCTTGTTTGGAAAACGTGCTAAATTGTCTTTTGCTGTAGTTGTTAAATGCTTATTATTCCACCATAGAGAAGGATCCATCGCAATATAAAAATCGAATAAATTTGGAGTTATAAACAAGGTTTCCACAACAAAAAGTCCAGCTAGCGACTCGCCCACAAGTCCTTTTTTACCCGTTACCCTATAACGTTTAGCTATTTCTGCAAATAATTCGTTAGAAATAAAGGCTCTATAGTTCTTAGCTCCATCGGTTTGCGGAGCATATTGTTTATCGTATTCTGTATTAGAAAGCCCAGTCAAATCTCTGCGTCGATCTGTGTTTGCAATTCCAACTAAAATAATAGGAGGAATACTTTTATTTTTTACAAGCTTTGCAATGGTATTAGCTATATGAGGAAAATCTTCTCCCTCAATGCCTCCATCTGGCATATATAAAACGGGGTATGAAATATCACTTTTCTCATAGTCTTCTGGAGTCCAAATATTGATAGTTCTGGTTTCGTTAACTTCTTCAGACTCTATATTAAAACTGTCATGTTTAGGAGTGGGATCGTTATATTGTGGTTTGTTAGAACAGCTTAAAAATAAAAACGGAAGGAATAAGAGGAAGCTAAGGTTTTTCATATTTAAAATTATTAAAAAGTAATATTTCAGGTTTGTGTTCCACGAAAATAAACTTTTTTAGTTAAACTTTGCGTAACTAATTGTAAATCAAAAGCATCTGATGATTTGGATTTGAATGTGTTTCAGAAATCTTGAAATTGTATTTATCTATAATTTTAAACCCTGCTTTTTTATAAAAATTAATGGCTTTATGGTTTTCAATCCATACGTATAACCATATTCCGGTTTGTTGGTTTTTTTGAGATAAATCCAGGTTAAAATTTAAAAGTTCTAATCCTAATTTTAAATGGTGATACTCTTTTAAAATATAAAGTCTTTCTAACTTTGTAATACCTTTAATTTGAATGTTTTCTTGAGAGCTATTTAAGATTATTTTAGAATATCCAACAGGTGTTTTGTTATAATAAATAATATGAAAGATATTATCAGCATTGTTTAATTCAGCCTTAAAAACTTGCTTTGTAAACTTCGAATCTACGTAGTTTGATACGTCTTTTTCTGGAGCACTCATGCCGTGGGATTCTAGAAAAGTCTGTTTTCCAAGAATTGAAAGACAACGAGCATTATCAATATCCGCTTTATTTATTGTGGTCATTAGATAAGGTTTTTGTTTGTTTTTCGAATTTCAAAAGTATAATTTTAGTACCTATAAAATTAACTGTATTTTTGAGAGACGTATTGTTTTATTCACATAATTCTAATCGAGAAAATTTGCCATGAAAATATTATCAAAAGAACAAATTTACGAAGGCGATAAATTAACTGCCCAAAGACAAGGTATTTCTTCTACGGAATTAATGGAACGCGCGGGTGTTCAAATTTTTAATTGGTTACATACCAGAATGCAAGGTGCTCAAGTACCAATTCATGTGTTTTGTGGAATTGGTAATAATGGTGGAGATGGGTTGGTAGTTGCCAGACATTTAATTACTTATGGGTATAATGTGCATGTTTATGTAGTTAATTGTAGTAAAAAACGTTCTAAAGATTTTTTAAATAATTACGACAGAATAAAACAGGTAACAAAGAAATGGCCAATTTTATTAAACTGTAAAGAAGATTTTCCTGCTATAGATGCGAACGATATTATTATTGATGCTGTTTTTGGTATTGGTTTGAATCGAGAAGTTGGGGTATGGGTAAAACAACTATTTCAGCATTTTAAGACTTCTAAAGCATTTACTTTGGCCATAGATATTCCCTCAGGTTTGCATACCAATCAAGTGCCAAAAGATGAAAATGGCGTTGTTTGGGCAAACTATACTTTGAGTTTTCAATCGCCTAAATTAATTTTCTTTTTACCGGATACAGCAAAATACTCCATAGAATGGGAGGTTTTAGATATAGGAATTGATAGAGAATTTTTAATTAAAATAGAAACTGAAGCTGAATTAATTGGTAAGGATGAAGTGCTCTCACTCTATCAGCCTAGGGAAAAATATTCCAATAAAGGTGATTATGGTCACGCTTTAATGGTTGGAGGAAGCTACGGCAAAATGGGTGCTGTAACTCTTGCTAGTCGTGCTACTTTAAGTTCGGGAGCAGGCTTGGTAACGGCTTATATTCCTAAATGCGGATATCATGCTCTCCAATCTTCTTTTCCAGAAGCTATGGTGTTAACTGATACAGAAGAAAAGGTACTGAGTAAAATAGAATTAGATTTTGTTCCCACGGTTGTAGGGATTGGCATTGGTTTAGGTACAGATACTAAAACTATAAAGGCTTTAGAAGATTTTTTAAAAACTAATAAATTACCTTTAGTAGTTGACGCTGATGCTATAAATATCTTATCTAAGAAAAAAAACCTAATTAAATTACTGCCAGAGGGAACTGTTTTAACACCTCACCCTAAAGAGTTGGAGCGTTTAATTGGTAAATGGGAAGACGATTTTGATAAGCTTAAAAAAGTAAAAGCTTTTACAAAAAAATACAATGTAATTATAGTTATAAAGGGAGCCAATACAATTACTGTTTTGGAAGATAAACTTTATGTAAATACTACAGGAAATCCTGGTTTGGCAACGGGTGGGACAGGAGACGTATTAACAGGGATTATTACAGGTTTAATTGCTCAAGGGTACAATCCGTTAATAGCTTCTGTTTTTGGAGTATATTTACAAGGTAAATCGGCAGATATTGCTGTGCAGCACACAGGTTATCAAAGTTTAATTGCCAGTCATGTTATTGAAACTATAGGAGATGCTTATCTAGACTTGTTTAGTCAACCAGAGCCTGTAGAACAGGAGCCAAAAACAAAAGAAAACTCCGGTAAGAAAAGGAAAGAAAAGAAATAAAAAAGCCACTCTTTCGAGTGGCTTTTCAGTTTTATAATTTTAAAACTATTAGATATCTAAAGTATTGAATAGCTCTTTAAGTTTTTCACTTGAAGGTCTTGGAGCATCTGGAGTTACAATATTTCCAGCTGGATCGATCAAAATAAATCTTGGAATTCCGTTAATTTTATAATCTCTTATAAAAGGTGTTTTCCAACCTTCTGGAGCAAATATTTGAATTCCACTTAATTCTTCATCAGCAATCATAGCTTTCCAATTTTCACGAGCTTTATCCCAAGAACCACCATGAGCCTTGTCGTCATCAATAGAAAGACTTACAAAGTTAATATTTTTTCCATGATATTCTTTTTCCAAAGCTTTTAACGACGGGATTTCTGCCTTACATGGTCCGCACCAAGTAGCCCAAACGTCAATATATGTGTATTTTCCTTTTAAGTCTTCTAAAGAAGTTGTTGTTCCATCTATATTTTCATAATTCTCAAAAGATGGAGAAGGAGCTCCTTTTGGTAATTCTTTCTTCAAATTAATAGCATCGGCTATATAGCCTTTATAAAACTTAAGCATTGGCTCAAGATTTTTATTTGCATTTAAAATTAAAGTTGAATCTAAACCCGTTTTGGAGTTATAAAATTCATCTAGTTGAATTTTTATTTTGTCCATAGCAGTGTCAAGCTCGTCAATCTCAGTTATGGTACTCAACTCATCCATATTTAATAACTCTTCTTCTTTAAGTGATTTCTGAGCTAAAAAGTTACTATTATCAGAACCAGTTCCTGTATATTTAATGGTTTCATCAAATTCCTTAGTATTTAAAGTCAGGTTAATATCATAACCATTCTTTAAGAATAAATTCGTGCTTTCATTACCGTCATAAAAATTATATACCCCAGTTTCAACTTTTAGAGTATCGCTAAAACTCCCATCATCATTCACTTTAATGGTTTTAGAATAGGTTTTTGATCTTACAACAACAGAGTCGCTACTTTTGTTTGTAATTTTTCCAGAAAAGGTTACATAATCTTTTGGCTCTTTGGTTTCTTCCTTGCATGAAATAATTGCAATGGCACTTAATAGAAATAATATTTTTTTCATTGTTAGTTTTATATTTTTTATCAAAAGTAAAAGAATAATTATATTTTTCCTCATTACCGTTAATTATTAACAAATGTTTGCATAAACGATTTGTAATGCTGAATTTTGAATTTAATTTAAAAAGACCATGGATAACATTCATTTAATTTCTACCAAAACACTCGATTTAAAAACACTTTATAGTATTGTTACCGAAAGTAAGCAAATACAACTTTCAGATGAAGCTAAAGAAAAAATTACTACGTGTAGAAACTATTTAGATGAAAAATTAAAAAATCAAGACGATCCAATTTATGGAATTAATACCGGTTTTGGATCCTTATATAATGTAAAGATTACTAAAGATAATCTAACAAACCTTCAAGAAAACTTGATGATGTCTCACGCTTGTGGTACAGGAGATGAAGTTCCAGAATCTATAGTTAAATTAATGTTGTTACTTAAAATTCAATCATTGAGTTACGGTCATAGTGGTGTACAATTGGTAACAGTTGAACGTTTGGTAGAGTTTTATAATAAGAATATAATTCCAAAAATATATACCCAAGGTTCTTTAGGAGCTTCTGGAGATTTAGCCCCTTTAGCCCATTTAGCTTTACCTTTAATAGGAAAAGGAGAAGTGAATTATAAGGGAGAAACATTTTCTGGCAAATCTATTTTAAAAGAATTCGATTGGGAACCAATAACCATGCAGTCTAAAGAAGGTTTAGCGCTTTTAAATGGTTCACAATTTATGAGTGCTTATGGTATTAATTTATTATTTGAGTCTTATAAACTGTCTTATTTTGCCGATTTAATAGGAAGTATTTCTTTAGATGCTTTTGATGGCAGAATAGAACCGTTTAATGAATTGGTACATTTAGTTAGACCACATAATGGACAATTAAAAACAGCTGAACGTGTTCGGGAGTTTTTAGACGGCAGCGAATTAATTAAACAAGAAAAAGTACATGTACAAGACCCGTATTCTTTTAGATGCATGCCTCAAGTACATGGCGCAACTAAAGATACTTTGGCTTTTGTAGAAAAAACTTTTATTACGGAAATTAATTCGGTAACAGATAATCCTAATATTTTCTCTAAGGAAGATGAAATTATTTCTGGAGGAAACTTTCATGGACAGCCTTTAGCTCTTGCTCTAGATTATTTGAAAATTTCCATGGCTGAATTAGGAAATATTTCTGAAAGACGTGTGTTTCAATTGGTTTCAGGATTAAGAGGGTTGCCAGCTTTTCTGGTAGATAGTCCAGGTTTAAATTCCGGATTTATGATTCCTCAATACACAGCCGCAAGTATTGTAAGTGCTAATAAACAGCTAGCTTCTCCTGCAAGTATTGATAGTATTGTGTCTAGTAACGGACAAGAAGATCATGTAAGTATGGGAGCCAATGCTGCAACACAAGCATATAAATTAATTGAAAATGTAAAACGTGTATTAGCTATAGAATTGTTTAATGCATCTCAAGCATTAAGTTTAAGAACCTATTTAAAATCTTCAGAATTTATTGAAAGCTTTTTAAGCTTTTATAGAAAAGAAGTAGATTTTGTTTCTGTAGATAGAGAACTGTATAAAGATATAGAAAGTTCTATATGGTTTTTAGATACAATGCATGTAGATAGTAAAGAACTATTTTAATAAAACTAAGAATTAGGGTTCAATTCTTTGGCCCATTCAATTGCTTTATCTAAGGATTTAAAACTATGAAATGGTTTTGATAAAAACATTTTTTCTATTTCAATATTATCTAAGCGAATTTCATTTCCTAAAACTACTGCAAACCCAATTAGGTTAGGTATTTGAGAGGTTTTAAAATAAATATTTGGATCCACAGAATACGAATTAACTCTATGGGTGATATATACAAAGTTTTTGTCTTTAAAATGAGTCTTAGAGATATCCTCCAAAATACTATTGAGTTCTGGATCTACAGTAACACCTTCGTTCATTTTCGCAACCATATAAAAGTCGTGAATTGAAACAGTGCCAAACGGGAAAGTCAATATTTCTGACATATCTATAAATGTAAAAAAGGTATAGTAAAATTAGTAAATAAATAGATACTAAATTAAAAACGCCACTACTAAATTTGAGTGGCGTTTTTATAATTACTATAAACGGTAGGAATTAAGATTCCGTTGGTTTTTTAGCTTTTTCAATTTTAACTATTAATTCTTGCGACTTTTTATCTAAGTCCATAAAGATAGTATCTCCTTCTTCAATATTAGAATTAATAATTTCTTCGGCTAATTTGTCTTCAACATATTTTTGTATAGCTCTTTTTAAAGGTCTAGCACCATATTGTTTATCAAAACCTTTGTCTGCAATATAATCTTTAGCGCTTTTACTTAATTTTAAAGTATAGTCTAGAGACTTAATACGTTCAATTAGTTTTTCTAATTCAATATCAATTATTTTATTAATGTCTTCTTTTTCTAAAGCATTAAATACAACAACATCGTCTATTCTATTTAAAAATTCAGGAGCAAATGCTTTTTTAAGAGCGTTTTCAATAACACCTCTGGCATTAGCATCTTCTTGGGCTTTCTGAGAAGATGTTCCAAAACCAACTCCGGTACCAAAGTCTTTTAGCTTTCTTGAACCAATATTAGAAGTCATGATAATAATGGTATTTCTAAAATCAATTTTTCTTCCTAAACTATCAGTTAAATAACCATCGTCAAGAACTTGTAAAAGCATATTAAAGACATCTGGGTGAGCCTTTTCAATTTCATCTAAAAGTACTACAGCATATGGTTTGCGTCTAATTTTTTCAGTTAATTGACCACCTTCTTCATAACCTACGTATCCTGGAGGTGCTCCAACTAATCTTGAAATGGCAAATTTCTCCATATATTCACTCATATCTATTCTTACAAGAGAATCTTCGCTATCAAACAATTGTTTAGATAAAACCTTTGCTAATTGGGTTTTACCAACTCCTGTCTGACCTAAAAAGATAAACGACCCAATAGGCTTATTGGGGTCTTTTAGTCCGGCTCTGTTTCTTTGAATAGCTTTTACCACTTTAGCAACAGCTTCATCCTGACCAATAACTTTTCCTTTTATTAATTCTGGTAATTGCGCTAATTTGGAACTTTCTGCTTGTGCTATTCTATTTACTGGAATTCCAGTCATCATGGATACCACATCGGCTACATTTTCTTCAGTTACAACTTCACGATGTAATTTTGTATCCTCTTCCCATTTTTCTTGCGCTACGGCTAAATCTTTTTCTATTCGTTTTTCGTCGTCTCTAAGTTTAGCGGCTTCTTCATATTTTTGTTTTTTAACAACCGAAGTCTTAGATTCTTTAACTTCTTCTAATTGTTTTTCAAGTTCTAAAATTTGTTTAGGAACATTGATGTTTTTAATATGTACACGAGAACCTGCTTCATCTAAAGCATCAATAGCTTTATCTGGTAAAAAACGCTCTGTCATGTATCTATTCGTTAATTTTACACAAGCTTCAATAGCTTCAGGTGTATAATCTACATTGTGATGCGTTTCGTATTTGTCCTTAATATTGTTTAGTATCTCTATAGTTTCTTCAACTGTAGTAGGTTCAATAATTACCTTTTGAAAGCGACGTTCTAATGCACCATCTTTCTCAATATATTGACGGTATTCATCTAAAGTTGTTGCTCCAACACACTGAATTTCTCCACGGGCTAAAGCAGGCTTAAACATATTTGATGCATCTAAGCTTCCAGTGGCTCCACCAGCTCCAACAATAGTATGAATTTCATCTATAAACAATATAATGTCATCATTCTTTTCTAGCTCGTTCATAACAGCTTTCATACGCTCTTCGAACTGACCTCTATATTTTGTTCCTGCAACTAAGCTGGCTAAATCTAGAGTTACTACACGTTTGTTAAATAGAATTCTAGATACTTTACGTTTAACAATTCTATTAGCTAAACCTTCGGCTATGGCCGATTTACCAACACCCGGCTCTCCAATTAAAAGGGGGTTGTTTTTCTTTCTTCTACTCAAAATTTGAGAGACACGTTCTATTTCTTTTTCACGTCCAACAACTGGATCTAATTTTCCTTCTTCTGCCATGGCAGTTAAATCACGACCAAAATTATCTAATACTGGTGTTTTAGATTTTTTATTGGCTTTCGAGGAAGGAGAATTAAATAAGTTCTCTTTAGACGTATCGTCATCCATGTTCGCATCATCATCTTGAAATGATTCTGCTTTTGGTTCTATATAATCATCTTCGTTAGTAATCATAAACTTAAATTGTTCTTTTGCATTATCATAATCTACTTTCAGCTTATTTAAAAGCTTGGTTGTAGGGTCATTTTCATTTCTTAAAATACAAAGCAGTAAATGCGCTGTATTTATAGAAGTGCTTTGAAATAATTTTGCTTCTAAAAATGTTGTTTTTAAAGCTCGTTCTGCTTGTCTGGTTAAGTGTAGGTTCTTTTTTTCGTTCGAGACTACGGCTACATTAGGGTTTGCAGGACTTAATATTTCAACTTTACGTCTTAAATGGTTTAAATCGATTTCTAAAGCATTTAAAATGTTTATGGCTTTGCCATCTCCGTCACGCAGTAAACCAAGCATTAAATGTTCTGTGCCAATAAAATCGTGTCCTAATCGTAAGGCCTCTTCTTTACTATAGGCAATTACATCTTTTACTCTTGGGGAAAAATTATCATCCATATTTCAATCCTTTCTTCATTAAAAATACTAAATTCATCTCAATAAAATCAAAAACTATACCTTAAAATATAGGTTTTGTGCTAATAGACAAAAAAAACTTTACAAAATCAAAATATTTAACAGCTTACTTATTAAATAAATCGTCTGTAGATTGTTAATAAAAAACTTCAAAAAAAACATAAGAAAGACCTACTATGACTGATGAATTGGTTATATTAGCACGATTTGAAAAACTTGAAAAAACTAATTTAATTTATATATGACAGAAGGAGAAAAACTCATTCCAATTAATATTGAAGATGAGATGAAATCGGCTTACATTGATTATTCAATGTCAGTCATTGTGTCACGTGCCTTACCAGATGTAAGAGACGGTTTAAAACCAGTTCATAGACGTGTACTTTTTGGAATGCACGAACTCGGAATTAGGGCTACTGGAGCACATAAAAAATCTGCCAGAATTGTTGGGGAAGTTTTAGGTAAGTATCACCCACATGGAGATACATCGGTTTATGACACTATGGTACGTATGGCTCAAGAATGGAGTTTGCGTTATATGCTTGTAGACGGACAAGGTAACTTTGGTTCTGTGGATGGAGATAGTCCAGCAGCAATGCGTTATACAGAAGCGCGTATGCGAAAAATATCTGAAGATATGTTGGCGGATATCGATAAGGAAACCGTCGATCATAAGTTGAATTTTGACGACACGTTAAAAGAACCAACGGTATTACCAACAAGAATTCCTGGGCTTTTGGTTAATGGAGCTTCAGGTATTGCCGTAGGTATGGCTACCAATATGCCTCCGCATAACTTAAGCGAGGTTGTAGATGGAACTATTGCTTATATCGATAATCATGATATTGAAATAGATGAGTTAATTACATATATAAAAGCCCCAGATTTCCCTACAGGGGGAACCATTTACGGTTACGATGGCGTAAAAGAAGCTTTTCATACAGGTCGTGGACGAGTTGTCATGAGAGCCAAAGCCGTTATTGAAGAAGTTCAAGGAAGAGAATGTATTATTGTAACAGAAATTCCTTACCAAGTCAATAAAGCAGACATGATTAAAAAGACTGCCGATTTGGTTAATGAAAAGAAAATGGATGGTATTGCTAGTATCCGTGACGAATCTGATAGAAGTGGAATGCGTATTGTTTACGTGTTAAAAAGAGATGCCATTCCAAATATAGTTTTAAATAAACTTTTTAAATATACAGCTCTACAGTCTTCTTTTAGTGTAAATAATATTGCATTAGTTAACGGAAGACCACAATTGTTAAATTTAAAAGAATTAATCCATTATTTTGTTGAACATAGACACGATGTTGTAGTTAGAAGAACAACTTACGAATTACGCAAAGCAGAAGAACGTGCTCATATTCTTGAAGGATTAATTATTGCTTCAGATAATATAGATGAGGTTATAGCACTTATCCGTGCATCTTCTAATGCAGATGAAGCTAGAGCCAAACTTATTGAACGCTTTGAGCTTTCAGAAATTCAAGCTAAGGCTATTGTTGAAATGCGTTTGCGTCAACTTACAGGTTTAGAACAAGATAAATTACGTTCAGAATACGACGAATTGATGATAACCATTGAAGATTTAAAAGACATTCTTGCTAAAAAAGAACGTCGTATGGAAATCATTAAAACCGAATTAGAAGAAGTTAAAAATAAGTACGGAGACGATCGTCGTTCTGTTATTGAATACGCTGGAGGAGATTTAAGTATTGAAGATATGATTCCAGACGAGAAAGTAGTTATTACAATTTCTCATGCAGGATATATTAAACGTACATCTCTTACAGAATACAAAACACAGAATAGAGGAGGAGTTGGACAAAAAGCTTCGACTACTAGAAACGAAGACTTTTTAGAGTACTTATTTGTTGGTACCAACCACCAGTATATGTTATTCTTTACTCAGAAAGGAAAATGTTTCTGGATGCGAGTTTACGAAATTCCTGAAGGAAGTAAAACATCTAAAGGTCGTGCAATTCAAAACCTAATTAACATAGAACAAGACGATTCTGTTAAAGCTTTTATTTGTACACAAGATTTAAAAGACGAAGATTATATTAATAGTCATTACGTTATCATGGCAACCAAAAAAGGTCAGGTAAAGAAAACTTCTTTAGAGCAGTACTCTAGACCAAGAGCTAACGGAATTAATGCCATTACAATTAAAGATGATGACGAATTACTAGAAGCAAAATTAACTACAGGAGAAAGTGAAGTGATGCTAGCTTTAAAATCTGGTAAAGCCATTAGATTTGAAGAAGCTAAAACGCGTCCAATGGGAAGAAATGCCTCTGGAGTTAGAGGGATTCGTTTAGCAGATGAAAAAACAGATGAAGTTGTTGGTATGATTGCTGTAGACGATATGGAAAGCGATATTCTTGTTGTTTCTGAAAACGGTTATGGAAAACGTTCTAGTTTAGAAGATTACAGAATTACTAACCGTGGCGGAAAAGGAGTTAAAACCATTTCTATTACAGAAAAAACCGGAAACTTAGTAGCTATCAAGAACGTAACAGATAACGATGATTTAATGATTATTAACAAATCTGGTGTTGCTATTAGAATGGCTGTTCAAGATTTAAGAGTAATGGGAAGAGCCACACAAGGTGTCAAGCTTATTAACTTAAAAGGAAACGATTCTATTGCAGCCGTAGCTAAAGTTATGCATGATGAAGATGAAGTAGAGTTAGATGAAAATGGAGATGTCATTCCTTCCGAATCTACTGAAATCGAAAATCAAACTGAAGATGGCACAACTCTTGATAAATCAGACGAAGAAGAATAAAAAAAAATAATTTAATAAACTAAAAACAATGAAAAAACATTTTATAGCTGCTTTAGCAATCCTAATTTCTACTGTGACTTTTGCTCAGAAAAAGGAATTAAGAGAAGCGGAAAAAGCCATTAAGAAAAGTAATTTCGCAGAGGCTAAATCTATTTTAGGTCAGTTAGATCCCAATTCAATGGATGATAAGTATAAAGCCAATTATTATTATTTAAATGCTGAAGCTTTATACGCTAATGGTTCTGCAAATAACGACGATATAGCAAAAGCTCTAAAAAGCTTAGGTTTAATAGAAGAAGGCTTAGAAACCGAAACTGCCGAATTAAAAACAACTATGGTTCAATCGTTTGTTACACAGGCAAATGAAGCATACGAAGGTAAAGATTATAGTACATCTTCTAAGAATTTTGAAAATGCATATAGAGTTTCAACTAGAGACACTCTGTATTTATACTATGCTGCAATTACAGCCTCTGGCGTACAGGAGTTCGATAGAGCACTGGTTCTATATGAAGAGCTAGACGACTTAGGTTATACCGGAATTGAAGTAGAATATTATGCCATAATAAAAGACTCTGGAGAAGAAGAGGTTTTTGCTAGCAAAACTATGAGAGACTTATCTGTTAAAAGCGGAACTCATATTAAACCAGCAGAACGTATTACCGAATCTAAAAGAGAGGAAATAGTGAAAGCTATTGCATCTATCTACAAAAGTAAAGGAGAAAATGATAAAGCCTTAAATGCTATTTCTAAAGCAAGAAAAGAAAATCCAGAAGATTTAAACTTGTTAATTTCTGAAGCTAATTTATATTTTGAATTAGGAAATAATGAGAAATTTAAAGAATTGTTAGAAGTGGCTACGGCAAAAGATCCTAACAATGCTGAATTGCAATTTAACTTAGGAGTTTTATCTCAAGATTCTGGCGATTTAGATATGGCTAAGAAATATTATGATAAAGCTATCGAACTAGATCCATCTTATGTAAATGCTAAAATTAACATGGCGGCAATGATTTTAGGAAAAGAAAAAGCTTTAATTGAAGAAATGAACAGTCTTGGTGGTTCTCCAGCAGATAACAAACGTTACGATGAATTAAAAGCTCAACGTTTAGAAATTTATAAAAGTTCTATTCCTTACTTAGAATCTGTATTAGAAACGGATCCGTCTAATATCGATGCTGCTAAAACACTAATGAATATCTATAGTGCAACAGGTGATACAGCTAAACAAAAAGCAATGAAAGCTAAAGTAGAATCTTTAGGAGGAAATTAATTTCCTCTCCTAAGTGATATAAAAAAAGCTGCAATAATATGCAGCTTTTTTTATATCACTTTTTTTATAACTCGTAATTTATGAGTATGTCTGCGTATATCGTGATTGTAAATTCCAGAATGATCTAATCTGTCAATTCTAATTTTACCATGTGCGTGGATAATGTAGTTGTCTTCCATGATAATCCCTACATGAACAATTTGTCCCTCGCTATTATCAAAAAAGGCCAAATCTCCTGGCTCACTTTCTTCAATAAAACTTAAGGCTTCTCCTTGAGTTGCTTGCTGAGAAGCATCACGTAAAAGTTTGTAGCCATTTAGCTTATAAACCATCTGGGTAAATCCAGAACAATCTATTCCAAAAGGAGTTTTTCCTCCCCAGAGATAAGGAGCGTTTATATACATAAAAGCCGTTTCCAAAATATTAGACTTAGGCTTTTGCTCTTTAACAACATTGCCATCATGAGAATGACCTAAAATAGAAAGTGCGTTTAAAGAAGCTCCTAACGGAATGGCATAGAGTTGTAAATCCGTATCTTCTACAAATTCAATTAAATCGTGCGATAATATGGGTGTTTCTAAATGAAGACCTTGATATTGTTCTTCAGTAATTTCAACGTATTGCTTATTGTCTATCCAACCTTCATACGTGTCGAAACCAAGACGAATTTTGCTCCAATTTTTACGTTGTTCAAGCACTTTAAAATAATCGCCATACAGTACTTGCGAAACGAGTTCGCTAGTATCAGTTGGTTCAAATCTTAAAGGAACAATGCTTAAGTTACAAATTCCGTATTGCATAAAATGATTCTATCTTTGATATTACTATTAACTATTTTATGCACTTAAATAAGTAAAAAGTAATAAAAACATAATTTAGTTGATGTCTTATAATCAATAAATAATAACAATAAAAAATATTAGTTTCTTTCAATAACAACAGCCGAAGCCCCGCCACCACCATTACAAATGGCAGCTGCACCAATTTTGGCATTGTTTTGTTCTAAAACATTTAATAGAGTAATTAATATTCTTACTCCAGAACAACCTAGTGGGTGACCTAAAGAAACAGCACCACCGTTAACGTTTACATTGCTATCGTTAAGGCCTAAAATTTTCATATTAGCTAAGCCAACTATAGAAAATGCTTCATTAAATTCAAAGTATTCCACATCTTTTAGAGAAACTCCAGCTCGGTTTAAAGCTTTTGGTAGTGCTTTTGCTGGTGCGGTAGTAAACCATTCCGGTTCGTGAGCTGCATCTGCATAACCTGTAATTGTAGCTAGTGGCTTTAAACCTAATTCTAAGGCTTTTTCTTTGCTCATTAAAACCATTGCTCCAGCACCATCATTAATAGTAGAAGAGTTGGCAGCTGTTACTGTTCCGTCTTTTGTAAAAGCAGGACGTAAAGCTGGTATTTTATCTAATTTGACATTGATAAATTCTTCGTCTTTAGAAACAACAATAGCATCTCCACGACGCTGAGGAACTTCAACAGGAACAACTTCATTATCGAATTTTCCAGCTTCCCAAGCAGCAGCAGAACGTTTGTAGGATTGAACAGCAAAGGCATCTTGATCTTCGCGAGAGAACTTATATTCTGTAGCACAAGCATCGGCACAAACTCCCATGGCATTGTTGTCGTATGCATCAACTAGACCGTCTTTTTGCATTCCGTCTTCCATCTTTGCCGGACCAAATTTTGTTCCAGAACGTGCATGGTAATAATGCGGAATTAAACTCATGTTCTCCATTCCTCCAGCTACAATAATATCGGCATCTCCTAAAGCAATAGCTTGAGCAGCTTGCATAACACTTTTCATTCCAGAAGCACAAACTTTATTTACCGTTGTACATGGAACAGTATTTGGAAGTCCAGCATAAATAGCAGCTTGCCTAGCAGGAGCTTGTCCAGTTCCCGCTTGTACCACGTTACCCATGATAACTTCTTGAACTAAATTAGGGTCAAGGTTTATTTTATCTAAAGCACCTTTAATAGCTACTGCGCCCAATCTTGGTGCAGGTATACTAGATAAAGATCCTAAAAAACTTCCTATTGGCGTTCTTGCGGCAGACACTATTACAACTTCTTTGCTCATTTTATACGGATTTAAATTTTATTCACGCAAAATTAGTCATTTTTTCAGAGAATTTAGAATGTTTAGAATAATATAAGTAATCAATTTCGCTGTTATTTTTATTACATTTGAATACTTGAACCTTATCAATGAAAGACTTTACTAATTATCTATATAGAAATCATTCTCTTGCTTATAAACTGATTCTCTTTATAAGTGCCACGTTTTTAATTGTTTATTTATTCCCTAAGAGCGGTAAGTTTAAATATAATTTTGAAAGAGGAAAGCCATGGCAATCAGAAAATCTGTATGCGCCTTTCGATTTTGCCATTAAAAAAACTGATGAAGAAATTAATGCAGAAAAGAAAAACATTAGGGATAATTCTATTCTGTATTTTAATGTAGATACCAAAACAAAAGAAAGAGTTATTTCTGGGTTTAAATCTGAGTTTAAAATAGAACTACCTGATTCGTTGGTGACTTCAAATAAAAACGAATTATATAAGCTTGGACTTAACCTTATTAATACATTTTATGCCAATGGAGTTTTGGACGAAGATTACAGTTTTTCTGAAAATAAAAAGGTTGTTCTTCTAGAAGGCCGAATAGAGAAGCAAACCGTAAAATATTCTGATTTAATTAAGCAAAATAACATTAGAGATATAATAACTAAGGTGCTTGTTAAAGATGGTTTAACCGAATTTCAAATTCCTTTTATATCCTTGTTTTTTGATATTATAGAACCCAATCTTACTTATGATAAAACATTTACAGAAAAAGCGGTTCAAAGCGATATAGAAAAAATTTCTTACACCAGAGGTAGCGTAGAAAAGGAAACTTTAATTATATCAAAAGGAGAAGTAGTAGAAGGCGATAAATTTCAAAAATTAAAATCTTTAGAATCTGAATATGAGTCTCAGATTTGGACTAAATCTAATTATTATTGGATTGTTTTTGCTTATACATTATTAGTGTCTTTGGCTTTGCTTATGCTTTTGTTATTTTTAAGAAAATATAGGAACGACATTTTTGAAAATAATACCAAGGTGACATTTATATTTTTTAATGTCCTTTTAATGGTTTTTCTAACCACTTTAGTAATTAATTATAATTCACAATATATTTATGTAGTTCCTTTGTGTATTTTACCTTTAGTTTTAAAGGCGTTTTTTGATGCACGCTTAGGTTTATTTACTCATGTAATTACTGTTCTTTTGTTAGGTTCAATTGTGCCTAATAGTTACGAATATATGTTTCTTCAAATAATTGCAGGAATAGTAACTATACTAACGGTATCTGAACTATATAAACGAGCCAACTTGTTTATTTCAGTGGGTCAAATTACACTTATTTATATAATTGCATATTTTGCTTTTTTTGTTATTCATGAAGGAAGTGTAGATAACCTACAATGGGAAACCTTTGGAATGTTTATACTTTGTGGTTTAGCCACTTTATTTGTTCAGCCTTTAATTTATGCGTACGAAAAACTTTTCGGATTAGTTTCAGATGTGTCACTTTTAGAACTTTCCGACACCAATACAAAGCTACTAAAAGAATTATCTAATAAAGCTCCTGGAACTTTTCACCACTCTTTAAATGTCGCTAATTTGGCTGAGGCTTCTGCTAACGAAATTGGAGCAAATGCCATGTTAGTTAGAGTAGGGGCATTATATCACGATATCGGAAAAATGATGAATCCTACATATTTTACCGAAAATCAATCTACAGGAATTAATCCGCACGATGAGTTGTCTTCCAGAGAAAGTGCAAAAATTATTATCGATCATGTAATTAATGGGATTGAAATAGCTAAAAAGAACAATTTACCAGATCGAGTTATCGATTTTATAAGAACCCATCACGGAACTAGTGTGGTTTATTATTTTTATAAAAAGGAAAAAGATATAGATGAATTAACAGATAAGCGGTTATTTACTTATCCTGGTCCAAAGCCTTTTAGTAAAGAAACAGCTATTTTAATGATGTGTGATAGTGTAGAAGCAGCTTCAAAAAGTTTAAAGGAGCCAACTTCTACAAAAATTGATGCTTTTGTAGAAAAAATCATAAATAAACAGATGGTTGACGAGCAATTTTTAAATGCGAACATAACTTTTAAAGAAATTCAAACAATAAAAAAAGTGCTAAAACGCAAGCTTGCAAACATTTATCATTTGCGAATTGAATATCCCGAATAATTATTAAAAATTTTAGAGAAAAGATTTGCGTTCTTTAAGAAGAAGATATACATTTGCATCCGCATTCAAAAACAAATGCTGAGTTCATACAAATTTACTGGAGAGGTGCCTGAGTGGCCGAAAGGAGCGGTTTGCTAAATCGTCGTAGGTGGAAACACTTACCCAGGGTTCGAATCCCTGTCTCTCCGCTTTATTTTTAACAGATAACTGTTATCGGGGTGTAGCGTAGCCCGGTTATCGCGCCGCGTTTGGGACGCGGAGGTCGCAGGTTCGAATCCTGCCACCCCGACAAATTTTTAAGAGTTACGGGCTCGTAGCTCAGCTGGATAGAGCACCTCCCTTCTAAGGAGGCGGTCACAGGTTCGAATCCTGTCGGGCTCACACAAGACTTCACTAGTAATAGTGGGGTTTTTTTGTTTTATATGGAATTCTATACTTATATACTTTATTCAAAAAACATAGATAGTTATTATGTTGGTCATACTGGCGATTCGTTAGAAGAGCGCTTACGTAAACATAATACAAACCACAAAGGCTATACTGGTAAAACAAACGATTGGGCTATTGTTTATAAAGAACTTTATGTTAGCAAAACTGAAGCCTACGCAAGAGAAAGGTATATTAAAAAACAAAAGTCCAGAGTTTATATTGAGCAATTAATAAGTTCTGCTAAATAGAGCATCCCGATTCATCGGGACGGTCACAGGTTCGAATCCTGTCGGGCTCACACAAGACTTCACTAGTAATAGTGGGGTTTTTTTGTTTTTATGAGAAATAAAATTACTATTTCTAAGAATTCGCTTTTATTAACTCACAATAAAAATTAAAACCTCAATGGGAATATCCCCCGTAATTGTATACAAAACGGTGTTATAGCTTCCTTTTCCTTGACGCAGATATTTGCCATCAAAAGTGTATAGAACTTTTTTATAATCGCCCTTACCTTCTCTAATAAATTCTCCATCCCAAGTAAAAAGTACGTCTTTATAGTCTCCTTTCCCTTTTCTTAAATATTTTCCATCCCAAGTCGCTAAAACGAGATTGTAATCTCCTTTTCCTTTTCGGAAATATTTGCCGTCATAAGTGACTAATACATTGTTATACATGCCTTTACCTTGTCGTAAATATTTTCCATCCCATGTAAATACAACTTCCTTATAATCACCTTTGCCTGCTCTAATATATGTTTGAGCATCTATTAAAAAAGATGAAAATAGAAGTGTAAGAGTTAAGATAAACCTCATGTTTTGTTTAATTGACAAGTTTTAGATGAGATATTCTCATTTTAATATTCATTTTCAATAGTTATCTTCTTCTTAATAAAAACAAAATGTAGTCTAAAACATCAGAAATAGCTATTACTTGTTTAAACCATATTAAATGTAATTATCATGCTATTATTTTTATAGGCAAGAGGAAAAAGAATATAATTTCAAGACTTTCTGATTTATAAAAATAATTTTTTAATACGATTGTAGCTTATTTCTTTAAAGTCGTTAATAACATAATCAGCCTTACTATAGTCTTGGTTTTTAGAATTTACACTTTTATAGCCTACGCAGAAGATATCTGCAGCATGGGCTGCTTGAATGCCATTTGTAGAGTCTTCTATTATTAAACAGTTGTCTTTGTGATGGCCGCTAACTTGGGCTGCATTTAAAAATATTTCTGGATGTGGTTTAGAAGCCTTTAAATCGGCACCACTCAATTTATCTTTAAAAAATTGATCCAATTCAAATCTATTGAAAACCCCTTCAATAGTTCCCATAGACGCAGACGATGCCAAAACAAGGGTTAAACCATTATAATGATAATCTTTAATAAGTTCTAAAACACCATCAATTAGTTGCAGATCAGGATCGTTTTTAAACAGGTCTTTAAAAATGTTTCTTTTAACTTGAACAAGATCAGCTGGGTTATGTGTCAATTTAAAATAATTGCAAAGACTACGACAAACATTTATAGTAGATTGCCCAGTGAAACTTTGGTAATGTGAGTCGCTAACCTCCAGTTTGAGAGAGTCAAACATTCCGTAATAAGCTTTGTGGTGCAACGGTTCTGTATCCACAATAACACCATCCATATCGAATAAAACTGCTTTTAACACGTTGATTTTTTTTTCAAAGATACTGAAGCTTTAATTTTTAGGAGAATTTAGAGCATATAATTAGTAGTTTTTGACCCTCTAAATTAGTTGTGGCAAAAATATAAATATCTCCTCCATTTTTAACTCCTAATTTTTTTCTGATGTTTTCTACGGAATCCGGAAAGTTTCTAGTAGTAATATTAGCTTTGGTAATTCCCGATTTTCTGAATTGTTTTTTGTTATAAGATAAAATCTTATCAATTTTAAAGGCTCTTCCCGGAAACGCAATAATTTCGTTGGATGTATATAGATGAGAGTGCTGTCGTAGTTTTTTTGCCTTCAGTTGCTCTGATACACTATTAAATCCTCCTGATTTAAGAATAGCAGAATTAGGTTCGTATAGGTAGGTTAGAGGTAGGCTATACTGGACTTTAGCAGAGTTTTCTTTATAAAAGTTGAAACGAAAAAACTCTTTGTGGTTGTCTTTTATATTAACAGTTTCAATATTAATTTTTTGGGTGTTTATATCTTTTTCTAAAATCCAAAGTAATTCTTTTACTTCGTTATTTACAGCTACAATATGAATGCTTTTTACATGTTTCAGCTCAATAATTCCAACAGATAAATCTAATAGTGGAGAAGTTTTTATAAGAATATTTTCAGAATAACTAAATAATAAATCAAGATGCTCTGGTACGTTTGGTAGGCAATCTTTTAAGAAAAACACCTTTCCTTTGCTATCATGTCTTCTTGACGGATCTATATAAATCCAATCGAATTTAGAATTGACTTTTTTTAAATAGGAAATTCCATCAGCAGCTACTGTTTGAATATTTAGTGTTTTTAATTGCTGATAATTATGTTTGACAATTTCTGAGAGTTGTGTATTTATTTCACAATGCGTAACCTTCCTAAACTGCTTGGCAAAATAAAAACAGTCCACACCAAATCCTCCTGTTAAATCGATGATGCTGTTCCCTGAAATAATTTTGGATTTATATTCTGCTGTAACTTCTGAAGAAGTTTGTTCAATATTTAATTTATTTGGATAGTATATGTTTTTGGTTTGAAACCAGCTAGAAAGTTTTTTTTTACTGCGTTTTTTAGCTTCAATTTGCTCTAAAAGTAATTTGATGTCTATTTCTAACTCTGAATGACTTCTCAATAACAAAAAGGCAATATCAGTATCTATATGTTTATTTATAAAATCCTGATTTACAGTATTTAGAATGCCTTTATTCAAAGTAAAACTACAATCCTTTAGTTAGTTTTTGAACGACTTTATTTTCAGATAAAAACTCCTTTAAAATAACCTTTAATGCGGTATAAGTTGGAATGGCGATAATCATTCCTACAATACCAAATAATAGACCAGCTATAATAATAACTAAAAATATTTCTAATGGATGAGATTTTACGCTTCTTGAAAAAATTAACGGTTGACTAATAAAGTTATCTATTAATTGACCAATAGCAATCACTATAAGTACATATAGAGTTTCAGGTAAAATAACTTCACTAAAACTATGTCCTAGATTACTTGTCATGGTTAATAAAATCATAATACATCCACCAATTAGAGGTCCTAAATATGGGATTAGATTGATTAGCGCACATAAAAAGGCAATAACTACAGCGTTTTCTACACCTACAACTAGCAGTCCAATAGTGTATATTAAAAATAAAACAGAAATTTGAAATACTAAACCTACAAAATATCTTGAGAGTAGGTTTTTAATTTTATCAATAGAAGATTTTAAACGTGTTTTTTTGTTATCTGGAATTACAATCATTAAGCTGTTTTCAAATAACTTGCTATCTTTTAAAAAGAAAAAAGAAATGAATAATACCGAAAATAATCCCATACTAAAGGTTCCTAAGCTACTAACAACCGAATTTAAAACCTCTGGAATTACCGCAAAATCAATTTTAGATAATAAAGTTGAATTACCTAATGGGTCATCCTCTGTAGGAAGATGCTCTAGTCTAAAATGAGAAAGAAACTCTGTATAAATATTTTGGATATTCCCACGTAATTGATCAATATTAAGTAAGGATAAGTTGTGTCCTTGCTCCACTATCAATGGGATAAATAAGCCTATTAAACCAAAAATAACACCTAACAACATAATCATTGTTACAATGACAGCAAGTAAGTTGTTAAGTTTTAAACGATTTCTTAAAAAGCCTACAATTGGTCTACCGGTAAGAGAAATAACGGCAGAAATAGCAATATAAACTATTACTGATTGTATTTTAAATAGAAACAATAATAAGATGCAAATCCCTACTATAGTGGCAAGAGCTCTTAAAATCCCGTTTGAAATATCTTTTGAATTCATCTGACAAATATACATTTTGCTTTTAACTGTCCAAGCAATTATTTTCTAAAGCCTGTTTCGTTATCTCATAAAGTGCAATACTGGTTGCCTGAACTACATTCATGCTACTGTTTTGTCCAAACATATCAATATGAATAATAGTATCTGAAAGGTTCAATACAGCTTCAGAAACACCAAAATTCTCATCGCCAATTACGAGAGCTATTTTTTGTTGTTTTGGTTTTATAAACGTTTTTAAAGATTGGCTGGCATTTGTAATTTCTAAGGAAATAATCTGATGATTATTAGCCTTTAACTGTTCAATTACGGTTAGAATAGACTCTTGCTCTTCGTATAAAACCACTTTCTCTGTGGCTCTAGAGGTTTTGGTCATTTTTCTACCACTAGGAATTGGAGAACCACAAAATATTATTTTTTCAATACCAAAAGCATCTGCTGTTCTAAATAAACTGCCGATATTTGGTGCACTTGTAATATTATCGCAGACTAAAATAATTGGAAAAGTCTGTTTGGTGAAATTAGTATTATAATGATTTAGTTGTTTCACAAGTATTTAATTTTCAAAAACATACTTAATAATATTGGCTCCCATTTTCAATGCTTTTTCTCTCACTTCCGGAGGATCGTTATGGACAATTTCGTCTTCCCAACCGTTGCCTAAGTCACTTTCGTACGTAAAAAGAAGAACCAATCTGTTTTCAATAAAAATTCCTAAAGCCTGAGGTCTTTTGCCATCATGCTCATGGATTTTTGGTAAACCTTTTGGAAAGGAATATGCGGTATTAAAAATTGGGTGACTTGCTGGGAGCTCAATTAATTCATTTTCTGGAAACACTTTAACTAATTCTTTAAGAAGATATGGTTCTAAACCATAATTATCGTCTATATGCAAAAAGCCACCAGAAACTAAATAGTTTCTTAAATTCTCGGCATCCTCTTCACTAAAAAACACATTTCCATGTCCTGTCATATGAATAAAAGGATATTGAAAAATTTCTGTGCTACCAGCCTCTACAGTCTCTGGTTTTGCCGTTATTTTGGTGTTAATATTAGAATTGCAATAAGAAATTAAATTAGGCAAAGAGGTAGGGTTTGCATACCAATCTCCGCCACCTTTATATTTTAAAACAGCTATTTCTTGCGAAAACCCTAGTACAGAGAAAAGTACAAAGAAGAAAAAAAACAAGCTTGTTTTATTTAAGTTTTTCATGAAATAACTAAAGTAGATATAATTCATTTAAGATTCATTTATAAAAGCAACAGAATGACAAGCAACTATTGCAGCTGTTTCTGTTCTAAGTCTTGTTTCTCCCAAAGTTACAGGAATAAATTGAGAGCTAAGCGCTTGCTCGATTTCTTTATAACTAAAATCGCCTTCGGGTCCAATTAAAATAGTGATATCCTGATTTGGTATAATTTGACTTTTTAGAGACTTTTTATCAGTTTCTTCACAATGAGCTATAAATTTTTGTTTAAATTGTGGAAGACTTACAAACTCTTTAAAAGTTATAGCTTCTTGAAGTTTAGGTATATAACAAGAAAGAGATTGTTTCATAGCTGCTTGTAATATTTTTTCAAAACGTTCTGGCTTAATAATCTTTCGTTCGCTGTTATCACAAATAATAGGAGTAATAATATCAATGCCAATCTCTGTAGCTTTCTCTAGAAACCATTCGTATCTATCGTTCATTTTAGTTGGCGCCACAGCTAAGTGTACTTGATAGCTTCTCTTTTCTTGTTTTTCTTTATCCCTAATAATTGCTACACAATTTTTTATGTCAGCCATCGATATTTTAGCTGTAAATAGCCAACCACGTCCGTTGGTAATATGGAGAATATCTCCTTCAGACTTTCGCAAGACCTTTATAATATGTCTGCTTTCATCTTTTGGAAAAATAATTTTAGTGGTCTCTTCTGTAATATCTGGATTATAAAATAACTGCATTAACTTCTTGGTTCTACTACTTTTAAAGCTTTAATTTCCTTTATTTCTTTAGGTTTATAAGTGTTTAATATAATGTAATATAAACCTTTCTTGTCGTTTTCTAAAGTGTATAACTCTTTTTCAATATACTGACTTTCTGTAACATCTATATTTAGAATTGAAGGCAGGTCTTCTTTTATAAACCAGCCAGAATCACCACCTCTAGTAGCATTATCAGCATCTGAGAATTTTTTTGCTAAAAAATCAAAAGGTGTACCTTTATCATAATCAGAAATTATTTGATTAATTGTTGCCTGAACGCTAGAAGCTTCCTTGTTTCTTCTATCTAATAAAATATAGCTTAATCGGTAATGGGTTACTTGATTTTTTTCAACAACTTTATAGGTGGTTTTTTCAAAACCATTTTGACTTGTTGTTGTACCACCAACTGGCAACTTAAGAAGTTTTTTAGCTAAAACAGATTTGTGTTTTTCTTCGTTAAAAACAATTAATTTATTGCTTTTGTTTTTGTTTGTTTTTAGAAATTCTTCGGCAGAAGAAGTATCTGTAATTAAATCTAATTCAATAGCTGCTTCTTGAGCATGTGAAACAGTTGTAAGTAAACTAAGTAAAAGTAATAATTTTTTCATTTGGGGTTGTTTTGAAAGTTTAGTTAGACAAAAAAACAAAAATATCAGCTCGAAACAGCACAATTTTGTAAGATTATTTATAGCGTTTGAAAGACCTGTTTAGCTAGGATTAAATTTTTAATCTAGCTGATGCAGTGACATTTTGTTCAGAAAAATTGTTTTCAAGATATTTTAGGTAACCTACAATGGCTATCATGGCGGCATTATCTGTGGTAAATTCAAATTTTGGAACATAGGTAGTCCATCCAAATTTAGATTCTCCATTTTTTAGGGCTTGTCTAATACCAGAATTTGCCGAAACTCCACCACCAATAGCAATATGTTTTATTCCAGTCTGCTTTGAAGCTAGTTTTAGCTTATCTATTAAAATACCTATAATTGTGTATTGGATAGACGCACAAATATCGTTGATGTTTTCTTCAATAAAATTTGGATTTACTTTTGTTTCCCTTTGAATAAAGTAAAGAATTCCTGTTTTTAATCCTGAAAAACTAAAATTTAAACCAGCAACTTTTGGTTTGGTAAATTGAAAAGCTTTCGGATTTCCTGAATGAGCAAGTTTATCTATTTCTGGCCCGGCAGGATAACCTAAACCTAAGATTTTTCCACTTTTATCATATGCTTCTCCAACAGCATCATCTATAGTTTCACCAATAACTTCCATCTCAAAATAATTAGAAACCTTGACAATCTGCGTATGTCCACCAGAAATAGTCATTGCAAGAAATGGAAAAGGTGGTTTATTAAAACCTTCTTCATCTATAAAATGTGCTAAAATATGAGCTTGCATATGGTTAACATCTATTAAAGGGATGTCCAATCCCATGGCTAGAGATTTTGCAAAAGACGTACCAACTAGCAAGGAACCCATTAATCCAGGACCTCGAGTAAAGGCAATAGCATGAAGATGCTCTTTAGTAATATTTGCCTTTTTTAGGGCTTGATCTACCACTGGAACAATGTTTTGTTGATGGGCTCTAGAAGCTAATTCTGGAACAACACCACCATATTCTTCGTGTATTTTTTGGTTGGCGACAACATTGCTTAAAATTTTCCCGTTGTATATCACGGAGGCAGCAGTATCGTCGCAGGATGACTCAATTCCTAGAATATAAATATTTTGTGAAGACATTAGTGAGTTTTAGGCACAATAATTGTTAATTTTGACTTCAAAGTTATAACTTTAAAACGTATCAAAAAATTTTTAAAAATACTATCTAAACTAGTAGCAATTATTTTGCTGCTTTTCATCATTTTAGTGTTGTTGCTCTCTATTCCAACTGTTCAAACGTATATGGGGAAAAAGGTAACTACTAGACTAAATGACGATTTTGGTACAGATATAAATATAGGGAGAATAGGTCTTCAATTTAATGGAGATGTCCAATTAAAAGAAGTCCTAATAAGAGATTATAAAAAGGATACTTTGTTTGCTGCAAACGAATTAAATACATCTATTCTTAGCTTTAAAAATATTGTTAATAACAAGTTAGTTTTTGGAGATATAAGTTTAGAAGGATTGATTTTTAATTTAAAAACTTATAAAGGGGAAGAGGATACAAATCTTGATATTTTTGTGGCTAGATTTGACGAAGACAACCCCTCACCAGATAAAAGTAACTTTCTACTGTCGTCAAGCGATGTATCTATTTATGATGGTGTTTTTAGATTGATTAATCAAAATAACGAAACTCCTACAATTTTAGAATTCACAAATATACAGGCTAATACCACAAATTTGTTAATTAATGGAAGCGATGTAAGTACCCGTATAAATACATTAGCTTTTAATGATAGTCGTGGGTTAGAGGTTAAAAACTTGGTAAGTAATTTTACATACACTCCTAGTAATATTTTACTTGAAAATTTAAGTATTAAATCGGCAAACTCTTCGTTGGAAGGTGAGGTTAAATTCTATTTTGATAGAGAGGAACTTAAAAACTTTACAGATAAGGTTAAAATAGACGCTACTTTTACAAAAAGTGATATAGCATTAAATGAATTAAACACTTTTTATAATGAATTTGGTGTTAATCAAAGAGCCAAACTTAGTGCTAAATTTAGCGGTACTCTTAATGACTTAATGGTTGATAATCTAGAAGTATTTACCAGTACAAGAAGTAAAATTATTGGTAATATTCATTTTAAAAACCTGTTTAAAACTGAAACCGAGAGCTTCTATATGAAAGGAGATTTCGATCAGTTAAACTCGAATTATAGAGATTTAAAGGCTTTGTTGCCTAATATTTTAGGGGCATCTATTCCTTCATCTTTCGATAAGCTTGGTAACTTTAATATTATTGGTAAAACCGAAATTACCAAATCTACCATTTTTGCTAATTTATTGATTAATACAGAAATTGGACTTATTGATACCAATTTAGATATGCATAGAATTAACGATATTGATAATGCATCATACTCTGGGAATGTGGTGTTAAAAGATTTTGATATTGGAGAGTTTATTAACGACAAAACTCTAGGGAAAACCTCCTTAAATCTAGATGTAGATGGCTCTGGGTTTACTAAAGAAAACGTGAACACGCAATTAAACGGAGATATATTCTCACTTATTTATAATAATTACACATACGAAAACATTGATGTTTCTGGAATCTTGAGAAATAAGATTTTTAATGGAAGACTAATTTCTTACGACAAGAATTTTCAACTTGAATTTAATGGTTTAGCTAATTTTTCAGAAGATATTAATACTTTCGATTTTGTAGCAGACGTTTCTTATGCCAATTTGAATGCCTTAAATTTTGTAAAAAAAGATAATGTTTCTATTTTTTCTGGTGTGGTAGATATGAAAATGGAAGGAACTACTATTGATGACGCCATTGGAAGAATTCAGTTTAATAAAACATCCTATAAAAATCAAAATGACGAATATTTCTTCAACGATTTTGAAATAACCTCTTCTTTCCAGGATAATGAAAGAAATATTAGTGTGAATTCTCCAGATATTATAGAAGGAGAACTTAGTGGTGAATTCGTGTTTGCAGATATAGGAAAGTTATTTGAAAATGCCATTGGAAGTATTTATACTAATTTTAAACCTCATAAAGTAAAAGAAAATCAATATATAGATTTCAATTTTAAAATTTATAATAAGATTGTTGAAGTATTTGTGCCAGATTTAAAACTTGGAAAAAACACCTATGTGCGTGGGCGGGTAGAAAGCGATGAAAAGGAGTTTAAACTTACTTTTAAATCGCCAAAGATTAAACTCTTCGATTATTTTGCTAATAAAATAGAACTTCAATTAGATAATAAAAACCCGGTATTTAATACATATGTTGAGATTGATAGTCTAAATACCAAATTTTACGATGTTTCCAAATTCAATTTAATTAATGTTACACTTAATGATACCTTATATGTGCGTACGGAGTTTAAAGGAGGAAAAAGCAATAAGGATATTTATAACTTAAATTTCTATCATACAATAAACCCTAACAATAAATCGGTTGTTGGTTTAAAAGAATCGGACGTAACTTTTAAAGGGAACACCTGGACTATTAACGAAAATAGAGATCATCTACATAAAATTGTTTTCGATAATAAGTTTTCGAATATTAATATTGAGGAAATAATAATGAATCATAAACATGAAGAAATAAGGCTTTCAGGCGTTTTAAGAGATTCTACTTATAAAAACATTAACCTCAATTTTAACGATGTGGATTTATCTAAAATCACTCCAGAAGTGGATGGTCTGGAAATGTATGGAAATGTTAACGGCAGGCTAGAGATACTTCAGAAAAGAGGTGCCTATTTACCAAGTTCACAGATTTCTATAGATAACTTTACGGTTAACGAATTGGCTTTAGGCTCTTTTGATGCAGCCATTACAGGCAACGAGAACTTAACAAATTATGCAGTAGATATTAGAATTAAAGATAAAAGAGCACAGTCTTTGGCTGTTGTTGGAAATATTGGTTTAGTAAATGATGTTTCCACAATAAATGTTGATTTTCTGTTTAATAAATTCAAATTAGATTTTCTAAATCCATTTTTAGAAGACATTTTAAGTGATATAAGAGGAGATGTTACCGGAGTAGCTAATGTATCTGGAAAACTTGAAAAACCCGATATAAGTGGTAATTTAAGACTTAATAACTCCGGACTAAAAATCCCTTATCTTAATGTTGATTACAATTTTGCAAATAACTCTCAGGTAAGTTTAAACAATCAGAGTTTTGTTTTTAATTCTTTACAATTAGAAGACACTAAATACAACACCAATGGAGTGTTAAATGGCTCTTTAAGTCATACTAATTTTTCTAATTGGGAATTAAATTTAGATGTATCTACAGATAATTTAATTGTACTTGACACCCATGCAGACGACGACGAAGAAGCCTTATACTATGGAACAGCATTTATTGGTGGTTCGGCTAAAATTATAGGACCGGCAGAGCAACTAACTATTAGTGTTATTGCCGAAACAAAACCCAATACTACTTTTGTAATTCCATTAAGCGATATGGAGTCTTTTGGTGATAACTCTTATATTCATTTTTTAACCAGAGAGGAAAAAGAAGCTAAACTTAAGGGAGAAGATTTAATTACTCAAGAAGTCTCTGGATTAGAGTTAGATTTTGATTTAGATATAACCCAAGATGCAGAAATAGAAATTGTTATAGATAAAGATTCCGGAAGTACTATTAAAGGGAAAGGAGAAGGAGGTTTGCTAATTGAAATTAACACCAATGGAAAGTTTAGAATGTTTGGGGATTTTATTGTTTTCGAAGGGGTTTATAATTTTAAATATGGCGGAATTATAGAAAAGAAATTTATAGTTCAAGAAGGAAGTTTAGGTTGGGATGGAGACCCAATGAGTGCTAGAATTGATATAAAAGCACTATATGCCACTCAAGCTAATCCATCGCCATTACTGGATAACCCTATAAATAGAAGTATTCCGGTTTATGTCGAAACCTCCCTTACCGGACAATTAGAAAAACCAGATATTGATTTCGGATTTACCTTCCCTAATTTAAACTCAACCGTAAAATCTGAAATACAATACAGACTTAGCTCGAAACAAGATAGAGACAACCAGGCTATTTACCTGTTGGCTACTGGAGCTTTTTCTAATAGGTTAAACGAAGTTAATTTTACAGGAACTATCGCCGAACGTTTAAACGGGATTATCAATGGGTTATTTACTAGTAGCAACAATAAATTAAATATTGGGTTAAATTATGAAGCTGGAGAGAATACTCCTGAATATCATACAGACGATAGGCTTGGAGTTACTCTGCAAACAAATATTTCTGAACGCGTTATAATTAATGGAAAAGTTGGGGTTCCTGTTGGAGGTGTTAGCGAAACTGTTGTAGCTGGAGATGTGCAAATAGATTTCCTTTTAAATGAAGAAGGTACTCTAACGGCAAAGGTTTTTAATAGAGAAAATAGTATCCGTAATTTTGGTGAAGAAATAGGCTATACTCAAGGTATTGGTATTGCATATAATGTAGATTTCGATACATTTAAAGAGTTGTTGAATAAGATTTTTAAGGGTAAAGTAAAAACTCCAAAACAAACTTCTAGCAAGAGCACTGAAGATCAAGAAAACCCTCTTCCTGACTATCTTGGTTTTAAGAAAGAGGCTCTAGATTAAGTGATAAAAATCATAGTATTATAAAATAACTGTTTTCCTACAGGATTAGTCTTAAATTTATTGTAAATCCAAGTCTTTATTGGTGATTGTTTATTAAATTTACTATAATTATTAGCAAATAAATGAGTGATAAAATAACTAAAATAGGCGTTTTAACTTCTGGAGGAGATGCGCCAGGTATGAATGCGGCCATTCGTTCTGTTGTTAGAACCTGTGCTTATCATAATATTGAATGTGTTGGTATCTACAGGGGTTTTGAAGGCATGATGGAAGGCGATTTTAAAGACTTTACGGCCAGAAACGTCAATCATATTATTAATACAGGGGGAACTATCTTAAAATCGGCTCGTTCTAACGAGTTTAAAACTAAAGAAGGAAGAGCTAAAGCACATAACTATTTAGTCAAAAAAGGGATTCAAGCACTTGTTTTAATTGGAGGAGATGGAACTTTTACGGGAGGTATGGTTTTTAATAAAGAGTTTAATTTTCCAATTATAGGTATTCCAGGAACCATTGATAACGATATTTATGGAACCAATTTTACTATTGGTTACGATACAGCCATTAATACGGTTGTGGAAGCTATAGATAAAATTAGAGATACTGCTAGTTCGCATAAGCGTTTGTTTTTTGTTGAAGTTATGGGCAGAGATGTTGGCCATATAGCTTTAAATGCTGGTGTTGGAGCAGGAGCTGAAGAGATTCTAATTCCTGAAGAAGATTTAGGCCTGGACAGACTAGTTGAATCTTTAAAACGTAGTAAAGCTTCTGGGAAGTCTTCCAGTATAGTAGTGGTTGCAGAAGGCGATAAAATTGGTAAAAATGTTTTCGAACTTAAAGATTATATAGATGAAAATATGCCGGAATACGATGTTCGTGTCTCAGTGTTAGGTCATATGCAACGTGGAGGATCGCCTAGTTGTTTCGATCGCGTATTGGCAAGTAGAATGGGAGTAAAGGCTGTAGAATCTTTATTAGAAGGGAAATCTAATTATATGGTTGGAATTTTAGATAATAAAATGGAATTGACTTCTTTGAATAAAGCTGTAAAAGGAAAGTCAAAAATAAATTTAGAATTACTTCGTGTGTCTGATGTCATGACAACATAAATAGTTAAAAGTCATTTTTTAAGCTAAAAAATAAAATTAAGAATTAAAATAAATAAAATTATATAATGTCAAAAATTAAATTAGGAATTAACGGTTTCGGAAGAATTGGAAGATTAGTCTTTAGAGAAGCAATAAAACAAAATATAGAAGTTGTGGGAGTAAATGATTTATTAGAAGTAGATCATTTAGCTTACTTATTAAAATACGACTCCGTTCATGGAAGATTTAATGGTAGTATAGAAGTTAATAATGGACAACTTGTTGTAAATGGAAAAACCATTAGAGTAACTGCCGAAAGAGATCCAAGAAACCTAAAATGGAATGAGGTAGAAGCAAATATAGTTGCAGAATGCACAGGAGTTTTTAAAACTATGCAAACCGCCAACTATCATGTAGAGGCAGGAGCAAAAAAAGTTGTTGTTTCAGCTCCAAGTAAAGATATTCCAATGTTTGTAATGGGCGTTAACCACAAAGATATAAAAGCCTCAGACAAGATTATTTCTAATGCTTCTTGTACTACAAACTGTTTAGCTCCAATGGCTAAGGTTGTTGATGATAACTTTGGAATAGAAGAAGCATTAATGACAACCATTCATGCTACAACAGCATCACAATTAACGGTAGATGGCCCTTCAGCAAAAGATTATAGAGCTGGTAGAAGTGCTTTAGTAAATATAATTCCTGCTTCAACTGGGGCTGCAAAAGCAGTGGGAAAAGTGATTCCAAAATTAGATGGAAAACTAACAGGAATGGCTTTTAGAGTCCCAACTGCCGATGTTTCTGTTGTGGATTTAACTGTAAGAACTCAAAAAGAAACTTCTTTAGATGAAATTAAAAAAGCATTTAAGAAGGCTTCAGAAAATGAGATGCATGGTATTCTAGGTTATACTGACGAAAAAGTAGTTTCTCAAGATTTTGTAAGTGAAACTAGAACTTGTGTTTTTGATGCAGACGCTGCTATAGAATTAAACTCAAGATTCTTTAAACTTGTAGGTTGGTATGACAATGAATATGCCTATTCGGCGAAACTAGTAGAATTGGCAGAACTAGTACATTCCTTAAAATAAAATACAATCTTAAATAACATTTCATAAATAATTCCACAGAGTAATTCTAATAATAAAAGAGTTTATCTGTGGAATTTTTTTAATTTTAACGCATGATATTAATTGCCGATAGTGGTTCTACAAAATGCGATTGGATTTCCGTCGATTCTCAAGGAAATCAACTTTTAGATAAATTGGATACTAAAGGACTTAACCCTGCACTTTTAACAGAAAAAGAACTTTCTGAAATTATACAAGCCAATCCAAATTTAATAAGGGTTAAAGATCAAGTTTCACATGTATTTTTTTACGGAGCAGGTTGTGGTACAGAAAACCCCAGGCTTTTATTGAAGGAGGTTTTACAAAACATCTTTCAAAAAGCATTTATTGAAGTTAAAGAAGACACTTTAGCAGCAGTAAGAGCAAGTTTAAACCATAAAAATGAAGCGGCTGTAGTATGTATTCTTGGAACCGGTTCCAATTGTAGTTTTTTTGATGGAGAACAAATACATCAACGCGTAGCTTCTTTAGGTTATAGTATTATGGACGATGCTAGCGGAAATTATTACGGCAGACAATTAATTAGAGGATATTACTTCAATCAGATGCCAGAAAAATTGAAAGTTTTATTTGCTGAAAAATTCAATTTAGAAGCAGACGCTATAAAAAATAAACTTTACAAACAAGCTAATCCCAACGCTTATCT
This sequence comes from Xanthomarina sp. F1114, assembly GCF_026410255.1. GTDB lineage: Bacteria > Bacteroidota > Bacteroidia > Flavobacteriales > Flavobacteriaceae > Xanthomarina. Next base: position 57,704 of record NZ_JAPMLL010000009.1, read on the forward strand.
GGCCACTTTTGCTGAATTCATATTTACACACAAAGACTCCGATTATATAAAAAACCTCATTATTGAAGGTCTTCGTTTGTTTTCTAAAAATATGATTTTACAGTATTCTGAAGAAATTAAAACAATTCCTGTTCACTTTGTAGGTTCCATTGCTCATTTTTCAAAAGAAGAAGTTTTAGAAGTCGCAGAAGAGTTTCATTTTAAAGTTGGAAATATTATTAGACGTCCTATTGAAGGACTCGTTAAATATCATATAAATCATTTAGATTCATGGAAATAGCAATTATTGCACACGATGGTAAAAAAGCCGAGATGGTTCAGTTTTTAAATGAACATAAAGAAACATTTCTTCAAAAAAACATTTCTTTAGTTTCTACAGGAACTACTGGTAAAAAAGTTAAGAAAGCCGGTTTTCAAGTGTTAAGATTACTTTCTGGACCTTTGGGTGGCGATGCGCAAATAGCAGCTCGCGTAGCCGAAGGAAAATGTAATATGGTTTTATTTTTTAGAGATCCTTTAGAAAAGCACCCTCACGAACCAGATGTTCTTATGCTCATGCGTTTATGCGATGTACACGACGTGCCACTAGCTACAAATCCCGCTACTGCAGAGTTGTTAATGAAAGGGTTATTGTAACTATTCCGTATAAACTCTATTTTCCTGTTCTGCCACACGAATAAAAGTAGTCCTTTTAGTCAGCTCTTTTAAACGTAGCGCACCTACATAGGTACATGTACTTCGTAAACCGCCTAGAATATCCTGAAGTGTTCCTTCAACCTCACCTTTATATGGAACTTCCACTGTTTTCCCTTCGCTGGCACGGTATTCTGCTACGCCACCCACATATTTATCCATAGCAGTGGTAGAACTCATCCCATAAAATTGTTTATATGTTTTTCCGTCACGCTCTTTGGTTTCTCCACCACTTTCGTCATGTCCTGAAAACATCCCACCAAGCATGACAAAATCGGCACCAGCTCCAAAAGCCTTTGCTACATCGCCAGGAGTAGAGCAGCCTCCATCGCTAATTATCTGTCCGCCTAACCCATGAGCAGCATCGGCACATTCAATAATAGCAGATAATTGCGGATATCCAACACCTGTTTTAACACGAGTCGTACAAACAGAACCAGGACCTATGCCAACCTTTACAATATCAGCACCAGATAATAGAAGTTCTTCAACCATTTCGCCAGTTACCACATTTCCAGCAATAATGGTTTTGTCTGGATACTGTTTTCTTGTTCGTCTTACAAAATCCACAAAATGTTCGGAGTAGCCATTAGCAACATCTATACAAATAAATTTTAATTGAGAATCTAATTTAAATATACCAGCCAATTTGCTTAGATCTTCTTTTCCTGTTCCCGTACTAACAGCAATATATTCTCCAATATTTTTAGGCGCCTTTTTTAGGAACTTTTCCCATTCAGCAAGCGAATAATGTTTATGTATAGCAGTAAATAATTTATTTTTGGCTAAAGCCAATGCCATTTCAAAAGTGCCCACAGTATCCATATTAGCAGCCATTATAGGAATGCCATTCCAGCTGTTTTCACTGTTTAAGAACTTAAAATTTCGCTCTAAACTAACTTGAGACCGACTCTTGAGTGTGGAGCGTTTTGGTCTAATCATTACATCTTTAAAACCTAATTTGATGTCTTGTTCTATACGCATTTTAAAAGAATATTGGGTTACAATCAAAAGTACGAGTTCTTTTAGTTATCTTAAAGTCAAATTCATCTTTTAATCTTTGTTCTTATTAACAATTGTTTATAGGTATATTGGAACGAATAAGCTATTCCGGTTTTGAATTTTTGTCCTAGAAAGCCTAACTTCGTACGTTTATTACTTCTATTGAATCTATTTATTATGAAATTGAAAACAACTCTCTTATTTTCAAGTATTTACTTGATGTGTTTTTTCGTAACAGCTCAAGAAATCAACCTTTCAGAATTACACATAAAAGATATTATGCAAGGTGAAGACTTTGTTGGTCATTTACCTTCTAATGTTAGTTGGTCGAATAATAGCGATACCATTTATTTTAAGTGGAATCCAGAAAATGCGTTAAGTGATTCTCTTTATGGGTATGATCTAAAAAATGATAAAATTTCTAAAATTGATTTTGAAACGGAGTTTGCTTTACCAGCTTCAAATGCGGTTTTTAATAGAGACAAAACTAAAAAAATATACAGCAAGAATGGCGATGTTTTTATAGTAGATGTTGTTACAAATACCATAACTCAAATAACGAATACAACGGCTTATGAAAGATCTGTTCATTTTACAGATTCTTATCAGCAAGTAGCTTATGTAAAAAATAAAAACTTATTTACATGGGATATAGAAACAGGAACCACCACACAGGTCACCAGCTTTTTAAAGAAAGAGAAAAAGGAGAAATCTAATAGTGAAAAAGATGACTGGCTTAACCAGGATCAACTAGAACTTTTTGATGTTTTAAGAGAGCGTAAAGAAAAATTGGATACGCGTGATAGCCTAATGAAGCGATTCAATTCCAAGAAACCTTTAGAAATTTATTTGGGCGATAAATCGATTTTAAATCAAAGAATGAGTTCAGATGGAAATTTTGTAACCTATCTAACTGCAAAACGTCCAAAAAACAAGAAAACTATCATGCCACATTATGTGACAGAATCTGGGTATACCGAAAATGAAAACACACGTTCTAAAGTAGGTGATGAGCAGCCGGAATATACCTTGTATATCTACAACCTTATTGATAAGAAAGTCTATCCTGTTGTTTTAGATAATTTAGAAGGCTTAGATTATATACCAGAATACACCAAAGAGTATCCAGATAAAGTTTATAAAAACGACAATCGGATTGGATATATTTCAGGACCTACTTGGAGTCCGGATGGCTCATATGGTGTTTTAGATATTATTGCAAACGATTATAAAGACCGTTGGCTGGTATTATTAAATCCAGAAAATGGAACTGTAGAAAACTTAGACCATCAGCATAATGAAGCTTGGATTGCTGGTCCTGGAATTGGTGGTTATGGAGGTGGAGACTTAGGATGGATGCCAGATAATAAAAGCATTTGGTTTCAGTCTGAAAAAACAGGTTATTCGCATATATATGCCATGGATGTCACTTCAAAAAAAGTAAAAACACTTACAAAAGGAAGTTTTGAAATTTATAACCCTCAAATTTCTAAAGATGAAAAACGCTGGTATTTTACGGCTAATATGAATCATCCTGGAGATAGACAGTTTTATAGTATGCCTATAAAAGGAGGGAAGTTTACAGCTTTGACTAATAGGATAGGAAATAATAACGTAACACTTTCTCCAGATGAAAAACAGATGGCTATTTTGTATTCCTATTCAAATAAGCCTACGGAATTATATATAAAAGAAAATCCATTGTTTACTTCAACAGAAAGTACGCCAAAACAAATCACCCATTCTACAACCAAGACTTTTGAGAGTTATGCATGGAAAGATCCAGAAATAATCACTTTTAAAGCCGATGATGGCGCTGAAGTTTTTGCCAGATTATATCAGCCAAAAACAGAGGTAAAAAATAAAGCAGCCGTTATTTTTGTTCATGGTGCAGGTTATTTACAAAACGCTCATAAATGGTGGAGTTCTTATTATAGAGAATATATGTTTCACAATTTTTTAGTAGATAATGGCTATACGGTTTTAGATATAGATTATCGTGGAAGCGCTGGTTATGGCGGAGAATGGAGAACAGGAATTTACAGGCATATGGGAGGAAAAGATTTGTCTGATCAAGTAGATGGAGCCAAGCATTTAATAAGTAAATACGGTATCGATACAGATAAAGTTGGTATTTATGGTGGTTCTTATGGAGGATTTATAACACTTATGGCCATGTTTAATGAAGCTGAAACATTTCAGGCTGGTGCTGCTATTCGTTCGGTGGGAGATTGGGCTGCCTATAATCATGGCTATACAGCAAGAATTTTAAATACACCAGTAACTGATAGTTTAGCTTACAGAAGAAGTTCGCCTATATATTTTGCCGATGGTTTAGAAGGCGATTTACTGATTTTACACGGTATGATAGACGATAATGTGCATTTTCAAGACATGGTTCGTTTATCCCAACGTTTAATTGAATTGGGAAAAGAAAATTGGGAAATGGCCATCTATCCAATCGAAAGACATGGTTTTGTAGAGCCAAGTAGTTGGACAGATGAATATAAAAGAATATACAAGTTGTTCCAGGAAAGTTTATTAGGTAAATAATTGTAGCTAACTAAATGAAGGCCTTAGATAGATTTTTACAAAACGAACGCATAAAGAAAGCTAAAAAGTTTATTAGAACAAACGATGCTGTTTTAGATATTGGAAGTGTAGATGGTGTGATGTTCGAGAAATGGAAAAAGGATATTTCTTATAGTTATGGCATTGATCCTATTTTAGAAAAGGAAATTAAAACGGAGACTTGTACACTTTTACCTGGGAAATTCCCTGAAGATCTTCCTGAAAATTTGAGTTTTGATATTATTACTATGCTTGCCGTTTTAGAACATATTCCAAAGGAAGTTCAAGCAGGAATGGCTGAAAATTTCTATAATATATTAAAAACTAAAGGCCGGGTGATTATAACAGTACCTTCTCCTCAAGTAGATTTTATTCTGGAAATCTTGTTGAAATTAAGATTAATTGATGGTATGAGCCTAGAAGAACATTATGGTTTTAAACCTAGCGACACAGAAAAAATCTTTGCTAAAGGCTTTAAACTTATAAAGAAAAAGAAGTTTCAATTAGGACTGAATAATCTTTATGTTTTTGAAAAAATAGATTAAACCTATTTAGAAGCCATCATACTAATTTCCACATTTACAAATTTAGGTAAGTTAGCAACTTCAACAGTTTCACGTGCTGGTGCAGTTTCTTCATTAAAATAAGTAGCATAAACCTCGTTTATTTTAGAGAAGTTATGCATATCGCTAACAAAAATAGAAGCTTTAAAAACATTTTCAAAAGTCATGTCGGCAGCTTTTAATACGGCTTTTAGGTTTTCCATGACCTGGTTTGTTTCAGATTTAATATCTTCCAAAACCAATTCCATAGTTTCTGGATTTAAAGCTATTTGTCCAGAGGTATATAAAATATCGTTTACTAATACAGCTTGATTATATGGTCCAATTGGAGCAGGAGCGTGGGGAGTATTAATTATTTTTTTCATAATAAATGGTTTTTATTAGCAAATGGAAATGATGAAATTAAGGTATTTATAGTTGCTTATCTTGTTGTCTTCGTTTGTCGTATTTAATATCCTTAAGCAGGTTAGATTTAATTCCTATAAAGAAATTCCATTGAGAGTTATTTCCAAAAGGAATCCAATTTAGGCTCATTCGCCAACTTAATAAATCTCTTTCAAATCTCAAAGAAGTATAGGTGAAGCCTTTATTTTTAAAGTCGTATCCGGAAGATGCACCAACTTTCCAGCGTGGTGATAATTCTACATCTCCAGAAAACATTAAGGAATGCGAAGAAATATCATCTTCACGTCTCGCATTTGCATAGTTAACTGCATAGGCAAAGCGTATACTCCATGGAATAACACTAGTATATAAGTCGCTTGGTGTATTTTCCTCTTCATCGTCGTCCTCTTCATAAAAACTCTGATTTGCAAAATCTTGAGAACGTCCAAATAAATCGTCAGCACGACCACCACTTCTAATATTTTCAGCATAGCTTTCTTCAGTTTCGCCACCGGTAAATGTGGTGTTAGAAATAGAATAATTCATAGTAACATTGGCGCTAGTTAATCTGAATAAACTTCCTCCATTATCAATATTCCAACGGTCAATCATATTATTGTTGTTGTCTAAAGCGTAAGGATTTAAAACTGCTCCAAAATTAACAGACATTTTCCCTTTTAATAATTGAGTGCTTCCAGAAATGGTAACATTATTCCAGTTTAAAGAATCTGCAGCAATATCATAACCTGTATTAATATTTAGGTTGTCTAATAGTTTTATTTTTCTAGGTTCGGTTGCCGTAGAATCTTTATCGCGAACCTTCATTTCAATATTATTTCCTAAAGCAAATCCAACCATATTAGAGTGTCTGTTGTTTGGAGAACCAAAAACAGATTTCTCAAATTTAGAATATTCAACTTGCTCTTTAGTTAAACCATCTGCACTTACCACTTCGTAAGTGTCGTAATATTGGTCGAAAGACGGGTTGATACTATAACTTATAGATGGTCTCATTACGTGTCTAAGAGCTTTAATCTTCTTGTCTTCACCTTCTTTTTCAAAATTAAACATTCCGTAAAGAGTGGTTCCTAAGTTAGCATTAAAATCATAGGTTCTATAAGATGCAAATCCGTTGTTTTCCTCTGTAACTACGTCGTTTATTGATTCATCATAGTATTTATCTACCGTTTTAAAAGTCCATGTTTCATTGTAGTTAGTAGTTGCACTTAAACTCAAATGTTTTAAAATTTTGAAATTGGTAGTAAGCGGAATACTTTGATTAATTCCGTTTTGTGCTTGGTCCCACATTTCTTTCTTAAAAAATAAGGAGTCGGTAGTTTGAATTCTATTTTCAGCTCTTACGTTATATTGAAAGTTAATGTTTTGGAGAATCCCTTTTTTAGACCCTGTTTTTGGTTCAAAAGGGTAAATTCTGCTCACACTTGCTTGAAGTGTCGGTAACGTCATATTAATAGACTCTGTATTCGTGTTTTGAGAATGTGTTGCAGCCACACTCATATTTACCTGTGGTTGTCCTTGAAAAGTTTTAGAATAGGACACGGAAGATTGCATTGTGTTATTTAACTGACTTGGTGCATTAACCTGATTTATGGATTCCTTATAATATTTACTACTTCCTAAGTTAACAGAAGCTGTAAACCTTGAGCTAGGACTGGATTTGGTATCCTGACTATGGGTCCAACGTATGTTATAGATATTTTGTTTTGAGTAATCTGGAAAACCACGTTCACTTTCAATAAGGTTCTCGTACCTAAAACCTATATCTCCATAAAACTTATAACGCAAGGCATAATCACTTTCAAAACGTAAACCATAGCTACCATTTGTGTAGTAATCTCCTAAAACGGCTAAGTCTATATAATCGCTAATAGCAAAATAGTATCCTCCATTTTGTAAAAAGTACCCGCGACTGCTTTGCTCTCCAAAACTAGGGATTAACACACCTGAGGTTTGTTTTTTAGTTAGAGGAAAAAATCCAAAGGGTAAACCAATAGGAGTGGGGACATCTGCAATTACCATATTAGTAAGGCCCACAACAATTTTTTTCCCTGGTACTAACTTTATTTTATTGGCTTGAAAATAATATTCCGGATTTTCTATGTCTTTGGAAGTTGTAAATCGGCCTTTATATAAAAATATAACAGAATCGTTTTCCTTTTTGGTAATAGGCGCATAAATCTGCATCCCTTGTTGTTCAGTCTTCGATTTGAAAATTAAGGCTTTTTCGGTTTTAAAGTTAAATCTAATTGAATCCGGTTCTACTAGATTATCGCCTTGTTTAAACGATGGACGCTGGGTGTAAACTCCAGCCGAATCTTTTATTCGCCCAGCATATACCTCATTCTTACTGTAATCTATAACAATTATTCCTGCCTTTAATTCCATGTCTTGAAAATAGACTTCAGCTTCGTTATACAAATAGAGCTTTTGCTCTTTACTATTAAAAGATGTGTAGTCTTTAGCTTTGTATGTAACTGTAGATGCTAATAGTTCTGGTTTAGGCTTAATAGAATCGTTTAGGGTAGAATCTTGTTCAATAGTTGAAACCTCTATTTTTTCTAACGAATTGATTTCAACGTTAATAGTATCCTTGGTTTTTTCAGACGAGATATTCTTCCCAGGTTTTGGAATATCTTGAGCGAAGCCAAAAGTGTTGATAAACACTGTAAAACTTAAGGCAAAAAGTATGTAAAAGTTGTTTGTATGCAACGCTTTTAAATGTATTTTTGTAAAAGTATGGCTCGGTTTTTGAATTGCCAAAATTACATATATTTTTTGTGATTAGTTTAATATTCACAAAAATTCGAAAATTAAATTATACTTAATAATAGAGAGTAATAAACTTGCTCTTTAGTTGTTATTATTTATATGAAGTACCCATGGTTAGTCCTTAATCACTTATAAAAATATTATATGGTTATTTTATATAATAAATAAAAAACAATACAGATCATTACATGAAAACCAAAACAATTATACGTTTCTTATTTGTCTTAGGATTTTTATTCCACATTAGTGGTAATACTTTGTTTGCTCAGGCTAACTCTAACAAGTTTGTTGTAGTGCTAGATGCGGGTCACGGTGGAAAAGATCCAGGAAAACCTTCTAAAGATGGTTTTACGGAAAAGGAAATTGCTTTAAAAATTGCATTGGCGGTAGGAAAGGAATTAGAAAAAAATCCTAATATAAAAGTGATTTATACACGAACAAAAGATGTTTTTGTGGATTTATTTAAAAGAGGAAAAATAGCCAACGAGGCAAAAGCCGATTTATTTGTATCCATCCATTGCAACGCCCATCATACTCAAGCTTATGGTTCTGAAACCTACGTATTAGGTATAAATAGAAATGATACTAATTTTAATGTAGCAAAAGCGGAGAACGAAGTTATTTATCTAGAGGATGATTATGAGAAAAACTATGAAGGATTCGATCCAAACTCCCCAGGGTCTTTTATAGGATTAACACTTATGCAAGAAGAATATTTAGATCAAAGTATTCTATTGGCTAGTTTAATTCAAGATAAATTCACAAATTCTCTAAAACGCAAGAACAGAGGAGTTAAGCAAGCAGGATTTATAGTGTTGCATCAAACTATTATGCCTAGTGTTTTAGTAGAAACCGGATTTATTACTAACAAGCATGAAGGAGCTTATCTAAACTCAGGGAAAGGGCAAAAAGAAATGTCGGGAGCCATCAAAGACGCTATCGAAGATTATAAAAAAGCTATATATCAAAATATCGATGATTTTGTTTATCAAGAAACAATAATGGAAGCTTTAGATAATCCAGAACCACCAGAAATTTATAAAAACATTGTGTTTAAAGTACAAATTGCTGCTAGTTCTCGAGAAATTGAATTAAAACCATTTAATTTTAAAGGTTTAGAAGATGTAACCAGAAATAAGATAAACGGTCTTTATAAATATTATTACGGTTATACTTCCGATTATACAAAAATAAAGGATTTTCAAAAATATGCGCAATCTAAAGGGTACACTTCAAGTTTTCTTGTTGCTTTTAAAGACGGTAAAGCTATTCCTTTAGATGAAGCACTAAAATCAACTCCAAATTAGAGCCATTCTTTATAAATTTATTTCTAATTTTGTTAGGTAACTAAATACACATAATTTGAAACTATCAAGAGAAGTTAAAACTGCTATTTTAGTCATATCGGGAATCTTATTCCTTATTTTTGGCTTTAATTATCTTAAAGGCACAAATTTACTAGATTCTTCCGATGCATTTTATACAGAATTTGATTATAATGGTTTAACAACGGCATCGCCGGTAACCATTAAAGGTAATAATGTTGGGAAAATCAATGAAATAACCTACGTAATGGAAACTGGGAAAACACGTGTTTCTTTTTCCGTTGACAAGGATTTAAAATTCTCAAAAAATAGTAAAATGAGACTTTATCCTATGGGGTTATTAGATGGTAATGCCCTTGCTATTATTCCCGCTAAAGATGAAGATTATGCAGAAAGTGGAGATGTACTTATCTCTGAAGTAGAACCAGGACTTATTAAAGACCTTTCCGATAATTTTTCAGGAATTAGTGAAGGTTTAGACAGTACTCTAAAAACAGCAGACACTTTATTATTAAGCATAAACAGTTTGGTAGAAGACGATTCTGAAGAAGGTTTAAAAAGCGCTATCAAAGAAATGAATTTAACTTTAACTTCATTTAAAAATCTCTCAGGCTCTTTTAATAACCTAATAACTAAAAATCAAGATAGTTTAACTCAAGTTATTAGTAACTTTAACTCTGTAAGTAAAAACCTTGCTACGCTTTCTGAAGATTTAAAAGATGTTGAGATTTCTAAAACTGTTGCAAGCCTAGATCAAACTTTAACTAATGTCAATGCACTCCTAGCAGACTTAGAAAAAGGAGAAGGTTCAATGGGGAAACTACTTAAAGACGAAAAACTATACCATAATTTAGAAGTAGCATCAGGACAGTTAAGCGAATTACTTCAAGATTTTAAATTAAATCCAAAACGCTATATTCACGTGTCCGTTTTTGGAGGCAAAAATAAAGACGATTACGAGAAACCAGAAGACGAAAGACAATAATAAAACCAACTAACCAATGAATTATATTCCAAACATTTTATTTGCTTTATTGCTTATTGCAGGTCTTGGTTATTTTGCCAGGAATGTTAAAAAACTAGTTAGAAACATTAAGCTTGGACAAGATGTAGATGTAAGCGATAATAAATCGCAACGCAGGAAAAACATGGCCATGATTGCTTTGGGGCAAAGCAAAATGGTTAAAAGACCCATTGCTGGTTTTCTTCATGTTATAGTATATGTTGGATTTATAATAATTAATATAGAATTACTAGAAATTGTTATCGATGGTTTAACAGGTTCGTGGAGAGTTTTTTCTTATTACCAGGAACTTTATGGTATTCTAATTGGAACATTTGAGGTACTGGCTCTTCTGGTACTTCTATCTGTAACTATTTTCTGGATTAGAAGAAATGTTATTAAAATTAAGCGTTTCTGGAACAGCGAAATGGCGGGTTGGCCAAAAAATGACGGGAATTATATTCTTTATTTCGAAATGGTTTTGATGGCCCTTTTCTTGGTTATGAATGCTACAGATATTCATTTTCAATTAATGAACTCTGGAAATGTGGTATCTCAGTTTATAGCACCATGGTTTAGTGGTTTACCTGAAACAACCATTCATATTATAGAAAGATCAGCTTGGTGGTTGCATATTATTGGAATTCTAATTTTCCTTAATTACTTATATTTCTCTAAGCATTTACATATACTTTTAGCGTTTCCAAATACCTATTACGGTAAGGTAAAGCCTAAAGGGCAATTAAATAATTTAGAATCTGTTACCAACGAAGTTAAAATGATGATGGATCCAAATGTAGATCCCTTTGCTGCATCACCGGAAGGAGCAGAAGACGAAATGCCTGCAAAATTTGGTGCTAGTGATGTGCAAGATTTATCATGGGTACAATTATTAAATGCCTATACATGTACAGAATGTGGGCGTTGTACAAGTGAATGTCCAGCCAACTTAACAGGTAAGAAATTGTCTCCTAGAAAAATTATGATGGATACCAGAGACAGATTAGAGGAAGTTGGAAAAAATATCGATGCTAATAAAGGTGAATTTAAAGATGATGGAAAACAACTTTTAGGCGACTATATTACTGCCGAAGAACTTTGGGCTTGTACCACATGTAATGCTTGTGTGGAAGCGTGTCCTGTAAGTATTGATCCATTATCCATTATTATAGAAATGAGACGCTATTTGGTTATGGAACAAAGTGCTGCTCCAGTAGAACTTAATAATATGATGACAAATATTGAAAACAATGGTGCTCCTTGGCCGTATAACCAAATGGATAGATTAAACTGGAAAGACGAGTAATATATCCCTGTGCAAACAGGAATTATATAAAAATATAGAAGTAATTTTTTCTATAAACGATTATTTAAGAATTTTTTACGAAGTAAAAATTTAAATTAGTTGAATTAAAGTGATCCCTGCTTTCGCAGGAAGTAAGAATATGAAAAGAGAAGACGCAGACAAATTATTACACGAAAAAGTTGAAGCAGGAGAAAAGGTTAGTCCTATTTTGCCAGATAATGTTAAAAACTACCTGGTCGATATAGACGGAACTATCTGTGATGATATTCCAAATGAAGAGCCAGAACGTATGTTAACTGCAGAGGTTTATCCGGACGCCTTAGCTACTTGCAATAAATGGTATGACGAAGGACATTTAATTTGTTTTTTTACCTCCAGATTAGAAGAACACAGAGCCAATACCGAAACATGGTTAAATAAACATGGGTTTAAATACCATAGTTTATTAATGGGTAAACCTAGAGGAGGAAATTACCATTGGATAGATAATCATTTAGTGAAAGCTACGAGATATAAAGGGAAATTTACAGATTTAGTAGATAAAAAGGCCACGATTCAAGTTTTTGACGATGGTGAATAATGAGTATTATAATTTCAGTGAAAACAGGATTTTAATCTCATAATTAAAGCAATTAATAAAATGAGCGAACAATTAAAAGTGCCAACTATGGCGCAATGTATGGCAGAAGGTAGACAACCAGAAATTTTATTTTGGGTTGGTGCTGCTGGAAGTTACGACGATAGAGCAAAAAAAATAACAAGAGCTTTTGTAAAGATTCTTAATAAAGCAAATGTAGATTTTGCTGTTTTAGGAACTGAAGAGAGTTCAACAGGTGATGTGGCAAAACGAGCTGGAAATGAGTTTTTGTTTCAGATGCAGGCAATGACAAATATTGAAGTGTTAAATGCCTACGAAGTAAAGCGTATTGTTACGGCTTGTCCCCATTCATATAACACCTTAAAGAATGAATACCCGGAACTTGGTGGGAACTATCAAGTGCAACACCATACACAGTTTATTAACGAACTTATAAGTTCGGGGAAATTAAATATTGGAAAAGTTTCAGAACTAAGTGGCAAACGTATCACTTTTCACGATCCGTGTTATTTAGGACGTGCGAATGATGTCTACGAAGCGCCTAGAGAATTACTAAAAACTCTAGGGGTAGAATTGGTAGAAATGAAACGTAGTCGAAACTCTGCACTTTGCTGTGGTGCCGGAGGCGCACAAATGTTTAAAGAACCAGAAAAAGGAGATAAAGATATTAATGTATTGAGAACCGAAGACGCTTTAGAAACCAAGCCTAATATTATTGCAACAGGTTGTCCGTATTGCAACACAATGATGACAGATGGCGTAAAAGCAAAAGATAAAGAAGACAGTATTCAAGTTTTAGATATTGCAGAATTAATAGCAAACTCCCAAGAATAATGATAGTAGATTTTAATACCTTACCAGAAGAGTCTAAAGTATGGATTTATCAATGTAACCGATCTTTCACAGATGAAGAAGTAAAAGAGATCGAATCTAAACTGGATGTGTTTTTAAACAATTGGACAGCTCATGGAAGCGATTTAAAGGCAGGCTACAAGATTGTTTACAAACGCTTTATTGTAATTGGGTTAGATCAGCAAGTAGGGGCGGCCACTGGATGTTCCATTGATGCTTCTGTACATTTTATTCAAGACTTAGAAAAGGAGTATAAAGTTGATCTTTTAGATAAAATGAATGTGTCTTATAAACAAGGCGAATTTATAGCTTATAAAACCTTAAGCGATTTTAAGAAGATGGCTAAAGATAAAGCGGTATCTAAAAACACCATAGTCTTTAATAATTTGGTTGTAAACATTGCAGAATTTAATGAAAATTGGGAAGTTCCTGCAAGCGATAGTTGGCACAGCCGATTTTTAAAATAAATTTTTCTGAAATAACGCAATTATACAAAGCTTGAATTTTTATTCAAGCTTTTTTATTTTCATAATTCTTCAAAACTTTTAAAGCTACCATCCGTATAAAATATGACAATTCGTTCAATAGTTTTTTCTGAAGTATTATCTGTAGTTTGTTTTACTTGAGAAATAATTTGAGGAGAATGTTCTCCTTTTAGAGCTTTCGTTTCTGTAATAGAAATTTCTTCAGGTTGCGACTTTTCTCTTTTCGGAAATTGACCTTTACCATTTAGCAACCAATATAATTCTACTTCTGGATAAGCAGAGAGGACCTTCATAACAAAATCCAAACTAGGCTTATTTCTTCCCGATAAAATATGTGAGATACTAGAACGCTGCACCCCAATTTTCTCGGCGAAGGAGGAGGCGTTTTCATTGTAGAAATCTATTACTTTCTGGAGCCGTATAGCAAATTCTTCGTTGTTTATCATTGTAAACAAATAGGTTTGATTTTATTTTCACAAATGTAACAATATTATTAATACGAAGGGTATATTGCCCTATATTTTTATATAATCAATTTAATAAAAACTTTAAGTTGGATACCATAATTAGCTGATAAGCAATAAAGTAAATTAACACTTATAATTTTGTTAATATTATACCTGTTAGAGGGTTACAAAGACAATAAATAGTAAACACAGTGGTTAATATTGTAAACATAAATTGTATATTTTTTTGTTTACAAATGTAAATTGTTATTTGTTTACATTTGTATCAAAGATTTTTCAATGACAATTGACTATTTAAAAGACTGTTATAATTCTTATAAGGAAGAGCGACTTAAAAACCGATATATTAATAACGATCATATCCTTCCATTACTTGATAACTTAAAAGGCTATTTTAAAATAGATGAGATTGGGCGTTCTGTTTTAAATGCTCCTATTTTCTCTATTCAAATTGGTTCTGGTTTAAAAAAAGTATTAATATGGTCTCAAATGCATGGTAACGAAAGCACAACTACTAAAGCTATTTTTGATGCTTGTCAGGTTTTTGCTTTAGGCAGTCATGAAAATATTCAGAACATACTTAAAGAATGTACCATCCTTATAGTTCCTATTTTAAATCCGGATGGAGCTAAGTTTTATACCAGACTAAATGCTAACTATGTCGATTTAAATAGAGACGCAAAACATCTTTCGCAAGCAGAAAGCAAGGTTCTACGTGACTTATTTAACAGTTTTAAGCCTGATTTTTGTTTTAATCTACACGGACAAAGAACCATATTTGGCGCTGGGAACACGAGTAATCCTGCTAGCCTATCTTTCTTGTCTCCAGCTCAAGATTTGGCCTGTACTGTTACAGAAACGCGTAAAAAAGCTATGGAAGTAATAGTTGCTATTAATAACTTATTGCAAGAACAAATCCCTAATCAGGTTGGTGTATACGATGATGCTTATAATGATAATTGCGTAGGAGATACTTTCCAGGCTTTAAATTGTCCCACTATTTTGTTTGAAGCTGGGCATTTTAAAAACGACTATAATCGCGAAATTACCAGGTTCTATATGTTCCAGGCTATTATGTATGGTTTGTATTATATATCTAATAATAAGGTGTTAGGGTCTAAGTATGAGTCTTATTTTGATATTCCGGAGAATAATAAGAATCATTTTGACATTATAATAAGGAAAGCTAAAATTTGGAAAAACAATATCTCTGAAGTTTTGGATATAGCTATTCAATTTAAAGAGGTTTTAAAAAATGAAAAAATTGAATTTATACCAATAATCGAAAGAATGGGTGATATGAGTTTGTTTTTTGGACATAGAGAGGTTTTAGCCAATAGCAGTGAGGTTTATGTGGGTAATCAGAAAAATTTAGTAGAAGGCCTTGAAATAGAGGAGGTTTTTATAAATAATGCTAAATATTTAATAAAATTAACATAATCTTAAATTAAGATATAGAATAATCATGAATATTGTATTAATTTTGCTTTTTATTAAAAATAAAATTGAAAATGGCAAAAATTAAGTTAGATGAAATTGATCATCAAATTCTAGATATGTTGATTGAAAATACGAGAGTCCCTTTTACGGACATTGCTAAAAAATTATCCATATCTGCAGGGACTATTCATGTAAGGGTTAAGAAAATGGAAGATGCTGGAATTATTAAAGGCTCTTCGTTGACTTTAGATTATAAAAAATTAGGATATTCTTTTATTGCCTATGTAGGTGTGTTTCTGCAAAAGACTTCTCAGACTAAGTTCGTTTTAGAACGTATTAACGAAATACCATTTATAACAGTGGCTCATATTACCACTGGTAAATTCAATATTTTTTGTAAGGTGAGAGCTAAAGATACGGAGCATGCTAAGGATATTATTTTTATGCTAGACGATATTGAAGGAGTTTATAGAACAGAAACTATGATTTCTCTAGAAGAAAGCTTAAACGATAAAAAGCGATTAATGCATTCTATTTTTAGCGATTTATAAATAAAAATCAACAATAAGCTTTAAAAGACCATTTATTAAGATGGTCTTTTTTATTGTCTGTACTTTATTAAACTAATAAACCAAAGTATGTTTTAGCTTATTCTTAAGGCCTTTTTTGTACTTTTAGTGAAAAATATCATAGCATGAACCCAAGTATCTCAGAAGAACTCCTTAAATTTTTAACAAAACTCGAAAAAAATAATAATCGAGATTGGTTTAATAGCAATAAAGACGAATTTAAGAAAATTGAAAAGGACACAAAAGTGTTTTATAATGCTACTTTAGATGCTTTGAGAACTCATGATGATATTGAAAAGCTAAAGGTTTTTAGAATTTATCGCGATGTGCGTTTTTCTAAAAACAAATTACCGTATAAAACGCATTTTGGAGGATCTTTTAAAAGAACAAAACCCAATTTAAGAGGTGGTTATTATGTACATCTTGCTCCAAACAATAAATCCTTTATTGCTACTGGTTTCTGGGAGCCAAATAAAGAAGATTTGTTACGAATTAGAAAAGAATTTGAAATGGACGATTCAGAAATGCGAGAGATTATCTCTAATAAGAAGTTTAGAGACATCTGGGGAGAATTGGAGGGAGATGAGTTAAAAACTGCGCCTCGAGGCTTTGATAAAGAGCATCCTGCAATAGACTTAATACGAAAAAAACAATATATTTTCACTAAAAAATATAGTGATAAGGAGGTGTTGAGCGCAAACTTTTACGAAGACGTAAATGCTTCCTTTAGAGCTATTAGACCATATTTTGATTATATGAGCGATGTGCTTACTACCAACTTAAATGGTGAGGTAATTATATAATATTACTTATAATAAAGTAAAATTCTTAAGCTCTTGTCTAACTTTTAATTTCTCTGCACCTTATTATTATACATTGAAATTATAATCACTGTTGATTATTCTTCTCTTTTAGTAAAATTTCACAACTGGTTCTTAGTTTAGTTTAAGCAAGAACAGGATGAAAAGCTTGAATATTGCTAATTAGTCTTTCTTTTACTAAGTGCATCATTCGTTTGTTTAATGCAGAAGAATTAGTAATATAAAACTTGTATTCTTCTAGGGTAAATTGACCAATAATCATACCTTTTAGAGAGTTTCTAAATTTAGTATCTCTTTGAATGGCGTTTTCAATATAATCCAGTTGTTTTTGAATGGTTAAGGTGTAAAACACGTTTTTATGTTTAGAGACATAGTTTTTAAATACTTCTACTAATAAGTCGTTTTGTAAAAGTAAAATTGGTCTTAAAGTGGCGTTCTGAAAACGCTCGTCGTCACTCATGGAGCTGGAAAAAAGGGTGGAAGTGATTGTGGGACGACATTCGATTAGGTCTGTAGATCTGTTCATTTTATTAAGTTTTCTTAAATTTAAGTATAAAGATGCTCGATTTATGGAGTGTCTATAATCAATATTAACAGGGTTATTAACAAATAAGAAAAAGACATATTATAATAGAGCGAAATAATAAGGTTTTAAAGCGTTTTAACCTTTTAAGAATTATCTTTGGAATAAATAATTTAAAACGATAGAAATATATGAGATTTCATACAAGAAAATGGGTAAAACCAGAAGATTTAAACCCTAATGGAACTTTATTTGGAGGTCGGTTATTGGCTTGGATAGACGAAGAAGCAGCGTTATACACTAATATTCAATTAGAAAATCCAAAAATTGTTACTAAGTACATTTCCGAAATTAATTTCACAAGTTCTGCTAAGCAAGGAGATATTATAGAATTAGGGATGACCGTGGTAAAGTTTGGAAAAACATCAATTACTCTAAATTGCGAAGCGCGTAATAAAATGACTAGACAAACTATTTTAACGGTTGAGAACATTGTAATGGTAAACCTAGACGAAGAAGGCAATCCCGCTCCTCATGGAAAAACGCAAATAGAATTTGTTAAAGATCGAATAAAATAGAATTAGTCTTCTTTATTTAAAGATAGTTCATAGACTTCCAAGTCAAAATATTTGACAGAAGCTAAAATATGATCGAAAATATCTCCTAAAATGTATTCGTAGTTTTTCCAACGTTGGTCGCTACTAAAAGCATATACTTCCATAGGAATTCCTTGTGGAGTAGGTTCTAATTGACGTACCATTAAGGTCATATCTTTATTTATGGCCGAATGATTCTCAATATAGGTTTGAAGGTATTTTCTAAATACACCAAAATTGGTTAGATTTCTTCCGTTAATTAAAACAGACTTATCAATATTTTTCTTGTCGTTATACGTGTTAATTTCTTTAGAACGATTTTTTAAGTATTCCGAAACTAATTGGATTTGTTCAAAACGCTCAATATCTTCGTTGGTAAGGAAGTTTATTGTAGATGTTTTAATAATAACGGAGCGTTTTATGCGTCGTCCTCCAGAATCCTTCATGCCTCGCCAGTTTTTAAACGAATCTGAAATTAAAGCATAGGTAGGAATAGTGGTTATTGTTTTATCCCAATTTTGGACTTTTACAGTAGCTAAGCTAATTTCGATAACATCTCCATCTGCACCGTATTTGTCGAAAGTTATCCAGTCTCCAATTCTAACCATATCGTTAATAGAAACTTGAATACTAGCTACAAATCCTAAAATAGTATCTTTAAAAATAAGTAAAATAACTGCAGAAGCGGCTCCTAAGGTAGTTGCAAAATTTATAAAGGAGATTCCTGTAATAATAGCAATTATAGAAAAAATCCCGAGCATCCATGCAAAAATCATAAAGACCTGCATATAGCTGTCTATTGGCTTATCTTTATATCGGGGTAAAGACTTAAGATGATCTTTAACCGAGCTCAATAAACTTCTTATTATTTGAAGCGTCAGAATAACAGCAATAAGTTTTAAAGTCTTTTCTATTATGTTTTCTGCGTATTCAAAATCAGCAAAAACTTGAGGAACAAACTCAATGAGAATAGCAAGTGGTACAATATGAGCAATATTTCTTGGAAGCTTATTGGTTATAAGAATATCATCAAAATTTGTTCTTGTACGTTTGGCAAAACCTTCAGAAAACTTCCATAAAATACGTTTACTAATATAGTCTACAATATAAACAACAAGAATTAGGGCCAAGAGAAGCGCAAGCATATTTAAATACTTGGCTGTTGTTTCAGGAAATTGAAGTTTTATAAGGTAATCGTAAAAATAAGATTTCCAATTATCCATTATGAAACACGTTTTAAATATGTTTTATCTACATAAAATGTTCCGAAAGGAATAACAGAAGCAGCCAAAACAAAGAGTAATGTTTTTGTATTCCATTTAAGTTTAGAACCTACTATAAAAGCTAAAATAATATAAGCCACAAATAATAATCCGTGTGGCATTCCAAGTAGTTTTACATATTGAGGGTCGTCTCCAAAGTATTTAATTGGTACGGCTAGAAACAATAATAGAATATAAGAAACTCCTTCTAAAAGTGCTACAATTCGAAATGTATTTAATAACGAAAACATATATCTGGTTTTAATGGGCAAAAATACAACTCAAGTTACAATAATCAGCCATATTTAGAATGATTTTAACGTCTGTGTTTTTTAGAATAATATAGTCTTAATGTTAAAAAACAGTAAGTTATCGGAAAAATTTAAATCATATCGATAAAATGGTAGTGCTTTTTAATATTATAATACCTTTATTTTATTGTAAGTAAGCAAACTAACCAATAAGAAAAAACAAAACGAATGCAACCTACTACTTTTAGCATATCGCGAATTTTGATACTGTGCCTTTTAGTTTCAATATATTTGAACCCAAAACAAAGCATATCTCAAACTACTGCAATTGCCGATTCTAATTTCGAGCAAGTTTTAGTTGACTTAAATATTGATACAAATGGTGTAAATGGTAATATTCTAGATAGCGATGCTAGTGCTGTGTATTATTTAAATTTAAGCGAGAACTATATTCAAGACCTCACAGGAATAGAAGCATTCGTTGACTTAAAAACATTAGATTGTTCCGCAAACAATTTAACGGAATTAGATTTAAGTCAAAATAAAAAACTTTTAGAATTAAATGCTAACGATAATCAAATTTCAAATATTGATCTTTCGTTAAACGGAAAACTTAAAGTAGCTTTAATTAACTCTAATTACTTAAATGAGATTGACGTTTCTAATAATTTTGATTTAGAAGAGCTAGGGGTGAGTTTAAATAGTTTGACCGAACTTGTTGTAACTAATAATTTAAGTTTAAAACATTTAAGTTGTTACTCCAATAACCTTAATAATTTAGACCTAAGCAATAATAGTCAGTTGATATCACTTCATGTTGGTGATAATAACTTCAGTGCTTTAGATGTGTCTCAAAATGAGATGCTACACACCTTTACATGTAACGAGAATAGCTTATCTGAACTTTCCATAGAAAACAATGTCCAATTGAGTTATTTGGATTGTAGAAATAATAATATTAGTAATATTGATATTAACGATAATACAGGTCTACAGAGACTTTTTGTAAGTAACAACAATTTAAATGAGGTTGACTTGTCTAATGCTCCAAATTTAAAAATGTTTTATGCTATAAATAACAACCTTACAACTTTAGATATCTCATCTAACTCTATCTTAAGATGGGTAAAGTGTGATCAAAACAACCTGTCTTCAGTAGACTTTAGAAATGGGAATAATATTAATATTTCTGAATTTAGAATGACACAAAATTCTGGTCTTAGCTGTATTTTTGTTGATGATGCTGATGCTTCGTTTTTAGCTAGTTGGATTGTAGACGACACAAGCGCATTTGTAGAATACGAATATGAGTGTGAAGCCTTATCTATTAAAGATAACAGTTTAACAGATATTAACATGTATCCTAATCCTGCTTTAGGTAGTGTTAATTTTGAAGTAAATACAGAGAGCGCTAAATTAGAACTTTATGCCATTAGTGGACAACTAGTCCATGCTCAAACTTTAAATTATGGCGTTAATAAAATTGCTCTAACTAATTTTAGCTCAGGTTTGTATATGGCTAAAATTTCTTCCAATCAGACTTTAGAGACTAAAAAGTTACTGATAAAGTAAATAAATGTCATTTTATTTACTCAATATGTGGCGGTAAACGGTTTTTTAAGACGATAAACAAGTAGATTTAGTTGTTTTTTGAGATAGCTTCAAGTAAATCGAAATGAAAACCTTATATTTGTTGTCGTTTAAAGAAGGTTGCATCCCGAATAATAAATTCATGTAATATCTTTAGGTAGTCTTAAGGATTTATATGATTCTTTGTAATAAATCAATCGTTTAGTATTCCAGCATCTTCTTTAGCAACTAAAATAAAATTAATTTTAAATTAACGAATGGCAAAATCGCAGCAAACATTTAATAAAAGTGAAAAAGAAAAAAAACGTTTAAAGAAGCGTGAAGATAAACGTAAAAAAATGGAAGCTCGTAAGCTTGAAAAAGAAGCGGGTGGCAATGAAGGGATTCAATTTGCTTATGTAGATTACAATGGAAATTTAACAGATACACCACCAGATCCATCTTTAAAAGTTAAGGTAGATGCTGAAAGTATTGAAGTTAGTATTCCTAAACGTGATGATAGCGAAATAGAAGAAGTGGATCCAGTGAGAAAAGGTAAAGTATCGTTTTTTGATAACTCCAAAGGTTTTGGTTTTATAATAGATTCAGAAGATCAAGAAAAATACTTTTGTCATGTAAGTGGGTTAATCGACGAAATTCAAGAAAACGACAAAGTTTCTTTTGAACTAGAAAAAGGTATGAAAGGTTTAAATGCAGTTAAAGTAACTATTATTTAAGCTACAATTGTTTTATAGAAATATAAAAGACTGTCTAATTAGGCAGTCTTTTTTTTGCTACAATCGTAAGAATGGTATAAGTTAAAACTATTTTGCTTTCTTTCTTTTTTGAATTCTAAAATTCAAAAACTCTACAAATAATGAAAATGCTATTGCAAAATATAAGTAGCCTTTCGGGATGGCTCCAACCGTTTGATCAAATAATGAGGTGTTAGACAAATGGGCAGCCTCTGTTATAAGCATAAAGCCAATAAGTATTAAAAAAGCCAGGCCTAATATCTGCATACTTGGGTGTTGGTCTATAAATTCCCTAATGGGATTAGCAAAAATTATCATAATAAGAATAGAAATTACCACCGCAATAATCATTAGTACTAAAGCATAGTTATGATTTGGATGAAGCCCATTTGTCATTCCTACAGCCGTTAAAATTGAATCTATAGAAAAAATAAAATCAATTATTACTATTTGAGTAATGGCTTGAGATAAAGATGTAATCTTTTTCCCTTTTACTTCCTCTTCATCATGAGAAGGTGTTTCTACCTTTTCTCTAATCTCAGAGGTGCTTTTATAAATTAAAAACAACCCTCCAACAAATAAAATAATGGCTTGCCCACTAATATCAATATGAAGCCACTCTGTCTCTATAATATAAAACGGTTTTTTTAATCCTATTAAGAAGGAAACAAAGAACAATAAGATAATTCTTTGCACCATAGCTAATATCAAGCCAATATTAGTTGCCTTAGCTCGTTGATGTTCGGGTAATTTATTGGCTGCAATAGAAATAAAGACTATATTATCTATTCCTAGAATAATTTCTAGAAATGTTAAGGTTAACAAGGCCATAATGGCATCGCCAGATAATAAAAAGTCTATCATACTATTTTACTTTGGTAGCAATTCCTTTTTGTTTATTTTTTTCGCCTACATAAGAATACTCAAAGGTGTAAGTAGAATCTGTAGTTACTAATATTTTTAAGTGAATATCTTTGTGTTCTGCCATGTTTTTTGGGTTAATGGTTTTAAAAATAACTTCACAGTCATTAATCCAGCGTACATGAGTAGAATCTACTTTATTGTTATAAGTTTCAATTTGAAGATCTTTGGTTCTTACAAATTCCGATTTAAAAACTTCACCATCAATGGTAATTTCACTAAAAAAAGTGCCGGTTTGAAAGTCTAAACAATTGCGTTCTACCTGGTAGCAACTTGTAAGCATAATCATAAAAATAATAGCAGAAAAGTATTTCATAAGATGTTCTAGGGTAAAAGAAAATTTAAAAAATAATAATTATTCAAAAATACTAAAAAGCAACTCATAAAACTATAAGAGGATCTTCATTTTTAAATTTCAAAATAAAAAAATAATCTTTGCGTTAGTACAGTTAAAACTATCTTTATAAATCTATCTTAAAGTCTTTTAATCTTCCTATTAAAAGTGCTATTTTGCAGCGTTTTTACATTTAATTAGTAATTACTTAAAATGACATTTCTTTATGCATAAAATATTTTGTTTGCTAACTAGTTTTCTAGTCTTTACAAGCCTTTTTGCTCAAACTTCAAATCCGTTATTAGCTACAGATGTTGAAGCACAGCAGAAGTGGGTAGATAGTTTGTATAACAATATGACTTTAGAGGAGAAAGTGGGACAACTGTTTATGGTTCAGGCTTTTTCTAATCAAGGTTTGGCGCATGAAAATATTATTAGCCAGTTAATTACTAAACATCATATAGGAGGAATTATATTTTCTAAAGGAGATCCGGTTAATCAAGCTAGAATTAATAATATTTTCCAAGAAGCGTCAAAAGTTCCTTTGTTAATTGGAATGGATGCAGAATGGGGACTAAGCATGAGATTGGATTCAACTTACGCATTTCCTTGGAATATGACACTGGGTGCCATAGAAGATAATGAGCTTATTGAACAAGTAGGAAAACAATTAGGAGAACATTGTAAACGTTTGGGAGTTCATTTTAATTTTGCGCCTGTTGTTGATATCAATACCAATCCAATAAACCCAATTATTGGAAATAGATCTTTTGGAGAAGATAGAGATAATGTTACCGAAAAGTCCTTAGCCTTAATGAAAGGAATGCAAAAAGCTGGAGTTTTAGCTAATGCCAAGCATTTTCCTGGACATGGAGATACAGATTCCGATTCGCATAAAACTTTGCCTAGCATTAATTTTGATGCCAAACGTATTGACTCTGTAGAGTTTTATCCATACAGAAAACTCATTCAGGAAGGCTTGTCTAGTGTTATGGTAGCTCATTTAAGCGTGCCTGCATTAGAGCCACGTGTGGGATACCCGTCTTCTTTGTCGTACCCAATAGTTACAGAAACTTTAAGACATAAACTTCAGTTTGAAGGGCTTATTTATACAGATGCTTTAAATATGAAAGGTGCTGCAAATTTTGGAAATAACGGCGATGTTGATTTAGCAGCTTTTATGGCAGGAAACGATGTGTTACTTATTCCAGAAGATGTGTCTCTAGGAATTAGCAAGATTGTAGAGGCTTACCGTGAGGGTTTAATTACTGAAGGTAGATTAGCGTATTCGGTTAAAAAAATATTACAAGCAAAATATAAAGTCGGTTTAAATAATTATAAACCTATTGAAACAACCCATTTAGTTGAAGATTTAAATAGAATACAAGATGAGACTTTGTCTGAAGTTCTATTTGAGAATGCCATTACGGTTATTAAAAACAAGGAAGAATTACTTCCTATAAGAAAATTGGAGAATAAAAAAATAGCTTATGTTAAAATGGGCGATGATGATGGCTCTACTTTTTTTAAAGAACTTCAAAAATATGCTAAAGTTCATGAGGTTTCAGACGATAATTTAGACGGATTAATAAATAAACTTTCTGGGTATAATACTGTCATTGTTGGGTTTCACCGTTCTAATGATAATCCGTGGAAAGACCATAAGTTTAGCGATAAAGAGTTGGTATGGTTATATGAAATTGCTAGGAATAATAATGTGATTTTAGATATTTTTGTTAAACCATATGCTTTATTAAACTTATCTACCGTAGAGAATTTTGAGAGTATTGTAGTTAGTTATCAAAATAGTGAAGTAGCACAACAAAAATCAGCACAACTTATTTTTGGTGCTATTCCAGCCAAAGGAACGCTACCAGTTTCTGTTGGAAATGGCTTTCATGTAGGAGATGGAATTAATTATGCTAGTTTATCGCGATTAAATTACGGATTGCCTGAGCGTGTAGGAATGAGTTCAGAAAAACTTAAAAAACTAGACTCTGTAGCGCAGTATGCTATAGATAAAAAAATGACCCCGGGAATTCAATTACTGGTTGCTAGAAAAGGAAAAGTTGTTTATAACAAAAACTTTGGAACGCATACTTATGATAAAAAATCAGAACCAGTAGCTTTTGATGATATTTATGATGTTGCATCATTGACAAAAATCTTAGCAACCTTACCGTTATTAATGGAACTTGAAGATAAAGGAGAAATTAATTTAGATTCTAAATTGTCCGATTTACTTCCAGAATACGCTAATTCTAATAAGAAAAACATCACCTTAAAAAAGATGTTATCTCATTATGCTAGACTAAAACCGTGGATACCTTTTTATTATGCCACCTTAGACTCTACAAAGCATCCAGATCCTAAATATTACAGAAAGGAACCAAGTAAAAAGTTTTCGGTAAAAGTAGCTAACAATCTTTATATGAGAAAAGATTATCAAGACTCCATTCAGAAAATAATAATGGATACAGATCTTTTAAATAGAGAGCGTTACAGATATAGCGATTTGCCTTATTATATTTTAAAGAAATATATTGAGACTTATTACGACCAAACCCTAGATGTGCTTGTTCAAGATCATTTTTATGAATCTTTAGGAGCAAATTATACCACTTATAACCCGTATGTTAAGTTTAGTGGAAAAAAAATCGTTCCAACAGAAGTTGACGATTATTATAGATATCAAGAAGTGCATGGCTATGTGCACGACATGGGAGCAGCGATGCAAGATGGGGTAGGTGGCCATGCCGGTGTTTTTAGTAATGCTAACGATGTTGCCAAAATAATGCAGTTGTTTTTGCAAAAAGGATTTTATGGGGGAAAACGTTATTTTAAACCAGAAACTGTAGATGAATATAATACCTGTTATTTCTGCGATGAAGATAATAGACGTGGTATTGGTTTCGATAAACCGCAACTAGGTGATGTTGGACCAACTTGTGGATGCGTGTCTATGGCTAGTTTTGGACATTCGGGCTTTACAGGAACTTATGCTTGGGCAGATCCTGATGAAGAAATTGTATATGTGTTTTTAGCAAATAGAACCTATCCAAAAGCAGATTCAAATTTGTTGCTAAAAGCAAATATTAGAACAGATATTCAACGCTTAATTTATGAAGCAATTATAGATTGAGTCAGTACTTATAATTATATACACTTAATAATGTAAATATGAAAATTGGAATTGTATGTTATCCAACTTTTGGCGGTAGTGGCGTAGTAGCAACAGAACTAGGAATTGAGCTTTCAAAAAGAGGTCACGAGGTTCATTTTATTACTTATAAGCAACCAGTAAGATTAGATCTTCTGGGAAGTCATGTGCATTTTCACGAAGTAACAGTTCCAGAATATCCGTTATTTCATTACCAACCATACGAATTAGCTCTTTCTAGCAAATTAGTAGATATGGTTAAGCTTCATAAAATAGAGGTTCTTCATGTTCATTATGCTATTCCTCATGCTTATGCTGCATATATGGCCAAAAAAATGCTACAGGAAGAAGGAATATATTTGCCTATTGTAACAACGCTTCACGGCACGGATATTACCTTGGTTGGATCACATCCATTTTATAAAACAGCCGTTACTTTTAGTATCAACCAATCTGATGCGGTAACCTCTGTTTCAGAAAGTTTAAAGCGAGATACTTTAAGGTTATTCGATATTAAAAACGATATTCATGTGGTGACAAACTTTATAGATATTGCTAAACACACACCAAATTTTATCGATTGTCAACGTGATTTACTAGCAAGTAAAGATGAAAAAATTATTACTCATATAAGTAATTTCCGAGAAGTAAAGCGTATTCCAGATGTTATTAAAGTATTTTATAATATTCAGAAGGAAATTCCTGCTAAATTAATGATGGTTGGTGAAGGACCGGAAAAGGAACCAGCAGAGCAATTATGTGCTAAATTGGGTATTGAAGATAAGGTTGTTTTCTTTGGAAATAGTAATGAAATAGACCGTATTTTATGTTATTCAGACTTGTTTATCCTTCCGTCTGAAACGGAAAGTTTTGGTCTAGCTGCTTTAGAAGCTATGGCGTCTGGAGTTCCTGTAATTTCAAGTAATTCAGGAGGTATTCCAGAAGTAAATATCGAAGGTGTGTCGGGGTATTTAAGCAAGGTTGGAGATATAGACGACATGAGTAAAAATGCGCTTCGTATTCTAAAAGATGAAACGACTTTGGCAAAATTTAAGGAAGCAGCTAAAAAACAAGCCTGTAATTTCGATATCTATCAAATTGTACCCCAATACGAAGCTATTTACGAAGCAACCCTTGCAAAATGTAAACCCTTAATATAACTTTCATAAATATATTTTATACCTTTCTGTTCTAAAATAATTCTATCCAAAATGAACAGAAAATCCTTTTTAAATTTAACGGCACGAGCTGGTCTTTTCTTAGGTCTAGCGCCCAGCGTGCTTGCAGGAAATAGTAACGAGAAAGTAGAGAAAGAACTAGTTAACGAACTTTTAAAACAGAAAAAAGCTAAAGGAAATGCTGTAGGTCTTACTGCAGATCCAATTTCAAAAGTCCGTGTAGGTATGATTGGAATGGGGAACAGAGGAGGCGTCCTTATTCAAATGTTCGATTATCTCATAAAAAATAATCATGCAGAAATAGTAGCACTTTCAGACTTAAAACAAGATAAGGTTGAAAAACATAACGATTATCTTAAAACCATTCAAAACAAACCAGCCGATTTATACTATGGAAATGAAAACGAATGGAAAAAATTAGCAGAAAGAGACGATATTGATTTAATCCTAATTGCAACCCCATGGAATACGCACACAGAAATGTCTGTTTATGGTATGGAGCAAGGGAAACACGTGGCTTGCGAGCAACCAATGGCTATGACTTTAGGAGATTGCTGGAAGTTGATTGAAGTAGCAGAACGTACAGAAAAACACTGTATGTACATGGAAAATTGCTGTTATAACGGCGAAGAGCTTTGGGTATTAAATATGATAGATCAAGGTGTTTTTGGTGATGTTAATCATGCTGAAGGGGCTTATATTCACGACTTACGTAAACATATGATGGACGACAAATACTACGAAAATCAATGGCGTATAAAACATCATGAAACAAAAAACGGAAATTTTTATACAGGTCATGGGTTAGGACCAACAAGTTTTTATATGGATATCGGGCGTGGAGATAACTACGATTTTATTACATCGATGAGTTCTCGTGATGATAGTATGAAAGCTGGAGCTGAAATTGAAAATTTCCCGGTAAAGAATTTTGCTTGTGGAGATATGAATACCACCTTAATTAAAACAAAATTAGGGAAAACTATCATGCTTCAATTCGATACACATACCGGAAGACCTTATTCTAGACTTAATAATGTATTTGGAACCAAAGCAGCTCACGAAGGTTATCCATCTAGGTTGTATGTTGGTCACGAAGAACTCCAATGGGGACATAATTGGCTTACTGATCAGGAATATAAAGATTATAGAGAACGATATGATCATCCCTTATGGAATAAACTAAAAACGCAAATAGATTCCAATGCTGTGGGACATGGAGGAATGGATTTTGTGATGATTTATAGGTTAATCCGTTGTTTAAACGAAGGTTTGCCTTTAGATATCAATTTATACGATAGTGTTCTTTGGAGTGCCATGACGCCTTTGTCTGAGATATCTGTTGCTAATGGGAGTGCCAGAACTGAAGTTCCAGATTTTACAGGAGGAACATGGGAAACGCCAAGAAAAAATGAAATTTTACGAGATTTTCTATAAATTAAAACTAGAATAAGTAATACGTTTTATCTCATCATAATTCTGAATGGCACTTTTTAAAAGTGCCATTTGGTTTTTAGCTCGAACCAAATTGTGTTCTTTAAAAGCAGTTTTATAATACACATCATTATTTAAATAATCTGTTAAAAACCTTAAACCCATAATAAAAATGATGGTTTTTACACCTAATGGTAAATAACGTTTTTCTTCTGAAGTTAAAATATTAGAAGTTTCTAAGGCAAAGCCTTTACAAAATGCTTCATAAAACTTTAAATTGATTGTAGTTCCTTCTAAATCTTCAGAATCTTCAACAGTATTGGAGCAGATGGAACGAATCGAATCTCCAAAATCAAAATGCACAATTCCAGGCATAACCGTATCTAAATCAATAACGGCCAACCCATTATCTTCTTTGTCAAAAAGAATATTTGATAATTTAGCATCGTTATGGGTAACTCTTATTGGAAAATTGTCTTTCTCTTTTAATTCTGAAAGAAGAAACATCTCCTTTTGTTGTTCCAACGCAAAACTTATAAGTTCTTGAGCTTTTGCTTTTCTGGATGCTTTTGCTTGCTTTAAAGCTTCTTCAAATTGAAAAAACCGGAAAGGAACCGAGTGAAACTTAGGAAGTGTTTCTATAATTCCTTCAGTATTTAAAGCTTCCGTATGTGCTATAAAATTCCCAAATAATTTTGATGCTTCAAAAACCTGCTTTTCATTATGTGCTCTATCAATGGTTTTAGATTTAGGAATATATTCCATTAATGTCCAACAACCGTTATGAGCTTCAACAAAAAAAGCATCATTTTCCGTTTTAATAAACCCAGCAATTTGATACTTGTTATTAGACTTTTGATAGGATGTTTTTAAATGATTACTAACAATCACCTTATTTAAAATAATATCATTTAAATTATTAAAAACCTGGTCATTAATCTTTTGAAGTACATAGTTTAAACCATTACTACAATAAACTAAGTAGGTGTCGTTAATATGTCCTGAAGCCAAAACTTCAATCTTTACAACAGTCTGTTTTACCTGAAATTGATTAAAAATATTTTTAAGAATCTCCATTAATTACCATAGTTTTGTTGGATAAACATCTTCAGAAATAAGATCTAAAAGTTGTTTTTTTACCGTAGGTTCATCTTCCCTATAAGTAACTCCAAACCAGTTGGTGTTAGTTTCAAGCATTTTATAAGTTGTTATGTTTTCTTTAATCGTATAGTCAACCACCTGAGGAATGTAGAACTCCGCCGTTTCAGAATCTTTATTTTCTAATAGGAAATGTTCAAACAACTGTGTAGTTACTTGGAAAATTTCCGGTGTAAATCCCCAAAAATTCATGGAAACTATTGTATTTAAAGGCATTAACACATTGTCTTTGCTAATGTCTGTACGTTCAATGATACTGATAAGTTCTTGCTTTTCATTTAAAATACATTCTCCTCTGGAGACCGTTCCAAAATCTGATAAGGTGTTTTTTAGTTGGTAACCAACAAAGTAATTCTGCTGCCTTGCATTCATATATAGAGCATCAAACATAAGCTTGAAAGCTTCTCGCCCATAAAAATCGTCAGCATTAATTAGAGCAAAGGGGTTGTTTATCGTGTTTTTTAAAGATAGTAAGGCATGGCCAGTTCCCCATGGTTTCTTTCGTTTTGGTAGATCTTTTGTGTCTTGTATTACAAAGTCTATTTGAATATGTTTAGGTAATTTTTTTGAGTATCGTTCTTCAAAAACATCTAAAATCTCATTTCTCACAATAAAAACTAAGTGATTGAAGCCTACCTGAATTGCATCGTATACAGAAAAATCTAAAATAGCATACTCGTGTACAACAGTATGTGTTTGTTTTAAACCTCCAAATCTGGAACCCATTCCAGCCGCCATAATGGCTATCGATTTTTGTGTCATTCTACAAAATTAGACAAAAAAAACACCTTAAAAAAAGGTGTTTTGTATAATGTTTTAGAAAGCTATTTAGAATTGATATCTAACCCCTAAACCTAGGTCGAAATCAAGATCGTTATTATCGTATGCGCTTCCTCCAAAACCTAGTTCAGGTCTTACGTCAAGCGATAGAAGCAGAGGAAAATCAAAACTATATTCAATACCAACTGTGCCAGTTAAAATAACAAATCCATCGCTATGTTTGTGACCGTAGTAATCTTTATAGCGGTTCGAAGCAAAGCCAATTCCAGGCCCGGTGTACCAATTAAAACCACCGTCTATATTCCAAAGCCATTGGTATAAACCAATTAATTTAACACCATCGTAATTTTTTCCATCACTCCAGCCAAAATTAAATTCCAGTCTATTATTTTCCATAATGGCACGCTGGTAAGAAATAGAGGCTCCAAAGCCATCGCTGTCACCAAGCCTAAGGCCTATGGCATTTTTAGAGATTTCTTGCCCTTGCATAACTGATGTAAAAGCCACAAAGGCTACTGCAATTAATATTACTTTTTTCATAATTTATTATATGTGTATTAAATTCAAATTAACCACTTTGTTTCGTAATAAGTCATAAACTAATCTTAAATTTATGGCTATCATTTTAAACTGTAAATTTTTGGAATTATTGCAAGCTAATACGTTTTTTAAAGATTTAAAAAGTAAGCTAGATGGCGACTTACACTACGATAACTTAATAAAAGCTATCTATGCTACTGATGCTTCGGTATATAGAAAAACACCTCAAGCTGTTTCTTACCCAAAATCGATAAATGATATTAAGCATCTTATCGAATTCTCTAAAAAAAACAAAACCTCATTAATTCCTAGAACGGCTGGTACATCTTTGGCTGGTCAGTGTGTTGGAAATGGTATTGTGGTTGATGTTTCCAAACATTTTACAAAGATATTACATCTTGATAAGAAAGCAAAGACAATAACGGTGGAACCTGGAGTGATTAGAGACGAACTTAATAACTATTTAAAGCCTTATGGTTTGTTTTTTGGGCCAAATACTTCTACTTCAAATCGTTGTATGATAGGGGGAATGGTTGGAAACAATTCATCCGGAACAACGTCCATCCAATATGGCGTAACTAGAGATAAAGTGTTGGAGCTGAAAACTGTTTTAAGCGATGCCACTGAAGTTGTTTTTGGTGAAATGTCTAAACTTGAATTTCATAATAAAATGAAGTTAAACACCTTAGAAGGGTCTGTTTACAAAGCTTTGTATGAAGAATTATCTTTAGAAACTGTTCAAAATGAAATTCTAGAACAATTCCCAAAACCAGAAATTCATAGAAGAAATACAGGTTATGCTATTGACGAATTGATAAAAACAGATGTGTTTTCGGATAGCTCTGAAAAATTTAATATGTGCAAATTGCTTTCAGGAAGTGAAGGTACATTGGCGTTTACAACGGAGATAACCCTGCAGTTAGATGTGCTGCCTCCTAAAGAGTGTCTAATGGTGACTCCGCATTTTAATTCTATACAAGATTGCTTAAGTGCTGTTGAAACAGTGATGCAACACGATTTACACACCTGTGAAATGATGGATAAAACCATTCTGGATCTAACAAAACATAATAAAACACAGCAAGAAAACAGGCAGTTTATTGAAGGCGATCCACAGGCTATTTTAATGTGTGAAATTAAGGGTGATACTTTAAGCGATGTTCAACAAAAAGCTGAAAATCTGATTAATGCTATTGAAGGTCTGAATTTAAGTTTTTCGAATCCTATTCTTAAAACCGATGATATTGATAAGGCAATCGAATTGCGAAAAGCAGGCTTAGGTTTGTTGGGAAACATGATTGGCGACAAAAAAACAGCGGCCTGTATAGAAGATACGGCTGTTGCCTTGCCAGATTTGGCAAGCTATATCAGCGAGTTTACTAAGTTAATGACAAAATATAATCAGGAAGCTGTCTATTATGCACACGCTGGAGCTGGCGAATTGCATCTGCGCCCCATTCTAAATTTAAAGAAAAAGGAGGATGTGGTTCTATTTCGAAAAATCACCACAGAGGTTGCTCATTTGGTTAAGAAATACAAAGGTTCTATGAGTGGAGAACATGGCGACGGTATTGTTAGAGCGGAATTTATCCCATTAATGATTGGTGAATCAAACTATCAGATTTTAAAACGAATTAAAGCAGCCTTCGATCCTGATAATATATTTAATCCAGGAAAGATTGTGAATGCTTTTCCAATGGATGAAAGTTTGCGCTATGTGCCAAATAGAGAAGAGCCGAAGATTGAAACCTTTCTAGATTTTTCAGATTCTTTAGGAATTTTACGTGAAGCTGAAAAATGCAATGGATCTGGCGATTGTAGAAAACTTCCAGAATTTGGAGGTGCTATGTGTCCAAGTTATCGCGCTACTAGAAACGAAAAAGACACAACCAGAGCGAGAGCTAATGCCTTGAGAGAGTTTTTAACCAACTCAGAAAAAGAAAATAAGTTTAATCATAAAGAACTAAAAGAAGTTTTCGATCTGTGTTTAAGCTGTAAAGCTTGTGCTAGCGAATGTCCGAGTAGTGTGGATGTCGCCTCTCTAAAAGCTGAGTTTCTATACCAATACCAACAAGAAAATGGTGTCTCTTTAAGAACAAAATTGTTTGCCTATAACAACCATTTAAACGAGTTGGGAAGTAGGTTTTCAGGTTTTACAAATTTTATGTTTTCAAATGGTTTTACATCGTCAATTTTAAAGAAATCTTTTGGAATTGCTTCAAAACGAAGCTTGCCTTTAATTTCAACTAAAAGTTTAATTAAACATTATAAAAACACTATAAATAAAGAAGATAGATTAAAATATATAAAAACAGTATATTTATTTAATGATGAATTTACTAATCATTTAGATACGCAAATAGGGATAGATGCTTTAGTGCTTTTAAAAGCCTTAAATTACAAAGTTATCATTCTAAACCATATGGAATCCGGACGTTCATTTTTATCTAAAGGCTTATTAAAACAAGCTAAAAAGGTAGCTAATAAAAATATAGAAATATTTAAAGATAGAATTACGGCAAATACGCCCTTGATAGGAATTGAACCTTCAGCAATTTTATCTTTTAAAGACGAATATTTAAAACTAGCAGAGGATAAAACTTCAGCTAAAAGTATAGCAAAACACTGTTTTCTAATTGAGGAGTTTCTTCAACAGGAAATAGTACTGGGAAACATTAGGGCTGAACAATTTACAAAAGAAGCTCAAATAATTAAGTTTCATGGACATTGTCATCAAAAAGCATTGAGTAATCAAAAAACAAGTTTTGATGTTTTAAATTTACCTGAAAATTATAAAGTCACAATTATTCCTAGCGGTTGCTGTGGCATGGCTGGAAGTTTCGGTTATGAAAAGGAACATTATGATGTAAGTATGAAAATTGGTGAACAGACCTTGTTTCCTGCTATTCGAAAAGCCTCTTTAGAAACCATTATTTCGGCAAATGGAACTAGCTGTAGGCATCAAATTAAAGATGGGACCCAAGTAGAAGCCAAACATCCAATAACAATCCTTAAAGAAGCACTCTTATAATTTTTGTTTCTGTAATATAAAATTTATTTTAGCATACTTGATTCACTAAACTAACATCTAGATTCTATTAAATGGCAGGAAATACCTTCGGTAAATTATTTAAGTTAACCACTTTTGGCGAATCTCACGGAACAGCTATTGGAGGTGTTATAGATGGTTGTCCATCAGGATTAACTTTAGACATAGAAGCTATCCAAACGGATTTAAACAGAAGAAAACCAGGGCAATCCGAAATTGTTACACAACGTAAAGAACCAGATGAAGTAGAATTTCTATCGGGTATTTTTGAGGGAGTCACCACAGGAACTCCAATTGGTTTTATAATTAAAAACACGAATCAAAAGTCTAAAGATTATTCACATATAAAAGATGTATACCGTCCAAGTCATGCAGATTATACCTATGAAAAAAAGTATGGTGTTCGCGACTATAGGGGAGGAGGGCGTAGTTCTGCCAGAGAAACAGCTTGTAGAGTGGTGGCTGGAGCTATTGCAAAACAGTTTTTAAAAGACGTTAAAATAAATGCTTATACCTCTTCTGTAGGTGAGATTTTTCTAGAAAAACCGTATCAAGATTTAGATTTTTCTAAAACGGAATCCAATGCTGTTCGTTGTCCAGATGCAGAAACAGCAGGCAAAATGATTTCAAAAATAAAAGAAATCAGAAAACAAGGAGATACTATAGGTGGTACGGTTACCTGTGTGTTACAGAATGTTCCCTTGGGATTGGGCGAACCTGTTTTCGATAAACTACATGCCGAATTAGGTAAAGCCATGCTTTCCATCAATGCTGTAAAGGGCTTTGAATATGGCAGTGGGTTTTGTGGAGCAAAAATGAAGGGAAGTGAGCATAACGATTTATTCAATGAGGACGGCTCAACAAAAACTAACCTATCTGGAGGTATTCAAGGTGGAATTAGTAATGGCATGGACATTTATTTTAGGGTGGCCTTTAAACCTGTAGCAACCATTATTCAAAAACAAGAAGCCTTAGATAACTCTGGGAATATTGTTGAAATGCAAGGTAAAGGGCGACACGATCCATGTGTGGTTCCAAGAGCCATTCCTATTGTTGAAGCTATGGCTGCTTTAGTTTTAGCCGATTTTTATTTATTGAATAAAGTTTATAAATAACAAGATATAACGTCTCTCTTTTTAAAAAGTAGAAAACGTATTAAGAATAAAAGAGTTTATGAAAAAACTAGCATTACACTGGAAAATTATAATTGGAATGGTTCTCGGTATTATTTGGGCTTTACTATCAAGCTCAATGGGTTGGAGTGCTTTTACTATAGATTGGATTGATCCATTTGGAACCATATTTATTAATTTACTGAAGCTTATTGCTGTTCCGTTAGTTTTATTTTCCATAATTAGTGGAGTTGCTAATATTGGCGACCCATCGAGTCTTGGTAGAATGGGGGGTAAAACTCTAGGAATTTATTTATTAACGACTATTATGGCCATTTCTTTGGGCTTAGTATTGGTAAATGTTATAAAACCTGGAAAACTAATAGATGATCAAAGTAGAATAGATAATAGAATTAGTTATGAAATCTGGGCAGATTCTCAAGGTTATGAAATTAAAGATGGGATAAACTATTTGCAAGATCCTGAGTTTTTTGAACGTGCTCAAGAGATTTCAAACCTATCTAAAAGTGAATTAAAAGAAGCAGCTGTTGAAGATAAACTAGAAACAGTTAAAAAGCGTAAAGAAACAACGCCGTTACAACCTTTAGTAGATATAGTACCTAGTAATTTCTTTCATTCTTTATCAAACAACGGTTTGATGCTACAAATTATATTTTTTGCCATCTTCTTTGGCGTCTGTTTATTGTTTATTCCTTCAGATAAATCAAAACCTGTCTTGGCTTTTGTTGATGGTGTAAATGAAGTGTTTTTAAAAATGGTCGATATTGTAATGCAAGCTGCGCCATTTTTTGTGTTTGCACTTTTAGCTGGAGTAGTAAGTAAAATGGCAGGGGATGATATAGGTAAAGTAGTCGAAATATTTAAAGGTTTAAGTTGGTATTCTTTAACCGTATTAGTAGGACTATTATTAATGATATTTGTAATTTATCCTATTATTTTAAAAGCTTTTGTTAAGAAAATTCCATATAAAGGTTTTTTTAAGGCTATGAGTCCAGCGCAAACCTTGGCTTTTTCAACCTCAAGTAGTGCAGCAACGCTTCCTGTAACCATGGAATGTGTTGAACAAAATTTAGGAGTGAATAAAAAAATAAGCAGTTTTGTTTTACCAATTGGAGCTACGGTTAATATGGACGGAACAAGTATGTATCAAGCAGTTGCTGTTATTTTTCTGGCACAATTACATATGATAGACTTAACCATTGCACAACAAATAACGGTTGTATTAACAGCAACTTTAGCCTCTATAGGTTCTGCAGCTGTTCCTAGTGCAGGCTTGGTAATGCTAATAATTGTATTGGATTCTGTAGGCTTAAATCCAGCCTGGATTGCTATTATTTTTCCTGTAGATAGAATATTAGATATGTTTAGAACGGTTGTAAACGTAACAGGAGACGCAACAGTTTGTTCTATTATTGCAGATGGTGAAAATATGTTAGATTATAAAGGCCATAAAAATCCAACAGAAACTTTCGATTTAGATTCATAATTTTATTTAGAAAGACAGAAACTGCAAAATATAGTACAGATGAAACCTGAACTAAAAATCTCAAGCCCATTAGTGTCCGTAGACTGGCTTCAAAAATATTTGAGGCATCCAGACTTAATTGTGCTTGATGCAAGCATTCCTAAAGTTGTAGGGAATGATACGCACTCTAACAAAGTCCAGATTCCTTCTTCTAGGTTTTTCGATTTAAAAAATAAGTTCAGCGAAATTAATGCTCCATTTCCAACTACGTTTCCTTCTGAAAACCAATTTACAGAAGAAGCTAGAAATTTAGGAATTAATAAAAATAGCCTTATTGTTGTCTATGACGAGAAAGGTATTTATTCCAGTCCCAGAGCATGGTGGCTGTTTAAGGCTTTTGGTTTTGATAATGTAGCTGTTTTAAATGGCGGATTACCTGCTTGGGAAAAATCAGGTTATCCAACCGAAAAGAAGCAGAATTCTATGGTTGAGAAAGGTAATTTTGAAGCACAACTACAATCAAAATATATGAAGTTTTTTGATGACGTTAAAAAAGAGTCGAAAGACCATAATCATCTAATAATCGATGCGCGATCTGAAGATAGGTTTAAATCTAAAGTAGCTGAACCAAGAGAGGGGTTGCGAAGTGGTACTATACCGAGCTCAATAAACCTTCCTTTTGAATGCTTAATAGATGACGATGGGTTATTGAAATCTGAGATAGAACTGAAACAACTTTTTCAATCGATAACAGAAAAAAATAAAGCCATAACTTTTAGTTGTGGGTCTGGAATTACTGCTTGTGTTTTAGCTTTGGGTGCTGAAATTTCTGGATACCAAAATATATCGGTTTACGATGGCTCCTGGACAGAGTGGGGCAGTTTGTCTACTTTATAAATCACCTCAAAAAACATCATGTACTCACTTGATTTTAGGTGTGTTACATTAGAATTCTATGTTTTAATTTATTTAGCTCATTAACATTGGCTATTTCTAACATCTCTTTAAATATATTATCTATTTGTCATGTATTTGATAGATAATATTTACTTTTTAATTTGTTAAAACAATTATTTTCATCATTTCATCGATTTTTTTATTCGCTCTTTAAAATCTTAATTATGTTTATACCAACAAAATAAATGTGCTATTTATTAAGTAGAAAAAGTTTAAATTTTTATTTTTGGTTAGTTGTTAAGTCAAAAGAAGGTCTTGAGTGTAATTCAAGACCTTTTTTTAGTTTAAAAATATTGTTATTGAATGTGAGCTGCTCGACGTCTGTGTATTCGATGTCTTAATGCTGGGATATTAAAGATAATAATGGAAATTATAATTAGAACATAACTTAGAGCTTTCATTAAGCCTATTGTTTCATTAAAATAAAAAACAGCTAAAAAGAAGTTGATAATAGGGTTTAAATATATAAAAACTCCAACAACCGAAGATGGCAAACCTTTAAGTGCAAAAATATTTAAGTACATAGGAATAATAGTAAATACAACAGCTATTAAGGCAATCATTCCGTAGAAGAATGATGTTTTTACAGTATTGAATTCATAAGTCATAAAAAATGGAAATAGTAAAATAACAGCAAAGGTTATTTGTGCCGTTAGTACGATAAATCGATCCATTTCTTGGTTTTTGCGTTGTAAAATAAGATAGATTGCGTAGCTAAGAGCTATTATCATACTGTAGAACAAATCCATAAAATTTCCTAAAGAAAGTAATATGCAACCTAGAAAACTCAATGCAACGGAAAACCATTGGAGTTTAAATAGCTTTTCTTTTAGAATTATATAGGCCAAAACCATGGTTAAAATGGGGCAAATTAAGTAGGCTAAAGAGGTTGCACTTACACTTATATTGTTCATAACATAAATATAAATGTACCAATTCAAGGCTAAAAAAAAGCCACTTAACATGTTAACGCCTATAATTCTATATCTAGTATTTTTAGAAAAAGACAAAAATAATTCTTTGTTCTTCTTTAGCATTTTAGGTCTTAGAAATAAAGAAATAACCAACATGATAGATGCTGATAAAATGGATCTATAGCTCAAAATATCGAATGCTGTAAAGTCGTCGAGGGACTTTAATACCACACTAAAAAAGCCCCATATAGTAAAGGCTGTGATAACTGCTATATAATGTTTTGTAGCATTCATTTTAACAATTTATAAATAAGCTGCAAATGTATCTTATTAATAATTTTTAGAACTGTTAAAATGTGTTATTATTTTCGCAATTATTTTCAAAAAAATAAAAGATAAAACTTAGTTACTTTTCAGTTTAAACCAAAAAAAGCCTTGAACAAGATTCAAGACTTTTAAATATTAAATGCAAAAGCATATTACTTTTTGGCTAAGCTTTCAGCAACTTTTTTACTGTATTCTTGTGCGTTTTTAGTAACGTCTTGCGGATCTTCTATTTGAGATGTTACAACAGCAATTAACTGTCTTTCTTCAGGTTGTTCTAAATCGTAAACTACTGTTTCTACAATAAAAGTTTTAATTGTAGATGTTGTATAAGTACTTGGCACATAACTTCCGTAGGTTGAATAAGACATTGGGTTAGCATAATAGCCATAAAAACCACCATAATATGCAGGATAAAAGTTAGGGTAATAACTAGCGCCGGCATAATAACCACCATCTTCTGTAGTTCGGGTAGATTCTCTCATGTCTTTAACAACAGAAACTACAATTCCATCATAACCTTCATTTTCTAAAAAGGCTTTAAAGTTTTCTAATTTTTCTTCTGTAAGTTTTTCATCTGGAAGCATATTTGGAAATTTTCTAAAGCTTTCTGTAGCTTGTAATCCATTAGCTCGCATTTGGTTTGACATTTCTTGCTCGAAGGCAATTCTAGCTTGTTTATTCTGAGTTCTTGCAATAACTAGTATGTTGTTATCTTTTATAGTGCTGGCAGTTTCAGAATGCCAAGAATCTACAACTTTAATACTGGAGCAACTTGAGATTACAACTAGTAATGTAAGTGCGAAAATTAATTTAAACGTTTTTTTCATAGTAATTTGATAATTATAAATAATTTATTAAAAATAAGTGGTTATTAAAATGTGTAGCCTATAGCAATCCCATATCTAAATGAAAATGCAGAAAACTTTGATCTGTTGTTTACTTCTGAAAATCTAAAATCGGAATTTATAAAATCCAGAATACTGTATTCTTCCAGAGCATCGTTAAAATCGTCATAGAATTCTTCTGGTAGATCTTTTTTATTGATAAACTCAAAATTATAATTTCCCGTTCCCGGACCGGCAATCATAAAATCAATATTCAGATGTTTGGTTATTGGGAGTTTGTAACCCACCATAAAACCGACAGAAGATATATTTAATTTCATGTCAAATTCTAAATCATATGGCGTATTATCTCGAGCTATATAAATTCCATTTAATTCAGATTTGTAATTTGAATACTTTAGGTATAACCCCATATAAAAACCATTCAAATAGTTTCCATTGGAAGTGTTTTTTAAATAATATCTTATTTCAGGTGCAATTTGAAATCCAGAATAAAAAACCTCATCGGTTTTAATTCTTTCTCTATCTATGCCCGATAGCTTTATCAAGCCTTCTTTTCCTTTATAACCCACGCCTAGAGTTCCTGTAAAGTTATTCCAAATATATCGTTCGTAAGATAGCTGATACACCCCGTTTAATACTTGTAAGACTTCAAAAGAAATCTCATTTTTAACAAGACTATTCTCTGGAGTATGATCTGTTTCCTGACTATAAGCCATTGACGATATAAATACCATCGATAATACTAGTATTGAACGGAGGTCTTTCATGCGACTTCAAATGTATTATAAATTTACAAATAAATTTTGCTCTATTTTAAAAATTTATTTTTTAATTTTTGAGTAGGAATCATGCATTCATTTTGTTTACCATACCATTTGTAGCGATTTTTCGCAATATAATTATACACCCAATTTCTTATAAATACTGGGACTATTAAGAAGATACTTAAAATATTGATTGGAAAGCCTAATTTGCCAGCTATTTTTAAGGCTGCTGTCGATTTAAAATATAGTTTTTGATTACTTGTATATAAAATAATAGAATCTGTTTTAGCAGTGTCTATATTGTAATGCCTTAATATTTCTTTTCCTGTTTCACCTTGTAAAGGAGCAAACATAAAGACGTTTTTTTTATCATGCTTTATTACAAATTGAACACTGGAGTTACAGAGATTGCAAACGCCATCAAATAGAATTAGTTGTTTATTTTTTTCTAGTTCAATCATGTTATTTTTTTGAGGCTTCAACAAGTTCTAGTTGATCTAAACTTATATTAGTAGTAAAGATACCATAATTTACAATGGCCTTATTTTTTTCAATACTATCAATGCTCCCAACGGCACGACCGTCTTCAATACGTACACGATCGCCAATTTTTAAAGTTGGTTTTGGAGTAGGAGGTTGTAAAGCAGCTTTTTTCTTAGCCTCTTTTTTCTTTTTCCTAATTACTTCTACCTTTTTCTCGGCTTCTTGCTTTACTTGTTTTTCTTTGTTTTTAACAGCTTTTTTCTGTTTCTGAGAGACTTTTTTACGTTTAGAATTTTCAACTTGAACGACTTTAAAAAGCTCGTTTAAAAGATCGCCTTTTCTCTTGTTTTCGAAATATTTTTCTGAAAGATCATTTAGCTTTTGACCTAGGTAGATAAGTCGCTGATTACTGTCGTACAATTCCTGATAACTTTCAAGTTTTTTCTGAATTTTACTGTTAATCTCTTCTAGCTTGTCTGCTTCCGTTTGTTTTTTGCGTTCATTAATCTTAAGAGATTGTTCGGTTTTCTCTAATTTTGAGCGTTCTTTTTGCAGTTTTGCAATAGTTCTGTCAAAACGAACCTTTCCCTTTTCTATCTTCTTTTTAGCTCTGTTAATCAAGCTGTAAGGGATTCCATTTTTTTGTGCAACTTCAAAAGTGAACGAACTCCCAGCTTGCCCTAAAGCTAACTTATAAATAGGCTCTAAAGTTTTTTCATCAAACATCATATTAGCATTTTGCATATATGGCAGTTCGTTGGCTAGAATTTTAAGGTTGGAGTAGTGGGTTGTAATAATTCCATAAGCTTCTCTATGGTAAAACTCTTCTAGAAATGTTTCGGCTAAAGCTCCACCTAATTCTGGGTCACTTCCTGTACCAAATTCATCAATAAGAAATAGCGTGTTTTTATTACACTTTTTTAAAAAATAGTTCATTTGTTTTAAACGGTAACTATAAGTGCTTAAGTGGTTTTCTATAGATTGATTATCTCCAATATCCGTAATAATTCTATCAAATATAAAAACCTTACTTCGCTCATGTACCGGAAGTAAAAGACC
Organism: Xanthomarina sp. F1114; assembly: GCF_026410255.1. Taxonomy (GTDB): domain Bacteria; phylum Bacteroidota; class Bacteroidia; order Flavobacteriales; family Flavobacteriaceae; genus Xanthomarina. The sequence continues at coordinate 100,033 of NZ_JAPMLL010000009.1, forward strand.
ACTTTGCAACATAACTTGCAATAATCCAACTGTTTTTAAGGTAATACTTTTTCCTCCGGCATTGGGTCCAGAAATTACTATAATTCTATTTTCACTATTTAACTCTATGCTTTGAGCAAATGTTTTCTCTTTCTTTTTAAGATTGCTTAAATATAATAAGGGATGATAAGCATCTCTTAAAAACAACTCTCTTTCCTCATTAATTTCTGGTAAAACAGCATTTAAGGATTTGGCGTATTTTGCTTTGGCAGAAATGACGTCTATTTCGGTTAAAAAATCCTGATATTGTTTTAATAAAGGTAAAAACGGACGAATAAAATTGGTCAAAGATTTTAAAATTCTAACAACTTCTTCACCTTCTTCGTATTCTAAATTATTTAATTCTCTAGTATGTTGTAAGGTTGTTTCGGGCTCAATATAAACTATGCTTCCCGTTTTACTCCCTCCCATAATGGAGCCTTTTACCTTACGTCTGTACATTGCTTTTACAGCTAACACACGTTTATTGTCTACTACAGACTCTCTAATATCGTCTAAATATTCTAATTGATGATAATTATTTAAGGCAGAAGCAAAACTTTGGTTTATTTTACCTTTTAATTTGTTTATCTCTTGTCTTAATTCTGAAAGAAGCGGAGAAGCTGAGTCTTTTACATCTCCAAATCTGTCTATAATAGTGTCTATTTCTTCAATTAATACTTTAGTCACCTCAATATTTGATGCAAAGACATATAATTCAGGATAATATTCCTGAAACTTTTTTAAGAATACTATTATTTCATTTGAAGTAAGTGAAATAGCTACAATTTTCTTTAAACTATGAGCTTCTAAATAGGTGTTTTCTATTTTTAAAAGCTTTAGTTCTTTAGCAATAGTCTCAAAGCCGTGGTTTGGAATGCGATTATCGTTATAAAATGAAGCTAAAAATTCATTGGTTAGAGTTAAAGAGTTTAAAACAGACTCCTTAGTTTTGAGAGGTTGTATTTGTAGTGTATGGTCATGACCTAATGCTGTAATGCACAGTTCGCTTACCTGTTGTAAAACAGTGGAAAACTCTAAGTCTTGAAGGGTTTTTTTATGAATGTGTATCATGGCATTTTACTTCGGGAAATATACTCTTTTATATATGTTTCTAGTAGGATGCTAAATTAATCATTCTGTTTTAAACAAATAAGCAACCTACTACTTTTGATGAATTAAATATTAATTAAATTTGAAAGCATAAAACCAAAATCCATGACTATAAAAAAAATCTGTTATGTCTTATTTATAACTTTCTTTATATTTAGTTGTAAAAATAAATATGAAAAATTTACTGAAAAACCGGATTATATTGTAAACCCTTCAGCAGAGAGGAAAGCTTATTTTGAAGCCTACGACGCTACTTTAAAAGTATGGGATGTTCCATTTAAAGAATTATACATTCCTACTACTTTTGGAACAGCTCATGTAGTAGTTAGTGGACCCGATTCCGGTGAGCCATTGGTTTTATTTCATGGAATGAATTCTAGTTCTACTATGTGGTATCCTAATATTAAAGCTCTTAATGCAGATTATCAGGTTTTTGCCATCGATTTTATTTTGGAACCGGGAAAATCATTTAAGACAAAAGAAATAGAAAGTACAGAGCAAATTGCAGCGTGGTACCAAGAAGTTATTTCTAAGCTTGAATTAAAATCCTATCACCTGGCAGGTGCTTCTAGAGGAGGTTGGTTGGCTGTTAATTTAGCTTTGCAAAACCAGGATAAAATAAAAAGTATGATTTTATTAAGTCCTGCTCAAACCTTTATATGGATTCGCCCAAGTGCAGATTTACTAAAAAATATAATTTATGCCTTTTCCTCAAAAGATAAGCAAATTCAGAAAAGCCTAGAGTCTATGTCTAATGATGTTAGTAATATTAATAAAAAATATATTGAACAATATGCCATTGGTAGAGAGTTAGATAGTACCAATAAGTTTGTTGTAGATATGATGCCTTTCTCTAAAGTAGACTTCCAATCTTTAAAAATGCCAGTTTTAGTAATGATTGGTGATAATGATGTTATTAATAATACGAAGTCTTTAAAAATAGCAGAAAAGTATATTGCAAATAACCAGACAGAAGAAATTAGTAATGCGGGTCATTTTTTATCTGTGGACCAGGCAGAAGTGGTAAACAATAAAATACTTGAATTTCTAAATAATATTAAGAAATAAGATCCTTCTGCGTTGGTGTATTATTAAATAAGCAAAGATAAGAAATGAAAATATTCCCTTCAGAAAAAATAGAGTTGTCTACTAAATTATCTAATCAAGAGGTTAGAAGTATTCTAAGAACTTACATTCGACCTAAAAAAATATTTAAATTTGGATTCAAAGCAGATAAAGAAAACAAACTTTTTGAAGGTTACTTTGAACAAGATAGATTTAAAATACAAAGAATAATAAGAGGGAGGAACTCATTTATTCCGCAAATAGAAGGACAAATTCAGCCACATACGGGAGGAACTAAACTAATCGCTTATTTAAAAATTCAGACCTTTGTGATTGTTTTTATGACTTTTTGGTTAGGTGGCGTTTCGTTATCGTTTATAACCATACTGGTTGGAGTAATTATGGAAGATACACCCCTTTTTGTAATAATATTTCCCTTAGTAATGCTTGTTTTTGGACTCGGATTAATTCAATATGGATTTAAACGAGAGCGAAAGAACTCAATAAACGATTTAAAACAAATTCTTGAAATTCCAATAGAGTAATACCTGGACAATTTTACTTACATATATACCTGAATAGTTAAAACAGTCATTGTTAGAATAGTTAAAAGAATTACTAACGGAGTAACAAACTTTAACCATTTGTCGTAGCCTACTTTTACAATAGCCAAGGAAGCTAATATTAATCCTGTTGGATTTATAAAAGCAAATAATCCCATTCCGTATTGATAGCAATTAACAATAATCTCTCTTCCAAATCCAACAGTATCTGCAAGGGGAGACATAATAGGCATGGTTAATACTGCCATTCCAGAAGAACTTGGAATAAAAAAGGACAATCCGCCATAAATAAATAGCATGACGTTAGCAAAAACGCCTTTATTCATACCTTCCGTAATATTACTGGAATGAAATAAAAGCGTATCGCTTATAAACCCATCTTCCATTAATACCGAAACACCCCTGGCAATACCAATAATAATAGCAACTCCTAATAAATCTCCAGCACCTTTTACAAAGGTTTCAACAAACTTTGCTTCCTGAATTTTCGCTATAAACCCAATAAGTATAGCACCGACAAAGAATACAGTTGTCATTTCTAGAAACCACCATTCTAATTGAGATACCCCAAAAATCATAACTACAAAACACATAGCAAACACGAATAAAATAAGACGTAAACGTGTTGATAGGACTACAGTAGCATTTGCAGAGGTTCCAAAAAGAGCTTCAATTTGTTCTTTTTGACTAAATATGATAGATTTAGAAGGTTCTTTTTTTACTTTATTCGCATAAATTAAGATATAAACAATACAAATAAGAGTTCCTAAGAACAACATTATTATACGCCCTGTTAAGCCTGTGGTCCAATTAATTCCTGCCGCATCAGATGCAATAATAACACTAAATGGGTTAACTGTAGAACACATAGTTCCAATAGAGGAGCCAATGTAAATAGCAGCTAAAGGCACTATAGCATCGTATTTGGCAGCTAAAAACATAGGGATTAAAATAGGGTAGAAGGCAATGGTTTCTTCTGCTAAACCAAAGGTTGTTCCTCCTAAAGCAACCAAAGAGGTAACTAAAATAATAAGAACATATTCATGACCTTTCAACGCCTTAGCTAACCAGGCAATACCTGCATCGAATGCTCCGGTCAAATTCATAATTCCAATAAGACCACCTATAATTAAAACAAGAAATATAATATCGGCAGCTTCAATAATTCCTTTTACTGGCGACTTAAAAAAAGCTAATACTCCTTGAGGCCTTGGTTCAACTTCTTGGTATGTGTCTGGAATGGAAATGGGTTTCCAAATATCACCATTAGTAAATTTCTCTAAAGGAATTTTTATATGTAATTCTTCTAAGGTTTCCTGGCTGGCTTCTAGAGTTTTAGTGCTTTCTAAATTGCTTCTTGTAAAGGTGTTATTCTCTTTATTATATGATAAGGAGTCGTATTTCCCTGCTGGAACAATCCATGTTAAAAGCGCCACAGCAGCAGCAATAATTAATAAGATAGTTTGTGCTGTTGGAAATTTAATATTTTTCAAATGTCTAATATTTTAAATTGAATACAGATAGTATTATTTTAGCGTCAACTTAGAAAAATGCGAAGATATAAAATGACCGCTAATATTGATAAAACTTGGTTGGCTTTTTTAGCAAAAGAATTTAATGCATCTTACTTTAAAAATTTAGAAAATTTTCTAGATAAGGAATATAGTCATTATACCTGCTATCCACCTAAAACAGACATATTTAATGCTTTTAATTATTGCAGTTTAGATAAACTGAAGGTAGTTATTATTGGACAAGATCCCTATCATGGTGCTGGGCAAGCAAATGGCTTGTGTTTTTCTGTTCAAAATGGAATAGCACATCCTCCTTCATTAAGAAATATATTTAAAGAATTGGAAAAAGATATGGGATTAGCTTATCCTAAAAGTGGCGATTTAACAAAATGGGCCCAACAAGGTGTGTTTTTATTAAATGCTACCTTAACGGTAAGAGAAGGGGAAGCTGGAAGTCATCAAAATCAAGGATGGGAAAAGTTTACAGATACTGTTATCAAACAGATTAGTGATGAAAAAGAGCATGTGGTTTTTTTACTATGGGGTGGATTTGCTAAAAAGAAAGCCAAATTAATCGATAAGAAAAAGCATGTAGTGTTGGAATCTGGACATCCATCTCCGTTAAGTGCAAATAGAGGATATTGGTTTGGAAATAGACATTTTAGTAAAACTAACTCCCTGTTGGAGCAAGTTGGGCTGAAGCAGATTCTTTGGTAGTTTCTGTATGAATAACTCTAGTTGATTTTTTTTCTACTTTCTCAACAGTGCCAATAGTTGTTTTATTACAGCTAAAAAATAGAAGTATAAAGTTTATGACAACCAACGAGGAAATTACAATAGCAATAGTAGAAAGCATAGACAACTTGTTTTTATTAATCCAAATTAGTCCAAATTTAAGGGTTTAGTTGTTAAAAATTAAATTTTTATTAACATTTTATTTAGAACTATCATTTTAAGGTGGTGAAAACTAGGTTGTTTCCTAATGTTTTAGGATATATTTATGTTAAATATCAAGTTAGATAGTAGCTATTAAATCTTTATAATTTAATGGTTTGGTTATAATATTTGTCTCCAATAACTGTTTTTGAATATTAGAGACGGTTTCTTTATTTAAAAGAGATTGAGACCATTCTGTTAAAGAAAGCCATTCTTGAACGTCTTCAACTTTCTGATTATACCTTTTAGCAATTATTTTATCAATGTCAGGAATGTCTTTAAATCCAATAGTTATATTATTAATAATTTCTAAAATAACTTTTACTTCGTCTCTATATAATTCCAAGGATTCATTTCTAGCGGCAATTACAAAGCAAGGCCAGGGTGTTGGGCAGTTACCAATATGTCTAAAAACACCTTGGTCTACCAAGGGTTTAGTCATAAATTTTTCCCACATAAAATAGTCGGCTTTCCCATTTGTTAAGCCTTTTACCGCACCTTCAAGATCTTTAATAACTTCAAACTGTAAATCCTTTTCTAAATCCCAGTTATTATTTTTAGCTTGTATATATGCCATTAAATGAGATCCAGAGCCAAAACGACTAATAGCGGCTTTGGATCCTTTTAATTGATCAATGGTTTTATAGTTTGAATTTTCAGCAACATGAATTCCCCAAATTAATGGCGTTTCTACAAAGGTTTGAATAATTCTACTTGGATTACCTTCGGTTATATCTTTAATTATTCCTTCGGTTAAAATAACAGCAAGATCGATATCTCCCTTCCTAAGAGCTTTAGTCATTGCTCCAGTACCACTTGGGTAGTCATCCCATCTTAAATTAATACCTGCTTTCTTAAAAAGTCCTTGTTTTAAAGCTAGGTACCAAGCTAAATTGAAATGTTCGGGTACACCACCAATATGAATTGTTTTCATTAAAAATAGTTTGATTTTTACTCTTCAAAAAGGAAGATAAAATATTTATACTAATTTGTTTAAAGTATAAGTTATTAATCTTTCCACTACTGCTTTTGGGTCTTTGCTAAACTGTCCGGTTGCTCTATTAGCGATAATGGCGTTTAACGAAAGTGCATGATGGCCTAATAATTTGGACAAGCCATAAATAGCTGAAGTTTCCATTTCTAAATTTGTAATTTTTAGACCTTCATAATTAAAGCTATCCATTTTTTCATTGAGTTTTGGGTCTTGTAATGGCAATCTTAGAGAACGTCCCTGAGCTCCGTAAAAACCACCTGCAGTTGCTGTTAAACCTTTGTAAATTTGATCGCTATCAAACCTTTCCTCCAGGGTCTTACTGTTAGTTATAGCTATTGGTCGAGCTTTATTAGCACTCCAGTTAGTATGCTTAATAAAGGCGTTTTCTATATCAGGATTTACAATATCGGCAATTTTATAAAAATGTAACATGCCATTAATATCTAATCCGTGAGAGCTCATTACAAAAGCATCTACTGGTACTTCTTTTTGTAAAGAACCGGATGTGCCCACTCTTACAAAATTTAATACGGCATGCGTATCTTTTGGTTTTCTGGTTTCAAAATCAATATTGGCTAATGCATCCAATTCATTTAAAACAATATCTATATTGTCTGGCCCAATTCCTGTAGATATAACCGTTAAACGTTTTCCTTTATATAGTCCGGTTTGGGTTTTAAATTCTCGTTTTTGTGTTGAAAACTCAATGCTATCAAAATGTTTGGTTATTTTTTCTACACGATCTTGATCTCCAACAAGAATAATGTTGTGAGCTATATGTTCCGGTTTTAAATTTAAATGATATACACTACCATCTGGATTTAAAATTAATTCTGAATCTTTAATTGACATTTAATGGTGTTTTAATTAATTTGTTTGTTTTGATGCAGTAGGAAAAATCTAAACGATTAACACCTCCATATTGAATGACGTTGTTAATTTCTCTTGAAAAATTATAACTTCCCATGATAGCTTCAAAACCTTTTCTGTTTAAAGTAATCTTATCTGGCTCTTCTGTATAGAAGATTTGTAATAAATTGATAAGTCTTTGTATTTGTAAATCTGAAAACCCATAATAACCTTGGTAATTTAATACATAGCCTATTAGTTGGTTTTTAGATTTTATATTTTTTTCTTTAATTAGGGTTAAAATATTCATTTCTAAAACGCTTAATCCTGTTTTTAAATTAGGAAAACGTTTTAAATGTGCTTTTAAACAATTGCTTAAATATTTAAAAGACGACTTTTGAGTTATATAAGGTTTAAGTAAATTATGATCTTGACCACAGTAGGTTTGCCATATGGAAATAGCAAGTTCCTTATCCGAGTCTGTTAATTTTATTTTATTCTTATAATGTTGCAATAATTGCTCTGCCGTTAATTCAGATAAAGCCTTTAAATCTGTTTCTCCTTTAACTCTGCCACTACATACTAAATAGAGTGGAAGATTGATTTGTTTTTCATGAAGTAGCTTTATTACAGCTAACATATTAATATGACAAAATAAATCGTATTCAAACCAAAGCACGATTTTTGAATAGCTTTCTGTTTCATTCAAGATGGCTATCTCTTCTCTAATCTCATTTTCGTTTATTTCTATTTGATAAAAACCATTTAAAAAAGCCTTTCTAGTTTCTAAAAACTCTTCGGTATTAACATTTGCAATGGTTGGACCTTCGCATAACATTTCTTGCCAAGTCAGGAAATCCCCAGCAATATCAAGTTCTTTTAAAAACTTTGTTAGAATATTTCCATTTGTTATATGTAAGATTTGGTCACTCATTATCCGCCTACGCGTTTCACTTGAAAGCCTTTGTCTTTTAAGATTTCCATTATTTTATCTCTAAAGTGACCTTGAATAATAATTTTATCATCTTTAAAACTTCCTCCAACACTTAAGGTTGTTTTAATTTCTTTGGCTAAGGCTTTAAAATCTTCGGTTGCTCCAGTATAGCCGTCTATAATAGTAATGGGTTTTCCTTTTCGTTTTTCGTATTTACAAAGTATCGGGTCGTCTTGGATCCATAAACCTTTTGCTTCATCTTTATTTTTGTCGGAAGAAGGTTCTGGTATATGTTCTGGAAAGAGGTTTTTTAATTGGTCTTGTAAATCCATAGTTCTAATTTGTAATCTTAATAAGCAGGTTAGTTCGTTACAGAAAGTAATACTTGAGTCTGTAGCTAAAAACTTATTTCTTAATTAATCCAAGTTCTATTAGGCGTTCATTTAAAAATTCTCCGGCAGTAATGTCTTCAAATTGTTTTGGATGGTCTTTATCTATACAGCTTTCTAAAACATCCAATTTCATATCGCTAATAGGATGCATAAAGAATGGAATAGAATAACGTGACGTTCCCCAGAGCTCTCTTGGCGGGTTAATAACTCGATGGATAGTAGACTTTAGTTTATTGTTGGTATGTCGGGAAAGCATGTCTCCCACATTAATCATTAATTCATCTGGCTGTGCAATGGCATCTAACCATTCTCCGTCATGATTTTGTACTTGCAAACCACGGCCCTGAGCACCCATTAATAAGGTAATAAGATTGATGTCTCCATGAGCAGCTGCACGAACTGCATTTTTAGGTTCTTCTAAAATTGGAGGATAATGAATAGGTCTTAGAATACTATTTCCATTATGAATATAATTGTCGAAATAAGTTTCTTTTAAGTTTAAATGTAAAGCTAAAGCACGTAGCACATACATTGCTGTTTTTTCTAGCATTCTGTATGTTTCTTTTCCTGTTCTATTGAATTCAGGAAGTTCTTTAACCTCAACGTTTTTAGGGTATTCTGCTTCTAATTTTGGGTTGTCTTCAACAAATTGTCCAAAATGCCAAAACTCTTTTAAATCGCCTTCTTTTTTGCCTTTTGCACTTTCTTTTCTAAAGGAGATATAACCTCTTTGTCCACCAATACCTTCAATTTCATATTTTTGTTTAGTTTCAAGTGGCAGAGAAAAGAATTTTTTTATTTCACTATATAAGTTGTCTATTAACTCGTCGTCTAAAAAATGACCTTTTAAGGCAACAAAACCTATTTCTTCGTAAGCCTTTCCAATTTCATCAACAAATTTTTGTTTTCTTACTGGATCTCCCGATGTAAAATCGTTTAAGTTAACGCTAGGTATAATATTCATAAGTATTCAATTTAAATGAGTGTATTACAAATGTACGAAAACAATATAAAGTTTTACTCACTAAATATTTTAAGATTAACAATTGGAATACGCAATTTATAGTATATTTGAAAAACCTTTTTTTTATGAGTACCATGGTGTCTAAACCTACAGCTATACAATACAGTAAAGCAAATCTAGATTCTACAGACTTGTTAGAATTATATAAAAACATGTTGAAGCCTCGCCTAATAGAAGAGAAAATGCTCATTCTATTGCGTCAGGGAAAAGTTTCCAAATGGTTTTCTGGCATTGGGCAGGAAGCTATTTCAGTGGGAGTAACTATGTCTTTGCAAAATGACGAGTATATTTTACCTATGCACCGAAACTTAGGTGTTTTCACTACTAGAGAAATTCCCTTATACCGATTATTTAGTCAGTGGCAGGGAAAAGCCAATGGCTTTACAAAAGGACGTGACAGATCTTTTCATTTTGGAACCCAAGAATTTAAAATAGTCGGGATGATCTCGCATTTAGGACCTCAGTTAGGGGTTGCAGATGGGATTGCTTTAGCTAGTAAGCTGCAGAACAAAAACCAGGTAACAGCGGTATTTACTGGAGAAGGAGGTACTAGCGAAGGAGATTTTCATGAAGCATTAAATGTGGCTTCCGTATGGCAACTACCTGTGCTTTTTTGTGTAGAGAACAATGGTTATGGCTTATCGACACCAACTAACGAGCAATATAACTGTAAGGATATTGCAGATCGAGCTTTAGGTTACGGAATGGAATCTCATATTATTGATGGAAATAACATAATTGAAGTATATACCAAAGTAAGAGATTTAGCTGAAAGCATCAGACAGAATCCTCGTCCTGTATTGGTTGAATTTAAAACCTTTAGAATGCGTGGGCATGAAGAGGCTAGTGGTACCAAATATGTTCCACAAGACTTATTAGATGCCTGGGCTAAAAAAGATCCACTTGAAAACTTTCAAAACTTTCTTAAAGAAGAAGGGATTTTAACCGAAGAGCAAGAGGCTTCGTTTAGAGAAGATATTATGCAAGAAATTAATGAGAATCTTCAAAAAGCAAACGATGAAGAAGCTATTGTTTCTAATGAAAGTGATGAGTTAAATGATGTTTACAAAAAATTTGATTATCAGGAGGTTGTAAAAAATTCAGAAACAAAAGAGGTTCGTTTAATTGACGCTATTTCTGAGGGTTTAAAACAATCTATGAAGCAACATGACAACCTTGTTATTATGGGGCAGGACGTTGCTGAATACGGTGGCGTTTTTAAAATTACTGAAGGTTTTGTAGAGCAATTTGGAAAAGACAGAGTACGAAATACGCCAATTTGCGAATCTGCTATAGTAGAAACGGGAATGGGCTTATCTATTGCTGGAATGAAATCTGTAGTTGAAATGCAATTTGCAGATTTTGTGACTTCAGGCTTTAATCCTGTGGTTAATTATTTAGCAAAATCTCATTACAGATGGAATCAACAAGCAGATGTTGTAGTTAGAATGCCTTGTGGTGCTGGAGTTGCAGCTGGACCTTTCCATTCGCAAACAAATGAAGCCTGGTTTACAAAAACTCCAGGTTTAAAGGTGGTATATCCTGCCTTTCCTGCAGATGCCAAAGGTTTATTGGCAACAGCAATAAACGATCCTAATCCGGTGTTGTTTTTTGAACACAAAGCATTATATAGAAGTATTAGACAAGAAGTCCCAACAGATTACTTTACACTTCCTTTTGGAAAAGCATCGCTTTTAAGAGAAGGAAACGATGTCACTATTATCTCTTATGGAGCTGGAGTACATTGGGCTTTAGAAACTTTAGATAAGAACCCGGATATTCAAGCTGATTTATTAGATTTAAGAACTTTACAGCCTTTAGATAAAGAAGCTATTTATGCTTCGGTAAAGAAAACAGGGAGAGCCATTATTTTACAAGAAGATTCTTTGTTTGGTGGAATAGCATCAGATATATCATCTATGATTATGGAAAACTGTTTTGAAGATTTAGATGCACCAGTTAAGCGTGTAGCTAGTATGGAAACACCTATTCCGTTTATAAATCAATTAGAGGATCAATATTTAGCCAAAGGAAAGTTTGAAACTAGCTTAAAAGATTTACTAGCTTATTAAATAAGTTATATATAAACAAAAAAGAGAGCCAAATGGCTCTCTTTTTTATTTCTGAGATTCAGCATAAGCTTGGACTTCATCCAAAACTCGTAGTAGATTTCCACTCCAAATCATGCTAATTTGTTCTTCTGTATATCCACGTTTAACTAATTCTAGGGTTACATTAAAAGTTTCAGAGGCATCATCCCATCCTTCAATACCACCACCGCCATCAAAATCGCTACTAATACCTACATGCTCCAGTCCAATTTTTTCAACTATATAGTCAATGTGATCTACTAAATCTGATACATTTGCATTAGGAGGGAAGCCTTCAATTTTATTTGCCTTAGCATTGGCAATGTTTATTACTTTTTTATAATACCCGAAGAAAGCTTCTCTTTCTAATGGGGCTAAGGCCATAACTTCATTTATAGAAGCATACCAATTAAGATCTAATGAGTCTGCAACTTCTTTTTGAATGGTATAAATCTCTTTATTTCTTTCATCCATTTTGGTTTTATTTACAAACTCATCTAAAGCGACCACTTGTACAACTCCACCATTTTCTTTTAACCATTGTAGCTGCTCGTCATCCAAATTTCTACTTACATCACTTAAAGCTCTTGCTGAAGAATGTGAAGCTATTATAGGAGTTTTGCTCAATGCAATCATTTGTTTCATGGCTTCTTTGGATGGGTGAGAGACGTCCACCATAATTCCTAAACGATTCATTTCGGCAATAACCTGTTCTCCTAGGTCGCTTAATCCATTGTTTAACCAGATGTTATCTTCTTCTCCGGTATGACTATCGCTTAACTGATTATGGCCATTATGAGCCAAGGACATATAACGTGCGCCAAGATTATAAAACTCTTCCACACGATTTATGTCTAATCCTATAGGATATCCGTTTTCAACGCCAATCATGGCTACTTTTTTTCCAGACGCGTGAATTCGCCTAACATCATCAGAGGTTAAAGCTAATTCTATTTGCTCCGGTGCAAATTTATCTACTAAGTTATGAATAGCATCAAAATGATCCATGGCACTTTGATAAGCTTTTTTATAACCTGCATCCGTTAAGGTGTCTTGAGCCGTATAAACAATAAACCATGCCACATCCAAACCTCCCGCCTTCATTTTAGGTAAGGTTACTTGAGCGTTTACATCTTGCGAATAATTAATAGAATCTGTAAAGTTTTTTAGGTTAAAATCGTCGTGAGTATCAAGGGTAATTACCCGTTCGTGAATGCCTTTAGCACGTTCTATTAAAGAGATGGTATCGTTCGTCATATTTGATTCTGTAGTTTTTTTTGTTTCATTTTTGCAAGACATGCAAATTAGAAAAACAGCAAAAAATAAAAGTTGAAATTTCATGGTTTATAGGTTTTAGTGTGTTGTGAAGTTACAAAAAGTAAGACAGAATTTAGTTCTCTTTAAAAATTGTATATTTAATCAAGCATTAAAAAAAAAATGATTTTAAAGTTATTTCTATCCATATCGCTATTTTTTTGGAGTTTTACCTGTACTCATGTGGAGACAGATCCATATACTTGGAAACCGTTAAAGGTTACAGCAACAGCTTACAACTCCTTAGCCTATCAAACAGATAATAACCCGCAAATTACTGCTTTTGGTGACAGCTTAAAACCTGGAAAAAAGTATATTGCAGTTTCTAGAGACTTGGAAGCTTTGGGTTTATCGCATAATACGCCTGTTACAATTGAAGGTCTTAAAGGGATTTACTTAGTTAAAGATAAAATGAATTCTCGCTGGGTAAATAAAATAGATATTTATATGGGCAAAGATGTGAAAGCCGCCAGAGAATGGGGAAGAAAAAAAGTTCATATTATGTATAGAGTTCTAAAAGAACAAGAAGATGAGTCTCAGTACTAAGAATTCCTATTTAATATAGTTTAAAGCATTTCTATAAAAACTATTTTTACTAGTCTAGACCTAATATGTTATTAGATTTAATCTAAAACAATTAAATAACAGAAGGTTATAAGTGCAGTAAAATTGTTTTCTATATTAGAAATAAGAATAAATCATTAAAGTTTTTATAAAATCATTGCATATTACTTTTTAAGGTACGATTTTTGAACTTATAACGTTTTAAATTTAATAATTTAATAGCATTATTTCTAAATTTATAAACTGGACCATGAAATATCTTTGTTTCATTTTTTGTTTGATTTCTTTGTCTGCATTTTCTCAGATAGATTCCAGTCAGGAATCTACCAGTATTCCTGCAGTTGAAAGCGATAAAGGAACTGAAGGAGAATCTTTATTTGAGTCAAAGCCTATTGAAAATAGGGGATTAGGAAGTTCGAATTCCGATAGAATTAATGGGCTGTCTGTTCCTAAACAAAACGAGTTGTCTAATCCTAACGAGCAAGGGTTTTCTATGTTTGGTGGAGAAAAATTTGGTAATCCTGCCGAGTTATACACCAAGCAATTAGATAGACATAACCAAAATACCATGGAAGAATCTGGTTCTAACAGACAATATGGAAGTACAACCAATCAGTATCTGGGTGATTTCAAAACAGGGGTTTCTAGAGTAAATATTGTTTATAGAGACCATCAATACCCAGATGGCGATCGCGTTCGGATTTTTGTAAATGATGATGTGGTTATATCAAACGTGACATTACAATCTTCGTTTAGTGGTTTTCAATTAGATTTAGTTGAAGGTTTTAATAAAATTGACTTTTTGGCGCTTAATCAAGGATCTTCTGGCCCTAATACAGCAGAGCTTCAAGTTATGGATGACGATGGAAATGTCATTGCTTCTGGGGCTTGGAATTTAGCCACTGGAGTAAAAGCCACGCTTATAGTTATTAAAGAATAGTTGCTATATCTTCAACTTCTCCCGGTTGCATTTGTTCTAAGTGAAAATCACCAATCCGTATACGCACCAATCTTAAGGTAGGAAAACCTATGGCTGAAGTCATTTTTCGCACTTGTCTAAATTTCCCTTCGGTTAAGGTAATTGAGAGCCAGCTTGTGGGACCATGTTTTTTATCTCTAACAAAACGTTCAGGAACTTTTGGAGGCGTATTAAAATAAAGAGCATCAGTAGCTTTTGTCAGATAAGGTTTTCCATCGACTGAAATTTCAACACCTTGTTTTAGTTTTTTTATAGCTTCTGCTGTAATTAGACCATCAACCATGACATAATATTCCTTTTCAACTTGTGAGCTTCTAATATGTTCACTCATTTTTCCATCAGTTGTTAGTAGCAGTAAACCTTCAGATTTTTCATCTAATCTGCCAATTGCCATAATACGTTCTGGAAACTTATAAAGTGTGCCTAAAAGTTTTTTATTTCGTCTTTTAGATTGATTATTAACAAATTGACTCAAATAACCATAAGGTTTATAGAGTTTAAAATGCTGATGTTTTTTAGAATTAGGCATATTATAATAAAAAAGTGAGTCTGTATTAAAATAGAGAAGTTGACCATTCTTAATTCCCATGAACTGCAAATGTTAAAAATTCTTAAGAATTTTATTCCGTTTTAAGGCTAAAATACCCTAAAAAGACCTTATTTTTGCACATTGACAAATTTTATGAGCAAGACAGTTACATCTTTAGAATTAGAAGACAGACGCGTAGGGAAGGACCTTTATAGTTATCAAAAAGGTGCTATTGATAAGATTTTTAAATGCTTTGAAGAGGCGCCCGAAGACTACCATTTATTATATCAATTGCCAACAGGTGGAGGAAAAACAGTTATTTTTTCTGAAATTGTAAGACAATATTTAAAACATCACAAGAAAAAAGTGCTGGTTATGACTCACAGAATTGAGTTATGCCGACAAACATCTACCATGTTAGAAGAGTTTGGGGTGGATAATAAAGTGGTAAGTAGTAAAGCTAATTTAGACGACCAGGCACAATACAGTTGTTTTGTGGCTATGGTGGAAACCTTAAATAACCGTTTACAGGAAGACAAATTAGACATTTCTGATATTGGACTAGTTATTATCGATGAAGCTCATTACAATTCCTTTACAAAACTGTTTAAATACTTCGAGAAGTCCTTTATTTTAGGAGTTACAGCAACTCCTTTAAGCTCTAATATTAAACTTCCAATGAAGGATAATTACGATGAGCTTATTGTTGGAGAAACCATCGAGTCTTTAATAAAGAATGAGTTCTTATCTCAAGCGGAAATTTATTCTTACAATGTAGGTTTAACCTCTTTAATTGTTGGTGCTAACGGAGATTATACCGTAAAGTCTTCTGAAGATTTATATACCAATAACGACATGCTCACTAAGCTAATGCAGGCTTATGAAGAACGTTCAAAAGGAAAAAAGACACTTATTTTTAATAATGGTATTAACACTTCTTTACACGTATATGATACGTTTCGTGCTGCAGGTTATCCAGTAGCTCATTTAGATAATACCAATACTAAAAAAGAAAGAAAGAAAATATTAAAATGGTTTAGAGATACTCCAGATGCTATTCTTACCTCGGTAAGTATTTTAACCACTGGGTTCGATGAGCCAACTGTAGAGTCTATTATTCTTAACAGAGCTACAAAATCTTTAACCTTATACTACCAAATGATAGGGCGTGGGTCGCGTATATTAAAGAATAAATCGACTTTTAATGTTATCGATTTAGGAAACAATCTACACAGATTTGGACCATGGGGAGCAGATTTAGATTGGCAACGTATTTTTAAATCGCCTAATTATTATTTAGATAATATTTTAAGCGATGAGGAGCTAGAGGATAACTTTAGATACGAAATGCCGGACGAATTAAGAGCTGAGTTTGGAAACTCCGATGTGGTTTATTTTAATATAAAAGAAACCTATATAGATGCAGTGAGAAAAGGGGAGTCTTCTAAAGTTGTTTTGGAACGATCCATAGAACATCATGCAAAAATTTGTATAGAAAACAGTGAAGATTTGTACGATGCTTTAGACCTTGCTAAAAAGTTAGGAGATGATATAGACTATAGAATTCACCGTTATACTAAATGTATTAGCAAAAGCACTTATAATTTTGTGGAATGGTTAAAAGACGACTACAGAAAAAAGCTTAGAGCTTATTTAAGATCTAATTTTGACGAAGTTTTTGAAGAAATTCACGGGAGACCAGCAGAGAGTTAATTCTCAAATTTTAAAATAAATAGAATATAACTTACTTACAGAAGAGCCTTCTTTTATCCGGATTAATCGCTCTATGATTAACTGGTTTTTATTGTCGGAGAATCTTAATTTAAAAGTGATAAATATCACAGCACATTTTAGAAATAAATAATATCTTTAAACTAATAAATTTAATTTAGATGAATAAGATATTATTACCAACAGATTTTTCTGCAAACTCTTGGGATGCCATATGTTATGCTTTAAAACTGTTTAAAGATAAAGAGTGCATATTTTATTTAATGCATTCTTTGGAACCCTTAGTTTCTGCCCCATCTACGGCTGTTACTTCCAGAAGAGCTCAAGAAGCGATCTCTAATTCAAGACGTACTGAGTCGGAAACAGAAATGGATAAGGTTTTATCCCATATTCAAGAACTTCCAACAAATAAAAAGCATAGCTTTAAAACCCTATTGGTTCACGATTATTTTTTAAGTGCGGTACAAGGAACTGCTAAAAAATTAGAAATAGATATAGTGATAGTTGGTACAAAAGGCGCCGGGGCTATTAAAGAAGTAACTATTGGAAGTAATACAGCTAATTTAATTAACAAATTAACTTGTCCAATAATTGCTGTTCCCCAAGATACCTTAAGTAACGATATGAGAGAAATTGGTTTTGCAACAGACCTTTCTATCGATTATTACGGAGACGAACTCGATTTATTAAAGGACATTGCAATTAGTAATAAGTCTAAAATTTCTGTAGTACATGTTATTGGTAAAAATGAAAATATGACTCCAGAATTGCTTGAAAATAAGTTGGCATTAGAAATGACCTTAAAACCAATACCTATGGATTTCTATCTTATTACAGATGTTTCTGTAGACGTAGGAACCCGCATTTTTAGTGAAAGTAGAAAATTAGGAATGCTTTGTATTATTAATAAGAAACGTAGTTTTTTTGAAAAGATGTTTAGTAGAAACAATAGCAAGTCTATTAGTAGCAACCTGAATGTGCCTTTAATTATTTTTAATCATAAAAGTTCTAATTAAAGAAATAATTGAATTAGAAAGGCTGTTATCCAAAAGAAAACCGATTTAGACATAATAAAAAAGACGTTATCTGGCTGATAACGTCTTTTTTTGGACTAATTAGTATATAATATTGAGGGTATATTATTCGTTTGAAGCCATTAAGGCAAAAAACTTGTTAATGTTTGGTAGAATAATAATTCTAGTACGTCTGTTTTTAGATCTGTTCTCTTTCGTATCGTTATCAACTAAAGGTTGATAAAAGCTTCTTCCAGATGCAATTAATTTTTCTGGAGCTACATTAAAATCACTTTGTAATTTTTTAACAACAGATGTTGCACGTAATACACTTAAATCCCAGTTGTCTTTTACAGCTGCATTTGGTACCATTAATTGACTGTCTGTATGACCTTCAACCATAACGTCTAGGCTTTCTTCCGAATTGATAACATCTGCAATTTTCTGTAAAATATTGTTTGCTTTATTACTCACTCTATAACTTCCAGAGTTGAATAACATTTTATCCGAAATTGAAATCATAACTACTGTTTCGTTAATATCAATAGCAATGTCTTCGTCTTCATTCATATTAGATGTATCCATAGATTTACGTAGATTATAACCTACAGCTAAATTCATAGAATCTTTTAAAGTTTTAGCCTGAGCTAAATCTTCTGGATTTACATGTTCTAATGTAGCTTCCATTTGTTTTCTTGTATCGTTAGAGATAATCATATCTTCTCCAACAGTTACAAATTTAGCGTCATTTTCTTCGGTTAAAGTGCTAATTTTAGTGTTGTAAGTATCTATTCTAGATTGAATTTCATCGAATTTAGCTTCTAAATCCTCTTTTTCAACTTGAGTTTTTTGAAGTTGACTTCTAATTTCTCCATTCTCTTGTTCCAAAGCAACATATTTCTTTTTAGAAACACATGCGGACATTAAAATACCTGTTAGTATAAAAATTGAAATTTTTCTCATAATCTAAGTTATCGTTTTTTTTGGTTTGTTATATATGTACGAATACAGAAGGGTCGTGGACGTTTCAACTTTGATTTTATACTTTTTTTAACAGTTTTTAAGAGCGGAAAAATGGATTGTTTTTGATGTTAAATTTTCTTAAAAATTTGATTTTTAGCGCTCTGTGTTTTAATTTTAAGTAAAACAAAAAAGATGAAACGTTCTCTATTATTTACTTTATTATTAATAATTACGACAAACTTATTGGCCCAAGATCCTTATTTACAAAAGTCGGATAACTCCTTAAAAGATGAAGTTTCGACAATAACCAATGCTTATAATAAAGAGATAGCACTAGATGGTAAGCAATTGGGACTTTTTGAAATTAAAGTAGAAGAGTTTTTAATTCGAAGAAAAAAGATTGAATCTCTGCTGGAAGGCAAAGAGAAACTAAAGACTTTATATAAGCTACAAGAAGAGGAGACTTTGGAAATGCAAGATATATTAACACATAATCAGCTCCAGGTTTACAAGGAAGTAAAACCACGAATTCAGCCCATTGAAAGACTTGAGCCCTCAACAGATTTGCCAACTTCTAAAGAATAAAACATATTTTAAACAGTCAAATCAGGTGTTTAAATAGAGCTATGGTGTTTTTATAAGAACAAATTAACTTTCTCGAAATAAAATTAGCTTATTTATATTTTAACGTTAAGATTTTCCCGTCTCGATAAACAGTAACTGTAAACTGAGGATTATCGCCCATACTATTAGCAAACTCTGCCAGTTTATTTAAGTTAGAATCGCTTAAATCAATTGTAATATCATTAAAGCCTAAAATAATATCCCCACCTAAAATTAATTTCTGATTGGCAATCATTGCTTCAGTATCTCCACCTTTAATACCCATTTCCCCAAAAATAGAACTATCAACCACACGTTGCACCAAAAGAGCATTGGCTTGTGGCACATTTAAAAGTTCACACTCTTTAGTTGAAAGTGTATGCATATCTGCACCCAGCCATGGCATTTTATCATTCAATAATAATTTGGCAGCTAGGTTAGAAGTACTTGCGTATCCAATACCATCAAAACCGCCAGAACGTGTAGCAATACTGCTAACTACACCCACAACTTCTCCTTTTAGATTAAACATGGGGCCCCCGGAATTCCCTTGATTTATAGCGGCATCGGTTTGAATAAACTCCCGATTAACAAAGGGGTTTTTACCTTCAAATTGTTTTCTAATTCCACTGACATAACCAGCAGAAAGAGAAGCTCCTTGTCCGTAAGGTGCACCAATTATAAAAATTTGTTCTCCAATTTCTAAAGCATCAGAATCTCCAAGCTTTACCGTAACAGGATTGATACGAGGTCTAAAAAGTTTAATTAATGCAATATCCGCACTTTTATAAGAACTTACCACCGATGCTGGAATAATATCTCCATCGGGAAATAAAACACTTATTTTTTCGGGAACTGTTACTACATGCGCAGCCGTTAGAATTAATCTATCTGAAATCATAAAACCAGAGCCCAAACCTTCTTTTTCAACGAAACTAGCTTTAGATTCTTCAGAAGTAACAATATCTTTTTCGGAAGTAATAATAATTACAACAGCAGGACTAACTTCTTTGTAGATTTCTGAAAGATCTTGTGCGTGAACAAATAAGCTTGAAAATGTAAACAGTAATAAATAAACGTGTTTCATAAGAAATGATTGGTTTTAAGCTAGCAAATTTACTTATTTTTTTAGTGATTTTGACTGATTACCACCAAACAACAAAACATTTTTTTAGTTCGCCATTAGGAAGCTTTATCCAAATTAGAGGTGCCGTTTTATTTTCTAAAATGGGAGTTATACTTTCTAAAAACAAAGTATATGTAAGCCAAGTCACTTGTGTATGTGGCTCCTGTAACCAATTGGCTTTACTGGGAATAAGGAATTTAGACGTTTTAAATTGAGAAATCTCGCCCTGTTTTAAATAAAATCCAACCACAGAGGCCGAATTAATAAGTTTCAAATCGGGAATTGTTTTGTTAAAAGGCAGAAATAACTGAGCTTTAAATAAGACCTGTTGTTTTATTTCTTCAATATTGATATTGTGTTTCTCTAAGTATTTAGAAGTTTCTGGATGATAGAGTAGTGGTAACTGCTTGTTTTTCAGTTTGTCCAGTTTCTGAATTAAGCTGTCTTTTCTATTAGGTCCAATCCAATGCTCTAAGGAGTTTGAACCAACAGATTCATCATACACATAAAATTTATAGATAATTTCTAAATGTACAGGTTGACTATTTATAAGTATCAAACCATCCATTTCTCCTATAGTGTGTTTTTCTTTCTGAATCTGGAGGTTTTCAAAAACAATTTTAATCTGAGGCAGCTGTTTTAATTGAAAAAACACAAATTGCTCCACGCGTTTTCCTAAACGGATATTTTTAGGAAGCGTTTCGTTAAAACTAATGGACCATTTAGAAGATAGTTCTAATTGTTGTAAATTATAAACATCTTGATTACGCCATAAATTTTGAGTATTGACATATCCCTGGTATTGTAAATTCAAATCTTTGAGGTCCATAACTGCAAATTACAAATTCGATATTTTAACAAATCATTTAAATATAAGATTATTTTAATAGTTATTTTTAAAACCTATTAAACCAATTTGTTAAACACTATGAAACACTTTACACTACTATTTTTTAGCTTCAATCTGTTTTTTCTGTCCTGTTCTACAGACCCGAAGAAAGCAGAAGCAATTCCAGAGTCTGAATTTAAAATAGACTACGAAAAATTTACTTTAGATAACGGCCTAGATGTTATTTTGCATCAAGATAAAAGCGACCCTGTTGTTTCGGTTGCAATTCAATACGGGGTAGGATCTAACAGAGAAAAGACGGGACGTACTGGTTTTGCTCATCTTTTCGAACATATGTTATTCCAAGAATCAGAGAACGTACCTCAAGATCAATTTTTTAAAAATATTCAGGATGTTGGAGGTACTTTAAACGGTTTTACTCAGAAGGACAGAACAGTCTATTTTGAAATTGTTCCTAACAATGCTTTAGAAAAAGTATTATGGATGGAGAGCGACCGTATGGGGTTTTTAATAAATACGGTAACAGAAGCTGCTTTTTATAACCAACAAGAAGTGGTTCAAAATGAAAAAAGGCAACGTGTAGATAATAATCCTTACGGACATACCAGTTGGGTTATTGATAAAAACTTATATCCAGAAGGTCACCCGTACAGTTGGCAAGTTATTGGCGAGTTGGAAGATTTACAAAACGCTACAGTAGAAGATGTTAAAGAGTTTTATGATAGGTTTTACGGACCAAATAATGCGACTTTAGTGGTTGCGGGCGATTTTGAAAGCGCAGAAGCCAAAGCACTTATTGAAAAATACTTTGGAGAGATCAAAAGACGCCAAGAGGTAGAGAAAATGAAACCTATGCTGGTAACCTTGGCAGAAACGAAGCGTTTGTATCACGAAGATAACTTTGCAAAAGCCCCACAATTAAATATGGTATGGCCAACTGTAGAGAACTATACAGAAGATGCTTATGCTTTGGATTTCTTTGCAGAACTATTCTCTAAAGGAAAGAAAGCACCACTTTATAAAGTATTAACGGAACAAAAACAATTAAGTTCTAGATTATACGCATACAATGGTTCTAGTGAAATAGCAGGCGCTTTTAGAATTAATGTAACAGCAAATGATGGTGTTGATTTGGACCAGGTTGAAGCAGGTATTAACGAAGCATTTGCCATGTTTGAAAGGGATGGTGTTACCGATAAAGATGTGGAACGTATAAAGGCCGGGCTTGAAACTAAGTTTTATAATGGGATTAGTAGTGTTCTAGGAAAGTCGTTTCAATTAGCTAGTTATAATGTTTCTAAGGGAGATCCTGGGTTTATTGAGACAGATATAGAGAACATTAAGAAAGTAACTAAAGAAGATGTTATGCGCGTGTATAACACTTATATAAAAGATAAAAACTATGTGATGACTAGTTTTGTTCCTAAGGGAGAGATTGAGTTGATTGCAGAAAACTCGACGAAAGCACCTGTAGTTGAAGAGAAAATTACGGATAATATAGCTCAAGATATTACAGAAGCTAATAGTGAAGTACTAAAAACTCCTTCAAGTTTTGATCGTTCTATAGCTCCAGAAACAGGGGAGGCACCTTCCTTAAAGATTCCTGAGTCTTGGACGGCAGAGCTTAGCAATGGAATGGACGTATATGGGATTGAGCAGAATGAAATACCTACTGTAAACTTTAGTTTGGTTATGGAAGGCGGTCATTTATTAGACGACATCAATAAAAATGGGGTGGCTAATTTAATGACAGACATTATGATGGAAGGTACGGCGAACAAAACACCTGAGGATCTTGAAGAAGCCATTGAGTTGTTGGGATCCACTATTAATATGTATACAACCAAAGAATCTATTGTAATAAGTGGAAACACTTTGACAAGAAACTTTGGAAAGACCATGGATTTAGTAGAAGAGATTTTATTAGAACCACGTTTTGATGTGGAAGAGTTTGGACGTATTAAAACGAAGACTGTTAATGATATTAAGCGTTCTGCAGCCAACCCAGAAGTTGTAGCCAGCAATGTTTACAACCAATTATTATATGGGGAAAATCATATTTTTGCTTATCCAACCAGTGGAACTGTGGCATCTGTGAACGCTATTACAATGGACGATTTAAAGGCTTACTATAAGAAGAACTTTTCGCCATCTGTGAGTAAATTTCATGTGGTTGGGCAAATAGATCAAACCACGGTTATGAATCAGTTAAAGAGTTTAGAATCTAAATGGGCCGCTAAAGATGTAAACATTCCAGAATTCCCATTGGCCGATGCCCGTGATAAAGCTTCTTTATATTTTGTAGATATTCCGGATGCCAAACAGTCTGTTATTAAAATTGGTTATATTTCTATGCCAAAAACCGATCCCGATTTTTATCCAGCAGAAGTAATGAACTACAAATTAGGAGGTTCGTTTAGTGGGAATGTGAATCTTATTTTACGTGAAGAAAAAGGCTATACCTATGGAGCACGAACTGGTTTTAGTGGTTCTAAACTTCCAGGAACCTTTACGGCTTCATCTAGTGTTAGAACGAATACCACGGGAGAATCGGTTGCGATTTTTAAAGAAGAGATTGCCAAGTATAAAGACGGAATTACCCAAGAAGATTTAGATTTTACTAAAAACGCTTTAATAAAAAGTAATGCCCGTAGATTTGAAACACAAGGCTCTTTATTATGGATGTTACAAGAACGAAGCACTTATAATTTACCAGCTAATTTTATTGAAAATGAGGAAGGGATTGTAAAAGCGATGACATTAGAAACACACAAAGACTTGGCCAATAAATACCTAGACGAATCTAAAATGGCTTATGTGATTGTGGGAGATGCTGCTACACAATTTGCACAATTTAAAAAGATGGACTTTGACGAAGTCATCTTGTTAGATACTGATGGAAAGGAAGTTAAATTAAAAGATGTAAAAATGTAAAGACGTTTGGACGTTATATATTAAAATAAAGACTGCCTGAAAGGGCAGTCTTTTATATTTTTGCGTATATTGAATAAAGTAGCGGAAGGTTAATAAATATAGAGGTTTTTAAATAGTCTATTTTACATAATGTAAATTATAGTACACTTTTAATTATGGATTAGCCAGTGGCTGATTCATAATTAAAACGATGATTAACTATAAAAACATCCACCGGATGTTCTCATTTAAAAAGTATGTAAAATATCCCAAAAGTTCTGTTTTCGAAAGAAACCTTATTACTTGGGTCATTAAACTTTCGTGTTTTCATTAAGAGCATAATTTTAATATTCTCTACAATCCTTCAATATTTATTAAATACGCAATTCTCAACCAAACGTTCGATTGTTTTAACCAAAATTTTATGCGGTCGAGTTAAAATCGAGTCTCTGTTTTTTTTTGAACTCCTTCTGTTAAAACCTAAATATATTATTAACTAAATTCTCATCAGTTCTTGTTCCATAAGGATCAATAGCAATGTAATTAGGAATTTCGCTTACTATAAACTTAACTTTTGTGATTTCTTTATTGATTTGATTTGACTCATAATACAATACAGAGTTATCATCTTTCACTAACGATGGATGCACAGTAAAGGCTCCAATTTTAATAGGTTCGTTTATTCCTATTTGTACTATTTCGCCATTATCTATCGTTTCAAAACGCTTCGCTTTTACGGTTGCAGAAATCTCATAAGTACCATTTTCTAAGGCTACATAAGAACTCTTCATAATGCTTAAGTCATAAGTGATTACTTTTTTAAACCAGTCGTCAATTAAATGATGTTGCTCTTTTGGCGTGACGTTATAAACCAAATCCAAAAATTCAATAGTATTTACTTCCAAAGTAGTACTGTTACGATATGTATCGGTTAGTGCTTTTAAAACATGGTTTACTTTTTCTTCGCCGATAAGATCTCGTAATGCTAGCATAACGTTTAATGTTTTTCCATAAGAAATATAACCTTGACCAAGTACTTTATAAACTGGTGGTTCTAGCTCACTTGCAAAAGATCTTCCTGAAAAATAACGACTTCTAGCGTTCTCACTCAATTCATAAACAGCACGTTTGCCATACATTTTTTCCATGATAACGGCTTCAGTATATTTTGCAAAACCTTCTACAAAAATAGATCCACCTGCAACTGGTTTTGCAGATAACGTATGTCCCCAATATTGATGTGCCACTTCATGTATGGTCCTTTTAGCGACCAAATTGAAAGTTTCTTCGTTTCTAACATCTGCTAAATACATTCGGTCTTCAACCATACTTATCACTCCTGGATGTGCAAAGCCTCCAAATGACCAATGTGAAGGAATTTCTGCTATTCTAACATAATCAAAAGCATAGTCTCCAAAGTTTTCCTCACAATAATCTATGGTTTTTTTGGTGCTGTTTTCAATGTCTTCAATGTTAAATGAATGAGCTTCATCGAAATACTGCTCAATAGAGATTCCTTTGTAATCCACTTTTTTGGTTTTATAGTTTGCTGAAAAATAGGCAATCATTGGTAAGACTTTACTCTTGGTCTTGTAATGAAAGTAATTTCTATTATTTTCTGACCATTGTTTTACCAAGTTACCAGAACTCAATGCCGTTTGGTTGCTACTTGTAGAGACAATAGTTTCAAAGTTTATTTTTTCATTGTTAAAATCTTCAAGAGCAATATGTTCATCTGAAATGATTTCTTCTTCACGCTTTGGCAAATTTCTCTTTTTCCGCTCTACTTTGTCAGTAATTTCTAATCCAGAGCTATAGCCCAATATAGGTTCGAAATCTCTGTGTGTTATATAAGTACTATTATTTACAATGGTTTTGTCCTCTTCATAACCTTTAAGTTCGTGTTTCAATTTATAAGTATAGCGTACAGAATCATTGGGTTGTAACGGTTTTTTAAAGTGAAACAAATAGACACCATAATTACTATCGTGAGTCACTAAATCTGCGCTTTCAATAGCTATAGATTCTAACGGAAGACGTTCCGTTACAAAGACTTCATATAAGGGTTTGTCACTTCCGTTTTTCAATATATAATCTGCTTTTAGGGTATAACGTCTTTCTTCTGGGAAAATAGCAACTTCTGTTTTTCTTGACGTTGGAAATGGTCGTTCTATGCTTTCATATTTTTTGAACTTTTTTTCATACTGTTCTCTAAAATCTAAATTATCGGCTGTAGTTTTGTAATCTGAAACGATATTTGTATTGTAAAAAATCAAACATCCAAAGCCAATAAATACGACAATTAATAATGAAAAAGATACTTTTTGAATAGTTGTAAAACCATATTTAAACTGCTTGAGCTTCGTTGAAAAGTTAGTACCTACACCTCTATTCCATATTTTAAAAGAGATGAATACCAGCAACAATCCAAAGGACAACCAATACATAGCTAAATGATTGAAAAGGCTTACACCACCATAAAAACCATTCATGTTTGTATAGGATATTCTTGGCATAAACCCAAGGCTTGTTAATGGGTGTTCTAATCCTATTGTGCTGGATTTTAGGCTTACCAATACAATCAAGCCAAAAATTCCCATACCTACATACTTACTTTTTGCTAAACTGTTTATAAACAAACCTATCATACTAAATACAGCAAGTTGCAATCCGTAATGATAATATAAAGAGGCATAAAGGCTAAACTCAAAATTGCTATAGTTTAAAGATATTTGAAACAAGATGCACATGATAATTCCAGTAGTTATTAGAATGACTGGTAACAATAAAATGGCAAAGAACTTTGAGAGAAAGAAGACGCTATTCTTTGTTGGTACGGCATCAATAATTAAGTTGAAATTTAAGCTACGCTCTTTCCAGACAATTTCAGCACTATAAAAAATGATTAAAATAAGACTGAAAAGCGTTAACGGGTTTACAATTAAACTTATGAGTTGATTTGTAAATGGATATTGACTCACGCCATATTCTCCACCACTAATAACTGTGCTATATAATTCTGAAAACACAATAGCTAACCACATAATTAATACGACAATAAATGGCAAACTTTTAAACACACTTTTCAATTCTATCTTAAGCAAAGAGAAAAATGCAAGATACTGTGCTTTAAAATTATGTGTTGTCTGTAAAGGTTTATACGCTATTAATTGGGTATTTTGGATCGTCGATTTTTTGGTTTTATTTACTTTTTTAGTGATTTTTCTAAAAGAGAACAATCTGTAAGTACCAAATAAAATAGCCAAACCTACTACTATCCAAACCAATCTATTCCATAAAAACAATCCGGAAAAAGATAGTAATTGTGAGTTTTTTTGAAAAGGTGTCCAGTATTGTGTTTGTTCAAAAAAAGCAGCAATACCAAATGGATCTGCAACTGCAGCAATAGCCATACTTTCTGGTGATGCTGGAACGGCTTGTGCCAATAATGGCGAATTTAGAAAGAGTGCACTTACAAAATATAACATATAAACAAATACAGCACTTACATACGTTGCTGTACTATTTTTTGTTAAAGTGCAAACAGAAAATATGATGGCTGAACATATAAATAAGTTAGGCACTACAATATATAACCAAGGTTGTACATAAGTTAGCAATTGAAATTTACCCAAACGTTCTGTATCCAAAGCAGAAAAATAGTTTCCGAAGATATAGCCTAATATAAATGGTGTAAAAGCCAAGACACTAAAAATAAAGGCACCTATAAACCGGCTCCAGAAGTAATGTGCCTTTTGTATTGAAGAACTGTAAATGAGCGATTCCATATTGTATTGCTTATCTCTAAGCATCCCACTAATGGCAAAGAACATGATGATAAAAACACTTCCTAAAGTAAACAAACTTGTGTGGAAATACACTTGATATACAGAATTATAATTAACACCTGTTGGTGCAAACCCTTGTCTACCAACAAAAACACCCAAGCATAAAAATAGAACAGCGAACATTGGAAATGCACGTTGTTTAAATTGATAAAAAACTTCAAATTTTAATAATTTTGTAAACATAACTTATTGCATTTTTGGTGAATTATTAAAAAGTATAGTGAAATAAAAATCTTCCAAATTTGGTGTAATAGCTTCAAAACTATCTTCAGGTTTATAATCTGATAGCACTCTAATTTGTGTTTCACCTGCAACTAATTTTGTTGAGATAACATCGAATGTTTTTTTACACACTTCAATGTCTTTTTTAGGTACCATCTTTGTCCATATTTTACCTTCAATACTTGCCACTAAATCTTTCGGATTTCCTTCAGAAATAATTTCACCATTAGATAATATGGCCATTTTAGGGCATAAGTTTCTAACATCTTCAACAATGTGTGTGGATAAAATAACAATAACGTTCTCTCCTATTTCACTCAATAAATTTAAAAAGCGATTGCTTTCTTCTGGATCTAAACCTGCTGTTGGCTCATCAACAATAATTACTTGCGGATTTCCTAATAAGGCTTGTGCAATCCCAAAGCGTTGACGCATACCACCAGAAAATGTATAGACCGATTTTTTTCTGTGTTGGTACAAATTTACCTGTTGCAACAATGCTGTTACTTGCACTTTACGTTGCTTTGTATCTAATATTCCTTTTAAAACTGCTAAATGATTTAACAATTTTTCGCACGAAATCTTTGGATACACACCAAACTCTTGTGGTAAATAGCCTAAATGTTTTCTTATATTTTCTGGCTTTTTAATAATATCAGAACCATTAAA
Organism: Xanthomarina sp. F1114; assembly: GCF_026410255.1. Lineage (GTDB taxonomy): Bacteria > Bacteroidota > Bacteroidia > Flavobacteriales > Flavobacteriaceae > Xanthomarina. The sequence continues at coordinate 128,849 of NZ_JAPMLL010000009.1, forward strand.
GGAAATACTTCCAGAAGAAGGCTCTTGTAAGGATGCAATGGTTCGCATTAAGGAAGACTTACCAGCTCCATTTGCTCCTAACAAACCAAACATACCATTGGTGATTTCTAAATTAATGTCGTTTAATGCCATGACACCATTAGGATAGGTCTTACTTAAATTATTGATTTGTAATGTATTCATAACTGTTGATTTTTAATTGATGTGCTGTTTTAGTTTTAATATGAAACAAACATAAATTGAAGAAAGTCTCCTTTATAATTAATATGATGAATGCTGTTTATATAAAGTCAGAAAGCATGAAAAGCAGTATCAATACTATTTCATGTTGAAAATAATAGTGTTCGTGCTGATTTTAGTAGTGTCTATCAACTTTCTTGTTAATACAGGATTACATACTTACTTTTGTTCTATGGTACAGTTATTAAATAAATACAAAGCATTTTTTATTGGAGTTCTATTAATGTTTCCCATATTTTATGTTTTAGATTATTTCGAGTTCATTCTTATTCCAAAAAACAATCCATTAGAAATCATTATGTATGCTGTTTTTTTTGGAATTTTAGCTGTATTACCTATTTATAATTACAGCTATTTTAAAACCAAAAAAAGAATTATATTAAACGTATTGGCATTAATGGCACTATTCTTTATGGCATTATTTATAGATTCTTTTATGAAAATGCCCGACAATCCAGTCACTTTTATTCTATTAATGGTGTTTTGGTTTGGTTTTGCCTATCTTTTAATTCCTGTATTTATTAAAAAATATTGGAAGTTAATTGTATTTATATATGGTCCTTTATTTTTATATTTTCTCTACTTAAGACTGTTTTCCGGTAATTTAGAGACCTACCTAGAAATCAAGGAAGACTTTCCTTTTTTTATATTCTTTTTACCAATTCCTATGTTATTTCTTATTTGGGTTTTTGAACAATGGAAATGGGTTCAAAACTTAAAAGCAGAAAAATCTAAAGCAGAATTGTCTTTATTACGAAGTCAGATAAACCCACATTTTTTCTTTAATACCTTGAATAATCTGTATGCATTAACCGTAAAACAATCTGAAAAAGCTCCAGAGGTCATTTTAAAGTTATCTGATATGATGCGATATACCATTTATGAAGGAGATAAGGAAATGGTAACCCTTGAAGATGAAATAAAGTACGTAAACAACTACATTGAATTACATAAAATACGCTATAAAAAGTCTGTAGATATTGCCTTTAACCATGATGTGGATACCAGTTTAACTATTGCACCTTTACTGTATATTATTCTTTTAGAAAATGCCTTTAAACATGGCATTGAAACTTTAACTGAAAATGCTTTTATACATATTAACTTAAAAGAAGAAACAGATTTTATTATTTTTTCAATAGAAAATAATTTCGATCCCAATGAAATAAGTTCATCAAACGGCATAGGCTTACAAAATTTAAAAAGAAGACTATCTTTATTGTATAAAAATAAACATGAATTACAAGTTGATGTGTTAAATAACCTCTATAAAACAACCTTAAAGATTGCTAAACATGCTTAAGTATATAATTGTTGATGATGAACCGTTAGCTCATGAAATTATTGAAGAGTTTTGTAGTATGTTACCACATTTACAATTAGAAAAAAATTGTTACAGCGCTATGGAAGCTATACAATATCTAAATGAACACACTGTCGATTTTATGTTTTTAGATATTAATATGCCTAAATTAAAAGGAATTGATTTTTTAAAAACATTGTCTAATCCTCCAAAAACTATAATAACAACGGCTTATAAAGAACATGCTATAGAAGGGTTTGAGCTGAACGTTGTAGATTATATTTTAAAGCCTTTTAGTTTTGATAGATTGGTAAAAGCTGTAAATAAAGTTTCCGAATCTCAAGCTTTAAAAACTGTTCTAAATGAAGTTGCTTCTGACACGTCTACACGATTCTTCATAAAAGGCAATAAAAAGCATTATCAAATAGATTTGAAAGATCTCCTTTATATAGAAGCTTACGGAAACTACACCAAATTGTTTTTAGAGAATGACATGATTATTAGCCACGAAAAAATATCGTATTATGAATCTATTTTAAATGAAAATAATTTTTTGAGAGTTCATAAATCGTTTCTTGTTGCTATAGATAAAATTAAATTTATAGAAGGTAATCGTATTTTAATAAACGAGCATAAAATTCCTATTGGACAAACTTACAAAAGTAGTGTAAATAAGCTATATAACAGTTAATTAGCATTCCACACACATTATGCTTCCCTCCTACGTAGTCGCATAAAAAGTGTTCCATTACATAGTAAAGAAACTTTTGGGATTAAATTTTTTTCAAGAAACTGTAGTAACAACTTTGCCTGCACTCCACCTCGCTGCATCTTCAAAAGGTCTACTAGACCTTTTTCATACGCACGTAACCAAAGCTCAAGTTACATAACGCAAGAACATTATAGTACAAATATATAGTAATTTCTGTATGGCCAATTTTTAGGCTATTTACACATAATTGTTGATATAGTGCCTTCAGGTCTATATCGTAAACAATTATGTTAAAAGAAATCGACTTTAGAAGATTCACGAACACTTAAAACAATAAAATTGCATGAGCTAAATTACGGCTAATTAACTTGTAGGTTTATTTGATAGCTATAATTCTATACTATGTAAAATATCCCACAGTATTTAGTTTTCATTATAATAATTAGAACTTGGGTTATTAAACATTATCGTTTATGCTTATCTTATAAATTTAATATTCCGTATAATCCTTCATTATTTTTTAAATACGCGATTCCTCACGTTGATAATATTGTATTAGATGAATTTGTTAATACTGCGTGTGTCATTCAACGAGTTAAGTATCTTCTAATGTTTCTAATATTCTGAACTCTCCCCAGGTTAATATGGCTATTATCCAAAGTAAGCCCGAAGTAACCATGGAGAAGCTACGGGTGAACCCTTAGGAAGCCCTTGTTTATAAGGGTTTAAAGCAGGGTGATACAGTGCATAACCTGCCTATTTTTTAAAAGGTGAAATTGTTTTTTTTCTTGTTTTAGAAACTGAATTCCGAACCACACTATTAGGGTTGCATGTTTGGAAACAGCTGTTTTTACTGGGGTTTTAAGTTGGATTTGAAGATTTGTATGTTCTATTTTACATAATAAAGGTTCGCTTTTTTGTGTAATGCCTAAGCCATTGTGTTTTGGCGCTACAGGTCTGTAAGACTTCTGGTTTGGTCTACATTTGTAATTTGAAACCAAAGACAGGGCTGCTATAAGTTGGAAATGTGTTGCTGTTTTTGGTTTTTTTTCCAGGTGGATTTTGGAACTTTTTGGGATGCTAAGCGTTATGATTCGTCTGTTTTTATGACTTGTAACGATTGGCTTTGCCGTATATATCTGTTCGAACGATTGCTTTTGGTTAAGTTGAAAACCTTTAAGGGCTTTTGGGTTGTTGGTTAGACTGGCCTCCCTTTTTCCTGGGGAGCCACTCCCCTCTTTGATTATTTTATAACAGACACCAGTTAAGCGACTTGCCATGGTAGAATCTTGAAACTCTTTTGCTGTTTCTAAAATTCCTGTTCTGATGGCTTTTGATAGTCTAGACGCCATACCAAACTCCAGGTTGTTTGCTCTTACTTTTGCATAGGCAGGATCTGTTTGGATACGTTCTTTGGAAGGACCAGTAGCTATACGAGAAATATATTGACCACCTAGTGGATAGTAAGAGATACCGTTTAGAGTGCCATGGATTTTTATGAGACCTTTTTGCTTAGCCACCTGACTTATAGTTATTTAGAACAACCTAAGATAAGCAAAAAAGTGACATGTACTAAAAGAAAGTAGCTTCTTCTGCTCTATTTATTGACTCGCGACTTAAAACCATCGAGCACTAATTAATCCGAAAATTCTTATATTTATTGATTTTACTCTAATAATTAATTCTAGATCTGTTAAGAGGAGGTTTTCTTTCTTCTTCCAGATAGTTTTAATCCTGAATTAATGTTCGTTGCAATTTATCGTCTAAAATCTAAAAGCAGAAGTTATTTATTATTAAATCCATCTTGTTCTTCCGTTGTGGTTTTATCTAATCTTATATTAGACAATCCAACCAAAGCTCTTAAAACACCATGTATACAGGCAATAGGCAATATAATAAGACCTGTTATTAACATCCCTAATTCAAAAAACAGGGTGCTTTCTTTATATGGGTTTCCTTTAAGTCTTGCCTGAAATGCGCTGTATGGAATACCATACATATTTCCTGAAATCATTATTTGGATTGAGGAAAGCATAATCCGTGCTTCTTTTTTGCCATATTCTTTTATAAGTGCATCATAAGCATATTTTTTAGGAAAACCTCTTGTATCTGCAAAATGTTGAGCAAACATAATCGCTTTTGCTTCTTCGGGTTTTATTAAATGATTTTCGCCACTTAAAAAGCTACTTATTTCTTCTCCGCTCATCCCTTGTCGCAAAGCCATTTTAGTGTGGGCATATGAGCAAGCAGGACAACCGTTTACTTCGGTTACTGCCAATTGCAAGCGCTTTAATAAATCGTTATCAACTAGTTTGCTTTTTGCATTTCCAATCAACTTGATTATGGCTCTTGGGATGTACATAAAAGCACGATACATCTCCCATAAACTGAATCTTTTTTTAAATTCGGTTCTTGAGTTAATGAACTCTGAGATGTTGATGTCTGTTTTCATGTCTCTTGTTAATTATTACAGTAAATGTCCTATTAATGACATTTATATGCAATGACATAAATCAGTTTATAACCTCCTAGTTCTACTTTTCTGTTATTGCACGAAGCTTTGTCTTTTACATGATTTATATGGGTTTATATACGTTTTTGCCATTAGTTATTTTTCCAGTGTTTCATTTCCTATACGCTCAATAATTATAACTTTGCATGCTCGTTTTTGGGATTTAATCCTAATAATTTTTGATAGTTTTCTTTTGAAAGTCCAAACTGATTATTTCTAAAACAACCTTCGACCAACTATCAATGGCTACGCTGTTCTACATAGTTTTTTTCCAATAAATTCAAATCATTAATTATCTCTTTAAAATACGTTTGGGTTTTTTCCGTATGCGAATTCTTTAATTTTATATCTATCATTCCAAAAGCTTTCCATATTGTATTTTAATTGTGTAGAACGGTTTTCTGTATGATTTTGTTGCGCCTGCCTGTAGGGAGACAAGGTTTTTTGTTAGCAGACTAAAACTAGCCATTAATTATCCATGGTTTTGGTTATAGTAATTTTTATTCTCTACGAATTGCGATATAAATTTCATGTTCGTACTTGGGAGTTGTAATCTTTATGTCCCTTTCTTGTCGGTTTTGGATAGTGATTTTCAATCCTTTTTCATATAAGGTTTCATTCTCACGATTGTAAATTTCTTGTTCTTCGGTTTCGCATTCTTCGAATTCTTTTTCTACTATCATTTTTCCTGTCGAGAGGTTAAAATCAACTTTTCGCCAATACTCACATATCTTTCCACCAATCTCTGTATATCCGATTAAATAGAAGTCGCCATTCTGGTAACGATATTTATCTGTAAACCCCCATTTCCAGCTACTCCCACCTAAATGGCTGATTTGAAGAATTCCATTTTCAATTTTAATTTCTGTAAATGGGTCGCCCATCATTCCACCATCTTTACTTCCGTAAATTGCTTGGTCAGATTTTTTCCATTCTGTCCATCTGTCATTTTTAAGTTTGTAGATTATTAATTCCCGAGGAACACCGTCAATCTCGTTTTCAGGTCCAATGTTATAAATTACGGCAAGTTCAGCAATAGAATCGTTATCTAGGTCGCCTGAAACAGAATCTACAACTGAGTAATTGTCATGAATTGGTAATTCCTGACTATATGAGAGTTGATTTAAAGTCAACAGAAATGTCCATATGCAGATTGCTTTTTTCATATTTTGGCTAATTGATTATATTGTTATATCCTCTCAAATATATGTAATTTTGGGTTCCTATTGGGGATGGTATGACTTTATATATAGACTAAGCCAAGTTAGGTTTTTACGATTTTTTATAGGTATTGTACTTCTCTTTTTTTGTTACAACTGATCTCTGTAATCAATCAGAATCGACTTTGTTAACAAGGCAGAATAGCTCTTATTAATAATTACTCCAGTAGAATCACTTCTTTCTCCAAAACCCATTTTCCGTTAACTTCTGCACTACGAGTAACTGTAATTTTATTGGGACCTGTTTTCTTAAAAACATCAATCAGTTTTAGATTTTTATGAACAGCCGTATTAATAAAAACAGGGTCGCACAGCTGTTTACCATTGGTTGCATTAAAAACATAAAGACTCTTGGATGTTGGTTTTATATCCCAAAAACCAATTTCATCTGCACTGTCACCATTTAGATCTTTAAGATTTTCTAATTGAGATTGGTAGGCACCTTTAATTGTGATGTCTTCTAAATCCTTATGACTAAAAACAATCACGCTATTGCAACCACCTTTGCACTCCACCTTATTGTTAGTATCAGGATCTGTATTTTGATTGGTGATTATTTCTGGAGAGATTACAGTGGCATAATCCGATAGTCCGTCGCCATTAAAGTCGCCATAGAGTTTCTTCTTATTAGCCTGGATAACACTATTTTCTTTGAAACCAGGAAATATGGGTGCGTCAAGATTTTTCGAATTTTCAGAAACGCCTTCGCGCAAAATTCTAAAATCACCATTCTTATTTACTACTGAAAGATACGATTCATATTCTGCTTTTATTCCATTATAGTTCACTTGTTTAATAAAGGTGACTAAATAATTAGCGCCTTCTTTAGTTATATCAAGTTCGTTGTTTAAAACCTGTTGGGTATAATCTGGAAATTGTTCAAAAAGCAATCTTTTATCTTGTTGCACTTGAGATCTTGTGCGTTTTTTCCCGTAATAGGTTACTACATCCATATAGTCGGCTTCTAAATAAGGCGACTTTAGCTGTGTATGAGCTTCACTCCACTTATTTACAAACTTACGAATCTCTTTTTCATCTTTTGAATCGACCTCATTACAACTATATAATAGTATAAAAAAAAGGGAGAAAATCACTGGGAAATATTTCACGGATCTAATGGGATTTTTACTTAAAAAATTAATGCTAAATATACATGATTTTCGGGAAAATGGTTATAATTTTTAAAAGGAAAACCACGCATATTACAACCATACAGACTCTTGATTTGTCTAAAATTAAATTTCCCTAAACCTAAGGGGTTATTATCTGGTATTAGAGGAAGTATATTTTATTCGTTTTCACGTTTTTTGGTTCTTTTCCAAATAAAATATAAGATAATAATTACTATAGGGAGAATAATAAAAACGATCAGATCAAATGGTTTTGTCAAATCTATAGTGCCACTATCTCCTGGGTTTTGAGTGTATGACGATTTCTGAATTACTAATGAATATAATATGTTTCGCATTGTTTTTTATTTAAATAGTATTAATTCAATCTACGGAATTATTAGCTGAAAGTATCATAAATTTTAAAAAAAGAGTCTTCAAATTATACTAAGCTTCTCTACGTAAAACTTCTAAAGGCGAACTTCGTAAAACAGTTTGAATATTAGTTAAACCGATGGCTAAAACCAACAAGGTAATTCCCGGTAAAAAGATTATAAATGGAATTACCGACGGGATAAAAGGTTCTTTAAAAACAAATATAGCCAAAGATAAACTACTAAGTAATGCCAATATTAACCCCACCAAAGAACCTAAAAGTCCTAAAAAGAGATATTCAAAAGCTGAAATTTGCAAGATCTGTTTGTTTTTAGCCCCAAGGGTTCTTAGCAAGACACTCTCTTTAATCCGTTGATATTTGCTGGTTCTTACAGAACCAATCAACACAATAATACCTGTAAAGATGCTAAAGAATGCCATAAAGTTAATAATCCAGGACACTTTATCTAAAATATCATCTACAAGGGTAAATACTTGTCGTAAATCGATAATCGAGACATTCGGGAATTTAGATACTAAATCCTGCTGCAGCGCTGCAGACCTCGATTCGTCTGGTACCATAGTAGTTAATACATTAAACTGCGGTGCTTCTTCTAACACTCCCTTTGGAAATACTATAGTAAAATTAAGTTGTATTTGCGACCAGTCCACTTTTCGAATACTTCCAACAGTGGTTTCCATTAAAACGCCTTGCACATTAAATACCACGGGATCTCCTACACTTAAATGGGCATCGGCAGCAAGGTTATCTGAGATAGAAATACTAACAGGCTCGTTTGGTGCTAATTTGGGGTACCACTCCCCTGCTATCAATTCTTCAGAAGCTGTTAGAGTATCTCTATAAGTGGTTCTAAATTCGTGATTTAAAAGCCAACCTCGTATTTGACGCGTACTATCTTGGCGTATATCATTTACCTGTCGTCCATTAATGCTTTGCATTCGCATTGTTACTAAGGGAATGTTATTTAAAACAGCTAAATCTTTTGATTTGATGGTTTTTGCTACGGCATCACGTTGTTCTGGCTGGACGTCCAGGATGATTATATTTGCATTTTGAGCTGTTTGTCCGACCTCTGTTTTTGCTAATAAAATATCCTTTGTAAAATACAAAGTACTTATTAAAAAGGTTCCTAAACCAATAGCCACTACCAATACCACTGTTTGATTATTGGGTCTGAACAGGTTGAGTAAGCTTTGTCGGGCTGTAAAGTTCCAATGTTTTGGAAAAACCCGTTTAATAATTTTTATAAAACCCAAAGCTACTAGAGCCAACATGGTGAAAGTTAGCATGGTTCCAAGAACAAAAGCTAAAGCGTAAAGTGCGTCTTTAATTAACCAGAATGAAAATAAAAACAGGAATATTAAAATGATTCCAAATACCAGGAACCGAACATATTGTGGCTCCTGAGAAGCTTTTTCGTCCACACGTAACACATCTAATGGCGATACATACCAAGTGCGGAGCAATGGTAAGAGCGCAAAGAGTACCGACATAAATAAGCCCAGGAAGATTCCAATTAATATAGGTTGAGCTGTGATAGAAATTTCTAAGGTAAAAGGCAGAAAATTTTTTAAAAGATATGGAAATACCGATTGCAACCCGACGCCAATAAGCGAACCGATAGCGCCTCCAATAATACCAATACCTGCAATTTGAATTAAGAAAATTAAAAAACTTTGCAGTCTGGAAGCACCCATGCATTTTAAAATAGCAATAGGCCTTAATTTTTCTTTTATATAAATATGTACCGAACTAGCAATTCCAATACACCCCAGTAATAAGGCAATAAAGGCTGCTAAATTCAAGAACTTGCCTACATTATCGTAGCGTCTGCCTAAACGTTTGGTTGTGCTGGTATGCGTATCTAGGTCGGCATTTTCTAAATCGAGTGCTGTCTCTAATTTATCTTCCAGTCGCTTTAAATTTAAAGTATCGGAAGCTTTATAGAAATATTGATATTCTTTTCTACTGCCAAACTGTAACAATTTAGTAGCTTCTATAAAACCGTATGGAATGACTACTGGTGGCGCTACGGAGCTAGAAACAGCGGAATTCCCAGGCATGGATTTTAAAGCTCCAGCAATAGGTAACACGATCTCTCCTATTTTTATAGAATCTCCTGGTTGCACATTAAACTGAAGCAATAAAGTAGCGTCAACTAAGGCTCCTCCAGATGTTTGATAGGTATCTGCAGCTAAACTTGGCTGGGTTTCTATTTTTCCGTAAAAAGGAAAGTCGCCTTCAAGCCCTTGCACCTTTACTAATTTGGTGCCTCCATTTTTTGGAAAGGCAATCATAGAGACAAAATTGACTTCTTTTGCTCGGGGTTTTAAGGAGTCAATGATAGCTTGAGCCCGTTCTGTAGGTTTCTGTTTGGAATCGATAATAAAATCGGCACCCATTAAAGTTTTTGATTGACTCTGGATATTATCCTTTAAATTGGTACTAAATAATTGAATGGAGACCACAGCCGCGATCCCAAGAATAATGGATGCCATAAATAAAAGCAGACGTACTTTACTAGCCTTGGCATCGCGCCATGCCATTTTAAACAACCAACTTATTTGAAGATTTTTTTTGTTATTCACAGTGCTGTTGTAGGTTGGTTTGTAGAAAGGTTTGAAACTTTTTTTCCGCCCTTAAGCTTTAATATTTGCTGCGTTCGGTTAGCCAACTCTAAGTCGTGCGTAATAATTACTAAGGTGGTGCCGTTTTCTTTGTTTAATTCAAATAACAGACGAATCACTTTTTCTCCAGTGTCATCATCTAAATTTCCTGTAGGTTCGTCTGCAAATAAAATAGTTGGTTCATTTGCAAACGCACGAGCCAAGGCAACACGTTGTTGTTCGCCACCCGACAGCTGAGACGGATAATGATGTACTCGATCTGCTAGACCCACTTTTTCTAATAAGTTTAAACTTTTGGTCCTAGCGTTTTTAGCACCTTGTAGTTCTAAGGGAACACTCACGTTTTCAAGTGCTGTTAAGGTTGGGAGTAATTGAAAATTCTGAAAAATAAAACCGACTTCCTTATTTCGTAATTGTGCTCGTTGATCTTCATTTAAAGATTTTAAATCTTGACCACATAGTTCTACCGTCCCTGCATTTGGCTGGTCGAGCCCGGCACAGAGGCCTAATAAGGTGGTTTTACCACTTCCAGAAGGTCCAACAATAGAAAAGGTTTGTCCTTGTTCAACTTCAAAAGAAATATCCTGTAAAACCGTTAATTCTTTATTCCCACTGGTATATGTCTTTTCCAACCCAGTAATCTTTAATATCTTTGACATATAAATTTTTAAATTAATTATAGAGACATGTCCGAGGCTCAAAATAATCAATTACGCGCATATCTACCAATCTTAAAGGGGTTCAAACTCATAAAGTTTTGTTATTTTATTTTAGTGATTCTTCTCTTTTCCTGTGGTGATGGAAAATCGGAGAAAGCCACGGAAATTCAGTCGGCTGAAAACCAGGCAGAAACAACTGAAACACCTCAAATTAAAAGTAAAACTATTTTGTGTTTTGGCGATAGTATTACAGCTGGTTACGGATTAGATGATACAAATGATGCTTATCCCGCTATTTTACAACAAACTATAGATTCTTTAAATTTGGATTATACCGTTATTAATTCTGGCGTTAGTGGTGAAACAAGCGCAGGTGGTAAAAGCCGAATTGATTGGGTAATTAAACAGACTCCTACCGTATTTTTATTGGAATTAGGTGCTAACGATGGGTTACGTGGCGTCCCTTTAACCCAAACGCGTGCCAACTTACAAGACATTATAGATGTGGTAAAAAATAAAAGTCCAGAAACTATAATTGTACTTGCTGGTATGGAGTTACCACCAAATATGGGACAGGAATATACCACGGAGTTTAGACAGCTGTTTTACGATTTAGCAGAAAAAAATAAGCTTGCTTTTATTCCATTTATTTTAAAAGATGTTGGTGGTATTGCCTCTTTAAATCAAAACGATGGTATTCATCCAAATATTAAAGGTCATGAAATTGTGGCTAGTAATGTATGGGAAGTTTTAGGTCCCATAGTTAAGTAACTAGTTGGCTAAAGAACGGATCCAGGCATCCACAAGCTCTACACCTTCTGTATGAACCAAGTTTTTACCAATTTCAGGCATTACAATATCGGGTTCTACATGTTTCATTCTATAGAGTAAAATAGATTCTTCTGGTTTTCCAACAACCACATCATAAGCTAAATCTCCAGATCCTTTACCTGCAGCTACTGGAGGTTTATTAACACCCAATTTGTATAAGTCTTGTTCTTGATACATGAGATGTAAGCCAGATGTTTTGGCAGAACCTCCGTCTTGATGACAATGAGCACAATTAACATCTAAATAAGCCCTAGCTCTGTTGTTTATGCTTTCTGATACATCTGAATAATTGGGGAGTTTTTCAACCTCTGAAAGTGTTGGAAGATTATGTAACATGTTGTTCTCTAAGAGATAAGCCAACTGATTCTGACTTGTTCCTTCAAGCATTTGTTCTCTATGTAATTGCCTTGGTGTTGGACCTAAAGGAACTAAATCCTTGTCCTTGACATGGCAATTCTTACACATATTAATATTAGGCACCGAATAACTAAATCTTATTTGTTTTGTTCTCTCGGTAGTGGGTTCTAAAACCAAATCCATGTCTTTTCCTAAAATATATAAATAGGCTTCCGTTTGTTCTTCATTCCAAATATATGGGAGCGTTATCCACTTTCCAGAGTTTTTAATTAATAAACGGGTTTCTAATATGATATCTGATGTGCTTGTTTTTAATTCCTTATTGGTATAATAAAAGTTCTTTATAAGGGTAGTTCCTTCTGGGAAATCCAAATAACTTTCGTCAGACACATAATTTGCAGCCGTCCCTTCCGGGAAGACTATAAAGCGTTTTTTAGAGGCGTAATCGGTAAATAAAGGTGAATTTAAATCGTAAGGCACAATTTGCTTGGAGGCAGGAATTAATTGGTTTAAAGGGTTTTTAAAAAAGTTGTAATCCGAGAGTTTTTTCAAGCCTAAATCGTCATAACTAGTTAGCGTGTCTTGACTTGTTAGCAAACCAGAAACACTTATATAGGCTTTGTTTTCAACTATAGGTTTTTTCTTCTTACAGCTAATGAACAAAGTAACAACAACTAAACTACTTACAAATATATTTCGATACATCGCTGGTTGCATTTTTAAAATCATTTAAAACATCTAATCCGAAGAAAGATACTGTTTCAGTCCCTTTTTCGAAACAAATAGTCGATTCAGAAGCTTCATCTTCCAGTCCGTCCCAAAGCACATCTACTGTTTGAAATGGTTTTTTAATCATCAGAATTTTTCCAAAATCGTTATTAATGGTTGGAAATAAATAGGAATTAGAAAAAATATTTTTTCCAATTCTTATATTCCTTGGATACGGATTATAGTTGGTGTCTGAGGTATATTTATCATTTATAACCCGCACAGAACCAACCACGTCTTCGGCTTCTTTTTGTTCTTTTTTATCGCGTTTACCTAATTCGTAAATCAACTCGTAACTAGCAATAGCTATAGAAGCTGTTTTATTATCTTTAAAGGTATTGTCATGAAAATAAACACCTTCTGTACTTAAAACCAGACTTCCCGTTCCACTTGGTACTTGACCTACAATGGCTCCTGCTTTTGCAAAGTTTTTGGTATTATTTTCATAAACCAAATTGTTATACACTTCAATATTAGATCCATATTGGGTTAAACCTGGTAAATCGAAAACCAAAATACCTCCCGTATTTTCGTAAGCTTTATTACCAAAAATCTTAACGTTTATCGAGTTCTCACTTTCTATTCCGGCCACATTGTAAAATGCTTCGTTATTACTTATTACCACATCCACTGATTGACCAACATAGATTCCTGCATCTGAGGAGGCAATTGCCTTGCAATTATCTATCAGGACATTTTTGCAAAGTACTGGATAAAAAGCATAAGCTCCATTATCTTCACTTACCTCTCCAGTCCAGGAACTTTCCACATGTTTAAAGCTAATTCCATCGGTGTCCATAACTTTTATATTATCTCCTTTAGCATTTTCTACAGTTAAATCTTGAATTGTAATATTGCTACTATTTGTAATTCGTATTCCTTCTGCACCTTTGGTTTGTCCTTTAAAGTTTAAAACCGTTTTACCCATCCCTTTTCCTCTAATAGTCACATGGTTTACTCCATCTAAAGACAACGATTGCTTCAAGGTGAAATGCCCTTCAGCCAACTCAATAACGGTACTGTCTTTAGCTAATAAAAATTGCGAGAGAATGGCATTTTCTTGCCCTTCTATATAACTTCTTGCTGGTTGATATGTTGGCGTTGGTTCGCTTTTTATAACGACATATAAGATGGCTAATCCAGCAATCAGGAAAGCTAATATGTAAAGGAGTTTTTTCATGATAGGTTAAGATTTACTATAAATAAAAATGAAAGCCTAATTTAGAAAAAATATCAGATAAAGCGGAATTTCAATAAAAGAAAAAAGAGATGTATCAAAAACTAAAGCCTCTTATTGGTCAAATTTTGAAGTACCCTTGAGGTAATTGACTTACATACTTTGGGTGTAATAATTGTAGTCTTTTAATACGGCATCAATAAATTCTTTATCGTTATTATGTGAAGATTTAATGCCAGTAACTTCTATAATTTTAGAACGTAATTTAATAAGTGTTTTATAGTCGTTAGATTTAGTAGCAGATTTAAAAGTTTCCTTTATAATTCTAGCATCATTATCAGACAAGCGAATAACTGCTGGGTAAACAGGCTTATAGGTATCTGTTATTTTTTCTAAAATAGTATCTGAAAATTTGGCTTTATCTTTTAAAGAAACCACTACGGTATTAGCCATAATATCTCCAAAACGCTGATTTTTTTTAGTAAATACAATTAATAAAAATCCAGTAAGTTTTCCTATAATAAAGATAAAAACAAGCAATGCATAATTAGAACTTAAGCCTAAAGAGGCAACATAAATAAAAATTAAGGTGAAAAAGTTAAAATCAATAACCCGTAGAAACCACCGAATTACAAAATCGGTATTAGTAGGTTTAAAACCATCCACATTTATTACCTTGATATTAAGTAGCTTCTTACCAATGGTTTGTCCGTTTAATAATATTTCAGAATATAACGAATAGAAAGTAACAGGTAAAAAGATTAAAATATCTATCGCTTTTATAGACCAATGATCATTATTAAATGTATTTTCGATAAGCTGAAAGTTTAAAAACTCAATTGCAAAATAGAGATAAGCAAATTTTATAATGTTATCTATTGCAAAAGCTAATAAACGTTGTCCAACATTAGCTAAGGTAAATTGTATGTCTACATTTTGTGCAGTTTTTATTTGGAGTCTTTTCATGCAATGTCTAAATTCGCCCTGATGAGAGAAGTCGCTTTTATTAAGCAAAATAAAGAAAAATGGCTTGAATTCGAGCAAATAAGTTCGAATAAAGAAAAAAAAAGTCCAGATGATATAGCTAACCTACATATCAAGATCATGAACGATCTGGTGTATGCGCAAACCTATTACCCTAAAAGTAAGGTGACTACCTATTTAAACAAGTTAGCTAAAAGCAGTTTTGATAATGTTTACCACACCAAAAGAAGAAAAGATAATCGTGTATTAAAATTCTTTTTAGATACCGTGCCTCTACTTTGTTATAAACATAGAAAATACATTTATATATCGTTTATATTTTTCTTTTTATGCTTTTTTATTGGTTTACTTTCTACTTTTAACGACGATACATTTGCCAGGCAAATTTTAGGAAACAGCTATGTAGATCAAACTTTAGAAAACATAGAGCAAGGAGATGCCATGGCTATCTACAAAGGTGGAAGCAATTGGGGAACCTTTATTGGGATTTACGACAATAACCAACGTGTTGGTCTAAACATGTTTTTATCGGGAATATTTTTAGGAATAGGTACCGGTTTTTATGTTGTTTATAATGCTGTGATGGTAGCCGTATTTCAAGCATTTTTTTATCAACATAACAGTTTATTTGATAGTTTAAAGGGCATCTGGATTCATGGAACTTACGAAATCTTTGGAATGATAATAGAAGCAGCAGCCGGCTATATAATTGGAGCTAGTATTTTATTTCCTGGCACTTTAAAAAGATTTCAGTCTTTTAAAATTGGGGTTCGAGAGGCATTCTATATTTTTTTAAGCACCATTCCTTTTACCATTATCGCAGCTTTTTTAGAAGGATATGTTACAAGATATTCCAATACGATGCCAGTAATTCTATCCTTTACAATTATTTTATTTAGTTTATTTTCCATTAGTTATTATTATCTAATTCTACCTTTTCAAGTAGCTAAAAAACATGATTTAAGATAATGAGAACCTGTTTGCTCCTTTTATTATTTTTAAGTTATCAGGTTGGGATTTCTCAATCTAACGATGATATTCTGATGGCAAACGGAGATGAAAATACTTATATAAAAAACACAGATATTGAAGAGAAGTTGTCTTTTAAAACAGATTTAAAAGAAAAATATAACGGCAAAGATTTTGTGTATATAGACGACTTAAAAACGAAAGAGCCTGTAAAACCGGAAATATCCTCCCCTCCTAACATGGGAATTTTGGCATTATTTGTCAATTTTATGAGCTATATTTTCCCATATCTTTTAGGAATAATTGTTGTTTTAATTATACTAAAAATCCTTTTAGGCTCGGATATGCGTTTCTGGAGTCTTAAAAATTCATCTAAAAAAACAGCAGAGCAATTAATGTATGAAGATGAAGATATCCACGAAGCAGATTTTAATAAACTTCTAAAACAAGCTATTGGTAATAAAGATTACAGATTGGCAACGAGGTATTATTATTTGTCCATACTACAAAAATTATCAGATATTAAAACCATAGAATATCATAAAGATAAAACCAATACAGAATACGTATTCGAAATTGAAGATAAAGATCTTAGAAATCAGTTTTCTGAAGTATCCTATATTTACAGTTATGTGTGGTATGGCGAGTTCCCAATAAACTCAAATAATTTTCAGACCATAGAAAAAAAATATAAAACCCTTTTTAATTCCATTTCTTGACCTTCTTTAAACACATAAACAAATATCTTTTTCTAATGGTTTTATTCAGCTTAATAAGTTGTAGTAAAACCAATTGGAACGAGAATTTTAAAGAAAAAAATAAAAGTCCATTTGGTACATACATTCTATTTCATGAAGCCGAAGCACTTTTTAATAATAACGAGGTACACTATTTAAAAGAAAACATTTACGATTACCTTTTTCACCATGTTAAAGATGACGATTTTGGCAATTATATTTGTATTAAACCTACCGCTTATAAACTAGATAAAGAAGGTTTGAGTTATCTGTTGGATTATGTAGAAAATGGTAATAATGTGTTTTTATCTCTGAATTATTTTAGCGAACATTTAAGAGATTCTTTACAGTTTACCACCAATAACTTAGACGAGCATGTGTACACTCCAGAAGACTTAAAGTTATTGAATGGAAAATTATATTTAGAGAATAAAGATTTTAAAAATCAACCCTATTTGTTTGACAGAAATATTAGAAGAAATTACTTTGATAGTTATAATGAGAATAATACGATTGTGTTAGGAACCGTTGAAGTAAACAACCAAAAACAACCCAATTTCATTAAAATATACTATGGAAAAGGAGCTGTTTTTTTACATTCTAATCCGGTAGTTTTTACTAATTATAATATGCTAAATGGCAATGAGGAATATGTAGAAAACATCTTGTCTTATTTACCTTCTAAAGATGTTCTTTGGGATCCACAAATAAAATTCAGTAAGTATAGTAATACACCTGAAGAAAAACAGGATTCTATTTTTAAATTCTTCTTGCAGCATCCTAGTTTATCGTGGTTTTTGGCTGTTTCCTCAATAGGTTTAGTGCTGTTTCTGTTATTTAATTCTAAAAGAAAGCAAAGAGCCATTCCAATAATTAAACCCTTACAAAATTCTACAGTAGAATTTGCTCAAACTATTTCTAATGTGTATTTAAAGGAAGAGGATCACAAAAATCTAGTCGATAAGA
Source organism: Xanthomarina sp. F1114 (assembly GCF_026410255.1). Lineage (GTDB taxonomy): Bacteria > Bacteroidota > Bacteroidia > Flavobacteriales > Flavobacteriaceae > Xanthomarina. The sequence continues at coordinate 146,417 of NZ_JAPMLL010000009.1, forward strand.
AAATTACTTACTTTTTAGAAAAAATTAGAGAAAAATATCTGATTGATACCAGTAATTTAAACAAGGAATTTATAAAGACCTTAGCTTTAAAATCTAATAACGACTTAAGTAGCACAAAATATTTAATAAATACCATCATTGCATTAAACAAAAAATCGGAGTGTACCGATGTTGAATTGATTGTTTTAAACAATATGATAGAAAAATTCTTTAAAAAATAACCCCTATGGAAGAACAAATTAACCAGGACCCTTCAGAAAATTTAGAGTTTAAAAACAGGCTTGATGTATCGGAGCTTCAAGAAGCCGTTAATGACATTAAAAACCAATTAAAGAAAGTTATTGTAGGTCAGAAAGACATGATGGATCTCCTGATTGTTTCTCTACTGGCAAACGGACATGTTTTAATTGAAGGTGTTCCAGGCGTTGCTAAAACCATTACAGCTAAATTACTTTCTAGAACCATGGATGTCGATTTTAGTCGCATTCAGTTTACTCCAGATTTAATGCCATCAGATATTTTAGGAACCTCTGTGTTTAATGCGAAGACATCGGACTTCGAATTTAAAAAAGGTCCTATTTTTTCTAGTATGATTTTAATTGATGAAATTAACAGGGCTCCAGCAAAAACCCAAGCAGCTTTATTTGAAGTTATGGAAGAAAAGCAAGTTACTATAGATGGAGAAACTTATAAAATGAAAGAACCTTTTATAGTTTTAGCTACTCAGAACCCTATAGAACAAGAAGGAACATATAGATTGCCAGAGGCACAATTAGACAGATTTCTATTTAAGATAAATGTTGAATATCCTACAGGTGAAGAAGAACTAGAGATTATTATAAGAGAACAAGCCTTACAAAACGCCACAAAATTTGAAAAAATTGAAGCTATAATTGATGGTGCGAAGATTGAAAAATACAGAGCTTTAGTAAATCAAATAAAATTAGAAGAGAATTTATTGAAATACATTGCTAATATCGTGGTGAATACTCGGTCTAATTCGTTTTTATATTTAGGTGCATCTCCAAGAGCCAGTATTGCTATTTTAAAGGCTTCTAAAGCTTTTGCTGCCATAGCAGGAAGAGATTTTGTAACTCCAGAAGATATAAAAAGAGCTTCCATTCCTGTATTACAACACAGAGTAATTGTTACACCAGAAAGAGAAATGGAAGGATTAACCAGTAAGCAGATTATTGAACAAATTATTGAATCTGTAGAGATTCCAAGATAGATTAATGACTAAACTATTCAGTACTTTATTTTTAAACAAAAGACTATTCTACATTTTAGCAGGTATAGCTGTTTTATTTGTGGTAGGCTTTTTTGCGCCAATAGTTTTTTATATATCTAAAATATTACTGTTTGTTCTAGCTCTTTTATTGTTAATAGATGTATTTATTCTCTACAACAAGAAAAATGGAATACAGGCAGAACGGTTTTTACCTGAAAGACTATCGAATGGAGATAATAATAAAATCACTCTTCAAATAAAGAATAACTATTCATTTGTAAGTCACATCTCTATTATTGAAGAACTTCCATTTCAGTTTCAAAAACGCGATTTCATTTTTGATTTAAAATTGAACTCAAATCAGGACAAAACACTTCATTATAAGGTATTGCCTATAGAAAGAGGACTTTATAGTTTCGGACAAATAAATGTTTATACTTCTTCTCCGCTACAATTAGCCACAAAAAAATATGTGTTAGGCGAAACGAAAGAGCTAAAATGTTATCCGTCGTTTTTAAAGTTAAGAGAGTTTAATTTTAAAGCATTTACAGACGCAACATTTTCTTACGGAACAAAAAAAGTAAGACGGATTGGACATTCTTTAGAGTTTGAACAAATAAAAGAATATGTTTCTGGAGATGATATTAGAACCTTAAACTGGAAGGCTACAGCCAAGAGTAATCAATTAATGATTAATCAATATGTAGAAGAAAAATCTCAACCCGTATATGCTATTATCGATAAAGGCCGTGCCATGCAAATGCACTTTAACAATATTAGTTTGTTAGATTATGCTATAAATGCCACTTTAGCTATTAGCAACGTTATTTTAAGAAAGCAGGATAAAGCTGGCATGTTATCGTTTTCTAAGACAGTTGAAGATATTATTGTTGCGGAGCAAAGAAATTCTCAAATGAACTTAATTTCTGAAGCCTTATACAATATAAAAACAGATTTTTCAGAATCGGATTTTAGTAGTTTATATGCTGTTGTAAAACGAAAAATAACCAACAGAAGTCTCTTAATTTTATATACAAATTTTGAAACTATGGATGGTTTAAATAGACAACTTGCCTATTTAAGAGCCTTGGCAAAAAACCATTTACTATTAGTTGTTTTCTTTAAAAATACAGAGTTAGACCATGTAATACAATCAAAATCTGAAAACATACAAGATGTTTATGATACCATTATTGCAGAAAAATTTATGTATGAAAAAAAGAAAATTGTCAAGGCATTAAAAAAGTATGGTATTCAATCGGTATTAACAGAGCCCGAAAATTTAACGGGAGATACTATTAATAAATATCTGGAACTAAAGTCTAGAGGTCTTTTTTAATTTATTAAAATTAAAGTAAGATGCTTTTTTTTAAATAGGTAAAATGAATAATTTTATTAAATTAGCAGACTTAACCTACAAAATACAACAACATGAATTGGTATTTAAAAGTAATTAAAGAACATTACGCAGATTTTAGCGGAAGAGCAAGGCGTACAGAATATTGGATGTTTATATTATTTCAAATTATATTTGCAATAGTTGCCTTGATATTGGATGGTGTTTTAGGAATGTCTCTTTCGTCTGACCTAGCCTATGGATGGATATATTTAATATATATATTAGCAACCTTTTTGCCATCTTTAGCGGTAACCGTGAGAAGATTACATGATATTGGTAAAAGTGGTTGGTGGTACTTTATATCTATAGTTCCGTTAATTGGATCTATATGGTTATTAGTATTATTATGTTCAGATAGCGAACCAGGACCAAATAAATGGGGAAACAACCCGAAGGAAATTGGTAATGATAGTTTAATCGATTCTATAGGAACAGAATAAGTCTTTCCAATTTAAACAACTTCTAACTCTTGTTTGTTTTATTAGCAATTATACATTGTTTAATAAAACAAACAAGGTCATATTTCAACCTCCTTGCAATGTTTGCTCATAGAATAGCAATACGTTAATATTAAACATGATTATCCCTAAACTACATTATATATCTCAAGGAGATTCACCCAAAGAACATTTGGAGAACATTCAAAAGGCTTGTTCCTCTGGTGCCGAATTAGTGCAATTACGTTTAAAAGATGTTTCTGCCAGTCCGAAAGGCTGGTCCGAAAAAAAAATATTAAAAATAGCCAAGGAAGCTCGCGACATAACGTCTCATTTTCAGACAAGATTGTATATAAACGATTATTATAAGATAGCAAAAGACGTTAAAGCAGATGGAGTACATTTAGGAAAATCCGATGCTTGTCCTACACTAGCTAGAAAGCATTTGTATACCTGGCAAATGATTGGTGGTACTGCGAATACCTTAGAAGATTGTGAAACATTAATCTCTAAAGAAGTTGATTATATTAGTTTAGGTCCGTTTAGATATACAACAACTAAAGACAGTTTACCTCCTATTTTAGGGTTAAAAGGTTATTCTGCAATTATGGATGTTTTAAAAGGAAACACCCCAATAATTGGCGTTGGCGGAATAACCACAAAAGATGTTGAAGCCATATTAGAAACAGGAATTTCTGGAGTTGCCGTCTCTGGAGAAATTACGCGCGATTTTAATAATATAAAAACATTTCACGAGTTATTAAAAGCCTCATCAACAAAAGAACAACGACATACTTTTAAATAAATCTGGATTATTAGTTAACTTAATACTGAAGGTTTTTTATAACTAAATTTAACTCTTATTTTCCTTAGCTCTCGTTTTCTGAAACAATTCTTTAAAAAGTCCACGAGCAATCAAAAGTTTCATAATTTCGTTAGTACCGGCATAAATTCTCGCTACCCGATTATCTGCATACATTCGGGCAATTGGGTAATCCCAGATATACCCGTAGCCTCCAAAAAGCTGCAAACATTCATCCACAACCTGACTGTGTAGTTCTGTGGCCGAATACTTAGCCATAGAAGCACTTTCTGCAGTTAACCTGTGTTCTTGTAGTAAATGCGAACAACGGTCTATAAAAGTTTGATGTATCTGTAATTTCGTGGCACATTCAGCCAGTTTAAATTGCGTATTTTGAAATCCAGCAATGGGTTTCTTAAAAGCAGTTCTTGTCGAGGTATATGCAATGGTTTTTTCTATAGCTCCTTCTGCTCCACCTATTGCGTTTAGGGCTACGGATAAGCGTTCTCTGGCCAATTCTGTCATCATAATTTTGAAACCTAAACCTTCTTTGCCCAATAGATTTTCTTTTGGAACCTTTACATTGTCAAAAAACAACTCGCAAGTGTCTTGAGCTTTCATCCCTATTTTCTTAAACGGAACACCCTTTTCAAAACCTTCATAAGCACTTTCCATAATTAATAGAGAGACACCTTCTTTTTCTGTGCCTATATTGGTTTTTACGGCTACAATAGACATATCAGACATATATCCATTAGTGATAAAGGTTTTCTGTCCGTTTACCAAATAATGGTCTCCGTGATCAACAGCGCTTGTAGTAATAGCTTTTAGATCGCTCCCGCAATTGGGCTCGGTCATCCCGATAGAGGTTATAATGTCTCCTAAAGCCATTTTAGGTAAATATTTTTGCTTTTGATCTTCGGTACCATATTTTAATATATACGGAGCAACAATATCTGAATGCAAGGAAAAACCTGGACCACTAATGCCTTCTTTAGCCATTTCTTCAATTAGTAAAGCATTAAAGCTGAAGTCTAGGCCACTTCCTCCATATTCTACAGGCATATCCATACAAAGCAATCCTAATTCTCCTGCGCGTTTCCAGATATCTCGACTCACCATGCCATGTTTTTCCCATTCGTCTGTATGATCGATGACTTCGTTATGGATGAAATCGCGAATCATCTCTTGCATCATTTTGTGTTCTTCCGATGCGTATATGTCGCGTTCTAATAAAACATTTTTTAACATAGTAAACAGGGTTTAAATAGGGCTTCTTTTTACAAATAATAACTTTTAGATTTTTTAAGTCACTCCAAGATACCTTTTATAATTTGATTTTCAATTAAATAAACAACTTAGAAACCGACAATATAATTTATAGTTTATTCAATTTTATGCTTAGAAACTCATCGCTACTTTCTGTTTGCAGTTCTAACCAAATGGGCAAATGATCGCTTATTTGATTTCTTTTCCAATATCTGTTAAAATAGGATGTAAATTTTAAAGCATCTGTTAAAGTACTTGGGTCATCTTTATGTTCCAGCATAAGTTGATGATACTTGGCTATTTCTACTGGATCATTAATATATACATAATCAAATAAATTGAACACGCCTCCTTTTTCTATGCCATAATCATCTTTAGCTATTTTAAAATAATCGTCGACATTTAGGAAAATCCGATCGTAAATTTGATTTAAACTGGTATTGGTAAATTTTCCGGATAAGCCATCACTTTCTACAAAGGTCTGATTGGTTATAAGCTCTACAATGTCTTCATCGTTTTTATACAGGTTTGTATCTCCCAGAATAATCATGTTTTTATATTCCACTTCGCTAAGCTGTAATTTTCTTTTAAGTATTTCCATTAATAACCGGACTTCCTCTTTTCGAATGGCTTTGTTTAACGGACCATCCCCGGGATGCAAATGCACACTAACAATGGAAAATTTTCTCCAACCACTTTCAAAGCCCGTAAAAGTTGGGGTTCGTTTTAACTGACTAATAATAGCATTGTTTTCTATGAGCTCTGGCGGAATTACAATTTCTCCGGATAAACCAGAATGTATGACACGTCTAGAATCATAAATAAAACCAAAGCGTTCATCGTTTCCGTAACTCCCTTCAGTAACATCACTGAGCGTGTATTTCCAATGACTTCCTAACAACCTTAGTACTTTTTTAAAGTCGTCTAAATCGCTATTAACTTCTTGAAGCGCAACAATATCGAAAGCATTTATTATTTCAGCTATATAATATAAGGATTCTGCTGTACGATTTTTTAAGGTGCCAAAATTCTTGATATTCCATGAACATAATAACAGATTGGTATCAACCGTCTTTCTTGGAACCTGCTCTAAAAGACCTTCTCGCAATTGGAGTAAATTAGACAAAGTTCGTTTTTTATCGGCATCAGTCAACATCCGTTTATAATAGTTTTCTGAGTCGAGCATGATTAAGGAATACCGATCGTTAAATAATTCGCTGTCTGGTCTTAAATCGTTATACCACATATTAGATGTTGTTTATTTTGTTCGTGTATACATATGAATAAATCTGTACGAATAGTTATTCATAAAGAACTATTAATATTAGAAAAGAGGAATTATATAATTGATTTATAGATGATTATATAAATATACTAAAATATATGATTGAAAATAAATTCCTAATCTCAAACTAATCAATAACTCTCCTTCTCTATGCATTATTTACAACTTTATTTTTAAGGTTTTTTACATCCATTTAAATCTTTGTTAAAAAAAAGAATGAACGTTCATTTTTGTCTATATTTGCCCTGTAATTTGAACAAAGAATGGCGAAACTTCAAAAAAGTATTGATAAACGAAATGCGCTTATAAAAGCAACTATTGAGTTAGTAAATAACAATGGTTTCCATGCAACTCCTATGAGTAAAATAGCTAAGATGGCCAAGGTTTCTCCGGCAACTATTTACTTATATTTTGAAAACAAACAAGATTTAGTAAACAAAACTTATATAGAGGTTAAAGCAAAATATACAGATTATGCTTTTGCTAATTATAATGAAAGTATGTCTGTAAAAACCGGGTTTGAAACCATTTGGAAGCGTATAGCAGAGTTTAAGTTGAACGAATATGAACATGCCATGTTTTTAGCGCAATGTGATAATACACCCATGATAGACGAGCCTAGTCTAAAAGAAGGTATTAAGCATCTGCAACCCCTACTCGACCTATGGGAGCGTGGAAAACAAGAAGGAATTATCAAGCCAGTTTCTAATTATTTACTGTATGCTTATGCGGTGAGTCCTCTATCTTTCTTAATGATTGCTCAGAAGCGTGGCGCTTTTCAATTAGATAAGGAACAAATAGAAGAAGCCTATCAATCGGCTTGGAGTAGTATAAAAAAATGTGAACAATAATTTATAACACGAGATGATACAAACAATTTTATTAAAAAATAGACCAGAAGGAAAACCAACTCTTTCAGATTTTGAATTTATAACAGAGGAACATAATTTAACTATTCATACAGGGGAGATTCTTTTAGAAACTATCCATGTTTCTGTGGATCCTTATTTAAGAGGAAGAATGAGCGATGCTAAATCTTATATTCCCCCTTTTGAGTTAAATAAACCTTTGCAATCTGGAGTAATTGCCAAAGTCATTGATTCTAAAAACGACAACTTTAAAGTAGGAGAATTTGTTTCTGGCATGTTAGATTGGAAAACCAAGCAAGTCTCAACAGGAGAAGGTCTTATAAAAGTAGATTCTAACAAAGCTCCTTTAAGCGCTTATTTAGGGATTCTAGGAATGACAGGTTTAACGGCTTATACCGGATTAACTCAAATAGGGAAACCTGTGGCGGGAGAAACATTAGTTGTTTCTGGAGCTGCCGGAGCTGTGGGCTCTGTTGTTGGTCAAATAGGAAAAATCCTTGGCTTGAGAGTAGTAGGAATTGCTGGAACTGACGAGAAGATAGATTTATTAAAATCTAAATTTGGTTTCGATGCAGGTATTAATTATAACACGAGTACAGATATTAAGACGGACATTGCCAAAGCAGCACCAAATGGCGTTGATATTTACTTTGATAATATAGGTGGCCCGATTTCGGACGCTATTTTGTTTAATATTAACAAGTTTGCTAGAATCATTAATTGTGGTGCCATTTCTGTATATAATGATACAGAACTTCCAAAAAGCATTAGTGTACAGCCATTTTTAGTTAAAAATAGCGCTTTAATGCAAGGTTTTATTGTTTCTAATTATGCCGATAAATTCCCAGAAGCTATGAATCATTTAGCTAGTTGGTTGGCAGAAGAAAAACTTACATACACAGAAACTATAGTAGAAGGATTTGATAATATTCCAAAAGCTTTTATCGATTTATTTGAAGGTAAAAACAAAGGAAAAATGATTGTCAAAATATAAATAATAAAAGAAAAGTAAAATGAACAATTTTGAATTTAAAAACCCTACCAAAATTATTTTTGGAAAGGATAGTATAGAAAAATTATCAAAGGAAATTCCTGAAAACGCAAAAGTATTAATGCTTTATGGCGGAGGTAGTATTAAAAATAACGGTATTTACAAGCAGGTAAAAACGGCTTTAGAAAATGTTACTGTCATTGAGTTTGGAGGTATTCCTGCAAATCCAGAATATGCCGTTTTAATGGAAGCACTTGAGGTTATTAAAACTGAAAACATCACTTATTTATTAGCTGTTGGTGGCGGATCTGTTATTGATGGTACTAAGTTTTTATCGGCTGCTGCCTTATACGAAGGTCATTCGCCTTGGAATATTTTAACCGATAATATTAGAACTGAAAAAGGTTTGCCATTTGGTACCGTTTTAACCCTTCCTGCAACAGGTTCTGAAATGAATTCGGGAGCTGTTATTACTAGAGAAGAAACCAAAGAAAAATTAGGAATGGGCGGTCCAGGTTTATTTCCTGAGTTCTCCATCTTAGACCCACAAGTTATCACTTCAATTCCTGAACGTCAATTAGCAAACGGGTTAACAGATGCGTTTACCCATGTTTTGGAGCAATATATGACTTATCCGATAGGAGCTTTATTGCAAGACCGTTTTGCAGAAAGTATATTACAAACTTTAATTGAAGTTGCGCCAAGAGTGCTAAAAGATCCAACAGATTATGAAGCAGCATCCAATTTTATGTGGAGCTGTACAATGGCTCTAAACGGACTTATTCAAAAAGGAGTTCCAACAGATTGGGCTGTTCATGCTATGGGACACGAATTAACAGCTTTATTTGGTATTGATCATGCACGTACCTTAGCTGTAATTGCACCTAGTCATTATAAATATCATTTTGAAGCAAAGAAAGAGAAACTAGCTCAATACGGAGAACGTGTTTGGAATATAACTGAAGGTAGCACAGACGATAAAGCCTATGCTGCTATTGAGAAGACAGAAGCTTTTTTCCATGAATTAGGAATTAATACAAAGTTATCTGAATACACGAAAGATTACGAAGGAACAGCTGAAACTATTTCACAACGTTTTACGGAACGTGGCTGGCTAGGATTGGGAGAACATAAAAACTTAACACCTGATAAGGTTGAAAAAATTGTAAAAATGGCTTACTAATTTTAAAATGAGAAGTAAGTTAGATAATCTTTAATAAGAAAAAGGAGCTCTAATTAGCTCCTTTTTCATTTTAAAAGTATTTGTTGTTTCTATTTTGTAATTTATATAAGGTTTTTAAATAGCTACAAAAGTTGTTATCACTATAATATGTTAATTAACCACCGAATTGACACCTCGTATCAAATAATATACTAGAATTGTTAAATTAATTAGAACAAACGGAATAACAAGTGTCCATTTTGCCCTAACAACAAACCAAAACGCATTGAACATCCAGGTACTTTCAGAATGGGTTAATAGATTAAGCAATAGAATGTTTTCTATAATATCAAAAACTCCAGGCGCCAAACATAAAATAATCCACAATTTACTTACTCGTGTACGCGTAGAAGATTGGAAAACACGATAAGTTGCATAGAACAATAAAGAATAGATTATGATAAATCCAAAATCGTAATAGGTGTTATTTTTAAGGTTTTTATAATGTTCTTGGATATTACTATTGAAATTACTCAATGTCTGAGAAAACTGAATTTCTCCTATATTTTTCACTTCTATAGAAGGATGCCAATAGAATAGACTAGCCATACCTGCCATAATTAAAAACATCACAAACCATTGATTTGTTGCTTTAATAAGTTGTCTATCAGATTGCATCTTTTGCGAGTTTAATTCTTAAATCCTTATAAGTTTTCCAATCAAATTTATCGAGTTGTCTAATAGCAGCTTCGGCACCTCTTATAAAAAGCAAACGCTTATCCTCTGTGGTCATCCAAAAATCCAACCAGTTAATTTGAGCATCGCTTTTTTCTGGATTTCTGCGTGTATCTACCGTTACTACTCTATCTCTTATTTCTTCATTATCAATTAGAAAATCGTTGTCATAGAAATTTCTAAAGGTTTTTACATAGCTGCCAACATAGTTTAACAGAGAATTTCTTTGACCTTCTAAAATATCTTCAGATTTTATTTCTGAGCGTTTAGAAAGCAATACTCCAAAAGTTGGAAAGCTAGGAGCTTTACTACTACTTCTATGGAATTCACGAATTGGGAAATTAGACAACATACCTCCATCCACCATTCTTGCTTTTAATTTTACCTTATTTTTTGGATCGTCAAAAGCTTCATAATGTGTTGTGCTATTAGGAATAAATGTGTTGAAAATAAACGGTAAAGACATGGAGGCTCTAACGTAAGCAGCTGGATGAACCTTTAAGTGATTTTCCCAATACTCATTAGCTCTTTTTGGAAATCTAACTATTCTATTATGTGATAAATTTGACGTAATTAATACTATTTTTGGGTTTTCTACTTTGTAGTATTTAGATGAATCAACAGCTAGTTGCTGAGACACTTTTTCTGATATAACAATAGGTTTTTCTTCTGTTTCGTCTGAACTATTCGCAGTCTTTGGAGTATTTGACTTTATCCATGTTTTTAAATCTCCCTTTAAATCGTCTGTATCTACATTTCTAATAAGTTTCGTTTCAGAAAGACAGGCGTATAAATCTTGAGTAGAATTTACATGTAATTTAGCTAAGTTTTCCCTAACCCAAAACAAGAATGGGTTTCCAGTATTGAGTCCAAAATTCTCTCCTAATACTTTCGCGAATAATATATAAATCAAAATAAAAAAGGCAAAAATATTACAGGTTCCAATAATAAAAGAAAAATACCGAACATCGGCAACGCTCATATTATAATCATTTAACAATAATCCAGCCGAAAAATACATGCCCATGATTATGATTAAAGAGGCTAATCCTAAAAAAATTGGCAAGCCTTTAGAATTAATATTTTTAAACAGCGTTTTCTGAATTTTCCCTACAATGCCACCTCTATTCATAAAGGAAGAAAAATCCATATTGGAAACAATGAGCGTCAATATTTCCGATTTCAAAGCACCTCGATTAGAATCTGTTTCTATAATAGGGGGTTCTTTATAAACATCGGCAGAGATGGAAGCTAAAAATAACGCGTTAATAGCACCAGCACTTGTACCACCATGGCTATAAAAACGGATTCCAACTTTTTCTAAAATATAACAATAGCCAAGTAATGCAATTCCCCACATACCACCTCCTTGTTGGACTAAATCGATAATTGGCCGTTGTTTTTCAATAATATTTCCAGCTTTATCTTTAGTTTTTTCAATTATAGTCGCATCAGAAATCCATTTAATATCGATTTCATCGTCTTTATTAATTTTTGTCTTAAGAGATAAATCATCGTTTTTTATAGCGTTGGCTAAAATAACATCGGCCGCATCAAAATAGGTTTTAGCTATTTTTTTTTCTTCTTTAGAAAAGTTGAAATGATTGAACATCTATTATAAATTATAAAATGACATATTGTTTTTTATTAAGTCCATAAATGACTTTAAAAATCCAAGAGCTACTAAAATTTACTTTTGAACTAATTATTAGGTCGGGAGAGTTTAATTACTAATAATTAGATGCTTAGATAAATATATAAAAAAAATTTGGATTATATTTTACACAACATACTAATCGCGATTTAAATACATGGACTTATATTTTTAAATAAACACCTTCTAATTAAAGAACTCAAAAATAAGGCAGAACTAAATAAGACCGACCATATAAAAAATAGAGAAACCGGTGAGTGAAAACTAATTTCATCCTTCAAATTCCCTATCTTTGTTAGTTCTATATTCAGAATTTCGAAGGGTGCAACAAATAAAATCTCATTTAGAACAAATAGCGACGATATCAGATGCTGACTGGGACTTTTTTACGTCCAAATTACAGCGTCGTAAGTTTGCTAAAAAAAATGTTTTTTTAAAACTACATGAGATTGAAAATCATATTTCATTTATAGAATCTGGGGTGGTGCGCTTATTTATTCCTAAGGAAAATCCGGAAAAAGAAATTACTTTTGGATTTAGTTTTAACGATCAGTTTATAAGTGCCTACGATTCTTTTTTAACGCAAACTCCTTCTGCTTATCAGCTACAAGCTTTAACAGATACAACGCTTTTAAGTATTAATTATAAAGATTTACAGGATGTTTATAAAACCACACAAATAGGGAATCTTATTGGTCGACTTACAGCAGAACGCCTGTTTTTATTAAAGTCAAGACGCGAACAGCATTTATTAAACCTCACTGCCGAAGAGCGCTATTTAAAACTATTTAAAGAACGTCCGGAATTATTAAAAGAAGTTCCTTTAAAATATATCAGTTCTTATATTGGAGTAACGCCACAAGCTTTAAGCAGAATTCGAAAACGCTTGTAAAACGCCTATAAAGGGTCATTTTCTTAATTTAGGTTCATTGTTTCTCGTTAAACGACAAATTATCTTTGCAAAAACAAAAGATATGGCTGTTGTTATTTTCGTAATCGTGCTTTGGTATGGAGGTTTATTTTTTCAATCTTTCTTTTTGCATCGCTATGCTGCACATCAAGTATTTACTATGTCTAAAACAATGGAACGTATTACCTTTGTTTTAACCTGGATTTTTCAAGGTTCCAGTTATTTAAGTGCTTATGGCTACGGCATCATGCATAGAATGCATCACGCTTATACGGATACCGAATTAGACCCACATTCTCCTTCTTACGATGACAATTTATTTGCCATGATGTGGAAAACAAAAACTATTTATCAGGATATTAATCAGCAACGTATAGAAGTAGATTCAAAATTTACTAAAAACGTTCCACAATGGAAAGCCTTTGACAACTTTGCAAGCTCTCGGTTTTCTAGATTGCTTTGGATTTCTTTATATACTCTATTTTTTGTGTTTTTTGCTACAGCTTGGTGGCAATGGCTTTTATTGCCAATTACTTTTTTAATGGCGCCTATTCATGGGGTAATTATCAATTGGTTTGGACATATTTATGGCTATGTGAATTTTAAAATGAAAAACACGAGCAAAAACCTCTTTCGCTTCGATTTTTTAATGATGGGTGAAGGTTATCATAACAACCATCATAAATTTGCAAGTCGTGCTAATTTTGGCGTAAAATGGTACGAGATTGATATGACCTATTTAATTATCAGGGTTTTGGATGCCGTTGGAGTTATTCAACTTAAGAGAATAGAAAATAGAGAATAGAGGTTAGAAAATAGAACATATAAAAAGTGTTTAGAATTTTAATACAATTTTCTAAGCACTTTTTCTTTCTATAATAATTGCTGGCAACAATTTGAAACGATTCATTTTTGATGTATATTTACACCAAAAGATAAAATTATGTCAAGACAAAGTATAACATTTACCGAACCAAACGACGAATGGCTGAAAGCACAAGTGAATAAAAATGAATATTCAAGTAAAAGCGAATTGGTAAACGATTTGATACGACAAGCCAGAAAACAACAAATCCAAATTGATTGGGTTAGAGCAAAACTCGATAAAGCTGAAAAAAGCGGATTTACGAAAGATAATAAAAACGAAATTTTAGCTCAATCAAAGTCCTTATTGAATGGCTAAGTACAGGTTAAGCAACGAAGCTAAAAACGATTTAATACGAATTCATCAATATGGAGTTGAAAAATTCGGAATGACTCAAGCGGATAAATATTTTGAATCGTTTTTTAAATATTTCGACATTATTGCCCAAACTCCTTTTTCATTTGAATCGGTTGACTATATAAAAAATAACTACAGACGCTGTGTTTGTGGAATTGATAGCATTTATTTTAAAGTAAATGAAGATATTGTAGAAATAATGGCAATTGTTGGGAGGCAAGATTTGAATGAGAAACTGTAGCCTGAATAAGTACAAACTATTGGCTACACTATAAAAAAACACCTAGTTTAGTGTTTAATTGAAACAAAAGTGCGTGTTTGCTTTTATCCGATTTTCGTACTGAAAATCCGCTGACACAAACACGCACTTTTCACTTACAATACCGAATTGTCCTAAATACTATCAACAAAATCTAAAAAGACTTCTTTATGACATTCTAAATCTATTTTTGGAGATAGAGAAGCACGAATAATATAATCCTTATCGCCTTCTTTAGTCGTTCCTTGGGTAGATGTTGCAGGAATGGTCCAATAACAACCTTTTAATTGTCCGTAACTCACGCAATACTTGGATTCATCAGGAATTTCAGAAATCATTAAATTGATTAACTTTAAATTTAAAGCCCTTTTATAGGCTTCTTTTTCTTCAGGAGTATTCCCTTTGGTTGGAAGATCCAGTGAAAAAACCGATGGTGTAAAACCTTCTTGTGCTAATGACTCCGACACGAAATTAATTTTTGCTTCTGGTAAAGCCTTATGGATAAAGTTTACAAAATTGCGGGTATTAACGTAAGCATCTGCAATTCTTTGATTCATAGAAGGCAATTGTTTGGCTAAAATTTCATACTGAAGAGCCGTTGCTTCGTTATCGCAAAGATTTAAATGACTTTCTATTGTCTGCATCAAGTCTTCCGTTCTTTTGTTTCCTACGCAATACCCAGCCGTACAAAGTCCGCCACTTGGGAATTTAGAACCCGAAGCAAAGGAAATAGTTCTAACCGATGATAGAATATCATTCTCACCCAAAAAGTGCACATTCGGACAAAACGTTTGATCTAAAATAAACACGGGATCAATGGCCGTTTTACCACTTGTTGTTTGACGTTTCTTACTTAAAACATTTTTTAAATGGTCCAAATTAGGAACTTCAACTCTTGGGTTGGTTGGGATTTCTGCAATGATGTATGGAATGGCATCCTCTTTAGCAATTTTGTCTAAAACGCTATCAATACTTGCAACCATTTCGTTATCGCCATCCACCAATAAATCTTCAATTTCCACATGCTTTAGGCAAGCAGCTACTCTCCTAGCCTGATCGTTTGTTCCACCATAACAATTTGGAGGAACAATAAACTTAATAGGCTTTCCAGGATGATTCTCTTGGGCATCGTGAATCAACCCCATCATAATGGCATATTGAATCGAAAGTCCGCTTGAAGCCACTAAGGGTTTTGTATCTGCGTTAGTAATGTCTTTTATAGAAGTTAAAACGGCTGTTTTGTTTATTTCCTTATCTCCTGATTCAGCCTTAATTGTTGTTTTATTTAATAACAAGTTTAAAGCTATCAGTGAATTAGCCGGGGTCATGGCAATAGTTTCTCTACGTCTTACATGTTGAATATCGGAAATATAAGATTCGTTTTTCTTCCCATTTGCAATTAAAACACTTCCTAAGTCATTATATAAACTGATATAAAAATCAACTTTAGAGTTTAATTCACTAGTAGAAATAACATCATCTTGGGAGATATAAACAGTACTTCCATCGAATTCAGAAATCTGGTTCACATTTTCAACTTTCTTTAATTCGAACTTATAGCCATACACGTTCTTTAAAACTTCTGAATCAAAAAAATCTGGTAAACTGCTTGAATAAACAATCTGTGTGTTTTTATTTTCTAATAAGTTTGTTCTTAAAATGGCTAAAACAGGAATACTCTTCGATTGAAAACTGATGACATTCTCTGGATTTATATTATTCAATTTAGCAATGCTCCATTCTAAAACACAGGATAAAGGATGGCCTAAACGGATATAATCGTATGCCGTAGGTAGCTGATTGAGTGCTTCAGTTTCATAATTATTATTTTCGTACAGCCTTTCAAACTGATCTAAGAATTGGGTTTTAGCTAATTCCTCCTCATAAATATCTAATCGATGGGTTGTTGTACTTAACCAACCAGCAGGCATATTTTTTAATATGTTTTCAATATAATTAAGCATCGTGCTTTCTTTCATAATTCTTTCTTTTTAATAGTCTTGCAAGGTACAATAATTAGAATTTTTCTGAAAGCGTTCCGGGGAAGGTTTTGCGGGATTGTGTTTAATTATATCTGGGAAGAAAACGGGTTATTCTAGTAGTTATAAAGATCGTTTTAGAAACCGTACTTTGATAGCATATTTACTTTTTCCGAATGGGAGGTTTGACGTTTCTTTTAGTTGTTAACACTTTAAAGCTCAGGTATGAAAGTTCTATAGTTTCAATTAATATTTTAGTGTCTTGGGCGTGTAGTTCGTCAACGCCCCAAGCAACTGGAACTGCTTTTTCTATATTCCACGCACTCAGAATCTCATGATTTGCGTTTAAGAGTTTTACAGTTAAATTAACGGGTTTAATTTTAGAATTATTGATGGCATCCATACACCATTTTACAAGATGAGATTCCGGTTGATACGCTCGTTTTAAAACAATATTATCAAATTTGACATAAGTACCTTTTTTATTCTCGTTTTCACAAACTCTAACTTTTAGGCCTTGAACAGATTGAAAGTTTTTATCATCCCTAAGTTCCTTATAATCAAATTCAACAGCAAAATGCATATTAAGTGGTGGATATGTGGATCTTGGCAAATTCATGAATTTATACATCGTTGACATTAAACCCTTCATGAGTTATCTCCAATCTTTCAATCAGTATTTCACTTTTCATGGCATTAAGTTCTGTATACTTTAAAGAAATAGGCCAAGAATTTTTAACTTTCCAAACCATTACCGGTTCGTGTTCTTCGTTCAGCAAGGCAATAGTGATATCGCGTCTTTCAATATGCCCCAGTGAAAAGGAGTTCATCCAACTAAAAAAGTCATTATCACGTCTAAATGTACCTCGTTTAAATATGATATTCGAATACTTACGCATTCCAGGCATCTTAATGGTATTGTAATCTGTCGAAATTCCATCTCTATACTCAATAATTTCGTGTTCTACTGAAAGTCCAGATACTTCAGAAAAACCAATTCTAGTTCCACCCCAATCTACTCGAAAATGAAAATTAACTAAAGGATAATTACTCATAACGTTTATTTTATTGATTATAAACTACTTAGAAGTAAATATACTAAAAATAATCTTGAAGACAGAATGCTTTATTTAATCAAGTTATATGTTACTATGAGTAAGTCTGATTCTGTTGAAAATATATTTTAAATTTCATCAGAAGTAATAACTTGAATTCCCAAATATGTCATCTTCTTTTTTAATTCTATAAAACCTTCAGAATTTAAAGGTTGTGAGGCGTCTTCTATAAAAAAACATGCAAAACCTTCTTTAAAGGCATCATAAGTAGAAAAATACACGCAGATATCTGCCGCAAGCCCACATAGAAAAAGTTGTGTCGTTCCTTTTTCTTTTAAATACCCTATTAATCCAGTGGATTTTAAATGGCCATTATCATAAAAAGCGCTATAGCTGTCTATTTCTTTGTCGGTTCCTTTTCTAAAAATGGCTTCCCATTTTTTGGTGTCAAGATTTGGATGAAACTTAGCACCTTCCGTACCTTGGACACAATGATCTGGCCATAAGGTTTGTGGTTTTCCATGAAGCTCTATCTCATCAAACGTAGACTTTCCTTGATGATTTGAGGCAAAACTAATATGGTCTTTTGGATGCCAATCTTGAGAAGCTATTACCAAGTCGAATTTATGTTGCATTTTATTGATAATAGGAACAATTTTATCTCCTTCAGGAACAGCTAATGAACCACCAGGCATAAAGTCGTTTTGAACATCAATTATAAGAAGTGTTTTCATATTAATAACTTTAGAATCTATGTTTTTGGACTAACTTGTCTCGTTCTAGCTTTAGTTGTGTACTCAGACCAATTTTGTATATATGTGGGTTTTGAAAACGCTTATATTCTTCAGGAAGTTTTTCTAAACGAGATTTCGAGTAGGCAGCAATTTCCGATACCGTTCGTGGAGAATTTATTCGCTTTCCATTTTCCATAACCTTTTCCAACAAAGGTTCATGTGTAAAACGATCGAGATTTAGACTTTTTCTAGAGTCGAATGGATGCTCCATATTCGTCACGTTTTCTTCAGTAAAACCTGCTATGGCATCTGCACCATAAAACATTCCGTTTTTATCTAACATTCTATACACTTGTTTTTTAAAAGGAAGAGAAACTTTGATAATGTTTTCGGAAAGTTTGATTCTTGGTTCGCCATTAAATTCCGATAATTTATAAACCCCATCCAAGGCTGCATCTGGTTTTCCTGTGACTAAATTTGTTCCAACACCAAAAATATCAATAGATGCTCCTTGTTCTTTCAAACTTTTTATCACATATTCATCCAATTGATTAGAAGCTACAATTTTTACATATTCCAAATTGGCTTCGTCTAATATTTTTCGTGTTTTTTTGGATAAATAGGATAAATCTCCACTGTCTAATCTAACTCCCAATAACTGTTCCCCTCTACTTTCCATCTCTTTAGCTACTGTTATAGCATTTGGAAGTCCGCTTCTAAGCGTATTATAGGTATCTACTAAAAGCACACAGTTTTTAGGACGCCATCTTGCAAAATCGCGAAATGCTTCTAATTCATCTTCATAACTTTGTATAAAAGAATGCGCCATAGTTCCGGAGGAAGGCATATTATAATCTTCTGCAGCCTTTACATTACTGGTGCTATCGAAGCCGCCTATTGCAGCAGCTCTCGATGCATAATATCCGCCAGTGGCATGAGCACGACGTAAGCCCATATCTAATAGAATAGCGTTTTTTGCACTGTATCTTATTCGACTAGCTTTTGTAGCAATTAAGGTTTGGAAATTAAGAATATTTAATAGAAGAGTCTCTATTATCTGCGCTTCGATAATATTAGCTTCTACTTGCAAAATAGGACGATTAGGAAAAACAACATCTCCTTCTTTACATGAATAAATAGTTCCTTGAAAACGAAAGTTTTTTAAATAATCTAAGAAGTCTTTTTTAAAACCATGCTGTTCCAAGTATGCCATATCTGAAGCCGTAAACTCCAGAGTTTCCAGAAAATCTAAAATATCCTCCAATCCAGCAAAAATTGAATAGCCACTATTAAAAGGATTGTTTCTAAAATAATAATCAAAAACTGCTTTCCCATCGGGTTTTGTCCCAAAATAGACTTGAGACATAGTTAGTTGATAGAGGTCTGTATATGCAGCTGTAATATTCATGCAATTTTGCTTTTAATAGATTCATATAGTTTAGTCAAGGTATCTAAACTTGATCGTTAATTAATTTACTATTATCTCTCAAATAGAAAATATATAAAACCATAAAATTAATAGAAATAAATATTCTACTCACTAAGTTAAGAGAGTTTTTTGCTACAGACCGTTCTTTATCTCCGTTTTTAGAACAATTGCATGGTTTTAGCATCAAAAAACACAAAACAAGTATTTTAGAACGATTCCAAACTATTATAAATCAACAATTATTAGTTGTTATTCATAGTTTTTATTTCGCATAAAACTCTAATCATCAATGTATTGCGTTTAAAATAAATTGAATTTAAACAAATTATGCTAGACTTTATTTACTGCTAATCTATATTAAAATTTTGATTTTTTTCTAAAGTATGACTTTTCTCACCTTTAGTTAAAGTTCTATTCTATATTTTTATAGTATAATTCATTGGTTTATGAAGTTTAACTTAAAAATACTTCCAGAAAAAGGTTCTTCTTGGCGCACCTTTGCAGTTTTTGCAATTGCCTGTGTCATGGGTATCGGTTTCTTCTTAATGAGAGAAGCTGAAGTGGTGTCTTATTTGTCAGACAACCCTCAAGCCTGTGTTAACTGTCATGTTATGACTCCTGTTTACAATAGTTGGATGCACAGCTCTCATAGAGAATGGGTTTCTTGTAATGGATGTCACGTACCTCAAGACAATATTTTTAATTCTTATTATTTTAAAGCAAAAGACGGTTTGTATCACTCAGCAGTCTTTACGGCTAGAGCCGAACCAGATGTTATTTCTATGCGTGAGGCTTCCGAGGAAGTAGTTCAAAACAATTGTATTAGATGTCATATACAGCAAGTAACAGAAGTCAAATATGATGGATGGCTTGATAATCATAAAGAAAATCGCACAGAAAGAGCTTGTTGGTCTTGTCATCAAGAAGTACCTCATGGACGTATACATGGCTTATCGACAGTAAAATATAATATCGCTCCCCTACCAACAGATCAAGATGAAATGGTAGTACCAGAGTGGTTAGCAAAAGAAATGGAAGCACAATAAACCTCAATAAATATGAAAAATAAAGTTCTCTTCGTCGTAACAATTGTAGTTGTCTTTTTATTAGGACTTCTTGCATCTAGTATTATTAATAGGAAAAGTGAGGCCAAATATAAATATGTGCCTAATGTAGAAATTGGTGAAAATGAGCCAAGAAATGAAGAATGGGGGAAAAACTACCCAAGAGAATATCAATCTTATATGCAAACGGCAGATACAACCTTCCGTTCTTATCAAGGCGGATCGGCAACTGTTGATATGCTTGAAGAGGACCCAAGAATGGTAGTGCTTTGGGCAGGATATGCGTTTTCTAAAGATTACAATCAAGGTCGTGGTCACTATTATGCTATAGAAGATCTACATAACACTCTTCGTTCTGCTGCTCCTGAAAATAAAGAGGATGGTCCCATGCCAGCAACTTGTTGGACGTGTAAAGGTCCAGATGTACCACGATTGATGGACGAGCATGGTGTTGGAGAATTCTATGCCGGTACGTGGGCAGAAAATGTTTCTGAGGTTGTAAACCCTATTGGTTGTGCAGATTGTCACGATCCAAATACTATGAAATTACGTGTTACAAGACCAGCCTTAGTTGAGGCATTTCAAGCTATGGGGAAAGATATCAATCAGTCTACCCACCAAGAAATGCGCTCTTTAGTATGTGCTCAGTGTCACGTTGAATATTATTTTAATAAAAACAAACCTGGTCATGAAGGTACCAACTACCTAACCTTTCCGTGGGAAAATGGATTTGCTTTTGAGGACATGGAAAAATATTATGATGATATTGAATTTTCAGACTGGACGCATGCCATTAGTAAAGCACCCATGTTAAAAGCACAACATCCAGATTATGAGATTTTCTTAACAGGAGTTCATGCAGATCGCGGGGTTTCTTGTGCAGATTGCCACATGCCATATAAAAGTGAAGGGGGACAAAAATTTACCGATCACCATTTACAATCACCTTTAAATAATGTTGCTAATTCTTGTCAGGTATGTCATAGAGAAGAAACCGATAAACTCATTACTAATGTATACGACAGACAGAAGAAAGCTAACGAAAACAGAATCAAATTAGAAGATGTTTTGGTAAAAGCACATATTGAGGCAGGAAAAGCATGGGAATTGGGTGCAACTGAAGAGCAAATGAAAGATATTCTTATGAGTATTCGTCATGCACAATGGCGATGGGATTATTCTGCAGCTTCTCACGGTGCGTCATTTCACTCTCCCGTAGAAATAGGTCGTGTACTTGGTAGCGGACTTGCAGAAGCGCAAGAAGCACGCGTTATGTTAGCAAGACTTTTAGCTACTTTAGGACATAACGAACCTGTAACTATGCCAGATATTTCGACCAAAGCAAAAGCACAAAAATACATTGGACTTGATATGGAAAAACTTGAGCAAGAAAAAGAACAGTTTAAAGCCAATGTTTTGCCAAAATGGTTAGAAGAGGCAAAAGCCCGGGAAGCAAAAATGGGTTCTAAAAAAGTGGTAAACGCCAATTAACCTAGTGTCGAACAAACTGTAAAATTCTTTTAACGCCTTATTTAAGTCAGATTCCTCTCTATGAAATTTATATATCGCTTCTTTTCATCTTCAATTTTAGCCTTACTTTTACTCTTAATATTTGCGGTGGCCATGGCTACCGCAACTTTTATGGAAAATGATTATGGTACAGATACTGCCTGGATAAAAATTTATGATGCCCTATGGTTCGAGCTGGTTATGGTTGGGCTTGCTCTTTGTTTCTTGGCCAACACATTTAAATATAACTTATGGCGAAAAGAAAAATGGGCCGTACTACTTTTCCACCTTGCTTTTATTATTGTTATTATTGGAGCGGGAATTACACGGTATGATTCTTATGGAGGAATTATGCGTATTAGAGAAGGACAAAGTTCTAATACAATAATTTCAGATAAAAACTATTTACAAGTCCATATATCTAATGGAAATAAAACAAGACATCTTCAAAAAAAGAAAGAGTTTTCACCTCTAAACGATAATAGTTTTACACTTAATACAGATATAGAAGATCTTCCTATTGAAATATCTTTAAAAGAATTTGTAGCAGATGCCCTCCCTGAAATTGTTGAAGATTTAGAAAAAGGCTCTCCATTACTACAAATGGTTGTTACTTCTGGAAATGGAAGAGAAACTCTTTTTTTATATAAAGGTGAAGTCGAAATTATAGGTCCACAAAAACACAAAGTTGGTTTTGAAGCTAAAGAGGAAGGCATAATCAACATTACAGAAGAACATGGAGAATTCAAAATTTGGGCACCTCACCCACTCGATTTCTTTGTTATGGCAGATCAAAAAGCAGGCGTATTGAAAGCAGACTCTCTTCAAACCATGTCGCTTAGAACTTTATACAGACATGGCGATTTATCTTTTGTTCCTTTATCCTATCATGAACGTGCTAGTATGGAAATAGTTAGTACTTCGGAAAAACCAAAAGACAACGATCCAACTAAGGATGATGCTGTGGTCTTAAATGTGAAGGTTGGCGATAAAACTGAAGAAGTCATGCTTCTATATAGAAAAGGTTTTTTACCAACCACCCACGAAACTACCATTGACAATATTCATCTGAGTTTTTCTTACGGTGCTAAACCCATTGAAATTCCGTTTTCTGTAAAGTTAAACGATTTTCAATTAGAGCGCTATCCTGGCTCAGAAAGTCCGTCGTCATACGCAAGTGAAGTAATGGTAATAGATGGTGAAACTCAAATGCCTTTCCGTATTTATATGAATAATGTTTTGGATTACGGTGGGTTTCGTTTTTATCAAGCTAGTTACGACACAGATGAAAAAGGGACTTTATTGGCTGTAAATCATGATGTATTAGGGACAGTAACAACTTATATTGGTTATCTTTTAATGGCAATTGGAATGTTCTTTACTCTTTTTGGAAAAAGAACCAGATTTACAACAATTACTAAAAAGCTTAAGAAAATAAAACAGCAAGCTCCTATTATAATCATTGCATTTTTGAGCTCTGTGGGTGTATTTGCTCAATCTCCAATGCAAAAGGACTCTGTACCTTCTGTAACAGATTTAGTTTTAAACGAAGTTATTGATAAGCAGCATTCAGATTTATTTGGGCGCATCTTAGTTCAGGATATGGATGGGAGAATTAAACCCATTAACACCTTAGCTTCAGAGTTTCTTAGAAAAATATATGGAAAAACAACCTTCAAGTATAAAACCGAAGATGGAAAAATAATAACCTTAAATGCTGATCAGGTATTTTTAGCAATGCATGTTTCTCCAGGCGCTTGGCAGAAAATACCAGTTATAAAAATAGAAGCCATCAAAGGAGGTGATTATTTTAAACCTCTTAAAATTACGGAAGATGGTTATATCTCCTTCGATCATTTAATTAATCCAGAAGGAGATTATGTGTTAGCTAAAATGGCCGAAGAAGCTCACGCAAAGAAACCTGCTGAACAGAATGAGTTTGATAAAGAAGTTATTAAAGTTGATGAACGCTTCAATATCTTATTCAATATTTTCTCTGGAAACTATTTAACTATTTTTCCAAATAGCTTAGCCGAAAACAATAAGTGGTTTAGTTATAATCATCATTTTAAAGACTTTCCATTAGAAGACGGCCAATTTGTACAAAATATAACTAGAACCTATTTTAAAGATATTGCAGAAAAAAACTGGGCAGGTGCTACAGATAAACTCTCTTATATAGACACATACCAAAGCACATTAGGAGCAGAAATAATTCCAAGCAACCAAAGAATTGAAGCTGAGATATGGTATAACCAAATGAACCTTAATTTCTGGTTATTCCAAGTGTTTTTTACTGTGGGCTTAATCATGTTAATATTAGCACTTTCAAAAATATTTGTAAACAACCGATTTGTAAATGTCTTTTGGAATATTCTTGTGATAGTTACTTTAATAAGTTTTTTGTTTTTTACAGGAAATATTCTTCTACGTTGGTATATAGGTCAACACCCACCATGGAGTAACGGTTATGAAATGATGGTTTTTGTGGCTTGGGTATTAATGCTCTGTGGATTGCTAACTTTTAGAAAATCTGATTTCTCTTTGCCTTTAGCCACCTTATTTTCAGGATCCTTACTCTTTGTTAGTTATTTAGATTGGTTAAATCCTGAAATTACTAATTTAATGCCAGTACTAAAATCATCCTTTTGGTTAAAAGTCCATGTAGCTACCATTGTTAGTAGTTATGCACCTCTAGCTTTATCGGCTGTTTTAGGATTTATGGCATTAATTTTAATGATTATAAAAACAGAAAGTAACGCGAGTAAAATTGATATTAGAGTAAAAGAACTTACTTATATTAATGAGATTTCTATGACTATTGGACTATTTGTTTTAACCATAGGAACCTTTTTAGGAGGTGTTTGGGCCAATGAGTCTTGGGGGCGTTATTGGGCTTGGGACCCGAAAGAAACCTGGGCTCTGATTTCAATAATTATTTATGCCATTGTACTGCATTTACGATTTGTTCCAGCACTTAAAAGTCGTTATACACTCAATATAGCAAGTGTTTTGGCATTTGGATCTATTATAATGACTTCTTTTGGGGTGAATTACTATCTAACCGGTTTGCACAGTTATGCTGCTGGAGATCCAATTCCTGTGCCTAAATTTATTTATATTCTAACAGCCGTTGTAATTATTGTGGGAATTATAGCTTTTTTCAGAGTTAGAAAACCGAAGAAAAATTAAAAAAATAAGTTATTGAGTTAAACGCCAATTTTTGGGCAGCTAACTCAATAACTTTTAAATATATATGAAATTTGTAGTTGCAAAACTATAATTCTTTAGCTTAGGCTTCCTCTACTACTCTTTTTGTTTTTCTATATGTATAATTAGAATAGATATTACGTTTAGCAAAGCGGTTTACCTTATCGCTATTAATCATTTTAATATAGATTGGTTTTGTTACCCCAAAATATTCGTATGTAGAACCATCGACAAAGGTAATCTCTAATAATAAGCCTTTATGAGTATAATCTGCAATCCCCGAGTTGGTAATTGTTTCAGTATAAGCTTCTAAATTTGCTTCAATAGTTTCAGGCGCAATACTTACTAAAAAATGGTAACCATCAATAATCTTACGACTATTAATTTCGGCTTCCTCTTGCCGTGCATCTCCATTTTGGAATTTATCCGGATGCCATTCTTTAACCAAATTACGGTAACTCTTTTTTAAAGTCTTAAGTTCAACCTCGTTTTCTACTCCAAAGAGTTTCTTGTATTCATTAATGCGCTTCATATCATTTTTTTTGAGGGCGCAAAAGTACATGTAAAAATGACACGAATTACATAAATATAAAATTAAATATATACTGGCTTAAAGAACAGATACACGAACCTTTTTCTTTTTCAATCTACTGTTATTCAATTTATCGGATAAAGCACTAGCAATACTAAGTGGGACAGCTACAAAAGCACAGTCCTGTTTTAATTCAATAATTCCTAATTGGTCTTTAGTTAAACCTCCTTCTTTAAAAAATAAACCAGCAATATCTCCTTTAGAGATTTTATCTTTTCTTCCACCAGATATAAATAAAGTCTCCCAATATTGTGGTTCAACCGGAGCTTTTTTATTAATGTTTACAATTTTAGGAGAACCAATAAAATCAGGTAGAGTTTCTTTTTCCCATTTTATAACATAAGCGGTTCCTTTAGCGTTTACTCTAGCTGTTCTTCCATTTCTATGTGTAAATTCTTCATAAGCATAAGGAAGCTCATAATGAATTATAAAGTTCATTTCAGGGATATCTATGCCTCTGGCGGCTAAATCTGTAGCTAATAAAATCTGACTAGTTCCATTTCTAAATTTAATTAAAGAGCGTTCTCTATCTTTTTGCTCCATTCCTCCTGAAAAACAACTATGACTTATATGATTTTTTTCTAAATATCTACTAACTAAATTTATATTGTCTCTAACATTACAGAACACAATTCCCTGTTGATTTCCAAGGTGCTGAAGTAATTTTAATAAGGTTTGAAACTTACTATTGGTGGGAGACACAACCTGTTTTATAGTTAGTTTCGACTTTACTTGTTTGTCTAAATAATTAATAATTGTTGGCTTGTTCAATCTTACAAAGCCGGGAACTTCAACTCCTTGAGTTGCAGAAGTTAAAATACGTTTATTTAAAGCAGGTAATTGACTAATTATAGTTTTCATTTCTTGCTCGAAACCTACTTCTAACGACTTGTCAAACTCATCTAAAACAAGTGTTTTAATATTTGTTAAAGAGAACCTTTCGCTATTAAAATGGTCTAAAATTCTTCCAGGTGTTCCAATCAAAATAGCGGGTACATGTTTAATTTCAATTTTATCTTTAGACATGGGTCTGCCACCATAAACCGCATTTACTTTAAATCCTGAACCCATATCTCGAGCCACCTGTTCTATTTGAATAGCCAACTCTCTGGAAGGAACCAAAATAAGCGCTTGTACGTCCGAGCAGTCCACTTTTAGCCCCTTTATTAATGGTAACAAAAAAGCCAATGTTTTTCCAGATCCAGTTGGAGAGAGCAAAACCGTATTTGTTGTTGTTTCAATAATTGGAATGGCTTCCTTTTGCATGGGGTTTAGCTCATGGATATTCAGTTTATCCAGAATATCTTGCTGATCTTTAATGTTATTTGCCATAAGAACTACTTCTTTTTTGCTTTCTCAGCTTTTGGGTTACCAATATTAGTTTGAGAGAAATAATCGGCTATAATTTTTTCGACTAATTCTTCTTTGGTTAAATGATGAAATATAGTTTTAATTTTTGCTTTATACGCTTCAGAAAGCTCTCGATTGGGTTTGGTTTTAAATATCTTTCTTGCCCAAATTAAACCATTATTCTCTTCAATACTTTGCTCATCGGCTTTTTGAAATTGTTTAAAAGTAATTCCTAATTCCTGTTCAAAATCTGCAATATCTTCAACCTCTTCTTGCTGTAAAATAGTTAGAGAAAGTCCTTTAGCTCCTGCTCTGGCTGTACGTCCGCTTCTATGTACATAAGCATCGTAAGTATCCGGTAAGTGATAGTTTACCACATAAGATATTTCTTTAACATCAATTCCACGAGCAGCTAAGTCTGTTGCTACCAAAATATCAATATATCCTTCTCTAAACTGCCCCATTATACGATCGCGAATTCCTTGAGTTAAACTTCCGTGAAGTGCGCCAGAAGAAAACTTATTAATGGCCAATTTTTTAGCTAATTTATTAACAGCTGCTTTTGTTTTACAAAAAATAATACCTCTTTCTCCTTCTTTAGAATTAAGAAAATGAAGTAATACGTCTAGTTTTTCAATAGGTTCTACAACCACGTATTGATGATCGATTCCTTGATGTCCTACCGTTTTCATATCTGCTTCAATCTGAATGACATGCTTTGACATATAATTCTGAATTAGCTGCTTTACGGTTCCTGGCATTGTAGCAGTAAAAAGTAAGGTTCTCCTAGATTTTGGAATCTCTTTAATAATACTATCTAAGCCTTCTTTTAATGCGCTTACCATTTCATCGGCTTCATCTAAAACAAAGTAAGAGATGTTTTTAATGTTTATTGCATTTCGGCTTACTAAATCGGCCAAACGACCAGGTGTAGCAACCACAATATGAGTTGTTGTCTGCAAGCGTTCTATTTGAGGTTTAATTGGTATGCCACCACAAATTGCTGCAATTGAAATCTCAGGACTGTTTGATGCAAAAGATAATAGGTTGTTATAAATCTGTTGTCCTAACTCACGTGTTGGTGCTAAAATAACAGCTTGAATATCTGTCGAATTTTCATCTATTAACTGTAATAAGGGTAGACCAAAAGCAGCTGTTTTACCAGTTCCTGTTTTGGCTAAGGCAACAATATCTTCCTTTTTATTTAGTAAAGCTGGAATTGTTTTTTGTTGAATATCTGTAGGTACTGATATTTCTAGTTCTAATAAGCTATCTACAAATTGCTTATTAATTCCTAAATCTGAAAAAGTTTTTGACATCTAATAATTTTCGACAAAGATAATCACAGTTTTATAAGTTGTGCTTATATTGAAGTACTTAATTGTTTTAAAGGAATTTAGGAACTACAATATCTTTGTTATAATAAAATAAAAAGCCGTCAATAAATGACAGCTTTAAGTTAATTTCTATTCTGGTTAATTAAACCTTTTTTACGTTTATAGCGCTTGGTCCTTTTTCTGTTTGCTCTACGTCAAAAGTTACGTTATCCTTCTCACGAATTCGGTCTATTAGTCCATTTTTATGAACAAAAATTTCATCCTCTGAATCTTTTAAAATTATAAAACCAAAGCCTTTAGAGTTATTGAAAAATTTTACAGTACCTTCTTTTATTTGATTTTCGCTTTTAGGTTTTAAAAATTTATTTATTAAGTTTTTAATCATTTGATCTGTTTTAATTTAAAAAATATTTTCAATACTATAATTACTACAAACTTATAGTTAATCTCCATTTTTCAAAATACTTATTTACACTTATAAAATTTTACTGATATAATTCCTTTTAAGGAGCGAATAATATGGAATATCTAAAACAAAGGAATCAGAAAATTTTGACAAATAGAATCTTTACTATAAAAATGTTACCATCATATTGAAGAAAGCAAATATAAGTGAAATTAATTAATGTTATAAATAAAACATCTAAAGTATAAGGATTTATTTAAAATTTCAGTTATTTCATTTTAGAATTGTATAGGAAATTAGAAGTAAATAACTTCTGAAACTTTAATAGCAGATAATTTTAAATATTCCAAAATACTGTTTTTTTTAACTGTGTTTGCAGACAACTTAAAACTAGATTTTTAATTGAGACCTACTTTATTGTTTCCTGTATTAATACCCCAATTAATCCCAATAATAGTCAGAAGGTTTTCACCATCAGGCCCTTCAAAATTCTTTCCAAATCCACCAGATATACTAAGGTCTTTTGTAATGGTATATTGGATACTTCCAACCGAACGTTCGCTGTTAATTTCTCCATTTCTCGCAATATATTCATAACCAAAACCCAACTTACCGAATTCAAATTCTAGCTTTCCACCAAAATCTCTATAATACATTGTATAATAATTGTTTGCCAAAGCATTAAAACCGTCTTCAACATAACGTGCTGTAAGTAGAAGATTAAAATAGTTGTTAGTTTTGGCGTCGCTTCCTTCATTTAATATCAAGCTTGTTTCGGCAGTTAACCAAATTCCTAAGCGATTTGCTGTTCCAGAGTTTGTTTTATTCTCCTTAAACAAAGCACTATAACCCATAGCAGCATCTAATCTGAATAAGGGTTTTATTTGTTTTTGAAAAGGTTCTATAAGTGCGTTTATTTCATCCTGATGTTCTTGATAATAGTGTTGAATAGCTTCTTCACCTTGTATTAAAATAGCATTTGGAACTGTAATGTTAGATAAGGCAGTTGCCATTCCTATAGTATTTGCATGTACTTTTTCTTTATTGTAGAATCTAAGTACTGTGGTTCGTAAACCTATAGAATACGTTTTATGCTCGTTTTCTAAACCCGAAAACTCTTTGTCTACATAAGCAAACGAAATGGTTGTGGTATTAAGACCGCTAAATGGCTTTTGAACTATTGCGCCGCTATCAGGATCTTCTAAAACCCCAATATACTTCTGGTAACTTCGGTCCTTTCGCTTTGTATTTATTAAAAAGTACGGAGTAGCTTCTATAGAAATACTCTCACCAAAATTCTCTTGCACATGTAAGGTTAACGCTTTTAGGTTTACAGGAGTATAAATTTCTGTAGGTGTTTCGCCCACCAAAATAAAGGCAGGACTAGAACCGTTGGACAAAGTAAACTTACTTAAGTCTATTTGCTGGGCTTGCCCAAAAACAAACATGAAACATATTATAAGTGTTATAAATTTTGTTTTCATAAGCCTATGCTTTTTCTAGTTTTAATACTACAAAAGCCATAAATAACATGGCATTGAGTTTGACTTTTTCGGCTAAAACACTTACAGAAGTTGTTTCTGAAGAAACTGTAATTTCAACTATTGTTGTTTCTATTATAGCATCTATTTTACTATGGACAAAAAAGTTAGATACAACGGACAATGTACTTTTATCTATGTCGTCTATAACTCCTAGCGGTACTGTAAAGTTTGTGGTAATACTCTTTTTAATAACCACATCGTTAAGACTTACATTAGAACCTACGTTGGCATCTGAACTAATTTTTACCACAACTTTTACCTGTTCTCCTGTTTTAATTTTAATAGTTTCCATATCTAATATGTTTGAGTTTTATTACTTTAAAAACTAACTCTATTTGATAAAACATAATATTAAATGATAATTAAGATATCTATTCTTTAACAAAAAGAGATATTGTGTTATTAATTAAAAAAGAGAGGTTTAAATATAGTGATTTTTAAAAACACTTACACTTAATTGTGTTAAAATGAAACACTTATAGCTTGGTTTTTTAATAATTTAAATTAAAATGACTTAGTTTGAGTTTTATAACTTTGATAGGAATTAAAATGAGAGAACAATGATAATACAGAAAAAAAATTACAGACTTCCGGTAGCACTTTTAATATTTGGGGTGATATTTTGCGTTATTTCGGCATTTATGTCCTTAAACTCTACAGAAACTTGGTTTGCAAGATCTGGAGCTGTACTGAGTTTTGTTTCTGTAGCTATTCAATTTATTTTGTCCAATTTAAAGAAAGCTGAAATTGAAAATTTGTTTAAAACTGATTTGGGGTTGCGGGAAAAATTTGACGTAGTTAAAGAAAAGGATACTTTACACGATTTTATTTCTGTCTCTTCCACTATAACAGGTTTAATAGGCACTATTATTTGGGGGTATGGGGATTTACTTTTCTAATTTTAATACGAAGTTTATTTTTTAAGAGTAGCTTTCTTCCTTTTGAAGTTTAAAAGAGTTCACCTAATTATAGTCGTTTAATATAATTATACGGCTCTAGGGTTTCCTTTTATCTTTACTTTTCTACTTTTTAAAACAATCATGCTACAAAACCCAAATTTCTCTGTTATAATTCCCAAACATTTATAAACTCCTAAGCCATTAATTGGATAGTTATATACGGTTTCGGTAAAGTGAACAGCATCAAAGTAATCGCCATGTTTATCAACAAACGTACTTAAACGCATTCGTTTTCCCTGCGAAGTGGTATTGTAACGTGTGGTTACCAGATTTCCATAAATAATAACTTCTTTGTTGGCATACTGAGACATGTTTTTAGCACAAATATCACGCTCCATAACTTCATCTATTAATTCAAAATATCCACATAAAGGAAAACCTAATAATTCCATCTCGTCATAAGCGTTTTCAATAGCATTAACCGGTAGTTCTGGCAATTTAAAGTGTTTGTGATTGGGTTTAAAAAGTTTAGGCTGTTTATTAAGCGTTTTACTAGCTTGAAGCTTAAAAATGGCTTGCCATAACAATTCTGTTTTTGACTTGTTTGTAAATTGAAAACAACCTATTCTTATTAAAATAGACAGCTGTTCTATACTTATTTGTATGCGATCTATAAAATCTTCTAAAGATAAAAAGTTGCCATGTAGTTGTCTTTCACTTAATACTCTCTGAATAACCCAAGTTTCCAGATTTTTTAAATACCCTAGACCAAGATAAATATCTTTCCCTTTTACCCTATTTGGATGGTCGCTGTTATTAATGCAAGGTAATTTAATTTGAGCTCCTTGCATTTTAGCTTCGTGTAAGTAGTGTTCTGCACTGTAAAATCCGCCACCATTATTAAGTACGGCAACCATAAATTCTATGGGATAATAACACTTTAAAAATAGACTTTGATAGCTTTCTACAGCGTAAGACGCCGAATGTCCTTTAGCAAAAGCATAGCCAGCAAAACTCTTAATTTGGTTCCAGACCTCGAAAATTAGAGAGTTGGTAAAACCTTTGTTTCTACAATTAGTAATAAATTTTTGTTCTACAGCCAAAAACTCTTCTTTAGAACGGTATTTTCCGCTCATTCCTCTTCTTAAAACATCTGCTTCTCCCAGAGTTAAGTCGGCAAACTGATTGGCCACCTTTAAAACATCTTCTTGATAGACCATGACGCCGTAAGTTTCTGGCATAATTTTCATTAAAATAGGATGTGCATTTTCTCTCTGTTCTGGAAATCGGTGACGTTTTATAAATTCTTCTTTCATACCTGACCCAGAAACACCGGGACGGATAATAGAACTTGCGGCCACTAAGCCTAAATAATCTTGAGTTTGTAATTTTATCATCAAGCCTCTCATAGCTGGAGATTCTACATAATAAGCACCAATAGCTCCGCCACTTTTAAGAAGCTTATTAATGTTTTTATCGTTTTTAAAACGCGCTACATCATGAATATCTATTGCTGGAGCTTCTGGCCTGTTTTCTGCTATAATTTCTAGGGCTTCTTTAATTTTGGCTAAGCCTCTTTGTCCTAAAATATCAAACTTAAAAATACCTACTTCTTCTGCTATCATCATATCAAATTGTACAGTAGGGAAACCCTTAGGTGGTAAAAAAGTAGCTGAGTAATTATGAATAGGTTCTTCTAAAATTAAAATTCCAGCAGAATGCACGCTTAAATAGTTTGGAAATCCTTGAATTAATTCTCCGTATTTTAGAACTAGTTTTCCTATTTCGTCTAATGCGATATTTGTAGATTTTCCTTTGCTTAACTTATCTATGTCCTCTTTTGGTAAACCAAATACTTTTCCTAATTCTCTAACAACAGCTTTAAATTTAAAGGTATTATATGTGGCTAAAAGCGCTGTATTTTTAAATCTTTTAAAAATATAATTCGTAACATCGTCTCTATCTTTCCAAGAAAAATCGATATCAAAATCAGGAGGAGAAGCTCTATATGGGTTTATAAACCTTTCAAAATACAAGTCTAATTCAATTGGGTCAACGTCTGTAATTCCAATAATATAAGCCACAATACTATTGGCGCCACTACCACGCCCTACATGAAAATACCCCTGACGTTTAGCATAAGAAATAATGTTGTAATTAATTAAAAAGAAGCTTACAAAGTCTAAAGATTTAATGGTTTCTAATTCTCTGTTTAAGCGTTCGTAAACTTTCTCATTCGGATTTTTGTAACGGTTTGGTAAACCTGCATAACATAACTCTTTTAGATATTTAAAGTCGGCTTCTAAATTGTCTTTATAAGTCTTTAAGTTTTGAGATTTTCTTTCATTGCCAAAACCAAAATAAACCTGGCATTGATCTATTAAATACTCTGTGTTTTCTATCATATCTGGAAACCCAGAAAATGCTTTTAATAGATTTTCTTTAGAAAGCATCTTTTCAGTAGGATTACATTCTTCAGTCTTTGAAAGTTTACTCAACAAGCAGTTGTTATCAATAGCTCTAAGTAGTCTGTGTGCATTAAAATCCTTTTTATTTCTGATGGTAACTGGTTGTTGTATGACTAATTTATCTGTAAATTCTCTTAGTTTTGAAAACGTGAGCTTTCTAATTTCTTCAACTGAAACACCAATAAACTCATTTTTATTAAAAGAAGTAATTTCATGTTCTAAAACATGTTCAAACGGATAAATTATAAACACATTTTGAAACTCTGGCGCTTTGTTAGCTATAGCTTTTTTGTTTTCTAAATGATGAGAAAGCAAACTGTTTAACTCCTGAAATCCGCTATTATTTTTAGCAATTCCTACAAACTGTTGTTTGGCACCATTTCTAAAATCCACACCTATTAATGGTTTGATATTGTGTTTTTTGGCTTGTTTAATAAAGTTTAAGCAAGCAGATGTATTGTTGATATCTGTTAAAGCTAAACTTGAAATACCGTTGTTTTTAGCCAATTCCAATAATTCAATTTCAGAGAATGTGCCATAGCGAAGAGAATAATATGAGTGACAATTTAAATACATTATTGTTTTCTATGTGCTAGTAAAATTGGAGGTTCGCCATTAAACGGATTTTGAAATCTCCCTATAGTTTTTGCACCAATGGAAGAAGCTCTCATAATACTGGAATCGCCATACTTACCTCGAATTCCATCCATAGCCTTATATAAGCCCAGCATTTTTTCGGTATCATCAAAAAGGTTTATCTGGTAGTTTCCACTAACAATATCGCTTATTTTTACACCAATCAACCTTACTAAAACTCTTCTATTATAAAGCTTCTCAAACAATTCTAATACGGTTGGAATAATAATATGATCGGCACTAGAATAAGCTATTTTAACCTGTTTATTATAGGTGTTAAAATCTGAATATCTAATTTTTACACTTATGGTGCTTGCTAATTTATCTGCTCTTCTTAATTGAAATGCCAAATTTTCTGCCATAGCAAAAATGATGGTTCTCAAATAAGCGATATCGATGGTATCTTTATTAAAAGTTCTTTCTGTAGAAATAGATTTTCTTTCGTGATAAGGAATCAATGGCGGATTATCGATTCCGTTAGCTCTTTTCCAAATAGTTTCTCCTTGCTTACCTAAAGCACTTCGCATCATTTCTACAGGCATTTGCTGAACCATTTCAACTTTATCTATACCTAGATTTCTAAGTATTTGATATGTTTTTTCTCCAACAGCAGGGATTTTCCGAATGGATAAAGGTGCTAAAAATGGCTTCTCAAAACCTGAATCTATTTTTAATTGATTATTTGGTTTAGCTTCTCCTGTAGCTACTTTAGAAACTATTTTATTTGTAGATAAACCAAAAGAAATAGGAAGCCCCGTGTCTTTAATAATAGCTTGTCGCAATTCTGAAGCATACTTATAAGTACCGTAAAATTTGTCCATACCTGTTAAATCTGCATAAAACTCATCCACACTAGCTTTTTCAAAAACAGGCACTTTTTCTTTAATAATTTCTGTTACTAATTGAGAATATTTGGTGTAGATACCGGCGTTTCCTTTAATTACTACTGCTTCAGGACAAAGTCTTCTAGCCACTTTCATGGACATACCAGAGTGTACGCCAAAAATACGTGTTTCATAACTACAAGCAGCCACAACACCTCTGTCTCCTACACCTCCAACCATTAGCGGACGGTTTTTTAACCGACTATCTATGAGCCTTTCGCAGGAAACAAAGAAAGTATCTAAGTCTAGATGTAAAATATTCTTTTGCATGTGACAAAATTAGCTTAAATTTGTAGTCTTACTGACTCAAAAATTAAGTTTTATGTCGTTTATTCAAAATAATATCCAATTCATTCGAAATCAGAAGGGTTTATCTCAGGCTCAGTTTGCTGCAGTATTAGATTGGTCAAAATCTCAGGTTGGAGCCTATGAGGAAGGTCGCTCCTTCCCTTCTATTGACAAGCTTATTAAGTTATCGGATTATGCAAAAATTCCAATAGACATTTTAGTTAGAAACGATTTAAGAAAGTCTGGGACTTCATCTTTTATAGAAGTAGGAAATCAGCGTGTATTGTTTCCTATTTTGGTAGATCCTGATAACGAAAACCTAATAGAGGTTGTGCCAGTAAAAGCAAGTGCTGGATATTTATCTGGTTATGACGATCCAGAATATATTGAGCAGTTGCAAAAAATTAAACTTCCGTTTTTGCCTACAGGAAAGCATCGTGCGTTTCCTATTAAGGGAGATTCCATGCTTCCTATGAAAGATGGTTCTTTTGTAATAGGTCGGTTTATCGAAGATAGACAGGAAATAAAAACAGGAAAAACCTATGTTCTACTAACTTTAAACGATGGGATGGTTTATAAACGCGTGATGAATAATATTGATTTTAACAACTCACTTTTATTGATGTCTGATAATAAAATGTATCACGATTACAGCATTCCTATAGATGAAGTTTTAGAATTATGGGAATTTACCTGTAGCATTAACACACAAGAATACAGTGAAGAAGAACTAAAACTAAGCAGTATTATAACTATGTTTAACGAGTTAGGCGTAGAACTTAAAGCTTTGGAAAAAAGCATAAAATAAGCTGTAAGTCTTCTATTAAATTATAAGTTTCTGAGTTTTTTAAGGCCTAAATTACCGACTTAACGTTTTAAGGTAAAATGTCCGGTTTTTACATTGCCGTCCATCAATATAATACGATACCAATAATCGTCTGTTTTTAAGTTTCTATTTTTAAAAGTCCCATCCCACACTTCTGAAACAGAAGTTAGATTTCTTAATAGCTTTCCGTATCTGTCGAAAATATAAATACTTTTAATTTCATTTTTCGGGTCTTCAATACGCCAAACATCGTTATAGCCATCGTTGTTTGGAGTGAAAAATTTAGGCACAATAATTTGTAAGTTTTCTGTGGTAAAGCTTTCTTGATAACAACCTACAGCATTTCCGGTTGAATTATAAGCTGTGATGCTAACAAAAATTTGGGTGTTTTCAGGAAAATCAGTGGGTGGATTATAAGTGGTTGTGTTTCCTACATCTACTCCATTTGCAAGATCTGAAGCTCCAGAACTTGTTCCGATAGTCACCAAATAACCAGTCGCGTTTGCAATGGCATTCCAAGTAATATCTGAACTTACCAAAACATCTGTTTCCCCATTAAACGGACTGACTAAACTTGTACATGCTGGAATTAGAACTTCAGTTGTAAAGCTTTCTTCGGCACATCCTACAGCATT